>NZ_AKXJ01000001.1:0-970668 GCF_000276645.1 Pseudoalteromonas sp. NJ631
TGCCGCCTAGTAATCTAGGCAAAAGTTGAGCAACAATGAACAAAGCGCACTCAGGCGAACCCAAAAGGCAGCGCTTGATTGGCATTTCTTCAGTGTTGCCCCATAAGGATGTGGGGTAAGGTGACTTTGCAGGAGCACAAAGTCTTTATCGCCAGACTTACATAGAATGACTATGCTACGCAGGCTCTGCCTTGTATAAATACCAATCAAACTGTTGCAAAAACAAACTTGAAAGATCAACAGGCCCTAATTGCAGCTTCTACTTTTTCCACGGACACTTGGTTGCTACCAGAAGCAATTATCAAGACCGCCTTTTCTGTATTGCTATCATTAAATATCAGAGACTTGGCGATTTGAGACTCAGTGCAACCAATCGCATTTGCAGCATCTTTCGCGGTACGAGTAGAGTCTGCAAGCTCTGTAACTGTGAAGTGATGCCCATGACTGGCTAGGAACTCTTGAACACGTATTGATGAGGGTTTTAACGACTGTGACATTCAATTGCTCTTCCATGCTGTGGTAGTTAAAACCAATCTAACAGCTAGTGAGCTGATTTTAAACATCCAGTATGTTTTATACTATTTGTGATATGAGGTTAACCCTATCTCGGGGTAGCATTGAAAAATATCCGAGTATCCCATTAATAGGAACTCGGATTATAGCTGTATATAAACACTCAAGATATTAAGTAAAGTCTATATTGTTACCACATGCCATTGATACGCAAGGCTAGCGCCAGCCAATGAGCATGCTAATAAAAAGTTCATTACCTCTTTTGAGCTAAGTGAACGAGACTCCCGAGAAAAATGCTTAGCATGTAATCTCATACCGAGTGGTTGCAATTCTTTTTCATGTTTTGGCAATGCTATCAATCCAGCAAGTAGCATGACTAAACAAAGCATATAACTACCTTGCACGATAAAGAATAGAGTAAGTGAAAATGCGGTGACAGAAAAAATCCAAGAAATGAATTTGAACATAGCAGCTCCGTTTGCTATCAGTGTTACCAGTTTGATTTTACAATCATCTCGCTGGCTAGTTTCTAATTTTAATACGGAGTTTAGAGTTATTAGTTTAAAAACACAAGCAGACTAAAGTATTAGCCCTTATTTTCGAACAATGCCTTCATAAATTCATAGAATGCCTCTGCCTTGCGTGTCTTCAGCGAGTGCTGAGGCCTGACAAACCAAATAGGTGCGTCGTCACTTTCGAGACAACCTGGAATTATAGGCACTAACTCACCTCTTTTTAGGTTATCTCTGATGGCAATGTGAGATTTAACTGCAATACCATGCCCAGCTAGGGCAGCAGAAGTCATATTGTCTGAGTTTGAAATCGTAAAACGAGTTTTTGCGTTAAAGTGTACAATTCTACCGTTTGGTTCTTTTAACTTAAATTCTCGTTGCCAAGGTAAGCATACAAAAAAGTGGTTTTGTAATTCGCTGATATTATCAGGCATGCCATAGCGGTCAATATAGCTCGGCGCTGCACATAATATCCGATGGTTATCGCATAGTTTTCTCGCCAACAACCCAGAATCAGCCAATTGTCCAACGCGTATCGCTACATCTTGAGCACCTTCAACTATGTTTACAAACTGATCGTTGATCAGGAAATCGAGTGCTAATTGCGGATGCGCTTGCTCAAATTGACTTAGATTTGGCATCACAAATTGTGAAAACACCCAAGGCGGCATAGTGACACGAAGTAACCCGCTCACCGCTGAGCCCCTTGCACCTATTTCGTGCTCAGCATCATAAAGCGCCTCTAATATATGCTCCACCCGCTCTCTAAATGTACTTCCGGCTGGGGACAATGTTAGCGTACGACTATCTCTAAACAGCAAAGTCATGCCTAAATGTTGCTCTAACTTGTTAAGACGATGACTAACTGTCGCAGGCGAGAGTCTCAATTGCTTCGCAGCATTAACCACTCCTTGATGTTTAATAATAGCTAAGAATGTTTCGAGTTCAGCGATTGAATACATGTCGATTTAGTTTTTTCGAATCTTGCTTTCTAATATGCGCGCTTTGTTTAAATTTATCAAATAAATATACTGCTTCTCATCGCAACTAAATTGGAATTATCAATGAAACGCACCTTAATTAGTCTATTCGTTATGTTAGGAGGCCTAATGCCGAATATTAGCCAAGCCAACTCAAAGGTTGAACGCCCGGAAGTTATTTTCTTCGATGTCAATGAAACCTTACTTGATTTAGAGTCAATGAATAAGCCGGTTAGCCAAGTTTTAGGTGGCGATGAGTCCCTATTACCCCTTTGGTTTTCCACTATGCTACATCACTCGTTAGTGACTACAGTAAGTGGTGATTATCAAGATTTTGGCAAGATAGGCGTTGCCGCGCTACAAATGGTTGCAAAGAACAAAGGCCTAACGATAACTGACTCACAAGCTAAACAAGCAATCGTGCCCGCCCTGCTCTCTTTGCCCCCGCATAAAGACGTCATTCCCGCGCTAAAACGGCTCAAGCAAGCTGGGTTTAAACTCGTGAGTTTAACCAATTCATCGAATGCGGGGGTTAAAGCGCAGTTTGAAAATGCCGGTCTAATTACCTATTTTGACCAACGCTTGAGTATTGAAGACATCAAAGTGTATAAGCCCGACCTTAGAGCCTACGAGTGGGCGTTACAGCAATTAAATATTCGTCCAGACCAAGCGCTAATGGTGGCGGCTCACGGCTGGGATGTTGCCGGCGCTAAAGCCGCGGGCATGCACACAGCATTTATTGCAAGACCACAAAAGCAGCTCTACCCACTGGCAAAGACACCAGATTACGTGCTACCTGACTTAACAAGTTTGGCTGACGAGCTCATCACTTCTGGAAACGAGTAACATTGGAAAGTATCAGCTGGCACCTTGATACCAGCTGATAAAAATGCTCAGCATGCTTTATCTACATAATAAATGTACTAGATTTAAGGAGGTGAATCGAAGGAATAGCCTCCATGAATATAAATAAAAACACCCACATTGTGATCTGGATAATCATAGGTGTTAGCTTAACTATCCACGGCGCATCCCTTTTACTGAGCAGTACGCTTCTTAATAATATAACTTGGCCGCTGATAGAAGCGCATGCAGTGGTTGAAACCTTCGGCTCCGCTGTCGCCCTTTTCATTGCATTGGCGTTGTTATTTTTTGAAAAGTACAACACCGGTACAAGTTTTAATATCGAAATCGCCACGGCGCTGCTGGTAATGGGGATCTTAGATGGATTCCATGCCGCCGTAAATGTTGGCCAAACCTTCGTTTGGCTTCACAGTATCGCGACTTTCTTTGGTGGCCTCACTTTTATCACCCTGCTTGCTCACAGCCGATTTACTTGGTTTAAAAACCGCTATTGGCTGATCAGCGCATGCACAGCCGCTATCATCATCGGCACCATGAGCCTAGCTTACCCTACGGATTTACCACACATGGTTGAGCAAGGTCACTTTACTGGTACGGCGATGGCGCTCAACGTCATTGGCGGTACTATGTTTTTTGTCGCCGCAGTTAAAATTCTCCTTGTATATCGCGACTCTCATAATGTGAGCGATTTGCTCTTTTGCTTACATTGTTTCCTATTTGGCGCAGCCGCTATTATGTTCGAGCAATCCAAGTTGTGGGATACCGCTTGGTGGGGCTGGCATATTTTAAGGTTAATGGCCTATATCGTCGCTTTAGGGTTTTTACTAGTTGAAGGAATGCAAATCTTACAAGAGTTAAAACAACATAAAGAGCAGTTAGAAGAGTTAGTGAGTGAGCGCACTCGCTCACTAGTCGAGACCAATCAAAAGCTAGAAGAAACCGTTGCCTATCTCAACCGTACTCATACGCAATTACTTGAACGAGAGAAAATGGCATCGCTTGGCGATTTGGTTGCAGGTGTTGCACACGAAATCAATACCCCCATCGGGATTGGCATTACCTCCACCACTTATCTACAGCAGCACTTAGACGACCTCACCATGAAGTACCAAACCAAAGTGCTCTCTACTGGGGTATTGGAGGACTTTATTTCAGATTCAACCGGTGCTTGCAAATTGCTATTAAAAAACCTCCAACGCACCGCTAATTTAATTAATAGCTTTAAGCAAGTTGCTGTCGATCAATCTTGCGAGCAAGTGAGGGCCTTTAATGTCCATGATTATGTTCAAGAGATCATCGCGGCGCTCAATCCAGAGATTAAAAAGCATGACCATAAAATCAAGTTTCATTGCGATCCCGGCCTTATCGCCACGACCTATCCCGGTGTTATTTTTCAGATCATTTCGAATTTAGTCGCAAATTCCATTGCACATGGCTTTAAAGAGTCGGAACAAGGTGAGATCACCATTGAATTCTTTAAACATGATGAACACATTGAGCTTATTTATAAAGACAATGGTAAAGGCATGTCGGAGCTTGAATTAAGTAAGTTATTCGAGCCATTTTACACCACCAAAAGAGGAAGTGGCGGTATGGGACTTGGCGCTTATATTATCTATAACTTGGTGACTCAAGGGCTAGATGGAGATGTACACACCGTCAGCGAGCCCGGCAAAGGACTCGAATATAGGATAGCATTTGCTAATAAACAAGCGACGCCATTAAAAGTTGTTTCTTAACCGGATGACTGATTGAGTACTGCCACAATGGTCAGTACTCAATACTTCTATAATAATTAAATTAGAAAAATCCTAGAGGACTGGTGCTATAGCTCACTAAGAGGTTCTTGGTTTGTTGGTAATGATCCAGCGCTTTTTTGTGAGTTTCTCTGCCAATACCTGATTTTTTATAACCACCAAATGCCGCGTGTGCAGGATACATATGATAACAGTTAGTCCACACGCGACCCGCTTCGATTTGGCGACCAAATTGATATGCGCGATTCATATCTCTAGTCCACACCCCAGCACCTAAACCAAACTCAGAGCTATTCGCCAATTCCAACGCCTCCGCTTCATCTTTAAAAGTACATAAAGAGATCACCGGACCAAATATTTCCTCTTGGAATACCCGCATTTGGTTATGCCCTTTTAACAGCGTCGGCTGAATATAAAAGCCTTTATGATAACCCTCGCCAGGCTCTGCGACTTCGCCACCGATTAACACTTCAGCCCCTTCCTTCTTGCCAATATCAATATAGCTAAGAATTTTATCAAATTGAGCTTGTGAGGCTTGTGCACCAACCATGGTTTCTGTATCAAGCGGATTGCCGCGCTTTATCGCCTTGGTGCGTTCGATGACTTTGGCTATAAAGTCATCGTATATATCTTCTTGCACGAGCAATCGCGATGGACAAGTACATACTTCGCCTTGGTTAAAGTAGGCCAGCACCGCGCCTTCAATACACTTACTTAGGTAATCATCGTCAGCTTGCATCACATCACTAAAGTAGATGTTGGGCGACTTACCTCCTAGTTCCACCGTTGAGGGAATGATGTTTTCAGCAGCACATTTTAGAATGTGAGAACCCACAGGAGTCGAGCCTGTAAACGCAATTTTTGCGATACGTGTACTCGTAGCAAGCGCTTCACCAGCCTCTTTCCCGAAACCATTTACAACATTAACCACACCATTTGGTAATAAATCAGCGATTAATTCCATCAACAACAAAATAGACGCAGGCGTTTGCTCCGCAGGTTTTAGCACTACGCAGTTTCCAGCTGCGAGAGCGGGTGCCAGTTTCCAAGCGGCCATAAGTAATGGGAAGTTCCATGGGATGATCTGCCCCACAACGCCCAGAGGCTCATGAAAATGATAGGCCACGGTTGACTCGTCAATTTCACCTATGGCTCCTTCTTGAGCACGAATGCAACCTGCAAAATAGCGGAAATGATCAGCAGCAAGCGGAACATCAGCGGCTAGCGTTTCACGTACAGCTTTACCATTATCCCATGTTTCGGCTACCGCTAGGTATTCAAGGTTTGCTTCTATTCGGTCTGCGATTTTGAGTAATATATTGCTTCGTTCAGTGACCGAAGTTTTACCCCACGCCGCCTTTGCAGCATGGGCGGCGTCAAGCGCCAGTTCAATGTCTGCATTATTTGAACGCGGGATCTGACAAAACACTTCGCCATTAACAGGACTAATATTGTCGAAGTACTGGCCGTCAACGGGTGGCGTCCATTCACCGCCAATAAAGTTTTGATATTGCGACTTAAAGCTGACGATCGCACCTTCAGTATTTGGATTTGCGTATATCATTTTTACCTCTGCAACTTGTGTTATTTATTTGGGCTTCATTCGTCCCAGTTTTGTTTTTACTAATATTTGACATTAGCCAAATTCACCTTTAAAAACTTAACTTAGGGTCTCGGAATGTATACGCACAGTCCAAAAGTAACCGAGAAGGAGTGCATTGTTTGCAGATCTCTAAACATCGCAGTCGTGTCGAACGCTTAGTTGAAAACAAAATAAGTTTTGCCGCCAATCAGGTAGAGCTGAGCGTCTATGACACTTACGAAAGTACCAATAGAGTCAAACTCGCCTCTACTGAAGTGTTGTTTTGTGCAATGATCACTGGTAAAAAAGTGATGCACGTAGACAGTTGTGACTATCACCAGCCCTTTTTACCTCATCAAAGCTTCGTATTGGCACCAGAACAAACCGTATTTATAGACTTTCCGGACGCCAGCTTATCCGCTCCCACCACCTGTTTAGCAATTGAGATCAGTCGAGAGAAAATTAATACCGTGAGCGAGAAGTTAGCGCTTTCGCTTCCTAGTGATTTTAATTATCAAAAGCAGCTGGTGCACACCGAGCACAACTGGCAAACCCAGCACTGCTTGGGGCGATTACTCCATCTGTTCAGTGAGAATGAGGCTGAGCGGGGGTACTTTATCGATTTGGCAATGGACGAACTAATTGCAAGACTACTACAGCAACAAAGCCGAGATCTGCTGTTAGGCGCAGTAAAACAAACACCTGATCAAAATGGTTTGTATCAAGCGATGCATTATTTGGAGACTAATTTAGACCAGCCACTAGATGTAGAGAAGCTTTGTAAACTTAGCTGCATGAGTAGAAGTCGCTTTTTCAATCAATTTAAAAAGTCATTTGCGACGACGCCACAGCAGTGGCTCCAAGCACGGAGACTAACTGAAGCAAAGGCAAAACTAAAAGCTGGAATTCAGATCACCGCAATTAGCTTTGCACTCGGCTTTAAGCATCCAAGCCAATTTAGTCGAGCGTTTAAACAAGCCTTTAATATCACGCCGAAGGACTATCAACTTCAGGCACTAAAAGCCGATAAAAACGACTGGTTACTCCGTTAGTCCAGCCAAAACCCTGTTGCACCACGTATTCTCCGCCACTTGCCTGTTTATCCGGTTCAACCATATTGTACTTCTCAAGCAAACAGCCTGTTTGCTCAAAGCCGGTTTCAACAGCATAAAGCCATGCTTGCATAATCTTCTTCGCGAGCTGATTTTGACCATATGCCCTTAAGCCTGACACCGCAAACCACTGCAGTGGTGCCCAGCCATTAGGACTGTCCCACTGCTGTGAAGTAGTGACTAAGGTACTAACCAACCCACCTTGCTGCAAAAACTCTGCCTCGAGTTTTTTGCCAATATGCTCTGCCTGCTCGGGTGTAACCAGCTCTGCAAACATAGGCACAACGCCCGCTAGAGATTCAACTGTGGTACGCGCATAATCATTAAGATCCACATCGAAAAACCAGCCTTTTTCATCACACCAACAATATTTCTGTATCAGTGCACTGCGATTTGACGCTAAATTGGCATAGTACTGAGCTTGCGTTAGCTCGTTTAATTTCTCAAAACAACGTGCGATTTGCGACTCAAGCAATACCAGCAGTGCATTTAAATCCACTGGGATAATGTCTGTTGTACGAATGCTCGCTAAATCGTCAGCGTTTGCTAACCAGCGGCTACTAAAGTCCCACCCCGACTCACAAGCCGCACGAATGTGCTGATAAAAGGTTTCGCTGTCCGTAACCGCTGCGGCTAATTCTATATCCTCAATAAAAGACTCTGGGCGCGGTGCTGCAAGCGGATCCCAGTAGCGATTCAGTTTGCCCCCACATGGCATGTTGACGACTCGGTACTGCTCTTTTTTATCCGTGCAACTCAAACCCTCTCCGGTCTGCCAAAACTGATGTTCTTTCAGTAATGCTTGAGTAACTCGCGACAGCCACTGCTTATCATGAGATTTTTCCTGCCACAGTAAATCAACCATTAATGCCGTTACAGGTGGCTGGGAGCGACTTTGGTAATAATCTCGATTGCCGTTAGGTACATGTCCAATACGATCAATAAGACTCACAAAGTTATCTAGCATCCCCTCAACGAGATCGCTTCTGTTCGCATCCAAAAGCCCGAGTGCCGTAAAGTAGCTATCCCAGTAATAAATCTCGTTAAAACGTCCACCCGGTACAACATACGGATGGGGTAAAGGTAGCAAGGAACCTTTAGCAACAGTACTCGGCTTTCTAGATAAACGCGACCACAGCGCACTGATATACTGCTGCGCACTAGTAAAGTCTGGTAAGGCATCTAACTCTTTGTTGGCAACAAAGTCAAAATGCGCATGCACAAATCTAAGTAACGCCTCTCCCGTCGGCTTTTGCATCACATACTGGTTTTCTATCTCTGCCAGCGGAGTTTTTGCGATGGCATCTGCAAAAACTTTACTGTCTGAAAACAAGCCAGCGCTTTGCACCGCCTTAAAAATCTCTGTGGAATAAAAGTTTGATTGGTACTGCATGTAAAACCTCAGCTCACCTTTTGTTGATTTGGCGTGTGAGCATGATTTAATTGGCTAGACTCACTCATTGATTTAAAGAAATATAAACACACAGCGATCACCAGCATGGGAATAAGTGCCCCATAGAACGCTTGTTGACCACCAAAATGTTGAAACACCAAACCTGTGATCATTGAGCCTGTGCTACCACCTAGCGCTGAAAATACAACGATTAGCCCTGTCATCGAAGCGTGCTGTGTAGTGGGTAGACTACTTAGCATTACCGAATTAATGACCGGATAAATAGGCGCCATAAAAAGACCGATCAGCGGCATCAGAAAAGCCACAAGGGGTGCATCAAATAACGAAGAAATAAGCGTTTTCTCAATACCCTCAGTCATCGGTAACGTTAAAATCACTAATCCTGCCATAGCGGCAAGGCAAACATTTAACACCACATACCAATGTACTTTGGTGAGCACAACGCCGGCACCAAGCCGACCGAGTGCTAAACAGGCAGCAAAAACACTGGTAATTTGCACGCTAATATTCACCGGTAATGACAAGATCTCATTATTAAAAGTAGGCAACCAAGTGCCTATACTCTGCTCTATCAATACGTATAAAAATGCGGAAATCACAAATACCAGCACAAGCGGCTTAGCCACAAGCTTTAGCATAGCCATAAATGCAGAGACACTAGACTCGGTGGCTTGCGTTGGCTCAGGCTTTGCAATTGGGGAAACCCAAACAATAAACGCGGTGAAAGCACTCAGCACAGCTAACACGAAATAGACGTTTAACCAGCCAAGAGAGTTATCGCCGCTGTCAATAAACGCCGCAAAAATCCAATAACCGCCGAGGACCCCCAACATAAACACGCCTTCAATAAAATTAAGCAGGCTTGAATGTTGGTTGCTTCCTTCAGTGACTTGGCCAACCAGTGCATAAACCGACACTTTGACCACCGCAAATGCCGCACCCACGCAGGCAAATACTAGTTTAAGAATCCAAAACTCAGCGACCATAGGAGTGATACTGCAAATCAATGCTACGCCCGCGAGCACGGCGGTCAAAGCGATTTTAAATCCGACCCTAGGGATAACCGACGCAACCAGAAATGAAACGATGGCGATGGGAAGATCTTTAAATGCCTCTAAGGTGGCGGCCTGCGCTTTTGTAATGTCAAAGCTATGAATGGACTGCAAGATGACCGTCCCGACACTATTGAGCAAAATAGCAAATAGGAAGTAACTAACGGCCATGGCAAGTATGATACGTGCTCGATTCATTGTTATTCTCGTTAAAACACTGTGATTCCTTTTTAGTCTAGACAGACTTTTTTATTTTTGCAATCGTTTGCATTTTAAATCGCATCAAAACAATTTAAGCTAATGATTGTTATCGCATATTGTGCTGCTTTAACTAGATTGTCTGATCACTAATAATGACGGCACCTCTTGAGAAGCACATGTCTCACCACTTAGCTGAGAGAGCAGCTTTTCCACCAATAACTGTGCCGCCGCGTTGGTGTCTTGTTTAATTGTAGATAGCGCAGGGAAGCTGATCTGTGCCATGGCAATATCATCAAAGCCGACTATTCGTACGTCATTCGGCACGCTAACATAACGCTCTTTTAGGGCTTTTAGTGCTCCAAGCGCGACCATATCACTACATGCAAAGATCCCATCAAAAGTTAATCCTTGTGCTCGCAACAAAGCGTTTATACTCGCGTAGGCAGCCTCTGAGGTAATGTCGATTTTAATCATTTGCGCTTCTACCTTGGCTTTTTCAACCGCATGGCAAAATCCGCGATAGCGCTCACCAAGTTCGGCATGACCCGGATCGCCCAAAAATAGAAGTTTAGACGCTCCCCTGGCAATTAAGTGCTCCGTTGCGTTAAGGCCACCAATAAAATTGTCACTCCCAACGATAGGATAATTTGCAGAAGTTTTAGGGTCGCCCCATACCACGATCGGCGTGCCAGCTCTTGCAGCACGCTCAATTCGTGCTTGCTCCTTGCCTTGGCCGACGACAATAACTCCATCGGCTCGACGACCAGAAATAAAATAACCATGCCAGTCTTCCCCTGCCATATAAGAATTGGAGAGCAATAACTCGTAGCCTTTTCGGTTCACTGCACGATTAATATCGCTCACTACTTTAAGTAAAAATGGATCGTCGACGGATTGTTTGGTTTCAGCTTCGAGATTGATAATAACGGCAATGACTTTGGTTTTTTGCATCCGTAAGCGACTAGCCGCCGCGTTAACGCTAAAGTGATGCTCTTTTGCAAGCGCCTGAATGCGCTCTCGAGTTTCCTTTTTTATCAAAGGGTTATCATTGAGTGCACGGGAAGCTGTGGAGGTAGAGACTCCAGCTAGCCTTGCTAGATCCGATAGCTTTAATTGTGTTGTTCCCATCGCAAACCCCTTCTTAGCACACGTTATTACATCGCTATTCTTACAATTTTTTGATATTTAAACCATAACTAATTGAATCTCCTACCCTAACCAAGCAGAAAAGGTAAGCAATCACTGTAAATTTGTAACGCCTTCCATCATTTTATGACAAATTTTTAAACAACATCATTGCAAACGTTTGCATTAAGATCTATTTTAAAAAATAGACAGTCGTTAAATACCAGTCTATGACAACAACAAGAGGGCTTTAGCCGTGATAAAAACTAACTCCTTAAGCTTGATCGCTGCTGCTATAACGCTTGCGTTAAGCGCATCAGCTCAGGCTGAACAACAACCGAACAATAACAAAGAAAAAGTAGAAACCATCATTGTGTCGGGTACACCTGGTGGCGCTGGGATCAGAAAAATTGATGCAAGCTTTGCTGTGACTAATATCGATGCCGTGCAAATTGATAAACTCGCCCCAAAAAGTACCGCTGACTTGCTTAAAGCGGTGCCTGGGATCTGGGTTGAAAGTTCAGGAGGTGAATCCGGTGCCAACGTTTTTGTTCGCGGCTTTCCAGGCGGTGGTGATGCACCATTCTTAACGGTTAGTTTGCAAGGTAGTCCTATATATCCCGCGCCAACGCTCTCATTTTTAGAAAACACCTCGATTTTCAGACTCGATGAAACCATCAGTATGATGGAAGGCCTGCGTGGTGGACCAAACCCCGTGGTGTCTAATGGTCAACCGGGCTTAACAACTAACTTTCAACTTAAACGCGGCCAAGCCGACACCGAAGGGACGTTTAAATATACCACCACAGACTATGGTCTAAACCGCATTGACGGCGTGTTAAGTGGTGAGATCTCCAATGACCTTTACTACATGGTTGGCGGTTATATCAAACGCTCTTCTGGGATCCGTGATGCGGGCTTTACCTCAGAAAAAGGTCATCAATTCACCATAAACCTAACCAAAGAGTTTGCTGACGGTGAGTTTAACCTTTATACCCGTCAAACTGATGACACTGGTGCATGGTACCTACCAACCCCACTTAATGTGGAGGGGGTGGATGCGGACTTTACTCAGCTGGGAACGAATAATCGCAAAGCGATTATTTATGTCGGTGATAAAAATGCACCGATGAGCGTAGATATGGGTGACGGTCGTGGCTGGAAGGGCCATGTTTCTGGAGGTAGCTTAAAAGTAGAATTCAAAAACGGCTGGCAATTAAATGACCGCTTTAGCTTAACGCAAGGCGATGCAAATACACTAGGCCTTGTACCTGCTGGCAGTGCAATGCGTTTAAGTGAAGTGGCGGACAATGGTGAAACCGCAACAGGTAGCGTCACGGGCGATGAATACGCGGGCGATACCATGGTACAACAATATGGTCGCTGGGTTGTATTAAAAGATATCGAGGCTTTCACCAATGACTTAGCCTTGAGTAAAACTTTTGGTGATTGGTCAAGTGCCTTTGGTATTTATACAGCAACTACCTCAGCAAAAGACTGGTGGAGCTTAGGTAATACCGCCTACCACGTTTTGGAACAAGGTGGCGAAGCATTGAATGGTATCGCGTGTAATAGCGATGTTGCAGGTTGCGCCTTCAACTACGACATTAACAGTTCTGGTGATGCGACAACGTGGGCCATCTACACCACCCAAAGTTACCAAGCAACGGAAGCCCTTAAGTTAGATTTAGGTTTACGTAGCGAGCAACACGAGGTTGAGTATTCGGTCGACGAAGGTTTAGATGGGGTTATCACCAAAGCGGTTGACTATGATGAACGTAAAACCTCATGGACCTTAGGTGCTGACTACAGTTTGAGCTTAGATTCAGGTGTTTTTGTGCGTATGAACAAGGGCTACAAAATGCCTTATTTCGACGACTTTAGAGACAATTATAGCACCTATGAATCGGGCGAGTCGCTGATTAAAGAAGTCACACAAGCAGAGCTTGGCTATAAATATATGGGTGAAACCGGCGACTTGTTTGTTACTTTATTTACCAACGAAGTAAAAGGCGACACGTTTGTAAGACGCCCAGGTGTACCTGCGGAAATTCTAACCAACGAAGCAACTGGTGTAGAACTTGATTACAGTTACAACCATGAGTCGGGCCTATCGGTAAACTTGAATGCCACATGGCAAGACACTGAAATTACTGAAAGCCCGACCAATGAAGGGAATAAAGCACAGCGCCAACCTGACTGGATGCTACGTATTACACCGAGCTATGACTTTGAAATATCAGGTATGTACGCCACCTTGTATGGCACACTCTCAGCTGTAGATGACCGTTTTGGCGATAATGAAAATACTGTCGTGTTAGAGGGCTATGAAAAGCTTGATATTGGCCTTATCGTAGAGCCAACAGAGGGCGTAAAATTACAACTGGCGGTAGATAACCTTACTGATAAACAAGGGATCACCGAGGGGGATCCACGTAACCCAGATTCACCTAACGGCCGCTATATCATGCCAAGAAGTGTGAAGTTTAGCGTTGCATATACGTTCTAGTTGCTGTAACTAAGCGTTTAACATAGCGCTGCCCGCTTATATCAAATGCCTGAGGCTGGTAGCGCTAAAAAACCTAATACGTTTATTGTATGCAAATGCACTTCAGAATGTCGCCTTGCTATCCTAAACTTTAGTTATTGTGCCAAGAGAAACCGCCACCAACTTTTCTTCATCACCGCTTTGCGCATATATCTTACATTCGCATGTCGCCTGACGTTTACCCGAATACAAAACAGTTGACTTCGCGATTAGCTTATCGCCAATAGCAGGTCTAACATAATTCACTTTATACTCTGAGGTAACACAGCTACCAAGCACCGACGCACCAGCAAAAGTAATACAATTATCAGCTAGATAGCTAACCACGCCGCCATGTGCAAAACCATAGTTTTGTTTAAGATCATCTCGAATAGCGAGGCTTAACTCAGCAACGCCAACCTCAAACACCTCCAGCTCTGCGCCCAACAATAAACTAAACGACTGCTCTGCTAGGATCTCCTTTCCTTCTTCCAACATAGTATTGCTCAACTTCTTCTCCTAAGTAATATTTTGTTCAAATCGACTCTACGTCGCGAATGGTCTTCACGTTTATAGGTAAAGAACATGATTCACTAAAACCACGATATGATTAGTTAAACACGACTAAAACAAAATTACAGCTTAAAACGGCAGACATTGCTACTAGGTTATACTTTCTAAATTGGATATAGGTCTTAACTTTATTGTCGGATACCGTCGAGAAAAAACCTGTTTTAAGCGATTCACTCACGGCAGCATTTAACAGTGACCATTGCGATGTGCCAAGGGTGTGCTTTGTTAGTTTATGCCACTCTTCTGGATACAATCTTGCCAAGTATTTACACAAATTCTTATACATTTTAATTTGTATGAACAGCAGTATGGTAATCAAGGTAATGGGGATAAGTTCTTCCATGTGCTAAAGACCTTTTAAAAGTGCAAAAAACAGCTCTATCTAAATATACGATCCAAAACTGGAATCGAGATATTGTCTATCACTAGACTCCCATAGGTTAACCACAATGTAAACAAGCAGTTATATCAATCGCTTTACGTTATGCTGAATGAGTTTCAATATAATTTAGGACGAGAGACTTAAAACAAAAAAGCCGCTTAGCTAGAAACTAAGCGGCTTTTTCTATCTTCAAATAAGGGCTGGATTAATCTAACCAGAACTCTTTTTTGAACTTAATACCAAACTCACTGCGGTCATTGCTGCGCATGACACCAACAAAGCCACTTTGCTGTAGACGACCTACATCATACACTTCGTTTAGCACGTTTTCACCGTATAGCGTTACTTCCATATCACCTTCAGCGTTGGTGTATGAGATGTTAAAACCTAACAATTCGCGAGAATCAATATGCTCGCTTGCACGTGTTACAGACTGACCTTGCATGTCTGAACGGTAAGAGTAGCTAGCGTTGACTGCAATCGTTGCACCATGCTCTAAGTCATGGAAGTAAGATGGTGCCACCATCACAGTCCATCGAGGTGTGAGTGCTGGCGCATCGCCTTTACCAATACCAATAACACCTTCATCAACATGGGTAATTTCTGAGTCTAGGTAACCGATTGAGCTGCGTACTGAGAAATCATCAGTAATTGCGATTGTCGTTTCAAGTTCAATACCTTGTGCTTTCGACTCACCTGCATTTTCCACGATAGTGACGAAACCACCGCCAGCAGTCGGGTCGTTGAAAGGTAACGCCAGATCAGTGTAATCCGTTACAAATGCAGCAACCATCATAGATACGTTTTCATGCACTTGGCCTTTGAAACCGATTTCGTAGTTAATCGCTTTAGTTTCATCAAACGCAGCGAATTGATCTGGGCCACCAAATGGACGTGGTGGGAAGCCGCCACTTTGGTATCCTTTTTGGACCTGCGCGTAAACATTAATGTCACGAGTTAACTGGTATGACGCATTCACGTCCCACGTCACTTCGTCAAAGTCTGCACTGACGTATTTACGAGTGCCAAAGCTTGGGAACAGCGCGTTTGCCTCTTTTTTATCTTCAGAGTAACGTAAACCACCACCAATGCTGAGCAGCTCTGTTACGTCAAAGCTTGCATTGATATATGCCGCATAGGCATCAGTTTCTTGGTTGATGTCAAAGTAACCGTAGCCACCAAAAGAAGCAGTCTGACCATCGTTTAATAAGCCATTCGGCGTGTTCCACGGGCTAAATACGAACGGACCAGAGCTGGTAAAACCGTCTTCGTTAAAGTAATAAAGACCCGATACAAAATCCCAAGCGTCATAAGTACCGTTTAGTTGTAGCTCAAATGAGTACTGATCTGCACCGCCCTCTTCTGGGAATTCAGATAGATTAAGTGCTACCGCATCGTCATCTAGGCCACCGGTATATTCAGAGCTACGCTTGCTTGCGATAAATTTAACCGAGTAAACATCACTTGCTTGCCAATCAGCAGTCACTGAGCCGCCCCAACCAGAGTAGTCGGTGCTTTCAATGCCAGCAACCGTTGTTGCCAAGTCATCAGGATTGTTTGGCAGCATAGATTCATCTAGCAATGGGAAGTCACCATTGAAAGGGTCATTTGAGTCAAGTGGATCTGTTAACTCGATAGTATACGGTGATTGACCAGACTCGTTCTCAACGCCGTCAAATGCAGCGGTGACAACTAAATCATTCGTTGCTTGCCATCTAATTGCTAAGCGACCACTAAACTCTTGCTCTTCGCCGATTTCTTTTTCGGGATTTGCTAAGTTGATTGCTTTACCTACACCATCGCGCTCTTTATAAGATGCACTTGCAGAAAAGCTTAGTGTGTCTGTTAACGTTTGGCTTGTATAAAGATCAGTCGCTAAACGACCGCGAGAACCTATTTTAGCTTCAACGCGTGCAACTTCTTCAGCGCCAGGTTGTTTAGTGATCACATTTACCGCACCGCCTAATGTGTTGCGGCCGTACAGTGTGCCTTGTGGACCACGTAGTACTTCTACGCGCTCAACATTAGGCAGTGAAAGGTTAGAACCCATCTGACGGCCAAGATATACACCATCAACATAAACACCAACACCAGGGTCTGTTGTGATCACATGGTCTTGCAGGCCAATACCACGGATAAATACAGAAGCATGTGCAGCATTACCTACACCATAGCGAGTAATATTTAAGTTTGGAACGAACTTACCAATATCGTCTAGATTGCTGATATTGGCTTTATCAATATCACTAGCACCGATAGAAGTAATCGCAGTAGGCGTTTCGAACAAGCTTTCAGTACGTTTACGAGCAGTCACTTCTATTTTTTCAAAAACTTGTTTTTCTTGCTCCACATTAGCTTGTTCAGCCAATGCAGTACTAGGAAGGGCTACTGCTGCTAACACTGCAGCTGAAATCGCAGATAAACCAAGGCGAGGTAAAACTGTAATCATATAATCTCCAAAGGAATCACCGTGTGTGTACTAGTCGCGAGAGGTCGCAAACTAGAGAAGCAACAAGCTCAGTGTTATTACTTCTAGCCCTGTAATCCGTAAAATCTAAATAGATTTGGACACTACAAATTTTGGGCATAAAAAAAGATGCACTAGGGGCATCTCTTTCCTCTGGAGGGGTATTATAGTCACAACGGGGATAAATTGAAATAATTATTTAATAAAAATTACTTTTGGGGTTTTTGTAACCAAAACAAAACCAATATTGGGAAATTAATTTTTGCAAAAAAGCGTTATAGAACAAATGATTATACTAAATAGCAGGATAATATGTTACTAAAGTGAAACTTCTGCCTAGGTTTTTGCCGTGGTGCTAAGTTCGTCTGAAATTTTGAGGCGAGAAAATCTTGTCGATAACAGCGCTACCGCATCCTCCTATTGCCGAGGTACCAATATCCATTTAGCCAAGGCGAAAATTCTGCTATTTAGTTGTTCTACAGGCTTAGTGGCAAACGATAGACGAAAAAAAACCAGCATAAGCTGGTTTTTTTATTTGGTGCGAATGGGGGGACTTGAACCCCCACGGCCTAAGCCACCACCCCCTCAAGATGGCGTGTCTACCAATTCCACCACATTCGCAAATTCGGTGTATTTCCTAACGATTAGTTAGGTACGTCAGAAGCTGGATTTTCTTCTGTCACTGGCACATCATTTGTTGCTGGAACTGTTGTTGCAGCAGCTGGTGCCTCTAGATTTTCCCACTCATTAGTCTTTTTAATCTGACCTGTAGTTAGGTTACCTAGAACAATACTTAGCACAAAGAAAATCGTTGCTAAGATTGTTGTTGTCTTAGTCATAAAGTTGCCTGCGCCTGATGAGCCGAAAACTGTCGCCGATGCACCTGCACCAAACGAAGAGCCCATATCTGCGCCTTTACCTTGCTGAATCAACACCATACCAATTAGTGCTAACGCCACAATTAAGTAAACAACCATTAGAATTTCGTACATTTACTTATCCTTTTGCACTTCTGCATATAGCTGCGAAACTCTCAGGTTTTAGGCTTGCGCCACCGATAAGTCCACCGTCTATATCGTCTTGTGCGAATAACAATTCACTGTTCTGTTCATTAACACTGCCACCGTAAAGAAGTCGCAGTGCTTGTGCGATTTGCTTGTCATTTTCTGAAAGCAAATCACGTATAAATTTGTGTACTGCCTGCGCTTGCTCAGGAGATGCTGTTTTACCAGTACCAATAGCCCAAACAGGTTCGTATGCTATCACAGAGTGAGTTAGCGCTGCTACACCTAATTTGGTAATAACCGCGTTTATTTGCCTAGCAACGACTTGCTCTGTTTGCCCATTTCCTCTTTCTTCTTCAGTTTCACCAACACATAAAATTGGTGTCAAACCTTGTTCTTGAGCATGTGCAAATTTATTAGCAACATCTTCATCGCTTTCGCCATAAATAGCTCGACGCTCTGAGTGACCAACTAAGGTATATGTTGCACCTAGCGATTTTGCTAGGGACGCCTGAATTTCTCCAGTGTATGCGCCTTCTTTATATTCCGAAACAGTTTGTGTTCCGACAGTAAGCCCTTTACTTGCTGCTTGCTCAATGAGCATGGCAGGAGGAAAAACAATTACATCTGCTTGAAATGCTTGATTGCTTACTGCTTCTGATATTTGGTCAACAAGGGCTTTTGAGCCATTCATTTTCCAGTTACCAGCAACAATTTGCTTTCTAGTTGTCATACGATACTCCGCAGTAGAAAGCGGGTGAGATACTAACTCTACTCACCCGAAGTTACAAGAAATAAATTTAACTTTTGGTTTAATTGCTCACAGATTCAACAACTTCAGCGATTTTTTGGGCAAAATCGATAACTTGCTTCTGTTGCTGAGCTTCAACCATGACGCGAACCACTGGCTCTGTACCAGATTTACGCAATAGCACTCTGCCCTTTCCGGCAAGCTGAGTTTCAACTTCAGCGACGACTGCTTTAACAGCGTCTTGCTCGGTTGGATCATCTTTAGTGCTATAGCGCACGTTAATCATCTTCATTGGGTATTTGCTAAAACCTTCACCCAAATCTTTTAATGTTTTATTCTGCGCAACCATGGCTGCAAGCACTTGTAAGCTAGAGACAATGCCATCTCCGGTGCTGATCAGATCCAGATTTAAAACGTGACCTGAACTTTCGCCGCCAATTTTCCAGCCTTTCTCACCTAGAAGCTCCATTACATAGCGGTCACCGACCTTACTACGCTCAAAAGCAATTCCGCGTGATTTAAGGGCGTTTTCGAGCCCCATGTTAGACATTACCGTACCTACAACACCGCCACCTAATGTGCCATCGGCATGAGCTTGGCAAGCGATAATATAGACGATGTCATCACCATCAAATACATGACCGTCGTGATCGACCATCATGACTCGGTCACCATCACCATCATAAGCAATACCAACATCCGCTTGATGTTCAAGTACGGCTTTTTTCAATGCTTCGACATGCGTTGCACCGCATTTTTCGTTGATGTTGACACCATTAGGTTCACACGCGGTTGTGATCACGTCTGCACCAAGTTCACGCATGACACTTGGCGCAATATGATAAGTCGCGCCATTTGCGCAGTCCAGCACCACTTTCAACCCTTCAAGCGATAGCTCTTTAGGAAATTGGCCTTTACAAAATTCGATATAGCGGCCATCCGCACTCTCTAGACGCTTAGCTTTACCGAGCTTTTCAGACGCTACACACGTCATCGGTTCATCCAACTTTGCTTCTATTGCAAGTTCCACCTCGTCAGGGAGTTTTTTACCATCGCCACCAAAAAACTTGATGCCATTATCATGGTATGGATTATGAGATGCACTGATCACAATACCAGCCTCAGCTCTGAACGTTTGCGTCAAATAAGCAACAGCAGGTGTCGGCATAGGTCCCAATAAAATCACATTGATCCCAGCGGCAATTAACCCAGCCTCTAACGCGGTTTCAAGAAGGTAGCCAGAAATGCGGGTATCTTTGCCAATAATTACCTTTTTGGTACCACGCTCAGACAGAACTTTTCCAGCCGCCCAGCCTAGTTTCATTGCAAATTCAGGCGTAATTGGGAACTCGCCCACCATGCCCCTTACACCATCCGTACCGAAGTACTTTCTTGTTGTCATTGAGTAACTCCATTGACCGACGCTAGCCATACATTAAGCGCGTCGCTTGTTTCTTTTACGTCATGAACACGAACTATGTGCGCGCCTTTCTGCGCACATATCAATGCACCAGCTAGACTCGCAGCTACGCGCTCATGCGTTTCCCGAGTGAGTAGTTGTCCAAACATGGATTTTCTAGAGAGGCCTGTCAGAATAGGCAAATCGAAAGCATGAAACTTGTCCAATCCACCTAATATCTGAAAGTTGTGCTCTAGAGATTTACCGAAGCCAAAACCAGGATCTAAAATCAGCCGGTTGGTATCAATCCCAGCTTGCTTGCACGCACTGATCCTAGCTTCGAAAAACTGACTGATGTCTGAAAATAAGTCATCATAGTGAGGGTTATTTTGCATTGAGCGAGGTTGACCTTGCATATGCATTAAACAAATTGGTACATCACTGTATTGAGCTGCGACTTCAAGCGCGCCTGGCTCTTGCAACGCTCGAACATCATTAATGATATCAGCGCCAGCCTCTATTGCTTGTTTCATCACCTCAGCTTTACTGGTATCTACCGAAATCACACAGTTAGAGTGTGTGCGAATTGCTTTAATAATCGGTATTACGCGCTGTAATTCTTCTTCTAATTCTACGTCTGGCGCGCCGGGACGAGTGGACTCTCCACCTATGTCTAAGATGGTAGCGCCTTGTGAAAGCATTAAATTTGCTCGCTCGATCGCACTATCAAGGTGAGTAAAATGTCCACCATCAGAAAATGAGTCGGGAGTAACATTTAAAATCCCCATTACCTGAGGCTTATCTAAACTAAGGGTGCGCCCTTTGGGTAAACGTAACTCGTACATTCTATACCTATTTTCTGTAGTCTAAGTTTGGTGATAACGAAAGGCTTATAGCAGTTGATTTAAGTTCTCGCATCGAATGTCATAAAACTTATATCAACTGATACAAAAAAGCCCCGATTGCTCGGGGCTGTCGTATTCTACCTAATCTTACGATTTGTCATCAAGCTCTGAGTTTGATGATGTGTCGTTTGACTGCTCTTCTGCTGGCTTTTCAGCTTTAGGCTCAGGTTTTATTTCTGTTACTTTCGCAGATTCTGCTTTTTTCTCTGGCTTAATGTCATGTGCATCCCTTGGTGGACGAACATCACGACGCTCCATTAGATCATCAATCTGCAATGCATCAATCGTTTCGTATTTCATCAACGCATCTTTCATCGTGTGAAGAATATCCATATTATCTTTTAGGATTTGCTCCGCCCGTTTGTAGTTGCGATCGATGAAATCTTTAATTTCAGCATCAATAAGCTTAGCGGTTTCATCTGACATACCTGACATGCGGTGAGAACCACCACCCATGTACATCTCGCCTTGCTCTTCTAAATACATCTGTGGACCAAGTTTCGGACTTAAGCCCCACTGAGTAACCATTTTCTTAGCAATATCGGTTGCGCGTTCAATATCGTTGCTCGCGCCTGTCGTTACTTTGTCATCGCCGTAAATCAGCGCTTCAGCGATACGACCACCGTATAAACTCGAAAGCATAGATTCTAAGTGTTGCTTAGAGTGACTTACACGGTCTTGTTCCGGTAAGTACATTGTTACACCTAATGCGCGACCACGTGGAATAATAGACACTTTATATACTGGATCATGCTCAGGCACTAAACGACCAACAATCGCGTGGCCGGCTTCGTGATAAGCCGTCATTTCCTTCTCTTGCTCGCTCATCACCATGGACTTACGCTCAGCACCCATCATGATTTTATCTTTTGCGGCGTCAAATTCCGCCATACTTACCTTACGCTTGTTGCCACGAGCGGCAAACAGTGCAGCTTCATTCACAAGGTTAGCTAAATCAGCACCAGAAAAGCCCGGCGTACCACGTGCAATCACAGACGCTTCAACATTATCGTCTAAAGGCACTTTACGCATGTGAACGTTTAAGATTTGTTCACGGCCACGAATATCCGGAAGACCAACCACAACTTGGCGATCGAAACGACCAGGACGTAATAATGCAGGGTCTAGTACATCAGGACGGTTAGTAGCAGCAATAACGATAATACCTTCGTTACCCTCAAAGCCATCCATTTCTACAAGCATTTGGTTAAGTGTTTGCTCTCGCTCGTCGTGACCACCGCCCATACCAGCGCCACGTTTACGGCCTACCGCATCGATTTCATCGATAAAGATAATACAAGGCGCAGCTTTCTTTGCCTGTTCAAACATGTCACGAACACGAGATGCACCAACACCAACAAACATTTCTACGAAGTCAGAACCGGAAATGGTAAAGAATGGTACTTTTGCTTCGCCAGCAACGGCTTTAGCAAGTAGGGTTTTACCCGTACCTGGAGGACCAACCATCAACACGCCTTTCGGAATGCTACCGCCCAACTTTTGGAACTTTGACGGGTCACGCAAGAAATCTACTAGCTCAGTAACATCTTCTTTCGCTTCGTCACAACCAGCAACGTCCGCAAATGTTGTCTTAACTTGGTCTTCGCTCATTAATCGAGCTTTACTTTTACCAAACGACATTGCGCCTTTGCCGCCACCGCCTTGCATTTGGCGCATGAAGAAAATCCATACCCCGATAAGCAGTAGCATTGGGAACCAAGAAATAAAGATATTCGCAAGGAAAGATTGCTCTTCCGGTGCAACACCTTTGATATTTACGTCGTTCTTAAGTAAGTCATTAACCAAATCCAAATCAGTTAATGGAATTACTGTTTGAAAACGATCTCCACTTGAACGAACGCCACTAATCACGCCGGTTTGACGATCAATACTGACTTCTCTTACAGAGCCATTGCGCACATCCTTTACAAATTGTGTGTAACTCGTTTGGCGATCATATTGTTCGCCACCGTTAAAGCTCTGGAACACAGTCATTAGCACTACTGCAATCACTAACCAGAGTATTAGATTTTTAGCCATATCGCTCAAGGAGTTAACCTCTTGTATCCAAAAAAATTCAAATTCAACTTGATGCTTTCCAACTGTACTACAGTTTGTAGCCCGTCGCCACTACATATACTTCGCGTGAACGAGGACGAGACGCTTTTGGTTTACGGATCTTTACGACCTTAAAACAATTACGTACCTCTTGTACAAATTGATCAAAGCCTTCTCCTTGGAAAACTTTAACCGCAAATGCACCGTTTGGTTTTAGCACTTGATGGCACATATCTAATGCTAGCTCGACCAGATACATACTGCCAGATTGATCGGTTGACATATTTCCGCTCATATTTGGTGCCATATCAGAAAAAACCACATCAACATTCTTACCGTTTATTCTATCCAGTAACGCATTTAATACCGCTTCTTCTCTGAAGTCCCCCTGAAGGAAATCGACACCCGCTAATGAGTCCATCGGTAAGATATCACAAGCAATAACTTGTCCGTCAATATCTACCTGCTCTGCGAGATACTGCGACCAGCTCCCTGGAGCCGCCCCTAAATCAACTACCGTCATTCCTTTACGGATCAATTTATCCTTTTGCTGGACTTCTTCCAGCTTAAAAACCGCTCGTGAACGATAGCCACGTTTTTGGGCTTCATGCACATACGGGTCTTCTACGTGTTCTTTTAACCAACGTTTCGAACTGGCGGAATGTTTTTTATTTGCCATATTAACTACAACTCATTAGTAATATTGTCTAGATGGCGTTAGAATATCGATAATTCAAGCCTTTTAATAAATAAGATTGTATCAATATGACCTTATCAAATAAACAAAAGCAGTTCCTAAAAGGGCTAGCTCATTCTTTAAACCCAGTTGTTCTTCTAGGCGCAAACGGCCTAACCGAAGGCGTCATGGCTGAAATTGAGCAAAACCTGAACATTCACGAACTTATCAAGGTAAAAGTACCAACCAATGATCGTGAAACTAAGAAACTGATTTTTGAAGCAATTGTTCGTGAAACAAATGCACATAAAGTACAAACCATTGGCCATATCATTGTGTTGTACCGCCAAAGCGAAGACAAAAAGATCCAGTTACCTCGTAACTAATCTTTGTTGTCTGCGACGTTTTCACCTGAAGACGTCGCAATCTCTTGTAATAAACTCGCTTCTTCTGCTTTTACTTTCTTAATTTCCTGCTCACTCACCTGAGGCAGTAATTTCTTCTCAAGCGCCAATGCGTCAACAATAAAGTCGTTCGTAAGCTGATTAATAATGCCACTCTCTGCATTTAACAGTAGACTAAACCCAATTCCAAGCTCTGGAATAATCACCACATCGGTACGATAACCTTGCACCCAGCCGCTATGGTAATAGAGCAGTTTGCCATCATAGCGATAAATTCGCCATCCAAGTCCATAGTAAGCTTCTTCTACGTGGCCACGCCAAACGCGCCTGCGCAGCTCACGTTTCGTCAACGTATACGGCACTGATTGCTTACTCAGAGCATCTGGTGATAAAACACTTGGATACATACCTAATTGTGCTTTTAACCACTGCGCCATATCAGCAGCACTGGCGTTTACACCAGCTGCGGGGAGTACTTTATAATAATGCGGCTTTAATTTAGCGGTATGCCAACGCTTTCGCCCTCTGACATGCGGCCACGCAAAATTATCATTTTTTGTCATTTGCTCGTAGCCTAGACCGGCGTCATGCATATTAAGTGGCGCGAAAACAAACTCTTCCATCCAAGTTTTGTAACTGATATTCGTCGCCTGCTCGATAACATCTCCAATCAAGCTAAACATGACATTTTGATAACCATAACACTCACCAGGCTGACATAACGCTTTGACTTGCAGTAAGCGCTCAACAATTTGTGGGTAGTCCATGCGAGACTCGATTAAATTATCGTAGGCATTAGGCACTAAGCCACTCGAGTGACTTAACAAATGATAGAGCTTAAGTTGGCTATAATCACCTTTGGCGACTTGCGGCAAGTAGCTACCCACTCTATCGTCAATATTAAAATACCCTTCGCTCGCCAATTTAGCCGTTAGGCTTCCTGCAAACGTTTTTGAAACCGATGCCAAGCGAAAGCGAGTTTGTTCGTTGACCACACTTCCTTGTCGACTTTTTGTCTTGCCAAAACCTTCTGCGTAGCTGCCGTGCTCGACATGCACGACGGATAAAGCAGCACCGGGCACCGATTTTTCTTTTAGTTTGCGCTCGACTTGCTTAGAATAGCTCTTTAAAAATTGTGACCATTGCTGGTTTGGGGTTTTTGCAATCGTTATTTTTGGATAACTGATGCAAAAAAAACAAACTAATGTGAGAATTAGCGACTTCATAATGACTCATTTCATTAACACTCGCCCGCCATACTAACATGATGAATTGGCGGAACTCACTAAATATAAGAAAATAACTGTTTAATTGAGGTATTTTAATGCGTTTAGTGCTAGCAGCTCTATGTACAAGTCTACTTTTTGGATGTGTCACCACAGCGCCATTAGCGCCAAAGTTAGATGTACCTAAGAAGCCACTACTAAAAAAGTCTGTTTATCAAATCAGCTATAGTACCGAACTTAATTCCGCACGAATTAAATCAGTGCAATTGCCCGCTCACCCACTTGCTCAAGGTGACACAGTCTACATCAATGCCGATAAGGTCAGTTTGACTGATACACTGAGAAAGCAGATTGTTGCTTTACTTGAGAAAAAAGGCCTGAAAGTTGTTGCAGCTAAAAACGCAAACTACACGCTAACAATTCATCAACTTGATTTGGAATTTGCAGCTAATAAAACGTACGCACTGGATAGGCCAAGAAATCCACATCCACATATTGCTGAACTAGCTCAAAATTCGCCAGCATTTCAATGTACTAATATTGTGGCTTCTGTAAGTATGCGTTTGGCACACCAAGCATCATCCGATGTTGTCTGGTTTGCTAAATCTTCAGTAGATAGCGCGGGCTTCCAAGGTATCCCTTTACAATTCACCTTTACTGAAGTGGAAAAAATAGAAAACGAACACGATGTACTGTCGTTTATCGTCGCCCAAAATACCGACGAGGCACGCCGTCAACGTGGCGAGAAGCCTGTTGATATTCCTCCTTACAAGGTAACTAAAACGGTTTCACCGCTTGAGAAAACCGCTGGTGCATGTACCCAAACGGAAGTGTCAGCGTTAACAGCGGATATGCAAAAACACTTGGCCGAGAGTTTAATTGAAAAGCTAAACGTTAAGTAGCATAAGTACTCGCCAGTTTGACAAAGGTTAACTGCAAGCTGGCGCTACACTTATTTACAGACAATAACGCTTTTAGGATTATACTCGACGCAGAAAAATAAAAAGTTCGGAGTAAAGACATGGAGCAATACGGCACAATCTTATTGGTTGAAGATGATACTTCATTGGCGCAATGGGTCGCTGAATATCTTGATAACCAAGGCTATAAAACACATTGCTGCTATCGCGGTGATGAAGTTATTGAACGTGTTAAGTCACTAGACCCCGACCTTGTTTTACTTGATCTTATGCTTCCAGGTAAGGACGGTATCAGCGTATGCCGCGACTTACGTCAGTTTTATAACAAGCCTGTTATTATGCTCACTGCCAAAGATGAAGAAATGGATGAAGTCATCGGTTTGGAAGTTGGTGCTAGCGATTACGTTATCAAGCCCGTTCGTCCTCGTGCCTTACTCGCTCGGATCAAAGCAAATGTGCGCGCTGCACAAGAAAAACCCCAAGATCGTCACGCAGCCAATCACGAACTCGTAGTTGGACAGTTATGTATCGACACTCAAGCTCGCAAAGTCAGTGTTACTGGCCAAGAAGTCATCGTTTCTAGTGCTGAATATCTACTACTACAATTTTTAGCCAGTCACGCTGGTGAAGTTGTCTCTCGCGATGCGGTATTTAAAGCGACAAAAGGAAGAGAGTATGACGGCCTCGACAGAAGCGTTGATGTGCTCATTTCTGCCTTGCGTAAAAAGTTTAATGATGATCCTCAAAACCCAGAAAAAATTAAAACGGTGTGGGGTAAAGGATATCTACTCGTACCATCAGCTTGGTAATGAAGGTCGCAAGCTAATATCGTGAAGAAACTCTACATCTACTTACTCGCTGGTGCATTGATTTCGATCTTTGCACTGGGTTGGGTGATCGACACCTATAATCAGCAAACCGCTCCTTTAGAAGATAGTTTTGAGTGGCAGAGCAAACTAATTACAGGCCTTGCGAAACAAGTTGCAAATATTGAGCAGGAAGAGCGCGAAAATGCAACGGCTTTAATTGCTCAACAATTCGATATCAACATTCGTTATAAAGATGGCGATACTTTAGCCATGCCGCTCGAATTAAAACAACAGATGTTACTACCTGATGGGTTAGTGATAGAAAACGAGAATGTATATCTGCTAAAAACAACCCCTGAAATGGCGCCTGATTACGTTGAACTTGAATGGGAGCCTCAGGTTGAACAGGCAGATTACGACGTATTGCTGACATTATTTTTCTACGGTGGTATTTGCGCAATATTATGGTTTATTCTCTCTCCGTTAGTTAAACGCTTGATCGTTCTCAATACTGCAGCAAAGCACTTTGCCAGTGGTAATCTAAGCGCGCGCATCGCCCCCAATCATTTCACTTATATCCGTGACTTAGAAAATACCTTTAATCGAATGGCAAGCCAAATAGAGAAGTTGATGGCTGAGAATAAGCTAATGGCCTCCAGTCTTTCTCATGACATTCGGACACCTGTTGCGTGCTTAAGATTTGGCCTAGATGCAGCTTTAGATGAAAGTGACATCGATGCCATTCGCGATTATTTAGCGCGCATGGAAAAAGATCTAGATCAAATGGAAGATATGCTCTCAAGCTATCTATCTTTTGCGACGCTTGAACAAAAGTCTCATTTACTCAAGCACGAAGTAACAACCCTATCTCGCTATGGTCAAGACCTGATGCAGCAAATGCAACCAAAGCTGCAAAAGAACCAGCTGTCTGGCCGCGTAGAAATTCCTGAACACTTAATGATCCATGGTGACTTACATTGGCTTGCAAGAGCGATAAGTAATTTGATCAGCAATGCCTGTGATTTTGCCACTGCCAGTGTGCTATTAAGTGCACACCGCACCGAGCATTGGCTCATTATTACCGTTGAAGACGATGGCCCAGGGATCGCGAGACAAAATTGGGATAAAGTCTTTAGTCCTTTCTTTCAAGAACAAACTCACCGCAACCGTGCAGGTAAAAGCTATGGCTTAGGCCTTGCAATCGTTGCAAAAGTCATGGATTGGCATCATGGTACAGCCACCGTTAGCCAGTCAGAACGATTAGGTGGCGCAAAATTTGTGCTTTCGCTACCCTGTAAAGAAAAATAATTATTGTAAATAAGTCGCTACACGTCGACTTATCTCATATAGAAATAATCGTGAAAACATTAGCTTATAAGCTAAGCTTTGCTTTTTGAGTGCAACAACTTAATTACGGCTAAATATCAGGCTAAAACTTGCGCTAAATCAAGGTAATTTACTCTTTTTATTTCTTTTTAATTACAGTAGATTGTCAGCGCCGTTAGAAATTTTTAGAGAAGTATAATAATTATGAGCAATGTCCGAGGAGAGTTCAGCTCTCGCTTTGGTTTTATTATGGCCGCCGCAGGGTCGGCGGTAGGTTTGGGAAACATTTGGGGGTTTCCAACACAAACGGCATCCAATGGTGGTGCTGCGTTTGTTTTAGTTTATCTGGTTTTGGCTTTTTGTCTTGCCTATCCAGCACTAATGGCAGAACTCGTCATTGGTCGTCACGGCCAAGCAAATGCCGTATCTTCACTGCGCAAACTAACAAATACAGCATGGCAAAGTAAGCTAGCTTTTGCTGTCGGATTTGGCGGCATAATTTGTGCAGGTCTTATTTTAAGTTTTTATGCAATCGTGGCTGGGTGGATGTTTAGCGCAACACTTGAACCCATCGCGGAAGTTGCATCAATGACTCAAGCGCAATCTTGGCTTGCTGATTCGTCTATGTCGCGCAACATCGTCTTTACAGCCGCCTTTATTGCACTCACCGTGCTTATAATTAGTAAAGGCGTAGAAAACGGCATTGAAAAGTGGTCAAAGCGTTTGATGCCCGCACTTATCGGTATTTTATTCTCGTTAATTGCGTATGTATTAACCCAAGAAGGTGCCGTTGAAGGTCTTAAGGTGTATCTTGTTCCTGACTTTTCTTCGGTGCTCAATCCGCAGTTACTCGTTGATGCCCTAGGACAAGCATTTTTCTCGCTTTCGCTTGGTACCAGCGTGATGATCATTTACGGCTCATACATTAGTAAAAAAGAGAATCTAGTTTCACTTGGTGCAATGGTTACCTTAATCGACGTCTTTATCGCATTCGTTGCCGGCTTACTTATCATTCCCGCCATGTATGTCGCGCAAGCGCAAGGCGTAGAGATTTTTGCAGCTGACGGCTCACTGCTTAATGAAGACACCTTAGTGTTTCAAGTATTACCAGCATTGTTTGATAGTATGGGGAGTATTGGCCTTTTGGTAAGCTTTGCTTTCTTTGCTCTGATGAGTATTGCCGCACTCACCTCGTCTATTTCGATGCTAGAAGCGCCCGTCTCCTATGCTGTTGAACGTTTTGCACTGGGCAGAGTACAGGCCACCTGGGTCATCGGTACTTTGGTAACAGCAGTGAGCTTCACCATTTTGGTAAACATCGAAACCCTGTTCGGCTTTACTGTTAGCCTAACAACGAAGTTTGGTCAGCCACTACTTGGCATGCTGTGCTGTGTATTTGTCGGTTGGATTTGGCACAGAGCAAAATTGCTTAAAGAAATTGAATCAGGATGCCCGGAAGTTAGTAGTAGTTTCTTCTGGAAAGTATGGCCTTGGTACATCCGCTTTGTTTGTCCAATTGCCATTGCTGCGGTATTTTTAAATTCACTATAATTTCGCTCATAAAAAGAGGCTACGCATAGCCTCTTTTACTTTTTCACAAATAACATATCCTGATGCGGGATCCCATCTTCTAAATAATCTTCACCTTGTTTCACAAAGCCGAGCCCCGTATAAAACTTGTCTAAATAACACTGCGCAGAAATGACTAAAGCCTCATGAGTAATATCCGTTTCACAACAAGCAATCGCGCGATGCATAAGGTTATGTGCAACGCCCTGCCCTCGCAGCATTGACGAAACGATAACACGGCCAATGGATGCAGTAGTTGCGGATTTTCTATAACAACGTGCATACGCTATAATTTGTTCATCTTTAACTAAAAACAGGTGTCGAGTTTCAGGCGCCCTGTCGGTATCATCAATTTCAGGATAGGGACATACTTGTTCCACAACGAATACCTCTACCCTTAGCTTTAAAATCTCAAAAAGCTCATCTTTAGTGAGCGCATCATAACTTTTAATTTTCCAATTCATTTTCTTCTCTGTCATACCAAATAGCTTTATTAAGACTAATTGGTATCCTTTATGCTTGAAACAAAAACGCCCAGACAAAGCTGGGCGTTTGAGAGTAAATTAAGTGCTTATGAGAACAGCCGCTCCAACTGATCGCACAATTGAGATATATTGACGTGATCGTGCTCAATTGTTAGATCGACGTAACCATCCCCTCGAAACGCTCTGTCCAACTCTATAAGTACATGAGTTCGATGCGCTTCAGGTACAAACGAAAGTTCAACTTCTTGTAGTCCAAATAATGCACGTGAGTTTGGTCGGTATTCTAGTTCTTGGTAGCAACCAGAAACAGACTGAAACTCAGACGCTCGTAAATAGCCCTTTTCTACATCCGCTTTCACTAAATGAAAGCCTAAACGCTCCATCGCTGTCATACATGCTTTCACCGCTTCATTTGGATAAATGTGTAAAGCATCTTTGTCTGACGGATCGATTGCTAAATCAATGTCTAAACCAGTTTCAATCCAAACATGACAACGGTTGAAGCCCGCATTGATTTCTGTGATTGGTGTTTCTGAATGAAGTCGAGCTTCAAAAGGAATAACTTTTTCTTCGCCTGGGCCTATCGTGAAATTATTACCTACACGCCAACGGTCAATAACATGATTACTAAAATATTCTCCGTCTTCCCCTTCAACCTTAACTCTTGTCATTAGCGCAAGCTCTAAACCTGTTACTTCTTGGCTAACATCACCGCCTTTTATTACAATTTGCGCTTGAAATTTCTGTCCCGGGTGCAAATGCTCTGTTTCCAATACAGTGTCTACTTTTGCCGCACCGATACCGACAGATGCTAGGATCTTCTTAAACATTACGTCTCCTGTCCGGTATGTCCTTACCTGCATCATAACCATATTTTTTCCAACTTGTCAGCGAAAATTTATAATTTATATATCAGGAGGTTTTGGTACACTGCTCATATCTTGGATAAAAATTTAAAGTTATGGAACTGCTCTATTTTGCTGTCGCATTTGCATGCGGATTTTCTGTTTATCAATTAAAGCTTCCTCCTTTGATTGGTTTTTTGATGGCAGGCTTTGTCTTAAACCTACTTGGCCATAAAACCACGGACTTACTTACCCAGCTGGCAGATCTTGGTGTAACGCTGCTGCTTTTCAGCATCGGCTTAAAATTACGAGTTGGTAACTTGATAAAGCCTCAGGTTTGGGCACCTGCGAGTATGCACATCATTACCAGTACGGCGTTTTTCGCTAGCCTGTTGTTGATGCTAGGGACGATGAGCCTACCTTTATTTACCGACCTAGACTGGCAAAGCGCTTTACTGGTTGGTTTTGCATTTAGCTTTTCCAGTACCGTTTTTGCGGTAAAAGTGCTGGAAGAACGCGGTGAAATGGCAAGTCTTCACGGTAAAATCTCAATCGGTATTTTGGTTATGCAAGATATCTTTGCGGTTATCTTTCTCGCCGTCAGTACAGGCAAAGTACCCAATATTTGGGCACTGGCACTGCTTGTGGTGCTACCGCTTGTACGTCCAGTTATGTTTTGGGTATTAAGCCGCTCAAAGCATGGCGAGTTACTCCCTCTTTTTGGCTTCTTTTTTGCCTTGGTCGCAGGTTATCATGCCTTTGAATTTGCGGGTCTCAAAGGAGATCTCGGTGCGCTGATCATGGGTATGATTTTCGCCCCACATAAAAAAGCTGGTGAGTTGTCAAAATCACTACTGAATGTGAAAGACATCTTGCTTGTTGGGTTTTTCTTGAATATTGGTTTGAATGCCACGATTACACTGGACGCGCTTTTAATAGCGATTCTACTGGTAATTGTTTTACCGATTAAAGTCTCTCTTTATTATCTCTTCACCAATATGTTCAAATTGCGTGCTCGTACATCGCTATTGAGCGCTTTTACACTCACTAACTATAGCGAGTTTGGTCTTATTGTCTGTGCCGTTGCATCTGCTTCTGGTGCGGTTGCTCCTGACTGGTTAGCGGTCGTGGCTATTGCTGTTTCTATTACTTTTGTGATTGCGTCTCCGCTAAACAAACGCTCGAACGAAATCTACGTTAAATTAGAGCCTTGGTTATTAAAGTTTGAGAGCCAAGACCGCTTAGAAGAAGAACTACCCGTAAACCTGACCGATACAAAAATCGTAATATTTGGCATGGGAAGAATTGGAACTGGTGCTTATGAAACAATACAAGCCAGTTTCCCTGATACCGTTGCAGGTGTAGATATTAAACCTGAGGTGGTTGAAAAACATGTTTCCAGAGGCCGCAGAGTATTGACCGCCGACGCAACCGATCCTGACTTTTGGCAACGTGTAAATCATTCTGAAGTAGAAATGGTAATGCTCGCAATGCCAAAGCATATGCAGAACATTTACGCACTAGAGCAGCTCAAAGCATCGGGTTATAACGGCCAAGTTACCGCCATTGCGAACTACCCTGATCAACAGAAGGAATTAGAAGAAATGGGCGTGAATTCTACCTATAACTTCTACCTTGAAGCAGGTAGTGGTTTTGCAGAACACGTAAAAGAGAAATTATTTACTTAAATTAGATATTGGTTCTCAGTATCATAATTGGTACTGAGAACTATTTTCATATTCAGATCATTGTGTTACGTCTAGACGTCTATTTTTATTGTTTCATTCCTCTCATTATTCGATTTACAAAGCTTTACATCCAAGATGGTAATTTGCCCCCACTTCAGAGTAAACTGATCACATCGGACATGGCGTAAGTATCTATTTTATGAACATAAATTGATACCAAATGCCCTTTGAACATCGTGTCACTGGATTGTGAACAAGCTATACCTTTGGGGGTTTTATGATTAAGAATAAATCTAATGGTCAATTTTCTGCAGTAGTGGACGACGTCAAGGCTGCGCCTTTTTCAGACCTCCAAGAAAGACTAGACGCAATTCAGGACAGCGGTATGACAGCGCTGGCAATTCGCAATATCCTCTTTCATAAAATGCTCGATATGCATGCGGTACCAAACGATCATTATTTAAGAGATGAAGAAACTCCGAGCCGTTTAGACGATCCAAAACTAATTGAGAAGTTAAATAAGCTAGGCTTTTTCCGCAGCAAGCCTTCATCGCAACTACACTAGTAAAGATTTAGGGAGCCTACTCTCCCACATAGGCTGACAATGCCCGTCGTCAGCCTATTTTCCTCTTCCAACGATAAGCCTTTTCCTTTTACCCAAGTATTCTTATTCACAGTAATAAAACACGTAAGCTATAAGGTGATCTGCAACAGCAATTTTTCCCTGCAAAGATGTGGAGCTGAGTAACTGAGGTCAGTCACCCTGTGGAGATTTAAGTGGCGGGTTATTTTTCTTTTTCGGTAATAACGTTTTCCAAGCCTGCTTGAATGGCTTCAAGTAAATTGCGGTCAGTGAATCATGCCCTGCATCATATTGCCCAACTCCAATGGTAATTTTACCCGCACTCGAGGCCTTAATAAGCGAACCATACATACGGTCCCAAATGGCTAGTGCTGAACCTAAGTTGGTATCAAAATGGATTGGATTGCTACTGTGATGCACTTGGTGTTGTGCAGGACTAATAAACCAATTCTCTAGCCTATTACCCCAACTCAGCCATATATGTGAATGCCTTAAATTAGCCCCAAAGATATTAAATAAAAAGACAAACGCATTCGCACCAAGAATATCGTACATACTCAAGCTGCTGCCAAATACGTAATACCCTATTCCAACTACAATTCCTTGGGTTAACGCCATACGACAGGCGTACAGGTAGCTTTCAACGGGATGTGAGCGATAAATGGTAAAGGGAGTCAGGACTTTTGCAGAATGATGCACCTTGTGAAACTCCCAAAAGAATGGGATTTTATGTAGCATCAGGTGCAGCAAGAACCGAGTGAGGTCATCGACTATAAATAAAAATAGCGTAAATAGTCCAATCACCACCCATTCTGGCGCTTCAAGATGTAACGCTGGACCAAAAAGCGCTTCAAGCCCACCGGATAACCCCAACGCCACCGGTACCATAGTCAACACGATAGGCGTGAACATCGCCGCCTTTATCAATCGATTTGTGATCAATAAACAGTAATCGAGCTTGGCGCTTTTGCACCACCACACTTGCTTGGGAAACAGAAACTTTAAAAAACCTTTACCAGAGCGCGCTTTTTCTGTGGCGATATAAACAGGAATAGCCATCAAAATGGCACTAAACAAGTATGGCAAATACACTCTTTTATTGGCATCGAACAAGTAACCTGGGAGTTCAGTAATGCTTTGCCATAATTGCTCTAACATAGTCATTTCCATCAAAAAGAAATAATGAATTCATATATTTTTGGAATAGCTCCATAGGTCTAGCGACAAGCCGCCATGAAGCTGCGGCTCTTACTCAAGAGCCGCATAGACAATCAATTAAAACTGGTATTTATAACCTAAACTAAATTGTCTTGGTTTGCCTGGGCGCGCGCCATATGGGCGACGACTGACAATTTCTGCTTCGTCGAACAAGTTGTCGATTTTAGCATAGATTTGACCATACTGACCTAGCTCGTAACTTGCGGATACATCAACGATCGTTGTGTTTGGCACCTTGGCACCTTCAAGTACAAGCTCAAAGCCTTCTGTGCTTCTGCCAGCAGCTTCGCTCATCTCACTGATGTACTTGATGGCTACGTTAACTTTCCAGTCACTTGCTGCAAGGCCAATATTAAAAGTGGCTTGATGAGATGGTAAATACGGAAGCTCATCGCCATTTTTAATATAACCCCATTGTGCGAACGTTGTCGCACGCTCATTTTGGAATTCACCTTTCGTATAGGTGTAGGTGAGACTATAAGGGATATCCAATTGAAGGCTCAAAGGGTAACGTTGTGCAAACTGCATTTCGAGACCGTAAACATCCACCTCACCACCACTGAATTGCTGGTCTTGTTGGTCATTAACACCACAATTAGACTGACCACAGCTTTCGTTCAGATTCTCATAATCGTTGAAAAAGCTCACAATCTCAAACTGAGTCACACCATCATTAAAGCGCCCACCAAATTCGTAGCTAACGCTCTTCTCAAGCTCTATATCTGGATCTTGTTGTGGTGAAGAAGGTATAAAACCTTGATGCACGCCAAATAAAAGACCGGCATCATCAGAAAGCTGATAGAAACCACTTAGGCTTGGCAGCCAAATACGAGTGGTCTTATCAATCCAAACATCGGCATCTTTATTATCTTGGTAAGACATGTCCATCAGCTCGCCACGAAGGCCAAGGCCTAGTGTCAACGCATCAAGTTGTACTTTGTCTTCTAGATATACCGACCACGCTTTAGTATTTTCAGTATTCAGTGATGTAAACTGCTTTGACCCCTCAAGCAACACAGGTGAACCACCTTCCATTGCATACGCTTGCTCAAAATGTTTGCGCTCAATTTCATCTTCGTGGAAACGCACGCCAACAGCAATATCATGGGTTAAGTTAAACAGACTAAAGCTTGTATTGGCATCGACTTGAAGACCTTGAGAGAAATACTCACGGTCATTAGTCCCCATATTCAAAAAGATATTTGAACCTGCAACGACAGAGTCCCTTGCCCCAGTGATCACACCGTACTCATTTGCAAAAGCCTCTGGGTTTGCCATTATTTTTGAAAGAGATGGTCCACTTTTGCTACCCACACTATTGAGCTTAAGCCAAGCTCGCTCATAGTCATTACGGTACAGTCTTGTTGTAACGTTAAAGTCTTTGCCATCAAGCACATGGGATAACATTACCTGAGTATGCTTGGTATCCATCTCTGCCGGCTGAGACGCTGCGTATCGACGATACGGGTTTTCAGCAAAATCTGCCTCCGTTAAACCAAGGTAGGTTTCGTCAGACAACTCGTCGGCGTAGCTGAGTTTTAAGCCAAAGGTATGATTTAGATCACCTTGTGAAAGTTTATAATTAAACTTGGCTAAGATATCGTTCTTCTCAAACCCCGTATCACCACCGCCATCAAGCTCTTTAAAACCATCGGCTTGTAGATTAACCGCTTCGAATAAGAAGCCGACATTATTTACGACTGAACCGTAGTAGCCGTGCGCTTTGGAATAACCATCGCTGCCAGCCGCAACATCAATACCGCCTTCTGTAAATTCTGGCACTTGGCGAGTCACCAAGTTAAGCGCACCAGCAACGGTTTGCGGGCCATGCTTGATAGCCGCAGGTCCTTTAAACACCTCAACTGCAGTCATACGAGTCGTAACCGGGAAATAATAAGCAGCTGGCGCAGAATAAGGAGCCGGACCAATGAGCACGCCGTCTTCCATTATGGTGATTTTCTTGCTTCGCTCAGGTGTTACACCACGAAAACCGATGTTTGGTCGCAGGCCATAACCATCTTCTTCACGAATATTAACGCCAGGCACATTGGAAAGAATACGGTGAATATCATCGTATTCGTATTCTGCCAACTGCGCTTCTGACAACAACGTTGCAGAGCCGGCTTCTTTTCGCAATTTATCGTGGTGGCTGATAATAGAGATATGCTCAATATCTTGATTTTCATCCGCAGCTTGCGCTTGAGGTAGTGCAAAGATTACCGCTACCGTTAATAAAGATTTCTTCATGTTCATGCGCTTAGTCATTGTCACCTGCCGAAGTTTGTGGAAGTTCTAGGGCGAGCTTTTCGATAAACTCGGTCTTTAAATCATCCGTCACTTTTTTAACGTCTGTATGCGTTTGCGTCACTTGCTCTGTAGACCCTGCTAGCTCAGCTTTAAGGCTCGCATTCATCGCAAGCAGTGTAGCTTCTGCATCCGCTAGTCCTGCAAGCATGCGCTCTTTTACATCACTACCATTCTCAGCATCTAAAAAGTCGTCAAAGCCCAATGTATTCTCAGCATCTTGGCCATTACCGGTGAAGATGTTTCTAAATGCTCTGATGTTAGCAAGTAAATTCTCTTTCGAATGTTCTGCAATTGGCGACTCCACCGCATCAGGGCAAGCCTCTAAACCACACGCATTCGGAAAACCTAGGCCTAACGGCGTCGCTATTTTGCCGTCTTTTAACTCTTCGGTCATGTAAAATAGCGCCTTTGATATTTCATTGAGCGCTAAGTGGGGCGTGTCAAACGGCGAGCCTGGTTGTCCTGCATTAACAAGTTTAGCTGCGTAGCCATTTTCTCCAGTCCACTGAGACAGGAGTATGTTACTCTGTGCTTCAATGTCTTTAGCCACTTCCGTCGCAAACTCACAACGCGCAACCGCTCTTTCCTGAGTTGAACGGCTATTCCATGGTGCCAAAGCATCATTCACTGACGAGCAGTTGTGGTCAAGATTGGCATTGAATAGAAGGTGCTCTAAGGCAGTTAAGCCTTTACGGTTTGCAGTACGCTCAGAGATATTATAAGGATTGCTAGCATTACCGTTAATAACGCCATCTTCAAAATACACTACATCCAAGTCGATATCACATAAAGAGCCTGTAGCAGGCCAAACATAAATGTTATTTTTCAGCTCTTTACTATTGGCAGTAAGTGGACCCATTTGCATCAATTCAACATACTGCCAGCCCACCATAGCGCTGCGCCAACTTTGTTGAGCGTTTTGCTTTAGCGCGGCGGTGTTTTCAGCCAGTGCTTTTTCTGCACTACAATAACTCGCAACTTCAAGTTGTTGTGTTACAGCGAGTTCATTGAATTGCTCAATTGCAGGGGTAAGCACATTATTCACAAGATTACTTACCAAGGCTGCTTCATCAAATTGCGTGGGTAAAGTTGGGTTATCCGTTCCAGAGTTATTATCCTTCACTCCAGGACCTTGGCTACTTGAAGTACTTTCACCACAACCCGACAATACCAAAGCCACAGCGACGGCAGCGGCACTTAAACGTTTAGATACTCTCATTTGTATTCTCTATTATCTATATACAACAAAAGGTTAGCAGAATTAACGGCTAACCTTTTAACGTTATAAACGAAAATTTAGATTACCAGTTGGCAACATTCTCAGCATCGAAATCATATGCAGTTGCAATGATTTCTCGCGCTTCCAATAAAGCAGTCTTATAAGCTTCCACTTTATCTGCCGCGAATTCAGGCTTATCACCCATTAATTCATGGATTTTAACAAAGTCTGCATCTGTAACAGGAGAAAACGGATTAAACTGGAAGTTTAATGCGAAGCCTTTCATTTCAGACCAGTGCTTTGCTACTGCATAGAATTGATCAGCATCAAAATCACCTGATGCGATATCGTCTAAATCACCATCATCATTTGAGATTGTATCATTGATATAATGCACAACGGTTGCAGCGATAGACTTTTCCCATGCTAACAACGCTTGATTACGCAATGTCTCTAAACGCGCTTTATCCTCGTCTGACCACTGCGCAACATTAGTACCAACATTAGCGTTGATAAGTTTACGCGCTTCAATAAACGCTAATTGTGCTTCAGCGCTGAAGTCCGTTGGGTTAGCGTTAGATTTAGTGCCACGGTCACGCTTTGCTGCATTTGTTGAGTTACCAAAGTTAAATTCAGATAGTAGATCGATTTTGCCATCATTATCCAAATCATGATAACCACTTGCATACGCTTCACGGCCACCTTTAGCTGAAAGCTCATCATCTGTATAGTCTAGATAATCAACAGCCGCACCGAAATAGCCATAGCCTTCATCAAACTTGTGTTCAAGTTCTGTGTAGCTTTTGCCATCCGCTAATGTCGCGTTATCAGCTGACTTTTCACCAATGAGTAAATCATCTAGATAATCGTCCGCACCTTGAGAAAGCGACACTGCACCATTTAAATGTTTTTGCATTAACTGGGCAAGATCAAGGCCTTCCGGTGTTACGTAGAGTTTGTTCAGCGTGATAGCTGTGCCATTATGCTCTGCTTTGATTGTTGAGCCATTTTCAAACTGCTGAAGTTGCGCTTGTAGCAGGTCTAAATAGTGTAGGGCTAAACCTTCAGGTGTTTTTGGCTGTGTACCAAAGTTAACCCAACCAGCCATGACACCATCCTCTTCCCATGCTTTATGCATGTTAGAAGTGTCACGCCCTGCAATTTTACCACCTTCGCCAGCGACGTTTTTCAGTGAGCTTGAAATTTGCCCTAGTGTGGTTTGTGCAGCGTTTGCGGCAACAGCGAAATCAAGTGTTTCATCCAACACCACTGTATCTGTAGGCATCAAGAAGGTTTTGATCTCAGTGATTGCCGCTTGAGCTGTTTTTTGCTCTGCGGCATTACCCACAGTTTCATTATTAAGCTTACCCATTAGGCTCTTAATATGCACCATAGCCGCGTGACGCGCGATTTGACCTGAGTAAGACACTGAAGACTCACCTTGGGCGTTATCAAAAGCATAGCGGTTTACACCCGCTTTGTTTTCTTCAGCAATTTGTTGAACAGCAATTTCAGCTTCAACTTCTGTTTTTTCGCCTTTGCTATCAGTTGCCGTGATAGTTACCGATACTTTACCGCCTTCAACCTGTTCGAAGTTTAGTGCGTTTGCAGCTTTGAGCTTAACCGCACCGTCAACAATTTCAAAACGGTTGTCAGAGATGGTGAGTGTTAATGCACTTACTTCATCGTTGTCGTCAGCAAAAGTAATATTTGCAACCGCAGCACCAAGTGTATCTTCAGATACTGATGCACTATCTACGGTAATAGTAGGTGCAGCATTGGTGGCTGGAGGTGGTGTTGTGTTGTTATCATCGTTGTCATTTGAGTTGCTGCTAGAGCCACCACATGCGGTAAGGCCTAAAGTTGCAGCGAGAATAGCAGTCGTTAACAGAGACTTTTTAAGTGCCATTGAATTGTTCCTTTGAGACTAATTATGTTTATATTTTCATAACTAGGCGTAAAGTATACACACACCTAAATAGCAATCAATATTATTTGCATTGTATAAATAACAATTTTTTTAAAAATGCTACGTAACAGCTAACTACTCTGGAGCTATTAGGCGTCAGAAACAATATAAATACTCCATACAAAACAAAGGGATAAAACCATAAATATGGCATTATCCCTTTGTATCAGAAACCTGTTTCACAAATTTCTCCGAATTGAGCATTCGAAAAATTCGAAGTATCTTTGCGTTAAATCAAATTGTTACTTTTTAGTTCCAAACATCGGTAACAAATAAGTAACCTTGACGCCAAATCGTTTTGATCTTCTCTGGTCGACTTGGATTATCGTGTAGCTTTTTACGCAAGCGAGAGATTCGGACGTCTATTGTTCGCGTATCTGGGCGATAGTATTTGCCAAGGATCTGCTCGTATACAAAGTCACGCTTCACTACTTTGCCGCCATTGCTCGCAAGTAACCATAGCAACTCAAACTCATGGGTTGTGAGGTCAATGCGCTCCTGCCCATAACTCACTCGTCTGGTGTTTTTGTCGATATGCAACTGGCCAAAGGTTAATTGCTCTGGCTCATCGTCAAACTGCGAGTTTGCAGCTTGTCTTCTTAACACTGCATCTAGTCGAGCTCGCCATAATCTAGGCTTTGCATCTTTGGAAATAACTTCGTCAGCACCGAGCTCTAAAAACAGGCTGTGAACATCCTCGTCATCGCTGTCAAGACTGACGATCACAGGGGCTTTGAATCTTTGTCTAAATTGGCTGATTGAATCGCAGGTTGGTACGGATGCGATAGCTTGATCAAGCACGATACCGTTAATAGACTTCCCTGAAAAACCATTCAATTGACCTAATTCCCTCAACAACTCAACAGTATAGCCTTGCTCTTCAAGCATTTTTTGTTGTGATGTCAATATATTGTTATTGCTTTGTGCAACCAAGATAGTGGACACGGACGCACCTCATTCATTCAACATGGATGAACACAGTGTAGTCACGCAACCTGAATGGATGCTTTACAGCGTAAATAATCCTTTTGCCGTATCCCAAAGAGCTTTAACAACTGGGTCATATAACCGTTTATTCTTAGTTACAAGTCCAATTTCAATTTCATCTGATCTAAGCTGCAAAAGCTGAACTTGATTCTTAAATGGACTTTGACTAATTACTATCTCGGGGACACACGCAATACCAAACCCTAAACTCGCGAGCGCAACCATAGCTTCATGACCCGAAACATGCGCATAAACCTTAGGAACAAAATTGTGTTTTTTGCAAAAGTTATCAATTCGATCTTTTAACACACCTTGCTCTGGCATAATAAAAGACAGCCTCTGCCACGGCATTTCACTATGACTATATTCATCAATAATAGACTTAAGCGGACAGTCCATCGTTGGGCCAATAAACACCAATCTCGAACGGCCGATTGGCAAGTACTCTATACCGTTTGGTAGATGTTTTGGCTTCACCGCTACCGCGACATCTTCTTTACCACTGGCAACTTCTGCTATTGAATGCGCGGGGTCGCCGGTAATAAGATTTAACTCTACTTGCGGGTACAGATGGCGAAACTTGGAAAAAAGATCATAAATAAAACTGTAAGTCGCGGTCACTGAACAAAATAAACTCAACTCACCAGTCAAAGGCTTATCATCGTCAACGCATTCGCTCTTAAACTGCCGCCAGCTTGCTAATGTCGCTTGCGCGTAATGAACAAACGCTTTGCCTTGTTGCGTCAGCTCAACGGTGCGATTATCTCGTAGAAATAAAGGTGCGCCGACTTCCTCTTCTAACTGTTTGATTTGACGACTTAATGTCGGAGGGCTAACAAAACAGCGCTCACTCGCTCGGGAAAAATGCAGCGTATCTGCAAGTGCCAAAAAATATTTTAGTTGTTTGTGATTCATAGTATTTCACCTTTTGAAACACTATAGTTCAAATATATCATTTTACGCAATCAAAAGTTCGCCCTACTCTGACTTCAATCTATTTCTACAGAATCAGGAAATATCATGTCGAATTACTTTAATACTTTATCTTTACGTGAGCAATTAGCTCAGCTTTCTCAATGTGAATTCATGGATCCAAAAGAATTCGAACAAGGTGTCGACGTTCTGATTGGTAAAAAACTAGTCATTGTTGGTTGTGGCGCACAGGGCTTGAACCAAGGTCTAAACTTAAGAGATTCTGGCTTGAACGTCAGTTACGCACTACGTCCTTCAGCAATTGAAGAAAAACGTCAATCGTTTCTTAATGCATCTGAAAACGGCTTTATTGTTGGCACCTATGAAGAACTCATTCCTGAAGCTGATTTGGTTCTAAACTTAACGCCTGACAAACAACATACTTCTGTTGTAAACGCAGTCATGCCGTTAATGAAACAAGGCGCAACACTTGCTTACTCTCACGGCTTCAACATCGTAGAAGAAGGTATGCAAGTGCGTGAAGATATTACCGTAATCATGGTTGCACCAAAATGTCCTGGCACAGAAGTACGTGAAGAGTACAAACGCGGCTTTGGTGTACCTACGCTGATTGCAGTTCACCCTGAAAACGACCCCGAGGGTAAAGGTCTTGCGCAAGCTAAGGCGTACGCTGCCGGAACCGGTGGTCATCGTGCAGGCGTATTGCAGTCATCATTTATTGCTGAGGTAAAGTCAGATCTAATGGGTGAGCAAACCATCCTATGCGGTATGTTGCAAACTGGCTCATTACTATGCTTTGACAAAATGGTAGAAGAAGGCATCGAGCCTGGATATGCATCAAAGCTCGTACAATATGGCTGGGAGATCATCACCGAAGCGCTAAAACACGGTGGTATCACTAATATGATGGACAGACTGTCTAACCCCGCCAAGTTACGCGCATTTGAACTGAGCGAGCAACTAAAAGACATTATGCGCCCGCTTTATAACAAGCATATGGACGACATCATCAGTGGTGAGTTTTCAGAAGGTATGATGGCTGATTGGGCTGAAAACGACAATAAATTACTTACATGGCGTGCAGAAACCGCACAAACTGCGTTTGAAAAGCAATCGAATACTGATGCTGAAATTTCAGAGCAGACTTTCTTCGACCAAGGTATTTTGATGGTTGCTATGGTCAAAGCTGGTGTAGAGCTAGCGTTCGAAACCATGACAGCGGCTGGCATTATTGATGAATCAGCGTACTACGAATCACTACACGAAACGCCGCTAATCGCGAACACCATTGCGCGCAAGAAGCTGTTCGAGATGAATCGTACGATTTCAGACACCGCAGAATATGGTTGCTACCTGTATAATCACGCATGTTTGCCACTGTTGAAGCCATTTATGGAATCAATCACAAAACGTGAGATTGGTGAAGGCTTGCTAGACGGTGACAATTATGCTGACAACCAAAAGCTCATCGCTGTAAACCGTGCGATCCGTAACCATCCGGTAGAAAAAATAGGTGAAATCCTTCGCGGTTATATGTCAGATATGAAAAAGATTGTTTAGTAAGTAGAAATAAATTTGCGTCAATAAATTAGCAAACTAGTTCGCTTGTTAGTAACCAAGGCCACTTTCCACCCTGAGATTGTGGCCTTTTATCTCTGTTTATCAACATAACTTCCCATTTAACTCAAATACAGTTAACACTAAATACTGAGGTTAACTTTATTTTATAAACCAAAATTATTTTTTTGTGACTTGGATTGTTACTTGTTCCGAGCTGGTTATTTACTATGCTAGAATAATCGGTTCCACGGGATTACACACACAAATCGAATGCAACACACAGGTTTAACAATTACTCAAAGAATTACCCTTCTGGGTAGTCTCATTGCGATTGCTGTCGCTTGTTTAATCGGGTTTACCTCGCTTTACAGCGCCAAAACGCTCATTAATGAACGCATGATGCAATCTGAATTGCCAAGCAAGATAGAAAGTATCAATAAATCATTAAGCAAGCAGATAGACACGTTGAAAAATGCAGCCGAGCAGCTTTCAAGCAATTTATTAATCACCCAAAGTGCCAAACAAAATACTTTGGATGAAAAACTTCTTGTCAACGAACTCAAGCGTATTGCGGCGCAGTATGACTTAGTTACGGCTTCTTGGGCTAACCGCGAAACCAAGCAATATTGGAATCAAAACGGCTTTCTGCGAGTACTAAATAGAGAGCAGGATGGTTGGTTTTTCGGCTTTACCACTAGTGGCTCGGCTTACTCTATTAGTATCTATCAAGAAGCGCCGGGCGATGTGAAAATGTTTGTAAACCATCAACAGCTAAACGGTGTTGGTTTAGCTGGACTTGCGAAAAGTATTGATGATATGCAGGCGATGCTTGCTAATATGAAAATCGAGCAAAGTGGCTTTGTTTTCGTCATTAACAGGCAAGGTACGGTGCAATTGCACCCAGATGCAAGCAAAGTCGCAAAGTCCTCAATTGAAGACTTTTACGGCCAGCACAGTCGCGATTTTACCTCCACACGTGGATTTATCGTTAAAGAGTTGGAAGTGGATGGCGAAACCAATTTAGTTGCAGCGAGCCCAATTCCAAACACAGATTTGCTTGTGATTGCCCAAGTGCCAACCAGTGAAATCAATAGTGGGATTACTTCTTTGCAGTGGCAAATCATTGGTTTTTCGCTGGTGATTGCGCTAGTGGCGAGCTTTTTTAGTATGCTACTGGCTAAAAACTTAAGCGCGCCACTTAAAAAGATGGCGGATTTATTTGAACAACTTGGCAGCGGCGACGCAAAACTCAATTATCGTTTACCAGACTCAGCACAACCTGAACTTCATGCTTTGGCTGGCGGCTTCAACCAGTTTATAGCTAAGATCGAAGAAGCTATCCACATGGTTGCGGAAGAGAGCCGTTCAATTCGCGTGACGAGCGAAGCCGTGTTTAAACAAAGCCAACAAAACTCTCAGTCTCTGGATGAACAAAAGTCTCAAACTATGTCTGTTGCCGCGGCAATCAATGAGATGGGCGCGACAGTACAAGAGATAGCGAGCAGCGCGACCAACACGGCAAAATTAACAGAAGAAAGTAAAGCGTCAACCAAACGCAGCCGTCAAGGTGTGCAAGAGAGCCAAGAAACACTTCACTTACTTGCTGGTGACATCGAAAATATGGCAGGTCAAGTCGCTACGTTAGCCGAAAAAACACAGTCCATTGCCAACATCGTTGATGTGATCAGGGGCATATCTGAACAAACCAACTTGCTTGCACTTAATGCCGCGATTGAGTCTGCCCGTGCGGGTGAGCATGGTCGTGGGTTTGCCGTCGTTGCAGATGAGGTGAGAGCGCTTGCGAGCCGTACATCACAATCAACTGACGAGATCCAAGCAACGATATCTGAATTAACTCAGGTGTCTGGCGCTGTCGTAAGCCAAATCCAACAATCCAGTGAACAAGCAGAGCAAAGTGTTCAAACGATGCAATCGTCAGTGGAGTTAATGTTGGAAATCTCGGAAACCGCAAATCAAATAAATGACATGACCGCGCTTATCGCAACAGCGACAGAAGAGCAAAGTAATGTCGTCGCGGACGTCGGCCGCAACATCGAGCAAATTAGCGAAATAAGCGATGCAGTGATGAACGAGCAGCTTGACACGGAACAAGCAATTCAGCGTCTTGCTGCATCAGCAAAAGCGCTTGATGATCTCGTCGCGAGCTTTTAAAATCTCTGCTCAACTCTAAAGTAAGCCTGCACGTTTCGTCTTGTAGGCTTACCCTTTCACATTGTCTCTTTGTTACATAGTGTAACAATCACACCGCGCAAATTTTGCAATTATAGTCTAAATTCAATAATAGTAAGGGCCAAAGGCAAGCAATTAAGCCATAACTAAAAGCCAGCCGAATGCCCAATCTGGAGGTTGTATGAAGATAGTAATTCAGTTCTCTATTATTGTGCTTAGTGTTCTACTTAGTGCCTGTAATAGCACTCCCAAAGCGACGATAGACACGTCAATTCTTAATTCAGAGCATCAATTTAATATCCAGCCTGTAGAGTCATACTCAGAGGTATTTCAGCTCAACAATCAAATTAAAGCAAAACTCGCTCAATATTTTCATCACGACGAAATTGGCGTTAAACGCGCAAAAATGTTGATGGCGTTTCTGGTCAATAGTGGCGACGATTCAATGTCATATTTATCTGGCGCTAATCTCACTGCCAACCAAGCTTTTAGTAATATGAATGCCAATTGTCTTTCGCTTTCAATTTTAACCCATGCTATCGCGAGACAAGTGGGTTTGAGAACTCAATTTCAACGTGTACACATACCCGAATATTGGGACGAGAGCCAAGGCTACAGCTTGCTTACAGGGCACGTAAACATAAAAATCTTTGAAGTGGATAATACCCAAGATTCTGTAAAGACACTGTATGTCAAACCCGCTTCCGTTACCGTAGACTTTGACCCTAATAGCCGAGCACAACATTTTAGTACCTCGGCAATAGATACAAACACTATCTTATCCATGTTTTATAACAACAAAGGCGCCATGGAAATGATTAATGGCGACCTTGACATGGCCTACAGTTACTACAAAGCAGCGGTAGAGAGCGATCCCTATCACGATGGCGCATGGGGTAATCTTGGGATCCTATATCGCCTAACTCAACAGTACGACCTTGCTGAGCGCGCATATAACCAAGCACTTGCCATTAATCATGACAATCGAAACGCACTAGGCAATCTTGCAAAACTTTACCATCTCACAGAACGTGACCACGAAGCGAAAGTGATCGAAGCCAATATTCACAACTTAAGAAAGAGCAATCCCTATTATATGCTAGTGTTGGGTAATGAAGCGTTTAAGCATGGAAATTTAAGTCGCGCTAAGCATTTTTATCAAAAAGCTTATCAACTCGACCATAGTATTCACGGCAGTTTCTTTGGATTAGCAAAAGTTGCATTTGAAGAAGGGAATAGAGAAAAAGCAGAGTACTACCTCAATAAAGCATACAAAGCATCTGTCTTCGAGCACGACAAAACACGCTACGAAGGCAAATTAGCCTTATTGAGAGGTGTTGCAAGCAACCAGTTAAATTCCACAGACAACGATGAGAGATAACAATAACAATGAAGAAGCTCCCGTTCAAACTACTCGGCATAATGCTGACCGCGATATGTACCACGAGTGCAGTGGCGCAAACGCAACATCCAAGTATTGTTCATGTTGATAATATATTGGTGCAGGATTTACAAACACTCACAAGTGCTCGCCACCAAGGCCGTAAAAGTGGAGCCCAATCGCCTAACATCAGTGCGCAATATATTTTTGCTGCTTTTGAGCAATTAGGTGGAAATCCGAGCTATCAGCACTTTACCTTTAGAGCCGGCATTTTTAGTAAAGACGCAGGTCACAACATCACAGCGACTTTGCCTTGCACCCAACCTCGTTGTGACAAGGCCATTGTTATCAGTGCGCATTACGACCATTTAGGAACCACAGGACAGAGACATTATCCAGGCGCAAATGATAATGCATCTGGCGTAGCTGCGATGTTACACATGGCTAGGCAACTCAGTAAAACAAATCGCGCTCGCGATATATTGTTTGTCGCCACCGATGCTGAAGAGCGCGGCTTACATGGTGCAAAATATTATGCCAAACACCTTACTCAGGAAGTTGAACTCAATATCAACCTCGATATGTTAGGGATAAATAACAACAACCGTTTATTTGCGTTGTTTTCACCGGGTTTTAAGGAATATAAAACTGAGCTCCAGAACAAGGCACAATCTCAAATCAAATTGACTATAGTATCGTCACAACGACAAATTGAGCGTTATACAAATAATCCAAGAATTGATTGGCACAAAGCAAGCGATCACTACGCCTTTTATCGCCAAGGGATCCCCTATATTTATTTCGGTATGGGTGAAGACAAACATCATCACACTACAAGAGATACATTAGACAATATGGATTTAAATAAGTATCAGGCAGGGGTAAATCTCATCAATGACTTTATTTTGTCATTAACTCGCTCACCACTTGACTCTACTAGCTGAATTTTTTGTGCTTTTGTAAGCTGCTTAACATGCCACTCAAGTTTTGCAGCTTGGGATTTAGTACCGACTCGATATTGGTATTTTAACGTTAAGGGCCCTTTACCTTTTAAATTTTTTGCCCCCTTCCCAGCCTGATGCTGCTCTATGCGCCGCTCTACATTGGTTGTTATTCCTGTGTACCAATGACCAAAGCGCGTTTCTAGGATATATAAGCTCCAAGTAGCTTGGTGATCCGTCTTATTCGGCTTGCTAAGTAACATTTTTCCTAGCACTTAGAGGTTCTCCTCAAGATCTTATCGACGATTTATGTCGCACATGATGACTATTGCAACTTATGTACGAACTTTTTACACTTAGTGCAGTCCAATTCCGCTAAGAGACTTTACCTTCTCTGTGCAATCGGTATCATGCAAACAACTGATAATAAGGATACACAATTTCATGCTGTCTAATAAAACCCTTTCTGTTTGGCTCAGTGCTGTAGTTATGACGGTGTTTATGTCTGGCTGTTCAAGCTGGATTTATCGCATCAACGTGCCACAAGGTAATTTCTTAGAGCAGTCAGATGTAGATAAGCTTCGCGTCCAAATGACCAGAGAGCAAGTGCTATATGTACTAGGTACACCACTTGCAAAAGACACTTTTAATAACAATGTCTGGCATTATCAATACGTATTTAATATTGACAGAGACTCTGAGGTCCGAAAGTCATTTAGCGTTTATTTCGAGAATGACAAACTAGTTCGCGTAAGCGGCGACTTCGAAGAGCCAGAAGAATTTAACACTCCTTTAGACTCATAGAGTCAAAGGGCACACATTATTTCGTAGTCAAAGGGGAAAGGTATTTCCCCTTTTTTAATTAACCTGAGGTTTGGATAAGGAATGAGCTAACTCATTGTTTTTAATACCACATTTGTTTTTAATACCACATTAAATTATACCCTTATCTAGCCAGACAGTTTTAGGGATAACAAGGCGAATTTACGCACCAATAGTTGGCTATTGGAAGTGAATTCAACGCAGTTAGCGCTAAAACTGGCTGCTAGAAAGGCATTAACTATCCGAAGCTCAGGTTAATTATTCCTTATCTCCTAAAGAGACAGGTCGCCCACCGGTAACTTTGCTTGCACGACCTTCTTCTTTTGCTTTCTCTGCACGGCGCCTGCGCGCTTCTTTCGGGTCAGCAATTAACGGACGATAGATTTCGATTCTGTCACCATCACTGACGACTTGCTGTAATTTTACCGTGCGGTTCCAGATCCCGAGCGTCAAATCATTCGCATCTATCTCTGGGCATTTTTCTAAAATCCCTGACTGTAGTACTGCTTGCTCAGCAGACGTCCCCTCAGGCACATCAACCGACAATGACGTCGCGCTGTCTGGCAATGCAAATACCACTTCAACCTTTATCATCATCTCGCTCCGTAAACAACTTTGGCTCGCTGGGTAAACGCAGACACCATATTCTTGGCCACTTCATTGAATAGCTTACCAAACGCCATCTCAATTAATTTGCTCGCGAATTCAAACTCTAATTTTAAACTCACCTTACAAGCCTGTTCATCAAGCGCGGTAAATTCCCAATAACCATTTAAAGACTTAAATGGTCCATCTACTAGGCACATTTTTACTCGATTGCCGTCAAATTCATTTTTTGTGGTAAACCACTTTTTTAGGCCGGCTTTCGAAATTTCTAGACTCGCGGTCATCCCTTGATCATCATTGCTGATAACTTTTGCATCTGAGCAATGCGGTAGAAATGCGGGATAAGCGTCAACATCATTGACCAATTCAAACATTTCCTTGGTGCTATACATCACCAAAGCACTTTTTTCTATCTGTGGCATAGACACTCCAAATCTTAATACAAGGATTTTACCAAGGTTTTGCAGATTTATCTTGTTTGCAGCCACTGACTAAGTAAAAATACGTCACATTAATGAAAAAGCGCTGTCTTAAAACAGGATTTATAGGTAGACTAAGCCATTATGGCAAAGAAAAATTCAAGTAAATCAAATAGCAATACCATAGCGCTAAATAAAAAAGCGCGTCATGAGTATTCACTACATGAAAAGTTCGAAGCAGGTATCGAATTACAAGGCTGGGAAGTAAAAAGTATCCGCGCCGGTAAAGTCAATATCTCAGATACTTACATCCATATCAAGAACGGCGAAGCCTATTTGTTGGCCAGTCAAATTCAGCCGTTAAATAGTGCCTCTACACATGTGATATGCGATCCGCTTCGTTATCGTAAACTACTACTAAATAAACGTGAAATCTCACGTCTTATCGGTGCAACCGAGCGTGATGGTTATTCTCTGATTGCCACAGCAATGTACTGGAAAAAGTGCTGGGTAAAACTCGAGTTCTATCTTGCGAAGGGTAAAAAGCAACACGATAAACGTGCTGATATTAAAGACCGTGATTGGTCACGTGATAAAGAACGTTTGATGAAACACAATGTACGTTAATTTATTTTAATATACGAACAAAACGAAAAAAGCAGGCTTAGCCTGCTTTTTTGTGTTTGATATAAGATTAAGCGTAAAGCGCTTAACCTTTGTACTTTTGCATCACAAGTGTTGCGTTAGTACCACCAAAACCAAAGCTGTTTGACATTACAGTATTAAGCGGTCCATCACGGCGCTCTGTTACAATGTCTAAGCCTTGTGCTTGCTCATCTAGTTCATCAATGTTGATCGATGGTGCAATAAAGTCATTATCTAGCATCAGCAAAGAGTAAATCGCTTCATGCACGCCAGCCGCACCGAGTGCATGGCCTGTCATTGCTTTAGTTGCACTGATAGCTGGGGAATTATCGCCAAACAATTCTTGAATAGCGCCTAACTCTTTCACGTCACCAACTGGTGTTGAAGTACCGTGCGTATTTAGGTAGTCAATCGGCGCATCAAGACCTTGCATCGCTTGTTTCATACAACGTACAGCGCCTTCACCTGATGGTGCTACCATGTCGTAACCATCTGATGTTGCACCATAACCAACGATTTCAGCATAAATGTGCGCGCCGCGAGCAAGTGCGTGTTCTAACTCTTCAACTACCACAATACCGCCACCGCCAGAGATGACGAAACCATCACGATTTGCATCGTACGTACGTGATGCGCGCTCAGGCGTCTCATTATACTTGGTTGACAACGCGCCCATGGCATCGAATTCCATCGCCAATGTCCAGTGTAGCTCTTCACCGCCACCAGCAAAGATAACATCTTGCTTGCCTAGTTGAATTTGTTCAACAGCATTGCCAATACAGTGTGCTGATGTTGCACATGCAGAGCTGATTGAGTAGTTCACACCTTTAATTTTAAATGGTGTTGCCAAACACGCAGAAGTCGTGCTTGCCATGGTACGTGGAACCATATAAGGCCCTACACGCTTTACGCCTTTTTCGCGCAGAATATCAGCGGCTTCAACTTGGTATTTAGACGAACCACCACCAGAACCTACGATAAGGCCTGTGCGTTCGTTTGATACTTGCTCTTCTGATAGCCCTGAATCTTCAATTGCTTGCGCCATCGAGATATAAGAAAACGCTGCCGCGTCCCCCATAAAGCGATGTGCCTTACGGTCAACGAGAGATTTTACGTCGATATCTATTTTACCAGACACTTGGCTACGTAGGTTGTAGTCTGCAAATTCTTGGTTAAAAGCAATACCGCTCTTACCTGCTTTTAATGACTCTAAAACTTCTTGCTTGTTGTTGCCGATGCTCGAAACAACACCGATCCCCGTAATAACGGCTCTTCTCATGGGTTTATTCCCTTCGATATTACAAATTATGCATAGTATACGCTGAATTTTAGCGCCAAGTGGTCAGCTTTCCAGCGTACACATGTACTCTGAACCTAAATAACTAAAAATGCAACCAGACTATTGAGTCGAAAGACAGTAAAATAGTTCCCAAATAGTCGAACATAGAGTCTTTCATGATAAAAAACGCTCAAATACACTTCAACGATGCTGGTACCCCTGTTGCCGATAGTTTTGACGATGTCTATTTTTCCAACGATGATGGGTTAGCTGAGTCACATTACGTCTTTTATACTCAGAACCATATCGACGAGCGGTTACAAAATCATGGCAAAGACCGATTTGTCATCGCAGAAACTGGTTTTGGTACTGGATTAAACTTTCTCAACGCTTGGTATCACTTCAACCAGCGTAGCAAAGACGCATGTGTTAACCAACTCCACTTTGTCTCATTTGAGAAATATCCAATCCATATTGATGACTTAGTTAAAGCGCTACAAGCTTGGCCTACGCTTGCCCCACTCGCCGAAAAACTTTGCCAACAATACCCGATGGCCCTTGAAGGGTGCCATCGCCTAGAGTTTGATGATGGTCAAGTGACCTTAGATTTATGGTTTGGTGATATTCACGATAACTTACCACAACTAAGTTTTGAACAAACCGGATTTGTCGATGCTTGGTTTTTAGATGGCTTTGCACCGAGTAAAAACCCAGATATGTGGCAACAAAGCTTATTTGATGCCATGGCCAATATGAGCCGTGATAGCGCTACTTTGGCAACATTTACCGCAGCGGGTTTTGTCCGCAGGGGACTACAAGACGCCGGCTTTGCGTGCAAAAAAGTCAAAGGGTTTGGTCGCAAACGCGAAATGGTGGTCGGAACGCTGAGCCGTGCCAATAAAAACTCCAATACTCCAGCGTATTACAGCACCACACCGCGTAAGCTAGAGAGTATCGCAATTATTGGCGGCGGTATTGCCTCAAGTTGTTTGTTGTATCACCTTAGTAAACGTGATCTTGGCGCAACACTTTTTTGTCAAGACGACACGTTAGCCAAAGGTGCTTCTCACAATCGTCAAGGCGCGCTATATCCAAATCTGCAAGCAGATCACACCCCCTCGAGCGAGCTATACGCCCACAGCTTTTTATATGCAAAGCGCCTTTATCAGCATATTGCAAATACAGGCTACCACTTCGCACACGATTGGTGTGGCGTACTCTTACAGTCCGTTAGTGAAGCCAAACAAACGCAGCATCAAAACTTAGCTGAAAAGGCAACTTGGCCGCATGACTTAATTCATGCCGTTGATGCCAAGCAGGCTTCAGTCATAGCAAATACCACGCTGCCCTACGGTGGACTTTATATTCCAGAGGCAGGCTGGCTAAACCCGGCAGAGGTAACGCAAGCGGTGTTTGATGCAGCTCACGCATTCAAAGCTGTTTCGACTCATTTTAATACTGATATACAAAAGCTTGAAAAAACTGAGTGCGGCTGGCTGTTACACAGTGAAGATAATACGTTTGGGCCGTTTTCAGATGTTTTTGTCTGTGGCGGGGAGCACTCTGACCGATTCGAGCAAACCAAACATATTCCTATACACGGCGTTCGCGGTCAGGTCTCTCATATTGATGCTGGAGAAGAATCGCAAAAACTCAATACCGTACTTTGCCATAAAGGATACTTTACTCCCGCAATGGATGGACAACATTGTATGGGTGCGACATTTGAAAAAAATAGCAAAAGCCGAGAGGTGAAAGCCGAAGATGATGCAGTTAACCGTGCCCAGCTTGAACGCTTTTATAAAGACACGGATTTAGCTGCGAGTCTTGGCGAGATTACCTCGGCAAAAGCCGCTGTACGTTGCTGTTTTAACGATCATTTGCCGATGCTTGGTCAAGTCCAGCATAACGATGAGTTTTGCTCGGCGTTTGCTAATTTAAGAAAGGGAAAACACTACGGTTTTGGAAATCCAGCACTACCCTATCAAGGTATTCATATTGTTACCGGTTTTGGCGCACGAGGACTGTGCAGCGCTCCACTTGCTACTGAGCACTTAGTTGCAACTCTACTTGGCGAAGCAAGGCCTTTAAGCGAACGAGTACATCAGGCAATTCACCCAGCCAGATTGCTCGTCAGGGATTTAATTAGAAGTAAAATCTAATAATGGCTAAGGCATAACATCACCTAGATATTATGCCTTAATCAATATACACCCATTACACGGTAAAGGACTGTCTATTTACGACACCCCAATAGTCGTCTTGATATTGAGATTCGCTGTAGTCAATACCGTTTAACGTCAATGCTTTGCGCCAAAATTTGATCGCGTGATCTGCCCCTTGAATTTGTTTGACTTGCCAATGCCCTGGATACATTTGCCATATTTTGAACATAAACGAAGAACCGAGTTTACGTTTTCTCGCTGCTGGCACGATATAAAACTCACACACCTCAAAGGTGTTTTGCGCTTTCAAAATATTTATAAAGCCAACCGGGTGGCCATTTTCATATGCCAAGTAGCCAAGGTGCTGTTCGTCTATTGGCGTATCTAACTGAAATAAACCGTTACTATCTGGTAATTTTTCCGTCAACACTGAAAACTCAGCTTCATATGCTTGCACCAAATTAAAATAGACTTGCGTTAATGAACCCACTACTTGACGAATTTCCAAAATACCGACCTTTACTCAGAATTAGTCGGCGTAACTTACAGCAATAGTGCACAAAGTTAAACAGACAAAATTACGATTTCATCTGAACTTGGAATTAGAAATGAACTGACTAAAATGCATAGATCAAAAATATCACCCGACCCTAGCACGGTACTTTTACTCTGGATATAAAACCCAATACCGACATAGGTATTGGGTTTTGCCTAATATTAAGTCAGAAAAGTAATTGTATTTAGCCGCTTAATACGGGTTATTGGGTAAATAAAAGTTACTCAAGTTTCCGTTAATGGAAACCGCGAGTTCACTGCTACTATGTGTATGGGTGTAGATGTTGTAACTCTGCCCCGGCAACACTTTAACTCGCAAAAAGTCTTGATATTGTACTGCTTGACCGCAAGCGAGTGCTGTTCTTTTAGTTTGTGCTGTTTCTTTGAGAATATAAACTTCAGCGCTGCCATCCACGATCCCTTCGCCTTCGCTATTGATGAAAATTGATGTTGCTTCACTCGCTGCAATATTAAAATAGTTACTACTGTGGCGAGCTAAAGATACGGCTGCACGTCCCATTCTGTCACGCTCAGCAAAGTGCGTGTCTGTTAGCGCATTGTCTAGCATGGGGATAGAAACAAACCGACTACTAAAATTCAGTGTTTCGTGACAAAAATCGGTTACTACTTCACTGGAGATAGCACCGAGCACACCATCAGGATCGTAAATACTGTCGGCCAGTAACGCCATTCCAGCTGATGTACCACCAACAACACCTCCCTTATCAAAAACGTGCTGCACCGCGCTTTGGACAGAAGTTCCTTGCCATTTATTTAGATAATCAGACTGATCGCCTCCAGCAAACCAGACAAACTCGGCACTGCGAATAGCCCAATCAACATAAGGGTCATTAGCCTTACTAACAGAATCAATAATTAACGTCTCAACTGAATCAGCGGCCATTAGACCAAGTAAGTAATCATTGTACGCGTCCGTGCCAGAAGTACGCAGTACCACCACATCAGCACCATTACCAATATGAGGAGCTACTCTTTGGCTAAAGGCATTATCAACATCGGTTCCCCCGCCCATTAAGAGCGTGGCACCGTTATCCGGTGTGAGCGTGTTGCAAGTGTCTGAGCTATTTCCAGCAAGATAAGCCTTTAATGCCCCAGGTTTTGACGGACGAATACCGTAATTACACTCTCCAGTTGGCGGCGGAGGAGTTTCACCTTGGACAAAATTCACAATCAAATCATACCAACCAGAGCCACTATATCGCGTTAGCTTTATATAATAGGTACCTGCAGTCTCAGCATAAAAGCTCCCGGTTTCTGGTATTTGACTCGTTTCCCTACTGACAACTGCTGAGCCTGTTTCTTGATATAAGAACCAGTCAAAATCATCACCAGAGCTATGGTCTAGCGAGATATCTATCGAACCTGGCGCCGCCACATCAAAAGTAAACCAGTCGATATCACCTCTGGATAACTCGCCGCTAATTGTCGTGTTATTACACACTCCACTATTGGCATTACCTTCGCTGTCGTTAGATTCAGTTTCAGTAGTTGAGCAAGCATAGCTATGGCTTGTAACAAGCATTAGAGCAGCTAGTGATACAAATAGAATGTTATTGTTTTTCATAGTATTTACCTGAATGATATATATTTCTATGTTCCGTACCGTTGCATTGCAAAGTTACGCTGACGCACACCGTATTTTGCACTAAGCGCCCACGGCAACTTATACACAGATGGCGATGGCCAAAAGCGCAGAAGTGAGCCTTATTAATTTGGTTTTTTGAAAAACCTAAACGCAATTAGCGTTAGGGTTTACATTCGCATTGATACGGAACGTGATAAAACCCACCCAACAACTTGTCGGTGGGAATAGAATTGAAATTCAGGTGTAGCTATTCGTCGAACCACTCACTCAAGTGGTAATTAACGGAACATTCATGCAGATCACTAGGGCGTTGTTTGTTGTAGATGAACATTTACGTCTCCTAGGTGATAGTTAAAAGAATGAGTATTAAGCAGATGTAAACAATCCGCTTAAAAAACATGGCATGCAACGCCTACCTTTTCAACTTTTATTATCAAAAACTCAACAAAACAATCATAGAATGACGTCAATTACGGACTCTCGACATAACAACTCGGCTTTCTTGGACAGCTTTTTCCTCGAGTACAAATCACCCGAACAGAGCCCTCAAGCCCTCTTTCAATCCACTGGATATTTAAAATCTTGGCAACACGGAGTAATTGGGTTTTCATATGATAGGGCACCACGCTCGCACCACCATGGCTAATACAAGCTTGTTGCAACTCTCCAATCAAGGCATCAGCATCAATCCCTTGTGCATTAATAGCAGCATTGAGATCGAGACCCGCGCACAGCACTCTTGGACGATTCGCAACATCAACGATTTTTACTGACTCACAGCAATACAGACGCGGTTTGCCATTAACATTCAGGATTGAAAGTTGAGCACTGGCACTATTACTATCATCATGAAATTTACGAAATACGGCCCAGTGCTGACACGGATCGGCAACGCTACGCATATTGCCCCAAGGTAAAGGAATGCCATTGCCGCGATACACCGCCTTGAGTTTACCGGCTTGATAAGCATCAAAATAATGCCAATGTGGATAAGGTGAAACCGATGTCATTCTGCGCATTGCGACGGAAGCAGAAATACCAAGTTGCTCATGGACGCGTACATCGTAACCTCGGCTTTCGAGTAACTGCCGAAATGGTGTACGGGGACACAATAAAGCCCCTGCAAAGAAGCTCGATTCAAAATCCTGCCACGCGCTCAAAATATCTTGGGCATTTGGAGTATCATGATCGGGATTATCGTTACTTTTACGACTTTCTCCAGTAGTGAGTACACATTCTAAACCTTCACTATTGTGAAGCACGGCATGGCCAATATGAACAGCTAAATCGTATTTCATTCTCGCGGGATGTGCGTGCAACGCGCGATTTATAAACACCATGTTTGGCTCTTTGAAATAAGAAGTGATCATTCCCTCTCCGTCAGGCGAAGATTGCTCAAACCACTCCACTTTGCGACCTTTTGCTATCAAAATTGCCATTAGGTCATCACAGCTGATATAGAGATTTTTACCTCCTACTTCATCGGCTGCTCGCTCTAAATCAGGAAAGTGGTTTTGATGGTGCTCTTGGTGGGCACGGATCAAAAGGTGTGCAAACTGCCTACCACTGATCCCCGCTTGGGATAGCATTTCTGGGATCGCAATTTGTAATATCTCTTTGGCAAATAGAAAGTTGGGCTCTAAAGCCATCCCCACTATCCCACCGAAATTGCCTTTATCTGGCGCTATCTCCGGTGCTTCTGGTTGACTGTCTAAAAACCACTCAATCGGCTTTTGAAATACAGTAGAGAAGTTTTCGAGCATCGCTTCGCTTGGCGTACGCTGGCCTCTTTCAATCATTGATAGGTAGGAAACGGAAGGCGCGCTGGCTGGATCTTGCTTAACGCATCGAGCCGATAAATCTTCTAAAGTCAGATGGTTACGCTTTCTTAGATTTCTTATTTTAGTACCCAAAAAGTGAGACTTTCTAATTAAGCTTGCAACTTTTGCCATGATTTCACACCCCGTTTTTGTGAAATTCACACTGTGAAATTCTTTTTGTGAAATTATTTGAATATTTAACTTACACTCAAAATGTACACGAAACAACCAGAATATATTTCCCAATTTATGACAACATGAACAAGTGAGGTGGATCATGGCAGCGCAATTACAACCGCATACAGAGCAACCAATTGACGATACGAAAGCGCAACAGTCAATGCTGGCAAAACAGTATCTTGATGAACAATGTCCTTTAGAGTTTGGCTCACACATGGAGGTGACAGACTATGTGGTTTACTACAATCACCTGCTTGCGTTTTTTGCCAACGGCACCCATTGTGGTTTAAAAAATTGTAGCCAATTCGTCGCGCTTTGTGGTCACCGTGAAACGCCAGAGGCTATTTTGTTAAAACAGGACGATGGCTTACACATTGAAATTACTTTCAATCGCACCGGAATGCTCGGCCAATTTGATAGCGCCCATATCGAAGATATCATCGTCGAAACACCACTGGCGTCTGTGGTTGGTAAAAAGACTAAAACCCAGCTACAAAAACTATGGATGAGCTTTTATCACGGGGTGCAACAACCAGCAGGAAAAGCCTGTTATCGTGCCAAAAATGGGGATGATTATGAACTTTGAGTAAACACTCGATAATTTGTAATCAAATCGCTCAAACATTCAGTAAGTTTTAAGCTAAGCTAATTAAAATACCGCTCTTTTTTCGACTGAGCACATGACTAAATTGCTTAATTTTCTAAAAAACATTAACTGGATGCTTTGGGCGCTCATACTTGGCATTTTTGCTGGTTTAGTTTTCGGTGAACGGTTATCATTTTTAAAACCTATCGGTACAGGTTTTGTAAACCTGATGCAAATCACCATTCTCCCCTATATTGTCGTCAGCCTTATCGTGGGTTTAGGGAAATTTAATCCCGAACAAGTTAAAAGCATTCTTGCAAAAGCAGCGCTAGTCATGATCTCCATTTGGGTGGTAGGTCTTGCTGTGATCTGGTGCTTTATTATGACATTACCAGCGCATGATGCCGGGACCTTTTTCTCCCCAGCACTGGTCGCCGCAGCTCCCGAAGTAGATTTCGTTAAACATTATATTCCCTCTAATCCATTTGCCTCTATGGCAGAAGGTAATGTACCTGCCTTAGTCATATTTTGTATTGCGCTAGGTATGGCACTTATTTCTAATCAAAAGAAAAACCGTTTACTGGATGTCTTAGAAGTCGTTGGTCAAGGTCTGTCGGTGATTTCCAAGAAGATCATTGCCATCTTCCCTATCGGTATTTTTGCGATGACAGCAAGCACCGCAGGCACCATGAGCGCAGAAGAACTGTCTGAATTGCAAGTGTACTGGGTTGTCGTTTTATGTGTCGGCATGTATTTGATGTTAGTACTACTCCCTATGCTTGTTGCTGCACTCACCCCTGTTAAGTACCGCGATCTTATCATGGTTATGCGTAATGCATGGATCACCGCATTTAGTACCGGAAACGTTTTTATTGTATTACCGGTGATCACCGAAGGGATCAAAGATCATTTACGCAAAATTAAGCAAAGCGACGAAAGCTCTGATCACATCGCTGAGGTGTTAGTGCCTATCGCTTATACCTTCCCGAGTTTAGGAAAGCTTACTACCCTCATTTTTGTCTCTTTTGCGGCATGGCTTACCGGCAACCAGATCGGCATCGAACAAATTCCTAATGTGTCTTTGTCGGCGATGCTAAGTTACTTTGCTAACGTGCATATCGCTATTCCCTATTTGCTCGATACCTTGCGTGTCCCGGCTGATACTTATCAGTTATATCTATCGATGTCAGTACTCACCGCAAAAGTGGTTTCACCAACCACTGTGGTATATATCTTCGCATTTGTATTTTTATGTATTTTTATCAATCGCAGACAATTACACTTAAAACGCGTGCGCTCGGTTTATTATTTAACGCTACTATCTGTATTACTCCCAGCATTTATGCTGTTGAGTTTTACAGCAAATAATTACCTCGGTAAACAAACTAAATCGGCCGATGAGGCCATAGCTAATATGGTGATCTCAGATACCGTCCCAGCTCATGTGCTTAGCTATGTCCCTAAAGCATACCAAAGTGGTGAGCTGTCTCTGACGAATATCGATGTGATTAAAAAGCGTAACCTGCTGCGTGTAGGATATCTTATCGATAATGTGCCATTTAGTTACTTTAATCAAAAAGACCAGTTGGTTGGTTTTGATGTCAGCCTCGCACATAGACTCGCATCTGATCTTGGGGTTAAAATCGAGTTTATTCCTTTTAAAAAGCCACAACTGGCAGAGTATCTCAACAAAGGATATTTCGATATTGCAATGTCCGGCCTTGAAATTAATATTGCCGACTTACAAAGCTTGCGCTTTAGTGACAAGGTATTGGAGCTCCAACTGGCGCTTCTGGCCAAAGATCATGATTTAAAGAAGTTTGCTGACAAGTCAGCCCTACTTACGCTTGATAAGCTGAATTTAGCTCACGTTGAGTATGCTCCGTTACTCAAACAATTAGCGCAGCAAAACCCTAAGGTAAAAGTGTCCAGTATTAACAATCTACAAAGCTATTTTAAGCACCCAGAAAAATATGACGCCTTAGTGATCAGCGCAGAGGCGGGCTTTGCATGGAGCATGTTCTACCCTGAATTTGGTGTTGTGGTGCCGGAAGGAGCGAGTTTGAAATACCCTGTTGGATTTGCCGTCGCCAAGCGCAATCAAGATTTACTGAGTTATGTAAATGCGTGGCTGACTATCCAGCATACCAATGGCCGTATTGAAAAAACTTATGATTACTGGATCTTAGGAAAAGGTAGTGTACAAAAGCAAACTCGCTGGTCGTTAATGGATGAACTGGAAATCGACCCAAACACACTCATTGATAAACTGAAGTTCTAATTAAAAAACGCCGTCAGTTAACACGTTAACTGACGGCAAGTCTACTCACTGGGCGAGCTAGCTTTCAAGCTCACTTTAACCTTAGTCAAACCATAAAATAAAACAAGTTTTTAACAAAAAATTCATCAATTTGATAACCGGCTTCGTAAACCACTACTGCGGCTCACACTTCGATTCATACCCTGCACTAATACTTTATATTGCGCCACCAATTCAAACTGCTGTTTAGCTCGGGTGATCCCTGTATAAATGAGCTGGCGGTTTATCCCCTGCTGCGCACGTTGAATTGGTGGTAGTATCATTGCCGTGTAAGCAAACTCCGAGCCTTGCGATTTGTGGATAGTCATTACATACACTCTATCAAAGCTCGGCAATCTGGCAGGATAAAAGCGCCTAACGCTGCCCTGCTCATCAATAAATGATGCCTGTAGCTCACCCTGTTCGTCACGTAAAATGATCCCGATATCGCCGTTAAATAGTTTCAACTGGTAATCGTTTTGAGTGATCATAATAGGCATACCAACGTAAAATCGCCCTGTCGGTTGTACCAATCCCATTTGACTAAGCTTAAGCTCTATTCTGCGATTTAATTCGTTCACACCGTAAGGGCCTTCTCGCACGGCCGCAAGCAATTGATAACTGGCAAACTCGCTATGTATTATGGCCTCACTCTCACCATGATGAATGGCAAGCAGGTATCGCTGGTACTGCTCCGCCGCTCTGGCAATTAAGGCATTGTAGGTTTCACTATTTAATTCATGATGCTGTATATCGCTATAACCTTGCCTCAGCACGCTGTCTAATTGCCGCTTATTATTGCTATTTACGGCAAATGCTAACTGGCCAATTCCACTTCGGCTGTCAAAACGGTGACTTTTTTGTAAAAATGCCAGATTATCTTCCAACATAAAGCCAGCGCTGGTATCACCCGACTTAGGCAGGTTTTGTTTACTCAGCTCAGCTAGCTTTGCTTTCAGTGCCTGACTGTAATGTGGTGCTTGCCCAAGCGTTAAGTTTTCACATAAGTCGCTAAGTACGTTACCGGTATCTACCGATGCCAGCTGATCTTTATCGCCGAGCAAAATAAGCCGTGCATGTTTTGGTAATGCATCCACCAGCTTTGCCATAAGTGATAAGTCCACCATGGATGCTTCGTCAACAATCAGCACATCAACATGCAGCGGGTTATCTTGATTGTGACGATAGTGCACGCTATTAGGAATAACGCCTAACAAGCGATGAATAGTTTGCGCCTGCTCCGGCAGTAAATCAGCAAGCGCTGGCGGCAGGTTTAACCTCGCTTTCGCGCCAATAATTGACTCACTGAGCCTAGCAGCCGCTTTGCCAGTTGGCGCCACTAGCTTGATGGTCAACGGCGCACTGTTATAAAGCGATTGTAAAATCGCAAGCAGTTTTGTGACCGTCGTGGTTTTTCCCGTACCGGGGCCGCCCGTGATGACACAAAATCGCTTAATGATAGCAAGTGTACAAGCAACTTTTTGCCAATCAATGTCTTCTTCACTGGCTGGAAAAAACGACGCCAACAGTGCACTCAGTTTTGCTTCATCCAGCGTAACATCGGCTTTTGCCAACATTTCAAAGTGTCCCGCAAGCCTTGCTTCATAATTTGCTAATCTCGCCAAGTAGAGCTTATTATCGTATAGCCGAAGCGGTTTATCTTCACCGATTGCAGGATGCTGTGCGAGCGCAGCAACGGCTATACCCGAGCTTGAAAATGGCGACAACTCTATAGATTCATCCGCAACCGCGTAGCTGAGCTCAAATGGATCCTGATAATTAATACCGTCTAGCTCTAAACAACTATGCTGACGTCCATGAGCGATTAATAATAGTAAAAATACATAAAAGTGATCGTCATAGCCTTGCTGATTCAGCAACTTGGCTAACGCGATATCGGCTTTTCCAACTCGTCTGTGTTCAAGCAATAACGCTATAAAACTATGATGATCGAATGCCTCAAAGTCCATACTTAACTGGCTCATACAGACTCCTCAAATAATGCATCCAGCGCCAACACTTGCTCTACACTTAACTGATTGAAGAAAATTCCCTGATTGTCCGGTAATGCACGTAAGAACAAGTAATAGTTCCCACCTAAATGCTGCTCAGGGTTATAGTCCGCAAGACGCTGCTTTAACAAGCGGTGAAGTGCCACGGTATAGATCATATACTGTAAATGATACTGATGAGACGACATCGCGGCATTGAGGTTATCGTAGTGATAATCTTCTGGGCTATCGCCAAGATAGTTGGACTTGTAATCGAGAACAAAAAACTGTCCTTGCCACTTGAATATTAAATCGATAAACCCCTTCAGCATGCCTTTCACATCATCAAAGTTTAAAAACGACTTTTGCCCAGTGATATCACTGAGGATCTTGTTCAGTTTCACTGCACTGAGTGGTTTCAGTGGCAAGTAAAACTCCATTTCAACAATGCAGTCGTCCGGTGGCAGCACACCAAGTTGTAAATGAGGATGTGGCGCAAGCGGTGCTGCCAAACAGCTTGTTATCCAACGCTCAGCGGTCTCTTGCCATTCAGTCGCAATACCAAACTTATCCAAAGATTTCGTGACCGCTTCAGTCAGCGTAAACTTATCTTCGTTTTTAGGGGTATGCGGTGCGGTAAAATCTATGAGCTCAAAGATTTCGTGCAAACAGCTACCCGGCTTGGCGCCCTTAGGAAAAGTATAAGAGGTTTTTTCCCGCTCTTGGTGCTGCTCAGGTAAGTCCAATAAATGGTTTTCGTCCACGGCCCCAGCTGGTTTATCACCATGATGCGTGTGATAGCTTAGCTGGCTAAAGCTTGTGGTACGCCAGTGGCGTTCAATCTGACCGGTGAAGGTTTTCGCAGACAAAGCTAGAGGCTTGTCTTCAAACGTCGTTTTTATCGCTTGCTGTGGCGCGGTGATTTCATCTAATCTTACACATTCCATTGCCGCATGTGCTTTACACAACTGGCTTAGGGCACTTTGCCAAGCCTCGGCACTGTCGAAAGTTTCCGTGCCAAACAGGGCAAATCCTAAAGCCGTTTTGTGCAGCGCAGACTTTTTACTGCGCCCTTGTTGAATGTCGTAAAGCCCAAGCTCGCAATAATGCACAGCGCGCGTCAGCGCAACGTAAAGTAAGCGAATATCCTCAGCCAGTCGTTCTTGCTCTGCTTTTTCTTTAGCGTCGTCACTGGCTTCAAGGTCAACAACTAACCTATCCCCTTGGTGATAAACTAACGTATCAGGCTCACGAAACCCAAGCGCAAATGGCATAAAGACAATCGGATACTCCAAACCTTTTGATGCGTGCATGGTCACAATTTTTACCAAATTGGCATCGCTCTCCAAGCGAATTTGGCTGCTGTCACTCTGGGCGTTATTTAGCTGCGATAAAAACCAACGTAACACACGACCCGTGCCATCAAGCTCTAATTGCTTATGCTGTAAAAGCTCAGCTAAATGACGGAAGTCAGTAAGCCAACGCTCCACTTCCATTCCCTGCTGTTGCCAAATCACTGGCAGCTCACAAGTTATCAATAAGTGTTCCAGCATCGCCATCGCACCAGAGCGATACCACAGCTGTGTTAACTCACTAAATAACTGTAAATAACGTTGCCACTGCTGCTCATTAAACTGCAAGTCGTATAGCGCTTGGTTGTTTAAATAAAATAATGGTCCCGCAAGCACGCCTCTGAGCGCAGCTTCGTCGTAACTCCCGTGCAGTACATCAAGCAATTGATACAACGCAATTGCTAACGGCTGCCTAAATACACTATCTCTGGCAAGGTAAACACTGGCAATATCGAGTTGATTTAAGGCTCGTTTGATCAAGCTCGCTTCTATGCGGTCACGAACTAAAACACAGATATCCGCTGGCACAACTGGGTTTTCGCCAATCTTGGCAACCCCCGACTGCCCTTGCTCGATAAGCACTGCAACTCGACCAGCGAACGCCTGACTTAGCCGCGCTTGCGCGGCGCTTTTGTTAAGCGCTTCATCCTCATTTGGTAATACACTAAAGCGCAGAGCTGACGACTTTTTAGATGCGATAGTAAATTGCGCATCCTCGGCTTTACCTTGCGCGCTCACCTCAATGAAAGGGATATCTTTGTTGTAGATAAAACTATTGGGATGGCGAGTAAATATCGTATTCACTGCAGCAACCACGTCACTATCGGACCGATAATTGGTTGCAAGCGTATACTGCCTGTTTTGCGCAACTCCTTGCTTTGCACCGATATAAGTAAAAATATCCGCTCCGCGAAAGCCGTAAATGGCTTGTTTTGGGTCGCCTATCAAGGTTAATGCCGTATTTTCCTTTGCATAAACTCGGCTGAAGATCCCATATTGAATAGGATCGGTATCCTGAAACTCATCTATCATGGCAACTGGATATTGCAGTGCAATTTTTTCGGCTAAGCGCTCACCACTATCGCCCATAAGCGCTTGATGCAGCTGCTTAAGTAAATCGTCGGGAGAGATCAAGCCATATTCTTCTTTATGGGCGTGAAGCAAAGCCCTTACCTCGGTCACCGCTTGTTGCACCAGCGCGATTTTAAGCCCACTCCCGACCAATTGGTGGAGCTCTGCCAAGGTATCAAAGTGACGAATGAGCTCATGCTCCAGCGGCGTTGTATTCTTTTTATATTGAGCAACATCGGCAAGGCTTTCACTGCCCCAAAGTCCAAAGGAATGATTACTGCTACCAAACTCAAACCACCACTGCTCACCGTTGACATAATCCTCCAGAGCTTGAAGATTAGCTTTTCGCCCTGGTGCCCGATTGCCTGCCAGCCCTGCGTTTTTCAACACATTGATGTAGTCAGCTTTGACTATTTCGGCCTTTAGCCACAGTGCTAGTGTTTGGTATTTTTCACGTGCGGCAAACACTGCATCTAAGGAAACAGAGGGTTTAATTTCGGCATTTTCTCTTGCTAATAAGGGTCTAACTTGCTTCGCCAGTGCATAAGGTGTAGCAAATTGCTCTATCACAGCCTGTGTTTTTTCTGTATCTAGCGGATAGACAAAACGTCGCCAATGATCTGCCATCGCGGCGTCAATCAAGTCGCTCTCGTCGAGAATAAATTCGAGGTTAAATGCCACCTTAGACTCAAAAGCGTGTTGCTTCAGCATTCTTTGACAAAAGCCGTGAATGGTGAATATCGCGGCCTCATCCATTGACTTAGCAGCTGCATCAAGGAGATCAAAGGCACGCTTTTTATCTTCAACTTGCGCCAAAATCGCATTGATCAGTTCATCTTTACAGACTTCACCTAGTAGCACGTCTCGAGCTTGAATAATGCGTTTTCTCACTCGGTCTTTGATCTCTTGTGTTGCCGCTTCTGTGAAAGTTACCACTAAGATTTGTTCGACGCTTAACGGCTCATGTTGTTGATCAGAAGTACGCAAGCCAAGTAAATAGCGCAGATATAAACCAGTGATGGTGTAGGTTTTCCCCGTACCTGCACTGGCTTCAATTAGGTTTTGGCCACTTAGAGGCATAGTAATGGGATTAAGCATCTCCATGGCGTACCTCCTCGGCGGCATCAAGAATAGGTGTTAACAAAGTAAGGCTAAGTGCACAAAAACACGCTTCATGAGCTGACAAATCGCTAAAGCATAGTTGAACATAGGGATCTTCCCCTTCTCCTCGACCAACATATTGCGGCTTAAATTTATTTACGGCCTTTTTAATATCCTGTGTTTTGGCGTATTCCATGCTAGAACTTGGAAAAAATGCCACAGGTTCACTCAGTGCTTGCTTATAAAAAGCCAGCCACTGCTCCAAATATTGCTGTGCTTGCGGCTGTGAAATAGCAGCAAAGTGCACGCTTTGATCTAGCCCAACAATATAAGTAGTAACTTCATGCCCCATTACACAGGCCGCGCAATGATGTAAAAACCCTTTAATCAAATCTTTGGCTTTAATACTGGCGCTACGATAGTAAACTTGCCTGTTGTCATACACACAATCAAGCCAGCCGACCAGTATATGTTCTGCAACACCAAGTTTTAGCTCTAGAGGTTCCTTGGGTTCATTAAGCAACGGGGCCAGTACGTTAACCATAGGTTCAACGCGGCTGAGCAGCCCCTCTAGCTGGAGTTTGCCAATGTTTGCTTGAGGCAGCGAGCCTCTTTGTAATATCTGTTCAAGATTTAAGGGCTGTTGTTGTAGCTGAGCATCCAGCACTTCATCTAAATATTGATAGCGCTCCAAAGCATCTAATGCGAAAGGCTCTTCATCGAGTGTTAACGCTTCTATTGGTTTGAGTTTAATGCCCAGCGCTTGCTGATAAAATAACTTTTGCGGCTCACAAACGCCGCGCAGCAAATCGCTAAACTCAATTTCTGTGTCTAAAACTGGTGCTAACGGTTTTGTCTCATCAGCTTGCGCCGCTCTATGCTGCCAAAGCCAAGTACGATTGTAGCTCTGTAGTGAGCCAGCTCTAAAATGTTCGGGATTAAAAGGTTGTAATGGCAGCTGTGAAGTTAATCGAGTAACAAGCGACTGCTTTGGCATATCTTCAAAATAAAAGCTGCGATCTAAATATTCAGTCAATTCGCTGACTAGAACGGACGGCACTTGGGCTTCGTTGTTAAAGCAAGAGCGGCCAATATAACTGATATACAAGTTTTCTCGAGCACTGAGTAACGCTTCTAAGAACAAGTATCTGTCGTCTAGTTTTCGTGAGCGATCGCCTTTACGTCTCGTGGAGTGTGCGACTAAATCAAAACCAATAGGCTGCACGGTACGAGGATAGTCCGCATCATTTAGACCAAGCATACACACCACTTTAAATGGAATAGCACGCATCGGCATCAGCGTACAAAAGTTTACAGCTCCTGCTAAAAAGCGCTGCCCAACCCCTTTTTCTCTAACGCCTTGCTTAACCAAATACGCTAAGATTTTTGCTGAGACTGGCGCTTGAATATCGCCATTTTCATGGTGTTTTTCGATGTTCTCTATAATCTGCTCAAGCTTAAGTAAATCCCAACTCTGTTCAGACTCTGACGAGTAAAATAGCGCCATAGCTTCACGTAGAATTGCTGCGAAACTCGTTAAGGTCTTTTCGCTGCTGAGTTGTCGCTTTAACCAAATCAGTGCATCAACAAAGCCGATAAGCTTGTTAAGTACCGCCACCGACATCCCCTCGACTTCATCAGCAGGATAAATAGATGCGAAAGGCGTCTGTTCGTCGTTTGTTGCAACCCCTAATAGCAAACGGTTGAGTCCATGCTGCCACGTATTTAATGGTATTTTTGGCAAGCCATATTCGCTTTTATGGCTGTCATTTAAGCCCCATTTAACACTGACCTGATCAAGCCAATAGCGAATTAAGTCAAACTCATGGCTTTCAAGGTTAAACTGTTCGGCGATCGGCAAAACGCCCAACAAATCGAGAATATCCGACACGCAAAAACGGTTATTGGGTAAGTCTGTTAGTGTCACAAAAGACGTTAAAATAGGCCGCTCTTGCTCGATTGCAAGATCGGAAATCGCATAAGGGATCCTTAGCCTATCTTCACAGCTGTCAAACACTGCTTTAATAAATGGCGAATAGGTGCCCACATCAGGCATCATGACGATAATGTCTTTAGGCGTCAGGCTAGGGTTTTGTTCAAACAGATTGAGTAAATAATCATGGAGCCGCTCGACCTCACGCAGTGGCGTGTGACAATCCTGAAAAACGATACTGGTATCATCGACCATAATGGGTAATTTGCCCTGCTGCGAAACAAACCAATTTGGATCAGCGGTTAACGACTCTCCTTTAAATGCCAACTGGTAGATCTCTTGCTGCACCTGGCCAAGCAGGCTGTCATCAAACGCGTCATCAAATCCATCTATCCAACTGGCATCAAGCTGCAATAATTGCTCAAAATAGTCACGCCCGAGCTTTCCCCATGAAGAGAGGAGTGGATTGCCAATGTAGTAATACTCACCGTCTTTCGCTTCGAGTTCTGGCATCTTGGCGTATTTTGCAGCGACTTTAGCTTGAGTCTTCTCATCGACTAAATCTCCCCAGTAGTGTTCACTGGGGTTAAAAAAGAATAAAAATACATTCGTTTTTTGGCCAAGCGCTTGAAAAATATCAAGCTGACTGGTCGATATGGCCGAAAGTCCAAATATACAGATCCGCTCGGGAAGTTTGCCTTCAGGTGCATTGGCCAGCCCTTGCAGTAACTGATCGTGCATATTGGCACGGTGATACGGACTTTGTTCAAGTGCTTCAACATAGTGGACTAAACGACGCCAGAGATCAGGCTGCCAAGGGGCGATGGCTTCAACATCCACATCTATAAGCGTATCTTGGCCCTGATCCCAAAGTTCAATCCACTGAGGGCGGTACATTAAATATTGGTCAAAAACGTCGGCAATTTTTTCACACAATGCAAAGAGTTTAATTCCTGACGGGTCGTCACCTAAATAGTGCTTAAGCGCAATATATTGAGGCTTATCAATGCAGTCGGGTAATAGCGTAAATAGCTTCCAAGTCATATTGCTTTTATTAAAAGCGGATTCCCTGGGAACATCATCAATGAAATTTTGGTATAGCTTCCAAATGAAGCTAGATGGTAATGGAAAGTCGACCTGTGCACTTATTCCTAAATGCTGACTCATGCCTAATTTGAGCCATTCAGACATACCAGGAGATTGTACTAACACCACTTCTTTTGCAAAAGGGTTAGCGAGCGGTGCTGATTTTATGAGTGTGCAGAGTTGCGCCTGCAAGATTTCCATTCGATTCGATTGGATGATGTGTAACATGTTGTCTGCCATGCAGTTTAACGCTGTGTTAAGTGTATCTGAATCTTCCTATAAGCGGTAGTTATTGAGGTTAATGCGAGTGCGCTTGAATAGAAAAGCGACAACCGTCGCTTCTCAGATAAACTGTTAGAACAAATCTATATCAGAGCTCTCTTCCGGCGCTTCAATTTTATGCTCAGACAGCAACTCTTCGTAAAAACAAAGCATATCGCGACCATTATCTTTTGCGTAATAAAGCGCTTTGTCGGCGTTTTCAAGCACAGTGATGGGGAAATCATACGGGCTAATGCGAGACATTCCGACACTGACGGTAAGCTTTTTTACGAATGGAAAGTGGGTATTTCGTACCAACTCCATAAACTCGTCCATCTTAGCTTTTATCGAGTCGTAATCGGTTGGCTCAAAGACCAGTACAAATTCTTCACCACCGAAGCGAAATAATAAGTCTGTGGAACGAAAAAACTGGCGCATACGCTGCGCTAATAACAGTAAAACCTCATCTCCGCACACATGTCCGTAGTTATCGTTTACTTTTTTGAAGTGGTCGATATCCATGATTGCAAGCCATGAGGTTGCGCCTTTATGCACCGAGCGCACATCACCATGCCATACCGTTTTATGCTGTTTGATAACTTGTTTTTCAATCAGTTGTTTTAAGCGCTTTTCAAAGGTTTGACGGTTCAGTAATCCGGTGAGTTTATCGCGCTCGTTTTCGTGAAGAATGGTGAGATAATTTTCAAAAATGCGGCAAAATGCATTAAGTAGTACTTGATCTGCACTAGACATACCAGTGCTTACAACTGCGATAGCACCAACTGGCTTTTCCTGAAGGCTGATTGGCACCCAACGGTGCTCTGTGCCATCTTTCGCTTGTACCGTAATGATACAGGCTGACTGCAAGCAAGAAATTAATTCCTTATCAGGTTCTTTAACTAGGCTTCGCTCTTCCCAATCAAATTCCTTATCGGACAGTTTTCTTAAGAGCAGGCTTCTCTCTATCGCGATCTCTCCGGGAACGAGCAGGTCCTTATAAACAGCGACCTCTTTACAGCCTATGAACTCTTGAATAGTAGACACTAAGCTGTATTCGAGAGAATCAACATCTCTCGTTTTTGTTATTTTGATAACGGAATTTAGTAAATCTTCTTGCATGTCCGACGCACTCACAACTGCATTGCTGGCATATTATTACACACTTAGCGAACAAATAAACTCCAAAGTACTCCTTTATTCCTATCAATGTTAAAAAATAAGCTACAATCCAGTTGATTATTAATTAGCAAATACTTGAGGGTTAAACACTTAACTGCTCTCAAGCTTAATTGATAAAGATGACAACTTTTGCATCAAAAGTTTTCGCTTTACCACTGACGCCTGCTTTAAGCTTATGCAATGTACAAAAAAATGCCAAACTTAAGTGTTTGGCATTTCTCTAAATTCATACTTATGGGTTGGTTTTAGTCTAATGTTGCAAGCATAGACTCATCATATTCTTTCACGGCTTGACCGGCTTTCACCTTCTCCACATAATCAGGATTGGCAATGAACGGCCTACCAATCGCCAATAAGTCAAATTTTTGGTTTTGGATAGCCTCAGCACCTGATTCAGCTGTATAGCTCCCCACACCTACCAACGTTCCTTTATAAATGCTACGCAAGTAAGCTGAAGCACTGCCGCCCAAATACTCAAACTCCATCGCGTCATCAAAGATACCCACGTGCAGATAGGCTAAGTTGCGACTGTTTAATGCCGAGATTAAGACATCAAATACCGCTCTGTCTCTTTGGTCACCATCCATATTGAAGTAAGCACCGGGTGACACTCTTAGACCCACTCTGTCGGCACCAATACGATCGGCGACAGCATCGGTGACTTCCAAAGCAAATCGACTCATATTTTCTGGTGTTTGACCATATTCATCGGTACGCTGATTCGCAGCGTAATGTAAAAACTGGTCAATTAAATAACCATTGGCACCGTGTATTTCAACTCCATCAAAACCTGCCTCAATCGCGTTTACTGCTGCTTGGGCATAATCGGCAACAAGTTGTGTGATTTCTTCCTGAGTTACTGCTTTAGGGGTTTGATAGGTGAGTTCACGCATTCTTGGAACCGTACCCTCAACTCCAATAGCCGACGGTGCTAAGACTTCTCCGTCAAAAAAATACGGGTGCGCAACACGCCCAACATGCCACAACTGCGCAAACATCTTGCCGCCTTCGGCATGTACAGCATCTGTTACTTTTTTCCACCCTGCAATTTGTGCGTGCGTAAACAAACCAGGGGTATTCGGGTAGCCTTGCCCATCAGGGCGAATAATCGTCGCTTCACTAATGATTAATCCTGCTTTGGCTCGCTTAGCGTAGTACTTCACCATGTCATCGGTAGGAACTAAATCGTCGTCTGCCATACAGCGCGTCAATGGCGCCATCAAGATGCGATTATTGAGTGATATGGTGTTATTTAGCTTAACATTTTCAAAAAGTACCTGTGGCATGGGTGTCTCTCCATATTTGAATATACATTCAAGATAGGGATTCTTGAATCGTTATTCAAGTTAAACCTTTACATTTTTTTCATTGTTATCAAAAATAGGAGTGAAGTATTGGTATAATGGCGACGTTTAAACACATTTGGTGCACTTAGGAAATCGATGAGAACAGCAGAGTTTGATAGAGAAACCGTACTGAGAAATGCCATGCAAGCATTTATGACTTATGGCTACAACAAAACCAGTATGCCCAAACTGACCGAAGTAACCGGACTCCATCCGGGTTCTATCTACTGTGCGTTCAAAAATAAAAAAGGTTTGCTATTAGCCGCCATAGATCAATATCAAGCAGACCGACGAGTGCATTATCAAAAGCTATTCGAAAACAGCACCAGTCTTCGCTGTGCGCTTGAGCGATTCTTACAAGATCTTGTCGGTGAATGTTTAGGCGACGAATCAAAGAAAGTGTGTTTGCTCACCAAAACGCTTAATGAAATTGGCGAGCAGGATGTGGAAATTCAAACGGCACTCAGCGCTAACTTGCACCAATTTGAATCACTTATCAGGCAACAGTTTTTAATAGCTTGGCCCGATAGTGAAGCATTAAGTGAAGATGAAGCCACAAAGAGGGCCCGTTTCTTTATTATGTCTGTATATGGTATTCGAACTTATGCAGCGACGCAGTGCGATAGCTCACACCTAAATGCGCTGGCGGATAGGTTATTGGAAGTCTCTATTTAAAGCCGAGAGCTTTGAGCTTGGCTAAACTGCTGTTTAAACGTATCGTGTAAACTTTTGTCTATGAATTCGAGATGCCAATTAATAAAACGCTCGTCCATCGTCAAGCCCGCCAATACAGAATTAACCGCCGCTAAAAACCTCCGTGTAACGGATGTATCCCGACAAGCGATATGCCCAGTAATAAATGGAGCAAAACCACTAACCGCAATTGGTAGGGGTTTTTCTGACACCTCTTTCGCGTGGTATGCGATAACGGTGGGATATTCAAGTAGCAATTCAAAGCGGTTGTTCATTAACATAGAATACATTTGCGCTTCGTTTTCACTGCCCTCTTTGATATAGAGTTGTTCTGGTGATGTCTGCTGTATCATGGCATCGGCAATATCACCATATGAGCGCTCTTTTTCTACGCCCAACAACCATTTGGGATGCTTCGTTAATAATGTCTTTAGATCTTGCTCAGTTTGTATAGATGACAATTGCACAGTCGGTGAAGCAAAAACTTGTAGCCCCAAAAAGTAAGTGGTCGGCTCAGAGAATAGCAGTGTTTTACTGCGTGCTTTATTCACAACTAAGTTTCTAACGCATTCTCCTTCCCCATCCGCAATATTTTTAAGCGCACGGTCAACACTGGCATCAGACTGTGTAATCTCAAACTGAGTTAATTGGCTTTGCAGATAGGAAAATACACGACTCTCAGTGAGGACACCTTGAGAAGGGTTATTGTAAATTGTGATTGCTTGCGGCTGGGGCTGAGCAATTGAGTAGCGACAACAAAGTAACAAACCAATTAGTATGCCAAGCCTATTCATTGATACGTCCTTTTATTTCCTGTTGATACTTCCCACAGTAGTCTATTTTATACTGCAAATTATATCGTTGGAACAGATTCAAAATAAGTAAAACTGCAAATCGTCCTCTTTCGGATGTTTTTCACACAACAATTTTATTTACCTTCGATACTTTTCATAGAAAGAGTCAATGGAGTATTCAAATAGCGCTTTTATATGACTTTTAGCCTCTGGAATTGAGACAAGCTCAAAATCGACGGAAACAGATTTACTACCAAAGAGTCCAAAAGTGGCTGGCTTAGACACAATATCCAAAGTCAGTAATCCACGGTTATTTTCTATTGGTGTCAATTGGTAAGAGGCGGACTTACCGCCTTCATCGCCAAGTATAAAAAAGAACCCGCCCCCTTCACCAAACTCCTCGAACAATTCCAATTCTTTGTCCCAAGGGTAATGATCAATAACATCCCAAGCCTCACGATAAGATTGTAATTCTTTTTCATAATTGATGAGCTCAGTGCCACCGTCACGATGTTGGTAATAGACTTTAACTCGTCTCACTAAACTTTCCTTATCCACTAACATCACATTTTTTGAGAATTTGCTGCCGTAGAAAAACCTTCAGCAGCCTAGCTGACATACTCTACATTTGCGCCGCAAATACGTCATGTATTTTCTCTGCCGTTAGCTGGTTGAAATCAGCGTCATGATAGTTTTCGACAAGATTTAGCTGGGCTTTAAACTAAACAACTATGAACGTCATTGCTATGCTTAGCTATTTCCTTTTAGGCACTCTATTCAATCTAAAAGAATAGAATGCCTCGGGTGTAGAAAATCAGTTAATTATTTGACTTCACATACTCTAAACAAAAACTTGTCCTCAAACACAAACTCGCCTGTACGCAAGTTTGTAGATTTGTATAGACTACCATGATACACATCAGCAGATACAATTGCGTAAATTCCGTCAGAGTTGGAATCTCTCAAAACCCAGCGTGCATTATTTGAAAAATTAATACCTGGTTTTACAGACACTGTAGCGCCCTTACCTGTTGAGTGAATGATACCTGCACTGTTTAAAATGCCAAATTCACCATCATTATTTTTATCTTGCAGAGTCCAAGTTTGACTTGAACCACTTTTCATCACTAATTTACCATTTGATGCGGTAACAGATTGTTTTCTATCGACTGAATACAATTTGATGTTTGAACCCTTGCTACCATATAGTGTGCCCGCTAAGCACTTTTCGATTGGCTGAGGCTTTGGTGGAGGACAGATCGCTTTCGTGTAACTTGAGTAAGGCTTATACTGACCAATAACTGTAGGACAAAGCCTATCAAAGCTCACTGTATACTCAGCTGATTGCCCGTAAGAACCACATGAACGATCACTTATAAAATCACTTGCTTTTTGTGCATAGGGTGGTAGGTCAAACCCCTTACACGCTCTGAATACCCGAATTGCACCAATATCATTTTCTGAAAATGGCTCAATTCGTTGTGCGATAGAAGGAAATTTATTGTTATAAATACTAAGTGATTTATCGCAATTCTTGGAATCAACAGAAGATACATACCAGTCATAGTGAGGCCCTTCACTATTTTTAAACTTTGATGTCCCATGCTTGTATGCATTGGGTATATCTCCGTAGCAAATTTCTATCTCAGAGAATCCAGAATTGGAATCATGAACATCTATTTCGTCATAATGGACAGATCCGTCCCAACATGACGTGTTAATCAATTTACTTTTAACATAATATTTTGGTGGTAATTTTACGTTAGGGACATCGCAAACAGACCAAGCATCCTGAATTGAATTTGTTTGAAATGCACTGCCTCCACATTTGCTTTCATAGGTAGATATACCAGTCACAACTTCTCCAAGTGGAATATCAGCTGCTCGACAATATGTATCAGCCTTGACTGAACCGCTAAAACTCAATGCAAAAGAAACCGTAGTTAGCGACATGACAGCAAGTGATGGCTTGAGTATATTCAAAGTTAAAATCTCCTTAATTTTTTTCTTACGGACCGTGATCTCAGAACTCATTTATCTTAAGAAAATATCACGCCCCGCCCATAATAACCTAATATAGAAACAAGATATAAGCTCTTTTTATTCTTTGCAAACGACACAGTGTACTAAATCTCAAACATCTAAATCACTGACACTCACTACAGAGTTATGCCTTCATCAGATATCGCTCACAATTTAGTTCAGCGCTCATTGGAATAGGAATTCAAACTGTGACAATTACCATGAGAAGACAAATTTGACGATTAGTCAGAATAATAGTGGGTACCCATTGACAGCCCCCAAAGAGAAATAGTCTAGCAAAATGCGGGGACCAGCTCTGCTGGTGGGCTTTCACGAGATTCATTTTCAATATTGAATAGGGATTTAAGAATCCCCCCTATAGAGACAAAAATAAAACTATCACTGTAGTGGTCAGCTATATCTCTGCAAACTTCTCATATTCAACTACTGAAACAGCTTATTATGCTACTATCGAGCTTGTAATAATAACCCGATCAAGTGTGTAGAGGTACCTCCTGAGGGTAATGCACCTCAAATTCGTATAGCAGTGCCGTGGTGGAATAGGACTACATTGCACAAGCAAAGATATTTTTCAAATAGAGTTAACGTAAACCAGAATGGTTTTTGAAGATGCGCTGTGTTTAGGAAATAAAAACGAAGTTTAGGGTTTCTATAGCCCCAGAACGTCACCAAAATAACAAGCGAGCGTGATAAGTGATTGATTTAAATAAAGAAGGGATGGCGGAGAGAGAGGGAGTCGAACCCTCGATACGCTATAAACGTATACACGAGTTCCAGTCGTGCGCCTTAAGCCACTCAGCCATCTCTCCGCACTGAATTGCGGGGCTAATACTATGAAAAGCCTCGCACTTTATCAAGCAGTTTTTTGCTTTTAGGATCTATTTGTCTATTAATCCTACTATTTCTGCAAGGATGCAGAAAAATCTAGCATGCGATTTAGCGAACGTAGTGCGCCTTCACGCAATTCCATATCAACGAAGACTTCTTTGCCTTGTGGGCTGATAAGCGCTTCTTCAATTGCCTGTAGGCCGTTCATTGCCATCCAAGGGCAATGGGCACAGCTACGACATGTCGCGCCTTCACCAGCGGTTGGTGCTTCGAAGAACTCTTTCTCAGGGCAAAGTTGCTGCATTTTGTAGAAGATACCGCGATCGGTAGCAACGATAAACTTCTGATTATCCATTTCTTGCGCAGCTTTAATTAACTGACTCGTTGAACCTACCGCATCCGCTAAGTCTACGATTTCCGCAGGAGACTCAGGGTGGACCAGTACCGCAGCGTCAGGATGTAGCTGCTTCATATCTTTAAGGGCTTTGGTTTTAAATTCATCATGAACGATGCACGCACCGTTCCACATGATCATATCGGCACCCGTTTTCTTTTGGATATAAGAACCCAAGTGCTTATCCGGACCCCAGATGATTTTTTCGCCTTGCTCATCAAGGTGCTCAACAATCTCAAGCGCGCAAGAAGAGGTGACAATCCAATCCGCTCTTGCTTTTACCGCAGTTGAGGTATTGGCGTATACCACCACTTTTCTGTCTGGGTGTTGATCGCAAAACGCAGAGAACTCGTCAATAGGACAACCAACGTCCAACGAGCAAGTTGCTTCGAGTGTTGGCATCACAACGGTTTTGTGCGGTGTTAATATTTTTGCCGTTTCGCCCATAAAGCGCACGCCGGCGACGATGATCATGTCTTTGTCTTCTTGCTTAGCGCCAAACCGTGCCATTTCTAATGAATCAGCAACACAGCCGCCAGTTTCTTCAGCAAGTGCTTGGATCTCAGGATCAGTATAATAATGGGCAACCAGTACCGCATTTTTTTCAACTAATAACGCTTTGATACGCGCTTTATACTCTGCTTTTTCTTCAACGGTAAGAGGGGCAGGTTTTGGAGGGAAGATATAATCTTCCGGCATAATACGTTCAGCTAGACTCATTTCTCGACCACTAGTCCACATTGCATAATTAGGTAGAATTATACGAAAAATACAGGGGTAATCCTAGCGAATGTTTAACTCAAAATGGCGAGTTTAAGAAAGTATTTTGAATAATATATGAAGAATAAGAGGATGGTGGGTCATGATGGACTCGAACCATCGACCAATGGATTAAAAGTCCACTGCTCTACCAACTGAGCTAATGACCCGCTCAAAATTGAATTCGTATGCTTGTAAGTGGTGGGTCATGATGGACTCGAACCATCGACCAATGGATTAAAAGTCCACTGCTCTACCAACTGAGCTAATGACCCGCTCAAGCATTAAGACGGCCGTTAATTCGTCCTGAAGAGGTGTTCCGGCTCGTCGTCCTGACTCGCCGTCAAAAAGCTGCGAAGCCTTGCTTTGGGCTTTTTTCACCCAACTGAGCTAATGACCCGCTCAAGCATTAAAAGTGCAATTAATTCGTCCTGAAGAGGTGTTCCGGCTCGTCGTCCTGACTCGCGTTCAAAAAGCTGCGAAGCCTTGCTTCGGTCTTTTTTCACCCAACTGAGCTAATAACCCGCTCATAATTGAATTCGTATGCTTTTAAGTGGTGGGTCATGATGGACTCGAACCATCGACCAATGGATTAAAAGTCCACTGCTCTACCAACTGAGCTAATGACCCGCTCAAGCATTAAAAGTGCCATTAATTCGTCCTGAAGAGGTCTTCCGGCTCGTCGTCCTGACTCGCGTTCAAAAAGCTGCGAAGCCTTGCTTCGGTCTTTTTTCACCCAACTGAGCTAATGACCCGCTCAAAATTGAATTCGTATGCTTGTAAGTGGTGGGTCATGATGGACTCGAACCATCGACCAATGGATTAAAAGTCCACTGCTCTACCAACTGACCTAATGCCCCGCACAAAATCGAATTCGTAAGCTTATAAGTGGTGGGTCATGATGGACTCGAACCACCGACCAATGGATTAAAAGTCCACTGCTCTACCAACTGACCTAATGCCCCGCACAAAATCGAATTCGTAAGCTTATAAGTGGTGGGTCATGATGGACTCGAACCATCGACCAATGGATTAAAAGTCCACTGCTCTACCAACTGAGCTAATGACCCGCTCAAAATTGAATTCATGTGCTTGTAAGTGGTGGGTCATGATGGACTCGAACCATCGACCAATGGATTAAAAGTCCACTGCTCTACCAACTGAGCTAATGACCCGCTCAAAATCGAATTCGCAAGCTTATAAGTGGTGGGTCATGATGGACTCGAACCATCGACCAATGGATTAAAAGTCCACTGCTCTACCAACTGAGCTAATGACCCGCTCAAAATCGAATTCGCAAGCTTATAAGTGGTGGGTCATGATGGACTCGAACCATCGACCAATGGATTAAAAGTCCACTGCTCTACCAACTGAGCTAATGACCCACTTAACGCAGCAGTTTTTTGTTACCAATCGCCTGCTGCGGGCGCTTATAATACTTATTTAAATTTTGAGTGCAACTGAAATAGCTAGTTTTTTTCACTTTTTATGACTAAGCGCCTAATTTTAAGGCACTCAGCTCAAAAAGTGATAATTACATCTTCGCTAAACGCTCTGTTGCCAATTTTGCAGGAGTCGTACTTGGATACTCTTTAATCAATATGAATTCTAAAGCTTGTAAAGTGGTGGGTCATGATGGACTCGAACCATCGACCAATGGATTAAAAGTCCACTGCTCTACCAACTGAGCTAATGACCCACTTAACGCAGCAGTTTTTTGTTACCAATCGCCTGCTGCGGGCGCTTATAATACTTATTTAAATTTTGAGTGCAACTGAAATAGCTAGTTTTTTTCACTTTTTATGACTAAGCGCCTAATTTTAAGGCACTCAGCTCAAAAAGTGATAATTACATCTTCGCTAAACGCTCTGTTGCCAATTTTGCAGGAGTCGTACTTGGATACTCTTTAATCAATTTATTAAGGAGCGTCTTCGCTTCTGCGGCTTGTCCCTGTTTATGTAAAATAGTACCCAGCTTTAACATCGCTTCTGGACGTTTATTCGATTCAGGGAAATTATCAACAACGGTTGCAAAATGAGACTTAGCTTTACCATCGTCAGACTTTATTAAGAATAGCTGACCCAACCAGTAATGCGCGTTCGGCACATACACCGAATTTGGATACTGCTGCAAAAAACTTTGAAACTCAGGGATCGCTGCATCGTAGCGCTTATCCTTCATTATCATATTTACTGTACGGTCGTACGCTTCATTCTCAGACAGATTACTGCTGAATGCTTGCTCTGGCGTAACATCAGGCGTTACCGCGGCTGCGGTGGATTGTGACTGGTCATAAGCTTGACTGACGCGATTTTCAATCTCTTGATACAACTCACGTTGACGTTGTAGCACTTTTTCAAGCTTATAGCTCTGCTCTTCTGTCACACCGCGCACTTGGCTTACTTCTTCTTGTAAAAGATTAAGCTGTTGCTGTAACTCAGCCTGCAGCAAATTGCGGGTTCTCATCATACTCTCAAGTTGAGAGACACGTTCTTCTAGTGTTTGATTTGAATTTGCAGCTTCTGAAACAGGAGCGGGAGCAGCCCAAACTTGGACGCTCCCGCTCATGAGTAAGAATGCTGCCAAAATAGTATTCGGCTTCATAATAACTCTTTCTTAGTACACTAATACCGCGCGACGGTTCTTAGCGAACGCTTCTTCTGTACGTGACTTAATCATTGGTTTTTCTTCACCATAGCTCACTACAGAGATTTGGCTGTCAGAAACACCAAGGCTTTGAAGGTATTTAGCAACTGATTTACCACGGCTTTCACCTAGTGCGATGTTGTACTCTGGCGTACCACGCTCATCTGCGTGACCTTCAACAAGTACTTTCACGCTTGGGTTTTTCACTAGGAAATCAGCGTGCGCTTGAAGTAGTTCAGCATATTTGCTCTGAATAGTAGATTTATCGAAATCGAAGTAAACGATCTGTTCTTGACGTAGGGCTTCATATTTCTCACGTAGTTTTTCTTCAGCAGATTTCTCGCGAGACATAGTGTTTACGTCAACAGTGTTGTCCTGTGTGGTTGCCGCTTGGTTGCTTTCGCTAGCCGCGCCCTCATCAACACTTGAAGATGAGCTACATGCTGCAAGTGTCATCACTGGCAACGCGACCATTAAGGCTTTTAGAGTTTTGTTAAGTTGCATCGAGTATATTCCTATATCTTTATAAATCTAACCAGCAAAATTACTGTAAAAACGGCGACCAGGCTGGTGCCTTAACTTGACCGTCCAAGACAGGTAACCTTGCCTTGAAACGACCATCCATAGACACCAATGCCAATACCTGCTTATTATTGTGCAAGGTGCTGTATATTATCATCGAACCATTTGGTGCAATACTCGGAGACTCATCTAGTCTCGTACGAGTTAGCACTTGAAACAGCCCGGAATCTAATTCTTTTTTCGCAATGTGGTAACGGCCCAGCGTGCGGTTAACCATAATCAAACGTTTACCATCTGGAGTGATCGAACCTGCTAAGTTCATGTCGCCGTCGAACGTCACTCGCTTAGACCTACCAGTTTTTAAATTTAACTTATAAATCTGAGCATTACCACCCCTTTCAGATGTATACACAATTTCTTGACCGTTTGGATGCCAAGAAGGCTCAGTATCTATACTACGATGACGAGTTAAGCGGGTTTCTTGACGAGTTTTCAGGTCAATTAGGTATACTTCTGTCGCTCCACCTGCATCCTTAGAGAGTACTGCAAGTAATTTAGTTCCATCAGGAGAGAACTGTGGCGCGCCATTAATACCTGGGTGACTCGTGATCAGTTCGCGTTTTCCGGTGTAAATATCTTGAATGTAGATTTGCGATTGGCGATTTTCAAAAGTCACGTACGCAAGCTTGTTTGCATCCGGCGACCATGCAGGAGACATTAACGGCTCTTTAGAGCGCAATAACACCTGCTCGTTGTAACCGTCATAATCGGCAACAACCAATTGGTATGGTTTATCTTGGCCGTCACGTACGATAACGTAGGCAATCTTAGTTCTAAATGCGCCTCTTTCACCTGTTAAGGCTTCATATACTACATCACTAATTTGGTGCGCATAGTTTCTAAAGCCAGTACCGCTGACAATACTTTGCCGTCCTTCAAGCACATGGTCATCGCTTTGCATTAAGCGACCATTTGACATAATGCGAGTTTCACCACCGGTAAGCTGTGCTCTGATCACGTCAATCAGTTCATACTTTACCAAGTAACGCCCAGCAGATTGCTGGGTCACGGTGCCTACAACTACCGCTTCAACCCCGGCATCAACCCATGCAGCGTAGTCGATTTCCGAGTCAGTTGTTGGCAATTGAGGCATGTCAGCCTCGGCAACAGGCTTAAATTTACCACTGCGCATCAAGTCTGCAGAAATAACGTCACTTAAACTCGACGGCATTTCACCAGTGCCATTATATTTAAATGGTACAATTGCGATAGGTCTGGCACTGTCTACCCCTTCTGTTATCACAATTTCAAGTGCGGCTTGCGCAAACTGTGATACACCCAGAGTAAAAACCAGCAATAAGGTTGTGAACTTCTTTAGCATGTTCGTCCTTTAAAAATTTGGTTTAATTGTTAAATTGATATTCTTAAGCTGCTCAAACACGTCTTTATCTTTAGAAACAGGTAAAGTATCAGCCATTTTCACAGCACGGATAGCAGCTTCACAAACTAGCTTGTCGCCACCCAATGACTCTACATGCGTCACAAGGCCGTTAAAGGCTAGACGAATGTTTACTCGGCATTGTTTACCTTTCATTGTTTCATCGATAAGCAAGTTTGCTTGAATTCGTTGCATGATAAGTGCTTTAAACTTATCCACTTCGCTCAATACTTGCTGTTGACGGATCTTCGCTCTTGCTGCCTGCTCCTTAGCAAGCTGGTCACGAAGCATTTGTTCTTCAAGTGCCTTTTGGCGTTGACGCTCCGCTTCTTCCGCTTTTCGTTTTTCCTCAGCTTCGCGACGTTTCCTCGCCTCTTCGGCCTTTCTTAAGCGATCTTCCTCAGCTTGGCGCTGAGCTGCAGCCTTTTTAGCAGCTTCTTCCGCAGCGGCTTTTTCAGCTCTCGCTTTATCAGCCTGCTCACGTTGCTTTTTCTCTATTTCACGAGCGCGTTTGGCTTGCGCCTCAGCTTGGCGAGTCTCTTCCAACTTAGCTTGACGCTCTTGCTCCAGCTTTTTAATGCGCCGCGCTTCAGCTTCACGGTCTTTTCTAGCTTGCTGCGCACGCTGTTCAAGATCGCGAATACGGCGATCTTCAGCAGCTTGCTTTTCTTCTTCACGCTTTTTTAAATCCGCAATCTTTTTCTCAACCGCTTGCTGATCAACCGACACCGCAGAAACGGCCCTTTCAGGCTTTTGGTCTTTTTGCTGTGGATTTAAGGTGACTTCCATCACAGTAGGTGTATCAACTTGAAAATTTGCCGTAGCAAATAGCAGACCGCCAATTGCGCCATGAAGCAATACTGACTTAACTACGCTGCTAGATAATGAACTCATTACTCATCCTCAAATGATTTAGTCATTAGGCCAACAGAAGGAACACCCGCTTTTTTCAAGAAATCCATTAAATAAAGTACTTCTTGATACGACACTCTGCCTGAACCTTTAATCATTACAGGGGTATCTGGATTTTGTTCTAACTTAAGTTTAATTATCGCAGCTACTTCTACTGCATCCATTGGTGCTTCAGGATCCGTACCAACAGTCACAAAATAGCGACCTTCAGCGTCAATGGTGGCAATAATCGGTGGCGAGTCTTTGGTTTCAACCAATTCAGACTCTTCCATCTGAGGTAAGTCTACTTTTACGCCGTGCTGGATAAGTGGAGCCGTTGCCATAAAGATGATTAACAGCACCAACATAACATCAATATAAGGAACGACGTTGATCTCCGCGACGGGACGACGTCTCTTACGCTGATACATTTTGTTTTGCCTCTACTTGTGTTGCAGCCTGACGATAAAGAATATTAGCGAACTCTTCCATAAAGTTAATGTACTGAGTTTCTAGCTTTTCTACATTTTTGGCAAATCGGTTATACGCCATAACCGCTGGAATTGCCGCAAACAGACCCATGGCTGTTGCAATCAAAGCCTCAGCAATACCTGGTGCAACCATTTGCAGTGTTGCTTGTTTCACTTCGCCAAGCGCGATGAAAGCATTCATGATCCCCCAAACGGTACCAAATAGACCGATATAAGGACTGATAGAGCCAACTGTTGCTAAAAAAGAAAGGCTTGATTCTAACTTTTCAATTTCACGAGAAAGCGCGACACGCATTGAACGGTGAGTACCTTCAACAACAATTGAAGGAGATTGGATATTGCCTTTTTTATGCTTTGCAAACTCTTTAAAGCCGGATACAAATAGCGCTTCTAGTCCTGACGCACTACCAGTCCTTGCAGCTATTTCATTATAGAGTTTGCTAAGATCCATACCGGACCAAAATTTTTGCTCGAAATTCTTTGATTGGCTTTGGGCTTGAGAAATGACTGTTTTACGTTGAAAGATAATTGCCCAAGAAGCAATAGACAATCCCACCAGGGTCAACATAACAAGTTGTACCAAAAAACTGGCTTTTAAAATTAGATCGACAAAATTTAGTCCCGATTCCACGTTATTATACTCCCAAAAGTGTTTCGGCAATGGTAGCCATTTATATTCTTTCGCTCTACCGAGCAATATCTAGAGATAGACTAGATTTACTACCAAAAGGTTCAGCTAGTTTAACCACACTACAAATACCTTACAATCTCAATACTGCGAATTCATTGTATTTGACGATAAATAGAGCAAAACAGTGTAACTCCCTTTGCTTTACCCAAACTTAAGCAAATTCGACAATCTCCATCACAGCCTCTAAATATGACCCAAAACTGCATAAAATAGGAGTTTTATGCACAAATAGAGAATAAAACCTCAAAAAACAGATTGGTCTTACCAATTAACAACAGATTATCTAATATTTACATTTTGCGCATTTAACATACAAATCCATATTTTACATAAGCTTACATAAATACATCGCCACATTTAAGCTCACTTTTTAACCTCAAAAAAAATTCTGGTATTAGTTTTTTTTATCTGAAAAAAGAATTTTTCTAGTTTGATGAAAAACCAAAACCTCTTTAATATACACCCTGTACTGAGCGAGCAGCTGAAGTTTCAGCAAAGCACAGTTACTTGCAATAGGATTCTGATTTTTCGTATTGCTTAGATGACGCATTTTGTGGATAAAACCCAAAGTAACTCATCTTGTTCCCTGGATTACTTCCTTCAACTTGTTGTTTTGCCCGCATTATTTGCGGGCTTTTTTTTGCCTGAAATTTGGTGCAAGCTCCTTATTACGATCCACGTTTTCTTTAACACTCGGTCATTTTGCGGTTTTTATTTAGCACCTGGTTTAAAGGACGAGACAATCTACAAATAGTTTAAGCAACGTATAGCCCACACAGGTCGAGATAAATTACTTCAGCAGTAATGAATCTTGCTTGAATTGAGCGGATACAAAATAATGGATTTATGCACACGTGATTTGCGATAAGCGAGTGTAGAAATGAAATAGCCGAGTGAATACTCGGCTATGAAGAATAAAGGTGTTCGTTACCCTGCTTGAATTATTCTGGCTTGCTTAGCTCAAAATGCATATAAGCTTTATCAGAGACTATACGTCCTCTTGGCGTGCGTTGAATAAAGCCTTGTTGGATCAAAAATGGTTCTATCACATCTTCGATGGTTTCTTTTTCTTCTCCAATTGCCGCAGCAAGGTTATCCAGACCAACCGGGCCACCGGTAAACTTTTCTATGATTGCCAGCAGATATTTGCGGTCCATATAATCAAAGCCACATTTATCAACATCGACCATATCCAGCGCTAAGTGCGCAATCTCTTCAGTGATAGAGCCATCACCCTTCACTTCAGCAAAGTCTCTTACCCTGCGTAGTAAACGATTTGCAATTCGTGGTGTACCGCGCGCTCGACGCGCCACTTCAGTTGCGCCCGACTCGCTGATCTCTAGATTTAAATGATACGCTGAGCGAGTCACAATCGAAGACAAATCTGCAACCGAATAAAACTCCAAGCGCTGCACAATACCAAAGCGGTCTCTCAATGGTGAGGTTAACGAGCCGGCACGTGTCGTTGCACCAACTAAAGTAAAAGGCGGTAAATCCAGTTTAATCGAGCGTGCTGCTGGGCCTTCACCAATCATGATGTCCAATTGGTAGTCTTCCATAGCGGGATAGAGAATTTCTTCCACCTGAGGGCTTAAACGATGGATCTCATCAATAAATAGCACATCCCCTTCTTCAAGGTTAGTGAGCAATGCGGCCAAGTCTCCCGCTTTTTCAAGCACAGGTCCCGAGGTGGTTTTTATATTAACCTCAAGCTCGTTTGCGACAATGTTCGCAAGCGTGGTTTTACCTAAACCCGGCGGACCAAATATCAGCAAGTGATCTAAGGCTTCCTGTCTTGAACGTGCCGCTGCTATAAAAATTTCCATTTGCTTTTTGACATGTGGCTGACCAGTATAATCATCTAGTAATTTAGGTCTAATCGCCCTATCAACTAAATCTTCATTACCTTGGATCTCAGGTTCAATTAATCTATCTGCTTCAATCATAGTTACATCATCGATTTAAGAGCGTCTTTAATGATACTCTCGGTCGTCATGCCTTCTCTGTTTGCGGCTTTTACCGCTTTTTGTGCTTGAACTTGTTTATACCCTAATGCCATTAAGGCTGCAATCGCTTCATCTGCTGGGGTATCACTTACCGTCGGATGCTCTTGCGGCGCAAGTACAGCGGCATCGCTAAACGGTGTGAGTAAGTCATTGCCAAAGTCTTTTAGCTTATCTTTCATTTCAAGCACTAGGCGCTCAGCGGTCTTTTTACCAACTCCTGGGATCTTAACTAAAGTCGTTGCATCACCATGATTCACGCAGCTAACAAATTGCTCTGCAGACATGCCCGATAAAATCGCAAGTCCGAGCTTTGGACCGACTCCGTTCGCTTTAATTAACGTTCTAAACAATGCACGTGCGATCTTGGTATTAAAACCAAACAGTAACTGCGCATCTTCACGTACCACAAAGTGAGTAAATACTGAAACCGGCTCGCCCACGCTCGGTAATTCATAAAAACAGGTCATTGGCATTTGTACTTCATAACCTACACCTGCAACATCAATTAATATCTCTGGTGGCTGCTTTTCTAACAGTGTTCCGCTTAATTTTCCTATCATGGTTATCTCAACCTTCCTCTTACGGTTTTACGCGCTGCGCCTGCCATTTTTATTAAGTTTTGCCTTGAGTGCGCGTGACAAATCGCCACCGCCAACGCATCTGCTGCATCAGCTTGGGGTGTGCCAGGCAATTTTAATATGCGCTTTACCATTTCCTGTACTTGGGCTTTGTCTGCACCACCGGTACCCGCAACGGCTTGTTTAACTTGCCTTGCCGAATATTCACTCACGACCACTGACTGCATGGTCGCCGCAACAATGGCCGCACCTCGCGCTTGACCAAGTTTTAAGGCTGAACTTGGATTATGCGCAACGAACACTTGCTCAATCGCAAAGTCGCTCGGCGAAAACTGCTCTATGAGCTGTGTGATCCCTTGATAGATCATTTTTAATCGAGTGGGAAAGTCATGTTCACCAACTTTAATGCAACCGCTCCCTAAATATTGGAACTTTGCACCTTGATGAGCAATCACACCATAGCCTGTAAATCTTGACCCCGGATCAATTCCTAAAATGACAGCCAAACGCATCGTCTCTTGGTTTTTTGGTTATAATGCCAAAATACTGTATAGATTACCAGTTATAAGCTAGTTCATCTGATCAAAAAAGGCGACCAAAGTCGCCTCTTTTACATCAGGTTGGCGAACTTACTCGCCTTCACCTTGCTCTGCTAACTGCTTTTCTATCGAGATAGCAAGCTCTTTTAGCGCATCTGGGTTTGCTGGGCTTGGCGCATCAGTCATCAAGCACGACGCTTGCGTTGTTTTCGGGAACGCAATAACGTCACGGATGTTGTCGGTGCCACACAGTAGCATCACCAAACGGTCAAGACCGAATGCCAAACCTGCGTGCGGAGGCGTGCCATACTTCAGAGCATCGAGTAAGAAACCAAACTTCTCTTGCTGCTCAGACTCTTCAATACCTAAAATTCTGAACGCCGCCTGTTGCATTTCGTTGTTGTGAATACGAACCGAACCGCCACCGACTTCGTAGCCGTTAAGTACCATATCGTATGCATCAGAAAGTGTACCTGCTGGATTTGCTTCAAGGTCTGCAGCACTTACGCCCTTAGGCGCAGTAAACGGGTGGTGTACCGCGTGTAGGTTACCTTCGTCGTCTTCTTCGAACATCGGGAAGTCAACAACCCAAAGTGGTGCCCACTTAGTTAGATCAGTGATTTCTAAATCAAGACCAATCTTCAGACGTAGCGCGCCCATCGCTTCGTTTACAGTATTACGCTTGTCTGCGCCGAATAGAATAATGTCACCTGTGTTTGCGCCTGTGCGCTCAAGTAGTGCATTGATCACTTCTTCATTCAAGAACTTAGCGATTGGCGACTGTACGCCTTCGATACCCGCATCACGGTCGTTCACTTTCATCCAGGCAAGGCCTTTCGCACCGTAAATACCTACAAACTTAGTGTATTCATCGATTTGCTTACGTGAAAGTTGTGCGCCACCTGGTACTGATAGTACTGCAACGCGACCTTTTTCGTCGTTCGCAGGGCCGCTTAGTACCTTAAATTCAACGTCTTTTACGATGTCTGCAACGTCGATAAGCTCAAGCGGGTTACGTAGGTCTGGTTTGTCCGAACCATATTTGCTCATCGCTTCGCTGTACGGCATCACGGGGAACTCACCCAAATCAACGTCTAGGAAAGACTGCCACATTTCGCGGATCATTTTTTCTGTCACGCCACGAACTTGATCAGAGCTCATAAATGACGTTTCGATATCTATCTGAGTGAACTCTGGCTGGCGATCGGCACGTAAGTCTTCATCACGGAAACACTTTACGATTTGATAGTAACGGTCAAAACCAGACATCATTAGCAGCTGCTTAAATAGCTGCGGCGACTGCGGTAGCGCATAGAAACTGCCTTTGTGAACACGACTTGGTACTAGATAGTCGCGTGCACCTTCAGGTGTTGCTTTAGTTAGTACTGGCGTTTCAATGTCTAAGAATGCATTTTCATCCAAGAAACGACGCACAAAGCTACTCGCTTTAGCACGCATCTTAATGCGATCGCTCATTTCTAGACGACGTAGGTCTAAATAACGGTATTTAAGACGACGCTCTTCAGAGTTTTGCTGATTGAAGTCAAGCGGTAATGGTTCTGAACGGTTGATAATGGTTAAGCCAGTACCTAAGATCTCAACTTCACCGGTTGCCATGTCTTTGTTAACTTGGCTTTCAGGACGCGCACGGACAACACCTTTGATCTGAACACAGAATTCTTGGCGCAACGTATTCGCTTTATCCATTAAGCCTTCCACTTCAGGATCGAATACCACTTGCACAAGCCCTTCTCTATCTCTTAAATCGACAAAGATTAGGCCGCCAAGGTCACGACGTTTATTGATCCAACCGCATAGTTCTACTTCTTGATCAACGTGGCTTTTGTTTAAGTTTCCGCAATATATTGAGCGCATAGTTTTCCTGTCTCTCAGTTACACCAAGCGGTAACTGGCATTAATATGAAAAATTATCGGCGATTATATAAAAATACCCGACTTGATGTCATCCTTGATCCCGTTTTGTTTCTAAATTTCGTGAACTTTATTACACTGACGCCACCATTTAAACGAAACAAGCTCAATTATGTTATACCTTGGCTGCCCACAGTGGAGTTCAGCTCACTGGAAAGGACGCTTTTTTACGACTCACTGCCAAAGCAATAGAATGCTTCAAGAATATGGGCAAATATTCAACTCTGTTGAAGGCAACACCAGCTTTTATGCTGATCCCAAACCTAACACCATTGAAAAGTGGCGAAATGATGTGCCTGAGCACTTTCGTTTCACCTTTAAAATTCCTAAGCGCTTTTCCCATGAAATGGCGCTGCAAAACTGTCAGCAAGGCATAAGCCATTGGTTGCAGCTATTTGAACCTATTTTCGACAAACTGGGCATGGTGATGCTACAGCTGCCTAAAGCATGCAGTCCAGAACATTTGCCAAAAATAATCGACTTTTGTTCATTATTACCTAAAGAGCTGCAACTAGGCATCGAGGTACGTCATTTAGGGTTTTTCGACAAGTCGGATAACGAACGGCGTTTTAACCAATTTTTAATGGCAAATAGTTACAACCGCATCATGATGGACACACGACCTTTATTCAGCGAACCTGCAAACACCCAAGCGATTATTGATGCTCAACAAAAAAAGCCGAGAGTGCCATTACATGTGATAGCAACTAGTAACTCACCAATGATACGTTATGTTGGTTGTTCAGACTTAGAAGCCAATCGCGCCTTTTACCGCCCTTGGCTCACCAAGATAAATCACTGGTTGGATGAAGGGAAAACACCCTATGTGTTTTTCCATACCGCGGATAATTATGATGCCCCCATACTAGCCAAGCAATTTATAAATGACCTACAAAGGAAAGACATCACATTGGGTTTATTCCCCGCTGAACAACAACCTCAGCAAAATAGTTTTTTGTGAACTTTCACTATAACTTGCAACCAAGTGTAAAATATACTAGCTTGTTCAGTGAATAGAAACACAGACAAGTAACCCTACTTGTTTACAAAAAGGAAATTATAAATGATAAAACTAAACAAAAAGAAATTAAAAGCGCTTTCAGAAAACAAGCAAACATTACCTAACAATGCTACTCGTAAAATTGCTGGTGGAATATCTGGTGATCATGTTTGTTGTTTTTCAGAAGACTGTCAAGACCAAATCGTTGCTGCACCTGCTGGCAACTAACTCATTGCGTCATAATGCCTTCTAAAAGTGGCGCAAGCGTGTCTTTTGCGCCACTTTTAACACTCAATACGTACATTTTTCAGTTAGCTATTTAGCACGACTTTGCTCAAATCCTTCGTAGTGAGGTAAGCTCGCATCGAGACCTTCCAAGTTCGCTTTACTGGTAACAAAGTTGTGAGACATAGGTCGCTCGACGATATCCGACTCTAATATACCTAATCGTAATCTGGAGTTTGTCTGGTAAGTTGTCATTGGAACTAAACAGAGGTGATGCACAGTGCGCACAAAAATGACGTTTACGTCCAGGCTTGAATTTAAAATACTTCATGTGTTCAGCCCCTTTTACTACGTTCAATTCATAGGTATTTACAAATCCATTAGTCGCATATGTAGTAGCGGTAGACTTACGACACAATGAACAGTGACAGTGGATAATACCGCTAATTTTACCGATAATTTACAGCTCAACTTGGCCACATAAACAACCTGCCTGATACATCAAGCTCTTCTTGAAACTATTCGTGTTTGTTTATACTGCTCGACATGATTTGTACCAGAAGTAACCACGTTGAATTTCACTCGCTATTTTGTTCATTACCCAAACACCATTCTATCGTAAGTTGAACAACTTATTACCTCGGGGCAAATTAAATCGTACTCGAACGTAAGTATCCTCACGGCCATCAATTATAAAACGAAAAAGCCTTATATGAGTTTCACCAATCAACTAAAACAAGCGCCTTAAGCGCTACTGGAAGTACTGGTTGTACATGAGCTTGCACATTTCAAAGAAAAGGATGTGTGACACTCCTAACAACCGACTTCTCAGCTAAATGTTGTCAACTTATGTATAACGATTGTGGGTCAACATCACTAACTGTTTAGTTCATAAGAAATAAAATCATGAACTTTCATTTGTGTCTGAAATAAAGATTAAATTTTTTGACCTTATACTCAACAATAAGATAACGCCATCGAGAGCTCAGCGATTAGCTGTTGTCACTATCAGAATAAAAATAAGTAAGGTACAATTTTCTTTATTCATCTTTCTAAGCTTAAAAACACAAAGAATGCCATCTTCAAAAGTAAAATTAGCTCCGTTAAAGTATCTATCGTCGTACTCACTTGAAGTGCAAGATCAAGTCAGAACGATGATTGAGCAAGATATACTAGGTCAATTTTTACTTAAGAAGCACCCCAAAGTGCATGATATTAAAAACGATAAATTGCTTCGTGAATACGTCATAAATTTAAAGAACACTCACTTACGGAAGTCCTCTCCATTAAGTAAAGTTATTTACGATAAAAAAATCCATGCTGTAAATAACGCTCTGGGCTTGCATACATTTATTTCAAGAGTACAGGGAAATAAGTTAAAGAGTAAAAATGAAATACGAATTAGTGATATTTTCAAAACAGCACCTGAGGTGTTTTTAGAAATGATTGTTGTTCATGAGTTAGCCCACATCAGAATAAAGCAACACGATAAGGCATTTTATCAATTGTGCCAGCATATGCTCCCTAACTACCATCAACTAGAGTTTGAAATGCGTGTATACCTAACTCAACTAGAATTAAAAGGTCAAATTTACAAATAAAAATCAAATTTTGATATTTATTTGAATGAGTGTGATTACCAAGAACTAGATAAGTTTGATTGTCGCAAACTGAGGGTTATAACTACATAACGCTTATTACCTGAGCCGAATTTACGCCCCAATTTAGCTCAATTTATAAACGTGATGGCTCACTTTAAAACTCTCATCCTTCATAAAGAATGCGCTACCAAACTTGACTCATCGAAAAGTTAAAAAGTTAAATAGCGGAGTACTGGATAGCTATTACTGAATCTCACTCTAGTACGACTGTTTAGCAATGCAGCCTTGATGAGAATATCACGCTATCCTGACACCTCTTCGAGGCGCTGTTCTAGTAATTTAACACTCAGGCTATCGTTTTAGCTGTCATCTTGTTTAGCTGCATTGCTCCAAGCATATGGAGCCCCACTATCATCAACTTGAGCTAGAGCTAGAGCTAGAGCTAGAGCTATTTATGCTGATGTGTGAAACGGAAGGCAACACCAATTACACTTAACTTAAGTGTAATTGGTGTTTTGAGAAATTAGCGTTTACAGCTTGGTGCGAAACCACCCGTACGCGCTTTGTTAGCGGTTGCTTGGGCAGTTGTCATGTTGGCTTGTAATTGCTTAATTCGATTTTCAGGCGCAGGGTGCGTCGACATAAATTCTGGTGGACGCTGTTCGCTCATTTTCGCCATATTTTGCCAAAGCGCTACAGAGCCTTCAGGATTAAAGCCAGCCTTTGCCATTAGATCTAAGCCGATAACATCCGCCTCGCTTTCATGAGAGCGGCTAAATGGCAACGCAACGCCGTACTGTGCGCCGAGACCTAATCCCTGCATAATGGCATTGCGATATTCGATATTATTCATTTCAAGCACCGCCGCACCTGCTTGCAGGCCAAACTGCAACACACTATTTTGCGATACGCGCTCATTAGCGTGTTCAGCAATAACGTGCCCTACTTCGTGACCCATAACCGCCGCAAGTTGATCTTGGTTTTCTGCAACTTTGAGGATCCCCGTATGAACCCCAATTTTACCGCCGGGTAGCGCAAATGCATTGGCAGAATCATCTTCAAATACCACAACTTCCCATTGCTGGTTTGCGTAGTTTGCTGGGAGTTGTGCTATTAAGGCATTTGCAATACACTTAACGTAGCGATTGGTTTTAGCATCAGTATCGACTTTTTGCTCTTGCTTCATTTGCTCAAAGCTTGCAACACCCATTTGGTCCATTTGTTGCTCGGAATAGAGTGCTAACTGAGTGCGTCCGGTAGGCGATGTTTTGCAGCCTGCAAGGGTTGCTGCCACGGCTATCGCGAGAACCAGTTTTTTCATAACTTGTTCCTTTTCTTATTTTATAACTTAAGTTTCTCTAAGTTTACCGCAATTTCGTCACTTAACGAGACTAACTTAGTACAATATAAAAAATTTTTCATGAACTTCTGCTGATCAGAACGCCGTCTTTTCGTTGCTCTCCTCTAGTGCACCGAGCTCCATCTCCATATAAAGCGTCGCTGATTGGTGTATATATTCTGCTTAACATTAATAAGGTTACAATACCAACATATGAAGTCATCAACACTCCCCGCAATACTATTGCCATTATTGGCTAGTATTGTCGCAATAACGCCTTTGGCCATTGACCTCTATCTCCCCGCAATGCTTGCGATTGCAAACAGCTTGAATAGCCCGCTTGAGCAAGTACAGGTTTCTCTTAGTAGCTATTTAGCAGGCTATGCTGTCGGCATGATGGTGTTTGGCCCCCTTGCAGATAGATTCTCAAGACAGACGTTAGCTATTTGGGGCTTGGTCGGGTTTACCGCATCGTCAATTGGGCTTGCGCTAACGAATGACATCGATATGTTTTGCTTCTTGCGGGTCGTTCAAGCATTTTGTGGTGCCGCAGCAACGGTCGTTGTACCTGGTGTGATCCGCTATTACTACAAAGAGCACACAGCTAAAGGAATGTCTTATGTCTCGATGATCATGATGATAGCGCCACTAATTGCTCCCTCTCTTGGTGCGTTGATCTTGTTGTACTTTGATTGGCACGCCATTTTTTGGTTTTTAGCGGTTTATGCTGTACTCGTTATCATCGCATTACAGTTTTTCTGTATTGCAATTCCGACCAAAGCGGATGTACCGCTTAGCTTATCGTTTTTCTTAAAAAGCTATCGTATTGTGTTAACACAAAAGAAGGCCCGCTACGATATTCTTTCTTCGATGCTGGCATCATTCGCATTCTTTTGTTTTTTAACCTCAGTTTCATTTATTTATCTTGAGTATTATGGCGTGTCGGAGCAGCTGTTTGGAGTGTTATTCGCCATGAATGTGATTGCATTGATGCTCGGTAACTTTGCCAACACGCGTTTAGTACCAAGGCTTGGTTCTAGGAGAATGCTCAATATCGGTCTCGCGATTGGTGTCGTCTGCTCTACCATCTTAGTCATACTCAGTAGCCAATCAGTCTCGGTTTGGGTGCTAGCTTCTGCCATTGCACCTTTGATGATGAGTTTGGGGATCATTGCCAGCAACGCTGATGCACTGATATTACTGAGTTTTGAACATCAAACCGGTACCGCTACCGCGGTGATAGGCACGCTACGATTTGGTAGTGGCGCTTTGGTCGGCCCTTTACTTGCACTCGCGGTTCCTGAGTCACCTTTGCCATTCTCAAGCTTTATGTTCGCTGCCATTGTGCTAACTATCGTCTGCCAATTGCTAAATAGGCGTTTTGAGAAAAGTGTCAACGCCACAGAAATCAAAGAGTAATACACAAAAAGCCCCGACTTGCGGGGCTTTTTATAAAATCGTTATTCGGTCAGGTTAATTTAGTTCTTTATCTTTCCAGAACTTAGTGCCTTTTACTGTAGCTTGCAGTGCTAAACCACTCTCTGTAAAGGTGTACACTGTAACATCGCCATAATAGGCTTCCCCTTCTACCGATGCGCCTTTTTTAGCCGCTTTCGCTGCAGCATCTGCATTTCCGCCAAACGTCCAGCCTGAAGTAACAAACTTATTCATTGCTTCAGGAGTATGGAATACCATCACAATACGATAATCCTTTACACCTAGACCAAGGCCTACACCACCTTCAGCCATATTCATATAAGTGTTACTTCCTACCGCCTTATCGTGTACAACACCGTAACCTGTTCCAGCTGCAACAAATAGCAGATTAATATTGGCATTAGAAAAAACAGCATAACCAGGCGCTGCCGCAATTTGCGAACGCGTATCCGGCTTTTTGCTGTAAAGCTGAGTAAGTACATCGTTTTTCATATCTAGGATGGCACGTTGCTTTTCAACCTTGTCACCATCGCCCATTGAAGCACATGCACTAAGCATGACGGCCAAAAAGCCAGCCATTAAATGTTTAACGTTTACCATAGGTTTTTCCTTTCCTGCATTAATTGAAAATAACACTACCTATCATAGACGCTTAGTTTGAATGCTGGATTAATTTAGAGGTATGTTTCGAGCCTTGCCAAACCAGCGGCAAAGTTACGCTTACCCGTTCCTAAACGAAAGTGGCACTCGCTCTCCAATAGAAATAACGTTGCGGGTAACAATAGCGTGTTCGAGGTCTCTGCAAATTGACGTGACCACTTTTCAGAATCCCTTACTGAATTAATCTTCAGCAAAGACAACACCCCGCCATGCGGCTCAACCCAAGCGACTTTTTGCGAGTATAAACTGACAAATTCACGCATCAATTGGACGTTATTTGCAATGATGTTCGCATTATGCGCTAAAATAGTTTCACTATGCAGTAATGCGGTTGTTGCCAATAAATCATCCACTTTACTACCACAAATGCTTAAGTAGCTTTTACCGGCCAGCAGCGCATCTGCTAGTGCTTTCGAACCGCAAATTGCCCACCCTACTCGGATGCCAGGTAAGCCCATACTTTTGGATAATACGCCTAGCGTAATCGACCGCGGATAAGCTAAAAAACGCCCACTTACGGCACGGTCATCGCCATGGCTCTGTGCTGATACTTCGTCACTTAAAATGTAAGCACCACACTGCTCTGCTAGCTGCTGTATTTGTCCAACTTCATTGTCAGTCAAGCCTGCGCCCGTTGGATTATGAGGAGCGTTGACGATAATGAGTTTGGTTTTTGTCGTCACTGCGTTTTTGAGTCTTTCTATATCAAACTGCCAGTTGTCCTCTTCTCGCAATGGCACCGTGTTGACGATAGCGCCAAACTGTTTGGGGAGTTTTGCAAGCGATGGATAACTAGGCGTACAGACCACCACCTCATCTTGTTGGTCTAGTATTTGCGCCATCGTGGTGAAAATAGCTTCTTGAGCGCCGCTAAACGTCACGATTTGATTAAGATCTACACATGTAGTCGTCGACAGATGATAAGCTTTAATCGCCGCTTTTAGCCCTTCACTGCCCGCAATCGGATTATATCCCAGTTCAATGTCTGGCATTTTGCCGCCACCAAGCTCAATAAGTTCACTAAGCGTGATGCCTTGAGCACAGGAATCACTCAAGTTGATATCGATGGGAGCAGCCAAGCTTTGACTAAACTTAATGTGATCGGGTAATACTAATTCCATTCTTTAACCTAAAAAATCATGCCAGCACTTTGGCTGGCATGTGTATCAACGGCTATTTAAGACGCCATAGCGTAAGTTGGCATCGCTCTAGTTCAACTTTACGTGCGTTTTTGCTTATGGCGGACATTACTTCATCTTCAGCCAACAGTTCAAAATCTCGTCCCAGTAAAATTTCTAAACCATCACGGCCCGTGACATTCTCACCACTGACCTTATAACCGCCTAACCAGTTTTGTGCTTGGGTTAGCGCTTTGTCCCACTGATAGGCTGAGCTTATGGCAAGGATCCCGCCTGCATTCAAGCGCGATTTAATTTGGTTTAAAAAGGTTTTTGGTGAATATAAGTATTCTACAACACGGTGACACAAGATTAAGTCATACTCTGCGAATTGTGGTTTAAGGTTATGACCATCCCCTTGGCAGAAATGAATACGCTCACTGAGTTCATTAAAACCTAATTGCGAAGTAGATACTTCGTGGAAGTCCACAATTTCACCTTCTATCTCGGTAGCAAAGCGTACCGGCGTGCCTTCTTTTAGTGCCAAAGCATGTTGAATATTGCGCGCAGTAAAATCAATGCCATCTACTTGAGTAAAGTGTTTGGCTAATTCAAAACTTGCACGACCGACCGAGCAACCCAAGTCCAGCGCTTTGTTTGTATTACCTTGATAATGCACCATTAACTGTGAAACAACACTTTGCAATGGATTGCCAAAATGCATAACAGGCTTGCCGTAGTGGCTATGTAGCGCATTAGCAACGTCCGCATCCATTTCACACAGGTTGACCTTTTGTACTGGCACTTGTGGGCTCTCACTTTCGATGTATCTGAATCCGGCATGTTGGAAGAAGTGGCGTCTAAAGGCATAACGTGAATCTCGCACGGCTTCGTTGCCTGTAGAAATCCAAGAGCCACCTTTGATCAGATTGTGTTTACCGTCAAAAGTGGGGGTCGAGAAATCATCGTATAAAGGGTGCACTTTAAAGCCGCTATATGCGTCGATCGGACTTTCCGTCCATTGCCAAACATTGCCGATGATATCGAATAAACCTTCAGTTTCAAAACGGTTAACCGGACAGCTTGAAGCACATACCTCAAGGTTGATGTTTCCCGGCGCTTCACTCCATGTCGGCAAGTCAACATCGAGCTTATCGCGCAGTACTTGCCACTCAGCTTCTGTTGGTAAGCGCACGAAATGCTCACTTTGATCAGACTTCCAATTACAAAAAGCCTTCGCTTCAAGGTAATTAACCTCGACTGGCCAATTGAGAGGTAATGGGATTTCCTCAGCTAAGTTTCGTTGCCAAAAACCTGTGTCTTTTTTTACCCAAAAGCGCGGCATGGTTGATTTAGTTGAAGCCAGCCAAGCTTGACCTTCAGCCGTCCAAAACTTAGGCTGCTGGTAGCCACCAGCTTCGACAAAGGTTAAAAACTCTTGGTTTGAGACCACATATTTACTGGCCTTGAATGGCGCCACATTGACGTCTTGTACACCATATTCGTTATCCCAACCGTAGGTTTGATTTGATTCAGGTTTACCAAGCCGAACATCACAACCGCTTACTGAGATTAGGTTGTTGTCAGGTGCATCATCGTACTCATCACACGCTTCCCAACCGGGTTGTAAAGTCAGGTCAGCCAGCGGCAGCATCCGCATTATTACAGAGGAGGTTTCTAGGTGAATACGCTCATGTTCAATACCCATTAGGACAACCCACGTAAGGCTCTCTTGAGTGATTGGTAGAGTAATATCCATCTCATCAATTAACCCGTTAATAAGCGCATTCACCTGTTGGCGATAAGCACGCACTTCTGGCACTGTTGGCCAATCGTAATTATTGCTATCAAGGTCGTCCCAAGACATTTCGTCTACGCCAACTGCACAGGTAGATTCAATGTGTGGATTAACACGTTGAGTGATGTATTTACCTAACATCAACTTATTAACGTAAAAACAAGCGGTATGACCGAAATAGAAAATGAGAGGATGCCGTAACCGCTCAGCCTTCACAAAATAGGCGTCGTCATTGTTGATATTGCTAAATAATGATTCGTACTGCTGCCAGCTATTGTTGAAGTATGCTTTGATCTCAGCGCGCTTTTTCTCTACATCGCCACCTGAAAGCCAGATTGGCTTTAATGTATTTGGTCTTTCCATACAATTATCTTCTTTAAACTTGCTACTTCGATACATACACCATTTCAATGCATGCAGCTTTTAAACTTTGCTCACTTTGCCACTTAATACCAATGGCATCTTGCTGTATACGTTTGATAATCTAGCTTAGACCACTGATATCAACTTTTTATGACCTTAACTTATTCACATTTAATTTTCACTGCCGACAGGACTATTTTCAGAAAAAACTTCACTTGGCACATCTGGCATATATGATAATAATAAAAAGAGCGCCACTCAGGTCACGCTCTTTTGGCAGCAGGGCTGCATCACAATGAAATTTACGCGACCGCTGGCTCTATAGACTCAGCCGAGCTGGACTCCAATGTCAAAAATACCATCACCATGATATTGGCGATAAACCACAAGTCTTTAATCACGAATTGTCCCAAACCACCAAGCAAGCTCATGTCGCTAAACGCACCGGCTGCGGTAAACAAAAAGCTTTGTGTCATAACAAATACCGCAAGACATCCAAGGCTTGCAACACCAATCAAGACTCGCTGTTTGAACCAAATGCCAATGCCGAGCAAGCCTGCTATCAAAATGTCATAGGTGCCTATCACGTTTGAGGCTTCTTGCACGGTAAACAACTCATACATCCAAGACATAAACGGTGAAGTCTCTACTAGCGGCACGATTGCCTTTGCTTCGAGTTCAAGAAATTTCATTCCACCGATCCAGACTAAAACCAATGCCACCGGGAAATAGTTCGCCCACATGAGCGTTCGCGTGTTGATATAATGACGGCAGTAGAGAAATAGTGCGATGGGCACTAACGCAAAATACTTGATGATCCCTTGCCCAGAACCAATAACGGGAAAGCCGCCATGGGCTGCTATCCAGCGGTTTTCGGCAAACAACGTCAACAACGTAAATAAACTAATGATGGCAATTAAGGCAAGTGGCCACGCCGCAGGAATAATCTTACATTGCTGTAAAATGACTAAACCAGCAGCGACCATTAACGCAAAGCCAAATATAATACCAAGCGTGGCAACAGGCACCCACTCTGTTAACCCGTAAAAGCTAAAGGTGCCTGAAATGGTACTTGGCCCAGCGCCAAACAAAAATGAAATGCCAAGCAGTAATAAGCTCACTGCTAACACGCCTGAAATAGAATAATCGATAGTTCTGAACGACATATCTAACCTCTTAATATGCTATTGTCTATAAGACCCGAGGTTTTAGAAAGTTCATTCAGCGATTGTGAAGTTTATGCCCATTGCAAGCTATGTTGAGTCGGCATGCAAGTTCAACGCCAGTGCGTCGCAAAGTCAATGAGTCGCGTTAATATTGGGCTTTGAAATTTATCTTTACGCGTCACCAGCCAAAACTGCCTCGGTGTGGCTTTTAAACCTGAAAGCGCCTTAATTCGTTGCTGTGCTATGGCATGTTCAGCGGAGTATTTTGAGATACACGCTAAACCGAGCCCTGCCGCAACACCATTTATAATCGCCTCGGTAGAATTTAACTCAAACGCGGTTCGCCACGACGTAAGCTGCGCTGCAATATTCGCTAAGAAAAATTCTCGACTGCCGGAGCCTTGTTCCCGCAACAGCCAACGAGATTGACTTTGTATCAGCATTTGAAAGTCAGTTACCGCAAAGTCCATTGCACTTACGATACACATTTCATCTTCAAACCAAGGCATGATGTCTAAATCTTCGCCTATCACTCGACCTTCAACAAAACCAATGTCTAATTCGTAATCACGAAGCATGGCGCACACCTTCGCCGTATTGGTTATAAACAACTGCTGCTGCGTATGCCCTGTTTGCTGCTGAAAAGCCGCTAACATGGGAGGCAGCAAATGATTGCCTAAGGTATCGCTGGCACCAATTTTAATTTCGCCATATAGCCTCTCGCTTCCTTTAAATAAGGACTCTAAGAAGCGACATCTATCAAGCACTTGATGCGCATGCGGTAGTAATAACTCTCCGGCAGGATTTATCATTAATCGATTATTTACACGATCAAATAATGGTTGTTCGAGATGACGCTCTAACTCCGCTAGTGCCATGCTAACAGCTGCCTTAGTTAAACATAGCTTATCCGCAGCGGCCGTGATCGAACGCTCTTGCACGATTACCGTAAATACATTGAGTTGCTTAAGGGTTATCATTGGCGTTAAGAATTATTGAACACTAATTTAAATATATTCAGATATTCTTAATCAAAGCGCAAGCGTATTATCCCTTCACCGAACAATTGTTGTGAAATTACGCATGGCTACTCTTCTTTCTTATGGTAAAAAACTAACAGCCAATATCCCCACCCCTATGTCTGGTCTTGCTCTTGGGCTGGCTAGTTTAGGCTGGTGTATCAGTAACCTCTTTCCCGCATTTTTTGTGTTAAAACCTTTAAGTGCACTTCTGGCTGGCTTTATTTTATTGCTGTTAGTGCTTAAGTTTGTTCATCAACCTGCTCAATTAAGAGCAGATCTGGCGCATCCAGTGGTTGGGAGTGTATTACCAACCAGTGCCATGACAATCATGGTGATTTCTCATAGCATCGCGGCCTATTCTCACCTTATTGCAACTGTGGTTTGGCTACTCGCCATTGTGCTTCACCTAGGGTTGCTAACCAGCTTCGTGTATTTTCGCAGCCGCAATTTTGAGCTTAACCAGCTAGTGCCAAGTTGGTTTATTCCCCCTGTTGGGTTTGTCGTTGCCGATGTTACCTTTAACGGCATGTCAGCGTTGCAACCTTTGGCTATGGGGCTTTGGTACTTGGGAGTGATATTTTACTTACTGCTGCTACCGTTCATGATTTACCGTTTGTGTAGAGGCAGTGCCATACCACAGCAAACCCAACCTACAATTGCAGTCATGGCAGCGCCTGCGAGTCTATGTTTGGCAGGATATTTAAGTGTCCACCCAATGCCAGCGGCTGGCGTGGTGTTTGCCCTGCTGAGTATTGCTATTATTATGACCCTAGCGATATACCTTGCTTTTATTCAACTGCTGCGACTGCCATTTAGTCCCGCTTTTGCAGCATATACCTTTCCATTAGTCATCGGCGTCACCGCCATTAGTAAAGTCGTCACTTGGCCCGGCAGCGAACACTTAAGCTCAGGCTGGTTAAGTGTGTTGCAGTACCTAGTTTGGTTTGAACTTGTTGTTGCGATCGCTGTAATTAGCCACGTTTGTATTCACTATGTGCGATTTTTACTAAAAATAAGCACCGCCAATTCAGAGAGTTAAAACTAATATTGCAATAACCTAAACATGCAGCATTTACTTAGCATGCTAACTAACTTAGAATACTTAGCATGCTAAGTAAATGTATCTAAGTTATGTCGTCACTTCCATTTCATGAAACGCTCGATCTCAGTCTCTGTGGCAAGTTAGGCCGAGTCCATAGAATTTGCCGTCAAGCCGTAACCCAAGCTGTAGAGCCACTCGGTTTTACCCAGCCACGCTGGACAGCCATGATGCATATTCATCATTTGGGTGAAGGCTGCACACAACACCAATTGGCGTGCAGTTTAGATATCGAAATGCCGAGCCTGACTCGCACGATGAAACAGTTAGAAGAGAATAATGTGATTGAGCGCCGCATTGATAAGCAAGACAAACGCTGTCGTAAAATCTACTTCACCGAACACGGGCAAGCCCAGTTAGCGCAGCTAAAGATGCGGATCAGTGAAGTGAAGGCACTTTTATATCATGAGCTTAGCGATGACGAGCTCAATGCTATTGCACATGCTTTGGTCAAACTTGAGAACAATGCTCAGCAATGTTGTGACAATATTTCTGAAAATGGGAGTACCAGTGAGTAAACTTAGTCCAGATCAGCAATTTTCCCGCTACGTAAAGGTTTCAATCGCCCTTTTTGCACTCTGCTTTAGCTATTTTATCTTTGCTGATCTCTATATACCAATGACGCCTCAGGCACGTGTATATCATCAAGTAACCAAAGTGACGCCTAAAGTCAGTGGTGAAGTGCTTGCAGTGAATGTCAGCAATAATCAAAGAGTTCAGCAAGGTCAACTACTACTTACTATTGATGAAGCGCCGTATCGTTTAGCATTAGCTAAGGCTGAGCTTGCTTTAGCAGAAGTTAATCAACAAAACAAACAATTAGACGCACAGATAGTTGCCCAGCAAGCACAAATAGAGGCTGCTGTAGCCAAGTATGATGAGCAACATCGACTGTATAAACGCAGCCAATCTTTGCTGTCACAACACGCAATTTCAACGCAGGAATCAGATCAAATTCAAGCAAACTTTGCGACGGCTAAGTCACAGCTTAGTGCACTCAGAGCTAATCTACATGCGCTTGAAGTAAAGCGTGGTGCAACCGACGAACATAATATTGCACTAATGCAAGCACAAAATGCCGTAGAGCAGGCTAAATTACAGCTCAGCTACACCGAAGTCCGCGCGCCCCATGATGGCATCATTAGTAACTTACAGATCACCACGGGGACCTATGCTCGAACGGGTGTGAGTCTAACCAGTTTGGTTTCGGACAATGTTGACTTAGCTGCAGATTTCAGAGAAAAATCGCTTTACCACGTCAAACTTGGTGAACAAGCGCTAGTGAGCTTTGATGCGTTACCGGGCAAAGTCTATCCCGCCGTGATCCATGAATTTTCTGCCGGCGTCAGTGATGGACAACTCAATGCCGACGGCCAATTGGCTGCCGTTGAGACCTCCAATCGCTGGGTGCGAGATGCGCAGCGTCAACGTGTTCATTTAGCATTTGATGAGCCATTACCTTTACTGGCAAGTGGTGCCAGAGCGACGGTTCAAGTGCTGCCTGAAAGCACTTTGCTTGCAACCCTTGCACAAGCGCAAATTAAATTCGTCAGTCTACTTCACTACGTTTATTGATATGAAAGTTGCACTAAACGCCAATGACCTCAGACAGATGCTACGTATTGCAACTGGGAGTACGTTAGGCTTTGCACTAAGCAAACTGCTCAACTGGCCGTACGGTATCTTTTTTACCGTATATCCCATGCTGCTACTTGGCTTAGTACCAATGTTAAACGCACACATAGTGCGCCAGTTTATCTTAAGTGGGTTAGTCTGTGCCTTTTCAGTATTAGTACTGCAAGGGCTATTTGGCTTCCACCCTGCGTTAATGTCCCTACTCACCTTTGCCTTATTTGCCTTTTTGTTTTTGCAAATGAGCAAAGGCGTTAACTTCTTATTTGGTGCAATGAGTGTGGTGGGGCTATCAATCCAACTCCATTTTGCCAGTTATGCTTCAACCAGCGGTGGTTTATATTCACTCATAGCCAGTAACTCTCTGGCTATTATCATTAGTATCGCAACCGCTTATGTAATGCATTGGTTATTTCCGGACGTTGCTGTGCGTCAATTACCACCCCGGCCAGCGAAAGATGCTGCCAGTATTCGCCATGAAGTCTTACTGTGCGCCACCGTAGCCACACTCTCATTTATGGTATTCCAAATACTAGATTTACAAGATTCCGTTTCCGCCCAAGCGGCATCAATATTAATCCTCTTTCCACTGAGTTGGAAGGCGGCAGGCACTGCGGGCTGGCAACGCGCAGTTGGCACGCTGATAGGTTGTAACTTGGCGTTAGCAGCGCAAATCCTACTGCAAACCTATAGCCAAATTTTACTTTTTCCAATTTTGATTTTATGGATCTTGGTCTTCATTTTTAGTCGCTACCACTTGCTAAGTGGTGGTGCTCCTGGAATAGGCTTTGGTATTATTACCACTTTTGGGATCTTGTTTGGTCAGTCTCTCGCGCCAAATCAAGATTTAATTTATAGCGCACTGTATCGCTTCAGTTCAGTGAGCGTTGCTATTACGGTAAGTCTCTGTGCGATTTACCTTATTCATCGCCTACTTAATCACTTTAGTGCAACGCGCCACCATTCCTATGCCTGAATAAAAGAGGAACCCACTTGAAGCTTGGAAAACGCTTACAGACTTTGCATGATGTTGTTACTGAAGACTATCAACATATTTGGGACTGCTGCTGCGATCATGGCCAGCTTGGCGCACAATTTTTACATTCGAGCCAAGCGCACATACATTTTGTTGATGTCGTCCCGGCGCTCATTGCAAAAGTGAAGCAGGATCTCACATGCTTCTTTCCAGAAGCTGAAACGAGCTATAGCCTTTACACCCTAGACGTTGCGAAGCTCCCTCTTACGCAATACTCAGGCAGGCAGTTAGTGATCATCGCAGGTGTTGGCGGTGACTTAACCGCGACACTAATGACAAGCCTTTGCAATGATTTGCGTGACGAGGTCGATTTCTTGCTTTGCCCAGTTCATCATCATTATTCCCTGAGGCAAACCTTACAATCTCTGCCACTTAAGGTGGTCCATGAGTCACTGGTTGAAGAAAATCGACGTATTTACGAAGTGCTCTATCTCACTTCGGGTAAGACAGGCACTGCCATAACCCCATTGGGCGAAGCAATTTGGCAGCAAGGCGCGCTTTCCAAACGCTATTTGGAGAAAACGCTGGATCATTATGCGCGAGTCTCCAAAGGCAAACCCGAAGCGCAAGCCATTTTATCGGCTTATCAACATCTTACACTATAAAACACAGCGCACTCAGCCAAACTAGCTGAGTGCCATAACTTAATCGCTGATAGAGCCCACTATTTCGCTTCTGTTTATACGCTTTTGCAAGCTGATAGCTAAAACCCACACAAACAAGGACACAAGCAGTAGAAAACCAAGCAAATAGCGAGTTTAAAGGACTTACAAACCAAACCAATAAAGGGGCGATGAGCAAGCTTAATAGCATTACCATGCCCGCGAAAGAATGAATATGACACGCCCGACTGGGAGAGGTTGTGTATGGGTCGGGATCCATAGGAAAGAAACCTGCAACAGCGGTTGCTAGACCATGACAAACAATCAAACCACCAATAACCCCTAACGCCCAGCTCCCTTCAGGTACCAAGATGATATAAAAACCGAAACAACAAAATAGCAGGGCTAAGGGGTAATTATTAACTGCAGGAGACAATCGCTCTGTTGGGCTACCACTGGCACCTAACTCACTACAAAATTGATTTTTGTGACTATAATTTGGGTAACGCTTGGCAACGCCATATACCCCTACCAGCATCCATATACTTGCTAGTATGCCAAAATAACTCACCAACTCTTGCAACATCGCGCCTATCCTTAATGCGCTAAATTTATGTCTACACACTTTATACTAATTTAGGAACATACGAAACCAAGTAGCTGCATTCAATTTAGTGTATTTTCCAGCGCTCCAAAATAGCTTGTTGTTGACCTCTTTGACTTAATTCCGCTAGTGCGTGCTGCAAGCGGTTCGCAAGTTCATTGGGAAACTCTGCATTCACCGCCAGAGCCAACTCACTTGGGAAATTCTCAAGAAGTAACTTATGCTCAATTGCTTTTGGGTCCAGTTTAAGGGCATTTAGTTCTTTCTCAAGTGTTAGTGTGTTGGTTAGTACAAAATCAATCCGGCCCTTAAACAATAAATTCCAAAGACTTTGGTAGTTTGACACTAATACCAGCTCATAACCTTCAGAAAAGCCAGCTTGTTTGAGAAAGGTTTCACTATAATAACCGCGTATGGTTCCGGTGCGATACCGCTTTGCAGCGTCAAGATCGTTTATTGGCGTTTGAGATTGTTTCAGGCCAATAAGCGATGCGGACGTATGGCACATAGTCCCCAAAAAGCGGAAATAGACTTCTCGAGTTGGTGTTTTTAGCCAAGATAACAGCACCACATTAGATTTAGTTTCTAATTCGTGTAACACACGTGCCATCGGCATTATTTCAATTTTTGCAGTAACATTTGCTTTATCTGCTACCGCTTGAGCAAGCTCAACTAGGCCACCATCCACTTCTCCTTGGCCATTAATAAAATGATAGGGAGGCAAATCTTCCGCTACAAAGTGCACCGTTTCTTGTGGCGAAGCAATTATTTTGGTTGATGCAAGTAGCGCCATAAGGAATAAAATTTTCCGGATCATTTTATCTCAATAAATTAAACAATCATTCGGTCAGTGTGCCCGTATTTGCATTGCAATTCAATCCGCAGCAATGGCTTTGCCTCGCTATGGGTAAAGTCATTTACTTATGACCTGCGCTTACCGCTGCCAGACCTTGCCAATCTTCTAAATCTTGTTCTGGCTTTTCAGCACGAAATTGTTGATACAGTACGATACCTTGCTCATCTTCTAAAATATCAACCTGTACGCCCTTGCTTTCAAGTAACGGCTCATTGCCTGACGCATTAGTGATATCCCCCACCACGACTCGCTGAAAGCCACGCATATAGAGTAACGTTGCGCATACATCACAAGGACTTAGGCTGGTATACAAAGTGGTTTTACTAAAATCAATCCGTCCCGCATCTCGAATTGCCGAGGTTTCACCATGGTTATATGGGTGGCTCTCTTGTACTAACGTATTATGTCCTTTACCTACAATTTGATTGGTTTCGTTATCAACAATAACCGCGCCAATTGGGCAACCGCCCTCTTCATAACTCTTTTGTGCCAGCAAAACAGCAATGCGCATAAAGTCTTTATCGCAAAGCTTACGCGTAAAGTCGCTATCGAGTAATACGCCAAGACTCTTGGTTGGCATATGTGCAATGGCATTGAGCGCTTCGCTATTTACTTGGGTTTCTGCGTTGAGTAATACAGTCATTTTTTAATTCCTTGTTGTATTATATGAACCGAGCTTAACGCTATAATTTGGCGCAATTATGAAGTACCCAATCACATAGCTTATCTAACCAAGGTTTTGCCACACCAAGCGGCCAACCGCAATTGATCCGCAGATGATCTTGATACAACTCACGACTTGTAAATAAGCTGCCTTGGCGAATTTCAACACCAAGTTCAGCGAGCCGTAAAGCGAGTGCATCACAGTCAATATTAGGCAGTTTCAGCCATAATGCCATTCCGCCCTGAGGGGAAGATATTTTACAGCCCTTTGGTAAACGCGCTTTCAAATAGCTTTGGTAAGCGAAGCAGTGTGCCGCTAAGGTGCGATTAAGCGTCCGTAAATGGCGCTGGTAATGTCCTGTCTCAATAAAGCGTGATACCGCCATTTGTAAACATTGATTTGGCATGCCGTGAAATGCCTGCATGAGCGCGGCCACTTGGCTTTGATAACGCCCAGCTTCACACCATCCAACTTGCAAGCCCGGCGCTAACGTCTTAGACACTGAGCTACACCAAATTACATATCCGACTTTATCCCACGCCTTTATCGGTAAAGGCATCGTGTGATTATGGCTCAACTCCCCAAAGACATCGTCTTCAATAATCGCCACTTGATACTGCGCAGCAAAATCCGCAAGCCACGCTTTTTGTTGCACAGATAGACTGTGTCCCGTTGGATTTTGATGGTTTGCCGTAAGCAAACACGCTGACACCCTTTGCGTTGTCACGACCTGTTCCAAGGCTTCTAGGTCGAGTCCTTCGGGCGTTGTTGGGATCTCAATCACCTTGAGCTGTAGCGTTGCAAGCAGTTGCAATAAACCTTGATAACAAGGTGATGGCACGACCACACAATCCCCCGCTTTTGTAACAGCCTGCAGTCCCGCCATCACGGCTTGAATACAACCGCCTGTCACCACGAGATTATCAGGATTCAGCGCCAACCCCTTTTGTTTAAAGTGCTTGGTTAGATTCTCTCTGAGCGACATCAGTCCCATCGCGCTTGGATAATGAAAATGGTGATACTGAGGAGAGTCGAACGCTTGCTTTATAAACTTAGTCAGGCGATTTATGGGCATCAACTCGGGTGCTACTTGCACCGTCGATAACATCGTATTGAGCCCTACAACAGAGGGCCTTAACACACTTTTAGGAGATTTCACTTCACTCGTAAATGTGGCAAAGTCAATGTCGCTATTTTTGGTCTCAGGTTTACAAATATAAAAACCAGATTTCTCTTGAGAAGCTAAAAAACCATTATCCTGTAGTTCCTCGTAGGTTCTAATTGCAGTACTCATGCTCACGCCATGCTGCTTGGCAAAGATCCTAAGTGAAGTCATTTTTTCACCGACTTGACGTTCACCGGCGTTTATCTCTGTAATCACCTGCTCACTTAATGTAATAAACTTCCTCGCCATCTGTATCCTTAACAACCAAGAATTCTGTATCTGTACTGCATTTTTACCGAAGTTACACTGTAATTCCAGTATTCGTTCACAAATAGGATTGGCACATGACGATGACACACAACCAATGGCAAGCATTACCCCAATTGCTCACTGAATTTTCTAAACTTACCGAGGCATTTATACAGTCTAGTAATAGCCGCCCAGTCGCAGGTCGAGATATTGCTCCGCCCGACCTCACACTCACAGAATCAGGGATTGCATTTGAGTCTCTGATAGAGATTTTTAGTAAACAAGTAGTGCCAAACTTAAGCACCAGTATTGGACCTAGGTATTGGGGATTTGTCACCGGCGGCGCAACGCCTGTTGCCACCTTTGCCGATTGGCTGGTTTCAACCTATGACCAAAATGTCTCAAAGGGCGATGGCTCCATTGCGACCAGTATAGAGCGGCAGGCCATTCGCTGGCTAACCGAATTATTCGACCTACCTGCAAGCTTTGATGGTCTTTTTACTACAGGGGCGACAGCGGCAAATTACTTAGGTGCGGTCGTAGCTCGCCAGTTTGCAGGACATCAACAAGGGATCAATGTGGCAGAAGATGGAGCCTTCGCTTTGGAAGTTGAGGTTTTTTGTGCGACGCCCCACGCGAGTATGATTAAGGCGCTTGGTCTTGCAGGCCTAGGTCGCAACCAAATCACGAGAGTCGCAACGCAAGTAGGCAATGAAGCTACGGATATTGCAGCGCTTGAGTCAGCGCTTGCAACAAGTAACGCCAAAGGAAAAATTGTCATCGCCAGTGCCGCCACGGTTACCGGCACTAATTTTGACGATTTAATGCAGATCCGCCGTCTATGCGATAAACACCAAGCTTGGCTGCATGTTGATGCTGCATTTGGCATTTTCGACCGCCTGGTTTCTAGCTCAGAAGGTCGCACTAAGGGGCTTGAGTTAGCCGATAGTATTACCTTGGATGCACACAAGTGGCTCAATGTGCCATACGACTGTGGGATCTTTCTCACTCGTCATTTGCACTACTTGGTTGAAAGCTGCGACGTTCCAGCTCCTTACTTAGTCACATCAAAAGCCGACCCCGACTTTTTTTCGATGGGTGTAGAGAACTCTCGTCGATTTAGGGCATTACCCGTTTGGATGTCATTACTTGCCTATGGTAAAGACGGGATCCGTCAATGGGTAAGCAAAAATATTGCGCAAACTAAACAACTTGCAGACTGGTTTGCTGATTCTCCAGACTATGAATTAGTCTACTACGGAGAACTCAACGTGGTGCTTTTCAAGCCAAGCGGCAAAGATGACGCAGCAACAACCTCCCTTCTTCATGCCATTAATGCGGACGGCCGTATATTTGTCAGCCCAGGAAGTTGGCAAGGACAGAAGGTGATCCGTGCTGCGCTCAGTAATTGGCAAACGGAGCAAATTGATTTAGACATAGCAAAAAGCGCATTAACCGAGTTAGCTAAGGCGCTTTAAGATTATACTATTTGCAGTTAGCTAACGCTGTGATTAGGAGTAATACTTTGCGCCAATTTGCGACTGTATTCCTCAAAATCAATATTGCTTTGCTCACCAAGTCCAGCCACCGCATGAGAAATAAACTGCGGTGGTACAAATAGATAAGTACGTTTTTTAAATTTCCAATGACGCACGATGTGCTTGGGCTGATGCTTGTCTTCATCTAACCCAGCCAACGAAAATAAATCTTGCCAGTCACTTTCGGTATCGCCTGTCGACTGGGCAATACTTTGTGGTTCGATACTAAGCAAAATTGCCGACGTTTGTGGCACACCCATCAACAGCTCACCAATAAAAAAGATGCTACCACTGCGGCAAAGCTGCTGCTGCGCTTCCGTCATCTCAGATTGCTCTGCCATCTTCGCCCTTTGGTATTGCATACCATTAAACATGGACTTGGCAAAAGGCAGCTGCTTTTCAGAAAACTCTCGATTTAAGACATGCTGAAACAGCGCTTTGCCGAGCGCATTACCTACGCCATCGTGACTAAAAGTACCTTCTTCCACATTGGTTTCAATGAAAAGCCCTGACTCTACCAAAATATTTTTCACAGCTTGGTAGTTAAATATTGAAAACGGCTTCCCCGTCACCGGATTTGTTGTCGACGTCACCGCTTTTGTCATTGCAGCAAAAAACACACTAATATCAACGAATGCACTTTTTAAGTCAGTGTCAAAGCTCTGAATGCTATCCGCCGTGGCACACAACATGATATTACCCGTTTCATTAAACACATAATGTTTAGTAATTGGGGTGTATATTGGCTGTGATTGCGGTTTTGACGGTTTATCTTGCTTGCTAAACCAAGTTGAGAACATTGTTTACTCCCAACATTAACTGTCCTTTTTAGTCGTTTTACTGGCTGCCGTGGTTTGCGGCGGAGCGGCTATGACACTTCGCATTGATTCAATCAGATTATTAAATTCAGGGTCTGACATCGCCTCATTGAGCGATGCCGCTTGCTTAACAAAAGCAGGTGGTACAAATAAGTATACTGATTTGCACAGACTTAACTGCACGTCTGTATGCCCGCCTTGTAAGCAAGGGCCCGCTTGCCAAATGGCTTTTACATCATTGGCATCCGCTGAAATGACAATGGGCGCAATAGAAATTGCACCAAGCAGATATTCACAGACAAAAATGATGGTGCCGACCTTTTTGTCTTGGCTGTCGGAACTTGCACTGATACTTACCGAGGCTTGCCCCATACCAGCGATCATATCCATCAATGATTTACCTATGGAGGCTAAATTACCACTGAGCCCTAGTAAAGTCTGGATCAATTGGCTTGATAAAGTGACGCCACTTTGCTTACTTTCAAATTGAATATTGCTATCTGTCACTTTGACAAACAATCCTGAGCTTGACACTAATTTATTGAGTGCATCGTAGTCGTACAGACTTGTCCCAGCTTCTGCCATCGCTTTTGTGAGTGCGGCAAAAAATACGCTGACTTCACCAAACGCATTTTCAGCTTCTTGCGGCAATACGCTTCCACCTGCGGTACTGTTTAGTGTACTTGCGATAAATAAGTTGCCGGTGGCGTTCACTACAAATTGTTTAGTCGCTGGCACTTCATTGCTGTTTGTCGTCGTTAAATTAGCGGCTCTGGTTTGTGCATTGCTCACTACAGTGCCTGGTTGAGGTGTTGGCATACTCGTTCCTTAGGTCTTGATCTAGCAGATATTCTTCTTATGTCGATTTAGTGTAGTCGCATTTCTAATGACTTAAAATTTACTTTTGTGATTTTTTACAACCCAACCCATGTCGTAAAAACAGCACTAAAATAAACTGGTGGGCGTACCCTGATGATGTAACAACCGCCACCTACCATTTTGCTCAACCCATAAAGATGACCGATAGGCATGCTCTGAAAGCGTGCCATCGGTGTTTCTCCATGCAGAGCGATATGTAAGAAGCAAAGCGTCACTATTCATATAAGCACAGTGAAACTGCTCTGCTACCACTTCCCCATCTGGCCATTCTTCTTCATTCATTAAGCATAGGATCTGGCTCAAGTTATATTGGCTTCCAGAGCGTCCAATCTCAATAAATTGAGGGTGAAGGAGTTCGCGACACAACGCCATATTATGCCTATTTTCTTTGCGATGAAGCGCACACTCCTTCGCGATGACTTGCTCAATAATTGACGTTGAACACATCAGAGCAGGCTAAGGCTGTTTATCAAATACGATGACGCCCTCTGGGATGGTATACCAGTCTTGCTTTTCACTAACCCATGCATGGACCGTCGGTTGAATAAGGCGAGTATCGTCCAAATTACTTGGTTTGAGTTTAATTGAATTCGGCTCTGCTGGATTAAAGTGGTAAATGCGATTGCCGCAAGTCGGGCAAAACTTTGCTCCGCTAACGTTACCGGTATCAGCTGGGCGCCGCCATTCTTTCATCAGACCCGAAAATTCAATATCATCTTTATCAACAATGGCAGTAATGCTAAATGCGCTGGTTGACAGTTTTTGGCAAGCCTTACAGTGACAGGCAACCACCATTTTAGGTGCTGTTTTTAACGTGTAGCTTACTTCACCACATTGGCACGAGCCGTTAATTGGCAATGTCATAAAATATCCTTGCTTAAGTTCGATCTAACCTCATTGGAATAAATCTAATACCGTTTTTCTGCACTTCTTGCCCTGTCGCCCGAAAACCTAGCGCAGTATAAAAAGATGCTGCATTAAGCGATGAGCACAATGAGACTTGAGCTGCGGATGTACTCGCTAGCACAGTATCTAATAGTTGCCGACCAACTCCTTTACCTTGGGCTAACTTGGCAACAAATAAATGGGTGAGATAGTTACCATCTCTTAATAAAGCAAATCCAATCAGCTCACCGTTTAGTAACGCCTTGGCACCGACAAAATTGGCGTTGCACATCACCTGAGTCACTCCAGGTAATATTTCGTTTAAATAAGTATCTCTTCCAAGCTGCGAAAAATGGGGTAAGACGTCAGCCTCTGAAACTTCACGCATTAACCTTTCAATGGCATTTGCATCCTCGCCCTGAATCGCATTGATGGTAATCTTCACTTATGACCTTTTGATTTATTGCGTGCTTACATTTCTAGCAAACGTTATCCCAAAAAAGAAATGCATTGCCGCTAGGCTAAATATTAACTTACTTAAACTGGCATCGAAAAACCAAATACCAATAGCAAATACGGGATGCATAGCAACCATTACCCACCAACACACACGGCCAATTTTGTAGAGTGGGTCGCCATGTTTGTTTTGGAAATTTAATAACCCAAACGCCCAAGGCAACAAAGTCCAGACGAGTGACATACAAAGCAATAGCGTTACAGCAATCTTGATTAACACTTCCCCAAGCATCTATAACCCCTCAAGTGAGGTGCGCAAAACCTCTTGAGGCTTAACATTGAGTTCATCACGTCCAAACGCAAAACTATCTTGCTTATAGCGGGGGAAAATATGCAAGTGGTAGTGGCTTAATTCGTTAAAATGCCCGTTGTTTTGCACCAGCGTAATCCCATCTGGGGAAAATTTACGCTCAATTCGCCCATAAAGGTCGCGCGCAACGCGGTGGATTTCAGCCAGTATGGATTCAGGGACCTGAAGGAGCGTTTCATAAGGGGATTTGGGGCAAATTAAGATATGGCCAAAGTTTATGGGGTCATGATCGGCAAACGCAATCACCTGCTCAGATTCATATACAATAACCGCTTCAATATCTCTAGCAACTATCTGTTCAACAATGGTCATCAGCTACCTCTCCTTTACCTGATTACATAGAGTAATGTACCTGAGCAACTCTCTTCCTGCCAGCGATATATTCTATTTTCCCCTTCGTTAAGTGAATAATTTTCAAGCCTAAATTAACTCACAACCCATTTAAACCAGTTACATTATTCAATGAATCACCCTACAAGGAATACAACATGTTAAAAACGTTAGTTACGGTAGCTTTATTAGCTTCTGGAAGTGTCGCCGGTGCCGAAAATCACGCAGCGACCCATCATGCGATTCATTATGAAGGACGCGTCAGTAAAAACTATGCCGATGGCAGTGTGAGTTTTAATTGGCCCGGTAGCCAGCTGCATACTAAGCTCACTGGCCGTTCCTTTCATATCGAGTTGATGGGCTATGGCGATCAATTCGATGTATTAATTGATGGCAAATTTACAAAAAAGCTAAAGACCAACGCCAATGGAGTCGCTAAGACCTTCACACTATTTGAAAGTACACAGGCAGAAACCGTCACAATTGAACTCGTTAAACGCTGGGAGCACTACGAACACAATACCCAGATCCTAAGTGTTGATGTAGACGGAAAATTAGACTCAATCCAGCAGCCACAGCCCCATATCTTATTTATTGGCGATTCAATTAGCGCAGGCTTTGGCAGTGAGTCCACCCAAAGACAGTGTGAATGGAGCGAAATCCTTGATTTAAGTAACGCCCGTAAAGCCTTTCCATATATGAGCGCGCAACAGTTGGGCGCTAGTTTTACCCAAGTTTCATACTCAGGTTTAGGCTTAATTCGAAATTGGGGTGGCAATCAGCCACATCATACGCTGCGTAGTTACTATGACAAAATGTCAGCAGTATTTACCGACAACACTGACTTTGAAGACAAGTTTCCACAGCTTATCGTCATTGAAGTAGGCACCAATGACTTTAGTACCGATCCAACCCCTGCAGAGCCTTGGCAAACTATTGACGAAGTCAAAACGCAGTGGGTAAAAACAATGGTCGTTTTCACCAAACAGCTGCGTACAAGATACCCTGCTGTTCCCATTATTTATATGCCTCGTCCAGCATATCCGTATAACTTTATTATTCCTGCAACTCAAGATGCAATTGCAAGGCTTCACCAGCAAGATATCAGTAAACTATATAGCCATACATTTGACTCACCATTGGAGGGCTGTGTATGGCACCCCACCGCTTCGGAACATAAAGACATTGCTGAGAAACTCGTGACCTTTATCAAGCAGCAAACACTTCTCTAAGTAAATGTTCGGCGTTATTCAGTGAGCTTAGGCTCGCCGTATTGAATAGCACGCCTCATTTACAAACCTTCACATTGTTTTTTATACAAAAATTCACAACAAAAAATTCAACGCCCCCGCATTTAAAAACAAATTAATGAGAACGATTTTTATTTGAAAAAAATATACTCATTAAGATTTATACTTTTATCAATATGCAAAGCTGTTACTTTGAACAACCCATATTTATTCTGTTTTTTACAACAAAAAGATACAGGGATAACCTTTTGGCAATAACTTCCCTCTTTTCAAACACACAAAAACATGATTAAGATCGTTACGTTATAACATTTTTAAAATAATCATTTGTATCGAATAAATGATGGTTCTTTTCACATTCGTTTTTGCAGTTGGAATAACAAAATGACAAGGTCACTCCTGACAGTTAGCGTGCTTAGTAGCTTATATTCTTCACTTAGTGTTGCCGAACAACCCATTGAAACAATTGATGTGCATGGCACTCGCGCGCCTCTTTACAGCACGAGAGACGTGAACGCTTCGGCATTGGGGATGAAAGATCCGCAGCTTCTTCCTATTTCCATTCAATCATTTTCTGAAGAACTAATCAGCAATCAAAGAGTGAAAACGCTAGGCGAAGTGCTTGCCAACGATGCTTCTGTCCAAAACACCTCAATTGGTACGGTTTTCGACTTTGTGAGTCTGCGTGGCTTTCAACTAGATTGGACCAACGGTCTAAGACGCGACGGTTTAGCGCTTGCCCCCTACCAAGATGTACCGCTGGAGAATATTCAACGCATTGATATCGTCAAAGGCCCGTCAAGTCTCGTATCAGGCTTTAACAACCCCGGCGGTACAATTAACTATGTGACAAAGCGCCCAACCATGGACGCTTTTTTGGATGTCACAACAGAAGTACGTAGCCGTGGAGGAAAGTATTTACACATCGATCTCGGTGGGCCAATTTCTGACGAGCAAACGCTCGGCTATCGTATTAATGCAGCAGCAGAGAAAAACGGTGACTTTACCGGTGGTGATGACTTAGAGCGCTATTTCTTTAGTGCTGCACTGGATTGGCAAGTATCAGATCGCCTATTTATCCGATTAGACAGCGATTTCCAAGACAAAAGCACTGTATCACAGCCTTTGATAGGCCTTTCCAGTGACCCCAATGATCCTGACCGTAAAATATTACCGCCCTATGTCGACACCAGTGATGTATTGCTCGGACAACCTTGGGCAAAGTATGAAACCGAGTCTTATAACCTAGCCGCACGTGCTGATTTTTGGTTGAACGACACGTGGCAATGGGTAAACCAAGCTGCGCTTTCTGGTAATGATAGGTTTACCGTTTTTCCTGATATCTACTCGGTTGATACACAAGGTAATGTGCTGTCTGCCGCTATCCACATTACCCCAGACGAAACGTATGACACGCTCTCCGCACATAGTTTTATCAGCGGTCAGCTTACTACCGCTGCAATTGAACATGAGCTAGTCGTCGGCGTTAGTATTCGTGACTATGAGTCTAAGGATGGGCGTTGGTTTGAGTTAGCCAACCCCGTTGGCAATATTTTCAATCCAATTCATAGCAGTAAACCGCAGTTCCCTGATTATCCAGAACCAACCAAGACTGAAGCCTCTGAAAGCGCGTTATTTATCACAGATACCTTGCACTTTAACGATGTATTTTATGCCACCTTAGGGCTGCGTCATATTCAATACAAAAAAGAGCAAACTCTACCGAGCCAAACTAAAACCACGCTAGACGACCGAACTTTTAATACCCCCATCATAGGCCTTAACTACAACCCAAACGATCAACTCGCGTTTTACGCCAGTTACTCAGAAGGCGCGGGGGAAGGCGGCGTTGCTGTCATCGGCAGCGGTGCAATAAATGAAGGAGAATCACTCGGCCCCCAAGAAAGCGAGCAAATTGAAGCCGGTATAAAATACCAAACGGACACCATGAACTACTCGATAGCCGTTTTCGAAATAGAAAAAATGTTGGAGTACCACAATCACATTACTAACTATTTCGTGCAAGACGGTGTCCAGTCACATAAAGGTATTGAGCTCAATGCCAGTGGCTCATTCGCTCACGGCCTTGCAACCGTAGCATCCATCACCTTGATGGACCCCAGCTTAGATAAGCTTGACGGCGAGCCCGCGCTTAATGGCAACACCCCAGCCAATGTGCCAGAATTTCAAGCGAATCTCTATGTCGACTACCAGTTGCCATTTTGGGAGGCATTAAGCATCAATGCGGGTATTTTCCATGTTGGTGAACGCGAACAAAACGTCAATAACACCCTACAGTTACCAGCCTACACGCGCTTCGATTTAGGCGCGAAGTACCATTTTACTGACATTAACACCACGCTACGACTCAAAGCCGAAAACCTGTTCGACAAAGAATATTGGCTATCTGGCGGTGCCAAAGGCATAGATTGGGGAGTCGCTCCCGGTCGTGGCCGCACTTTTATCGCCTCATTAAGCGTGAGCTTTTAAGGATAATTCATGACTACACCTGTTATTCAAATCAATAACCTGCAAAAGCGCTTTGGTGAATACCAAGCGCTACAGGGACTATGCTTGAGCGTACATCAAGGTGAAATTCTAGCGCTGCTAGGCCCAAATGGGGCAGGTAAAACCACCACGATTAATTGCTTATTGGGCTTTTTACAACCGGATGCTGGGGAAATCACCATCGCTGGAATTAATCCACAGCATGACGTAGTAACGGCAAGGCAGCAACTGGCTTATATTCCTGAACAAGTCGCGCTTTATCCGCGACTTAGCGGACTTGAGAATCTCGCGTATTTCAGCAAAATGGCCAGTATAGAAAAGACCGACGAGGCCTTTCGCACACTGCTCGGTGAAGTAAAACTGCCAAGTCACGCTGTAGACAAACCCGTTGCAACCTATTCAAAAGGGATGCGACAAAAAGTGGGCATAACCATTGCCCTTGCAAAGCAAGCCAAGGCATTGATTTTAGATGAGCCTACATCAGGTCTTGATCCTTCAGCCAGCCATGAATTTAGCCAGCTCATTCAGTCATTAGCAAAGCAAGGCGTCGCGATTTTAATGGCGACCCACGACTTATACCGTGCTCAAGAAGATGCCCATCGCGTGGCAATTATCAATCAAGGGCAATTAGTCGATACTTTAGTCTATGAGCAACTGCAAGAAGTCCAACTTGAATCCGTTTACCTCAAACATATCAAGGTGGGTGTCTGATGTTTCAAACGACATTTAAAAAGGAATGGCTCGATACCAAGCGGCAGGGACAAGCGCTTTGGCTTGGAGGCATTGCAGTATTACTGCTCTTGCTTGCCTGCTTGACTGGTTTTAAAAGCCACCAAAGCTATCAGCAAGCCGTTACTGAAGTGTCCCAGTCAGAGCAATTACGCTGGCTAAATCAAGGTGAAAAAGGCCCCCATTCCGCCGCCCATTACGGTATTTATGTGGTCAAACCCACCACCCCACTGGCTGCACTCGATGCGGGATTACAAGCATACCAAGGGAATGTGTTGAGGCTTGAAGCTCATATTCGTAACGATAGTATGTTTCGAAGTGCGCAAGATAATTTGCCGATGTCACGTTTTGGCAGCTTATCACCCGCCTTTGTGCTACAAGTATTACTGCCGCTATTAATTATATTAATTGGCTACCCACTACTTGCCCGAGAACGTGAGCAAGGCACCTTAAAACAACTACTCGCATCGGGCGCAAGCCCTGCAAAGTTGTTTATCGCCAAATGTGCGCTGCTTTTTGCTATTTCTTGCTTATTTTTATTGCCTGTTGCGCTTTTTTTACTTTATAGCCAAGTAACAAGCACGGAACCTCATACACTCAGAAGTGGGTTATTTTTACTGTTTTATTTAGTTTACTTATTACTTTGGTCGTTACTCACCACCACGCTTTCAAGTTTACTCCCAACGGCAAGGCGCGCATTGATAACGCTATTGACCATTTGGGCATTTACAACGCTTTTACTACCAAAACTGGCGATGAATATCGCGACCACCATTCATCCGCAAGGTTCAGGTCAAGCATTTCAAGCAAAGCTTGAAAGTGAGGTTTATACCGAAGCACGAGTTGAAGCAATCGCAAAGTTCAAACAGCAAACATTGACTCAATATGGTGTTAGCAATGTGGAGGAATTGCCCTTTGACTATGCCGGAGCACAACTCCAATTTGGTGAACAATACGCTGACAAAATTTTTGACCGCTTATTTTCAGCGCGTTTAGCTCAACTAGAAGCGCAATCACAAAGCTATCAACTTGCAGGGATGTTAACGCCGTTTATCGCGATACAAGCGCTGTCGATGGCCACCGCCGCCAGCGACTTTACCCACCAGCAAGCATTTGAGAATGCGGCAGAGCAGCACCGCCGTATGATGCAAGAGGTGCTTAACTTTAATCAAAGAGATCATGGTCACAAGGCGGACGGACATTACACCGCGGGCGAGGAATTATGGCAGCAGATCCCAAAGTTCGCATTCCAATACCCCAATTTTATTCGTTACCTGCCTCACTACGTTATCAGCCTGTTTAGCCTGAGCTTTTGGCTAATCGCTCTGGTGTTATTGAGTTTCTTCGCGATTAAAAAGCTGCGTTTGGAGGAGCAAAGATGAAACGTTTAATGTTAGCTACTGAGTTTAAAAACCTCTGGCGAGAAAAGCTCGTACTCGCGCTGTTATTAACCACCACCATGCTTGCACTAGTGGCATTTTTTAACGCCCATTACTTTGCTAAAAAACAGCATGATGTGGTGCTTGCCGCGCAGCAAATGCAGCAACAGGCCATCCAAGATGCCAAAGTTGGATTACCCGAAAGACTCGCCAGCACAGCAGACTATAAATGGTGGGAAGACCCGTACGACCTGCGCGGGCAGGCTTTTTACTTGATGCAAAATTACGCCACCAAAGCCCCGCTTGCAACGTCGCCAATCGCAACAGGGCAAGCCGACGTATTACCTTACTATTTTAAGATGCTAATCAAAGAAAAACAGCACATCGTTCATCAATATGACTATGTTCACCCACTATCTCTATTGTTAGGCCAGTTCGATTTAAGTTTTGTGATTGTCTACTTACTGCCATTGCTCATTATTGGCATTTGCTTTAATGCCTTGGCAAGTGAACGCCAAGATGGGCAGCTAAGACTACTGATGCTTCAAGGAGGCAGTGCGACCCGCCTTCTGACTTATCAATTATTGCTGCGAAGCGCGTTAATTGTGCTGCCATTTTTAAGTATTAGTAGCCTGCTTTTAATAACAATACGAGAGCAGCTAGGGGTGATTGAACTGCTGAGTTATAACCTTATCGCACTATGTTATTGTGGCTTTTGGATTGCCTTAACCGCTTGGGTAAATAGCAGAGCCAAAAGTGCGGCAAACAATGCTGCCACCTTAGTCACCTGTTGGCTCGCCTTGGTAATTGTGGTCCCAGCTTTGGTCAATACCAGCATCGCTTTACTCGACCCAACGCCTTCACGAATTCACTATATAGATAGCCTCCGTGCCGCCAGCGACGAAGCCCAAAAAGCGAGTGAAAAGACTTTAGCTCAGTATTTTCAAGATCATCCAGAGCTTGCAAAAAATGGTAGTGGTACCAGCGATTACGCCACCAAAAAAATCGCTACTATTAATTCTGTTGAACGCGCAATGGCAGCCCAAGATGGGCGATTTTTAACAGCGCAACAAGCACAGCAACATAATGCACAAAAGCTACAATATCTCTCCCCTGCACTCATCATACAAACACTGTTGGTTGATTTAGCGGGCAATGGATTAGCACGTCATCACGCCTTTATGGAAGAAGTTGAAGCCCATCATCAAGCACTACAAGGTTTCTTTGCCAGCGAAATTGCCAAAGCCAATCAAAGAGGCGATTTTGCACCTTGTGAGGGTTGTAGCGCAAAGCCAACGCTCATGGAGCTTGCGAATATTCCTCAATTTAGCAATGACTTTGCCACACCTGTGAACAACTACACGCCACTAATTTGGTTGCTGCTACTAGCCGTTGGCTTACTCTTTATAGCAAAACGCCACGTCAACAAGTTAGACAGTGCAAACAACAAAGAGGTGTTAGTCGTATGAGTGACGCCTTCACTGCAAAATTGCATCCACAAACGCAAAGCCTGCTCGCGGAGCATCAAGCCAAGTTATTTGAATGGGCAGCGGCATTGGGAGCACCGCTACATTTAGTGTTTCCTCAGCGTTTTGCGGAAAATATCGAAACCCTGCAAGCCAACTTTATAACGCTTGGGCTTGAGCATGAGATTTATTTTGCAAAAAAAGCTAACAAAGCCCAATGTTTTACTCAAGTCGCGTCTAATCACGATATAGGAATAGACGTGGCTAGTGTGCAAGAGTTTGAACTTGTCCTAAGCGGTGGTATTCAAGGTGAAAAAATTGGTGTATCTGGTCCGCATAAATCAGATGCACTACTTAGCTTAGCGCTTGTACATCAAGCGCTTATCGCTATTGACTCAAGTGCTGAGTTAAACTCCGTCATTACACTGGCCCGCCAGCGAAAGCGCCCTGCACGGGTGCTACTGCGTTTACAAACACAACCAACTAAAGCCTCACGCTTTGGCAGTTCACTGTGCCAGCTTACGCCATTATTGGCCCAGTGCCGAGAATACAAGGAATGGGTAAGCTTGGAAGGATTTAGCTGCCACTTAAGCGGATACTGCCCACAAGCACGTGGCCAGAGCATTCATACTTTAATCGGTGCGATAGACGAGGCTAGGCAAATAGGACTGTCGCCATCAAAAGTGAATATTGGCGGTGGCTTGCCCGTCTCCTATCTACAAAATGAGCAGTGGCAACAAGCCTTGGACTTTGAATGCTTTTTTGCAGGTAAAACCTTTGCAGGGTTTTATCCCTACCATAATGAGCAAAGCCCTGCGGATACCTTACACGCTATTTTGGCAGTGAAGAACACACATGGACAAACCGCATTAGCAGCATTACGCCAAAGGAGCCTTACATTAATGCTCGAGCCTGGCCGAGCACTGCTCGATGAAGCTGGTATTAGCTTGTTTAAAGTGCAAGGGACAAAGCCGCACCTAGGCACATCTGACTGTCATATCGCTACACTTTCGGGCTCAAGCTTATCGCTGTCAGAACAGTGGTTTGAAAGTGAATACTTGCCGAGTCCGCTGTTACTCACGGCACATTCAAACCGCAAACAAGGAGCGTATCGCGTGGCTTTTGGCGGTGCAACCTGTCTAGATAGCGACATGCTAAGCTGGCGGTTTATCCCCTTGTCGCAACTACCACAGCGCGATGACTTAATGGTTTACCTCAACACCGCAGGATACCAAATGGATTCAAATGAATCCGAATTTCACTCAATGCCATTGCCACGAAAAATCGCCGTAACGTGGGAGAACAACAGACTTTCTTGGCAACTACTTAGCTAAAAAACACCCAATAACACAACGTAAAGGAGCCTATTTATGAACATAAATGCGCAGCATTCGCTCGCCTCAACATTGCACCTAACCCCTTATTTAAGGGTATCGCAAAGCATTGGTAATACCCCGCTAATGCAGTTTTTAAGCCTACCAAACGGTAGCAAACTGTATCTTAAGCTTGAGCAGTTCAACCCCACCGGTAGCGCTAAGATCCGAATGGCGAAGTCTATGTTAGATGAAGCAGAAGCCAGTGGCCAACTGAAGCCGGGGGGCTGGGTCGTTGAGTCAACCTCCGGCAATACCGGCGTTGGTCTTGCACTGCTTGCAGCGGAGCGTGGCTATCGTTTTACCGCTCTTGTGGATAACCATGCGGCAAAAGAGAAAATCAGTAATATGAAAGCTTTTGGCGCGGAAGTGATCTGTGTTAGCGAAGCCGGAGACGACAGCTTATCGACTGATATTCGAGATGCAATGGCCGCAAAGCTGGCAAAAGAGCAAGGCGCATTTTGGACCGCCCAACACAATAATTTTGCCAATAGCCGCGGCTATACAGGACTGGCGCAAGAGGTCTTTTATGAACTTGGTGAACACATTACTCACCTTGTCGGTGCGGTTGGCACAGGTGGGTCGCTATGCGGCACAACAAGGGCTTTGCGCGACTTAGGTTGTCATCAACTCACAACGATTGGGGTTGAGCCTGTGGGTTCTGTGATTTTTGGTGGACCAGGACTGAATTATCATCAATCAGGAACGGGGACGCCGGAAGGCGCTGAGATAGGTCCAGTTATTGAGTATGAACTCATCGACAAAGGCGTGAAGGTATCTGACAAACAAGCGTTTAATACCGCCAGATACCTTGCCAAGCATTACGCCCTAATGGTCGGTGGTTCGGCTGGAGGGGTGATATACGAAGCACTACAGGCGTTAAAAACCGCCCCCGCCGATAGCTTATTTGTAGTACTCGTTTGTGACGGTGGCGAGAAATATCTCGATACCGTATTCAATGATGATTGGATGGCAAAGCACGACCTTATCGATATTAACATCGAGCAGGAACTCTATGAGCTATTAATGCAATATAAACCAACCGCGAGCGCCTAACTATGACTCAACAAACTGTTCTGCCGATACTAAACGAAGCCCGACTGGCGCAACTTGATTTCCCTTATAGTAAAGTCATTGAGGTGGTGGAAAATGCCTTTCGCTCACTGCATCACCCCGACTCTGCCAACCCACTTAAAGTGATTATGACGCCACAAGATGGCCGCTCCATCGCCTATAGTATGGCTGGCCGAGATGCAGCTAGTAATACCGTTGGCTTTAAAGTGGTCTACGAATACGACCCTGACAGAAGCCGTAACCAATATCAGTTTTACTCTTTTATCTTCCTTTGCGATGATGCCACAGGCCACCCTGTGGCCCTAATGGATGTAAAAGAGCTGGGCCCTATGCGCACATCAGCCACCTCCGCCTTGTTTGCAAAGTATGCCATTCATTCAGATGCCAAAAATGCGTTGGTTGTAGGCACAGGAGTTCAAGGGCAAATCGCTTTACCTATGCTCGTCACGGCATTACCAAAACTCACACACCTAACCGTCCACGGTAGCTATCAAGCAGGCTTGGAAGCGGTTCAGCAAAAACTAAAGGAGCATCACCCACAGCGACAAGTTGCGGTATCACAAGACTTAGAAGCTTCGGTAAGGCAAGCCGATGTGATCCTTGCCGTTACTGGGTTGTCCGCCAAAGAAAACATTAAATATGAATGGTTGAAACCCGGCGCAGTGGTGATTTTGGTTGGCTATGGAATCGAAAAATCAGTGCTACACCGAGCTGATAGGTTGCTCACAACGGATGCAGAACAAATGAAGGTCACCGGAGACGATTTATTAGACGAGGACGGCAAGCTACCCACCGTTGATGCGACATTGACTGAAATATTAAATGGTGAAAAACCGGCACGAACTCACCCTGATGAAATTATCTTTGTCTATAACAGCGGCATGATCATTACTGACGTGGCGCTCGGACGAGCCGTTGCGGACTTTGCCATCACACAAGAAAACGTGGAGGAAGTAACCCTATGGTAGCTTCAGCGCGCACCGATATTTTTAAAGTAAGCCAGCTCGCAGGGCCGCTTATTCTGACCAATCTGCTCTACGTGGCAATTGCAACGATAGATCTTATCATGCTCGGTATGTTGAGCCCATTAGAGTTGGCTGCTGGCGGCCTCGCCATTGGTATTTTTAATCAATTTAGAACCATGGGAACGGGCGTAGTCACGGCAACGGGTAATTTGGTGTCTGATGCAATCGGCAAGGCAAAACTAGATCAGATCACTCCTCTTTTTAACGCCAGCATGCTTATCGGAACATTTTTGGGTCTACTGTTTGCCGCCGCGATGTTTGCCATAGAGCCATTTTTAAGATTTATCGGTACATCCGAGTCGATTGCCAATTTGACGACCCAATATTTAACCGTTGTCGCTTTGGGCTTATTACCCTGTTTTTGGTTTCAAAGCGTACGGCATTTTAGTGTTGGATTGAAAAGACCTGGGCCATTGATGTTGATAACGGGTGTGTCTGTTGTCCTCACTATTGTGCTCAATTATGGGCTCATTTTTGGTCAGTTTGGCCTACCACAACTCGGCTTTGTGGGGGTGGCAGCCGCCACGTGTATCGTGCTGTATTTATCGTTTTTACTGTTTGTACTATTTGCCAAGCGCGATGACGTACTCAGCCCCTACCTCACTATAAAGTTTTGGCAAACCGACCGCGAAGCACTTACCAAAACATGGAAAATGGGCGTGCCAATTGGCGCAACTTACGGACTTGAAGCTGGGTTTTTCACCGTGCTTGCGCTATTTGTGGCAACACTCGGCGTTAATGCCTTAGCCGCCCACAACGTGGTAAGCCAAATGGTGTACATCGTATTTATGGTATCTGCAGGCATTTCATCTGCTTGTTCTATTTACATCAGTGAAGCCAACGCTGCTGGAGACTTTCACCATGCAAAACGCATCGGCAATTTGGGTATTATTTGCGGTGCCGCGGTCATGTCTGTTTTCGCTTTAATCTATTTATTCGTACCTGAATTTGTGCTGCGGCCATTTTTAAGTGCAGAAGAATTACAAAATTCCGACGTCGTTGTTATCGCCATAGAACTACTCGTTATTGCCGCTTTTTTGCAGTTTTTTGACGCATGGCAAAATATCGGGCTAGGAATCTTGCGTGGACTTGGCGATGTGAAAAGCACCCTAATGCTGTCGTTAATTGGCTATTGGTGTATTGGTCTTCCCGGTGCGTGGTTATTTCAAGAGTTTTTCTCTTTGGGAATTTTGGGCGTTTGGTACGCTTTAATGTTAGGGCTTGCGGTCACAGCGCTATCTGAGATTTGGCTTTTTAATCATAGGGCTAACCGTTTGCTTGAGCCCACATCACTCAAGGAGCAAAACGCATGACAACAGCAATGCCAAACCCAGCCCGCAAAGAAGTCATTGCACTGCCGCCCTATGGTGCAGGACAAACCATTGAGCAAGCAACGGCGCGTAATCTCCACCCCAATATGATAAACCTCTCGGTGAATGAAAACCCTTTAGGGCCAAGTCCTGCAGCGCTTGATGCTTTTAAAACACAGCTGCATACCGCTAGCTGCTATCCAGACAGTCAATGCACAGAGCTGAGCGAGCGCCTGTCCACTAAGCTTAACGTTACCAGAGAACAAATTGTACTCGGCAATGGCTCCGAGGATGTACTCTCAATGCTCTGCAAAGCCTTTCTCAGTCAAGGCGATAAAGTGTTAGTGGCCAAGCCTACCTTTGCGCTTCATGGGATTTACGCCAATATGATGGGGGCAAAGGTACTGGAGGTGCCGATGCAAAGCGATCTATCCTACCGAATTGATGATTGGCTCGATGCTATCGCATGCCACCCAGACTTAAAAATGCTTATGCTTGCTAACCCATCCAACCCCATAGGTTGTACGTTTGATGCCAATAATTTGCAGCGTCTTATTGATACCTGTCCGCTCAATACGGTTATCGTCATTGATGAAGCATACTGTGAATATGCACAAGACCATAAACAGTTTGTTGACAGCTTAACGCTACTTCAAACACAGCCCCGCCCCTACGCGGTGTTACGGACTTTTTCCAAAGCCTATGGCCTTGCAGGGCTTAGAGTGGGTTACGGCGTAATGGCAAATGCACAATTGGCGGATTATCTGCACCGCGTGCGTACACCTTACAATGTAAATCGACTAGCACAGCTTGCTGCGATTGCGGTACTACAAGATCCCTCCTATTTGGCAGACACGGTCACGCAAACGAATCGCGAGAGGGAAAAACTCAGCGCCGCCCTCACTAAGCTGGGTTATTTTGTCGCGCCAAGTCTAGCTAACTTTTTATTTATTGATGTCAAGCAGCCGTCTGCGCATGTCGCATCTTTGCTGCTGCAACAAGGAATAATGATAAAACCTTGGCTAGAATCAGGTTTTGATCATTTTGTGAGAGTAAGTATTGGACTTCCTGAGCAAAACCTTAGGGTGCTTGAAGCCTTTAAACAGTTGTAAGTATCGCCCTCTTCGAGGGCTTTTAAGCACAAGCTGCCTGCTGATTTAAATGGTAAAGCACTTGGCTGTCGGCCTTATGCGTAAACAAGGTCGACTTTTCTGGAAAGTACTTGCCTGCTTTGGCTGCAGCAAAGATGTCTTCAATTTGGGGAGCGCGACAGATAGCAGTTACAACATGAGCTTCATCACTCGGCTCAACTTTATTTTTAGACCTGAGATCCTCAAACGCTGGCAGTGCCTGCAGTGCTCTACGCAACTGGGTCTGAATAAAATAAGAATCGCGTGTCGCGCGTTGAAGAGCAAAACATAAAGCAGCTTTCCCCAACCAAATAGTATAATCGGCCTCAGTCTCCAAGGATTCACAGATATCAAAATCGCGAAGGTGCTGTTTGAATATAGTAACATCTACAGCTTGCGTATAAGATGCCTGCACCGCGAAACTCGTTATCACCGCATCTTGCTGTGGGACTAACCATGCCATCATCCGAGATTGAGGCGCATGACGTTGGCTTGCTGCAAACATCCTGTGATGTCCATCTGCAATTAGCCATTGCTGGTGCATTGAGATCTGCTGCCTGAATTCTTGTAGCACGTAAGGGCTTTCAACAGCATAGAGGCGATGAGTACACTCACCGCAATCACTGTGCCACTGCGCAGTTTCAACACATTCCGCTTGCCATCGCACCTTGTCCAAATTAAGTTTTCCGACCAAAAGACACGGGGGTAACAGCAACTTCTCGAGCTGAACACGCTTTTTCAGCGCCATAGCATGGGTAACCGAAACCGACTCGTGAGGCAGAATCGCTTGCTCAGGTAACACTGAAACGTCAAGCTCGGCCAAAATGCCTGTAACCAAAATACCACCTTGCTCCACTTGGTAAAGATGAAGTGGCCCATCCGTTATTGTGATCATAAAATAAACCTTGCACCATTTTAGATACAATATAACATACCATAAGTTGAGTAACATCAAGTTTACATGACAATTTATACCGACTTGTTTAGTGTGGTTATTGCTTTGCCTCAATAATCAGAAAAAAATTCAGTAAGTTTGCTTTAACTTACTGAGCTTTTTGCATCACAGATGTGGTGACAACGAGAGCTGATAATCATCAAAGTGTACTTCAGCCTGTTTTTGATGTTGAACCGTAACGCTAGGGGAAGCGATAAGAACTTGACCCTCAGAAGATAAGCTGTAAATCTCGGTCACTATTTTCACTTGGTTTTCTTGTTCAATGGCTGAGGTGAAGCGAATTTACGCACCAATAGCTGGCTATTGGAAGTGAATTCAACGCAGTTAGCGCTAAAACTGGCTGCTAGAAAGGCATTGACTATCCGAAGCTCAGGTTAGCTACAAACATCCACCGCCAGTGCTACTTTCTCAATGCCATGTCCGGGCAACCAGCGTTTGTATTCAACAAAACCGTATTTTGGTAGAGTGTAATAGCGGGCGCGTTTGCCGTTGCAGCTTCTACAATCACCTTTTCGACATCAAGCTCCGACATCGCAAAACGTAGGAGTTCACCCGCAATCCCTTTACGAAAATAACTGGGATCAACGGTCAGGCTATCTATTTCTAGCGTTTTCTCAAAAATGACAATTTCAATGACTGCGGCAAGATTTTGATTTTAAAAAGTGACTCGTCGCACCACATATATCTTCTATCGCTCGAGATAAAGGCGGAAAATAACTCGCCTCAATTAACTCTGCTTCTACTTTGTATGAGCGTTGAAATACATTGAAAATCTCTACCCCCATCGACGCATCGCGATTGTTTAATTTTTGGATCATATATTCCGCTTCCCAAACGTTCCCATAATTGTACCAGCTGGTAATCAAAAAAGTACCAATCTATTAGTCAAAACACAACGCAACCAGTTGAAAGATTTCCAAGTTTCATGGAAATGCGATATAAATGGACCAGGGTCATTGCTTTTATTAATACCAAGGAGGTGCCCTATGTCGTTGGCTAAACACACACTCGATTTATCACTCACGGATAAAGTGTGGTTCAAATATGTGACTCTAAAAAACAAAAATGAATTGAACGATAAGTCGCGGGTGTCACTCAAATCTATCGCTGCGCTGGGCATGCTTTCTGGTGGCGCTGAGTTTTTATTTGCATTACTCGTCTTCGCCTTGGCTATCACTGCGTCCTTTATTGATGGTGATTACCCACGCTATATTGCTTTTCCTGCTTGTTTAATCGCATTTTTAATTATCTTTTTCACTAAAAGAGTCATGCTGTACAAAAAATTTGGCTTTGGCTCTCAATGGGTGATGGACGTGTCGAAAAACCAATTAACCATTTCGCCCAAAGCGATAAAAACAAAGGTAACTGGTACGCAAAAAATTGCTAGAGAAGACATTACTGAAATCACTTTTCATTACTTACTATTAAAAGACCGAAAAGGCGGAAGAATAAAAACCACGGCCAATTTATGCTTTGCCGAAATCTTATTAAAAGATGGTACAAAAGTAGAACTCAATGGCACCCGGATCGGTTTTTTTGACTTACTCTACTTGCTTATATTCTTTGACTATCCCTTAGTTTATCGAAATACGTCTGCAGGCGGCAGCTCTGATATTGCTATCATTTTACTGAGACTACTCTCACTTTCTGCCATTGCCGCCGGTCTCGCTAAGCTTGCGCTGAATTAAAAAAGTTTGCGCTTATTCTCGTGTAAATTGTGTAATAAGCGCTTCTCCTTTATCGCCATTAATTTTCTCAATAGCCTCAAGCATTTCAATGATCCGTTGACGGTCAAACGGATTAGTAATGGTATTACGCACATCGTCGATGATGGCCTCTAAGTAATTAAATAAACTTTCCGTCGCTTGTTGATCCGCACTCGAGCGAAACAGTATATTTTTAAACGCTTCCAACACATTAACCATGACATAGCCATCGGTCTTTGCATAGTTTCTTATCGGAGTAAAATTATCATGCAGTAATTCATCAAAAGACGCTTCGTGAATATATAAAAGTGGCTCATTTTTAGCGTGTTTAAAGGAGTAGTTCACATCGCAAATATCCAAACGCTGGATAAGTAAAATACTCAGCATATCAATCGCCTTTACCGCAGTACCGGGGTCATTAATGCCTGGGCTCATGGCTTTGACTGCAATCTCCGAGATTTGTGTTAAGCCATAGCGATAATGGTCGCTGATGTACTCTTCAACATAAAAAATAAAACAGCTAAGTAACGCATCATGTAGCGCCTCATCTTCGCTAAGCTCCTTGTTGCACTTAAGAAACGGGTAGCCTTTAACGGTAAAAAACCCTTGTTTAACTGCAATATATATTTTTAAGTCATGTTGCTCACACAACGCACACAGTTTGTCACTGTGTACCCCCTTAAAATACCCCTCTTCTGTGCTGGGTAGGTTATGCCAACTTGAGAAGTCAGGAAAGTTATCAAAAGGCTGCTCTTGCTGTTTGATGATAATATTCTTCATCTCATTTTTGGTATTGTTGAACAGGTCATTTAGCACATTATCAACCTGTATGGCACGGGAGATTGAATGGATAAAAAACACAAAAAAACCTAATGAGATCAATCCAAACACTAGCGAAAATAAAACCCCTAACGCCGGGATCCCAGTTTCACCATTGCCCACGCCACGAATATTTATCAGCATAATGATGGCATAAATGATACTGCCGAGATAAAACCCCAATACCAGCTGATGCGACTTTCTGGTGATAAGGCCCGGCAGTACTCTAGGTGATAACCCTGCGCTGGCATTATTCAGCACAATCATCACCATTGAAAAACTAAATACCGTCAATGAGATGATACTCCCCACGAGCGTGCTTAAAATGGTTCGTGCGTTCTCTTCACTGTCGACCAGTACAATCGCTATAAGCTCTTTAAAGTTGCTGATAGGAGCTGCATATTCAAGTGCCGTGGTTATGAGCGCAAAAATAAAAAATGCAACTGCAAGTAAAGAGGGATAGAAACCGATACTGCTTATCAGTTCGCGATAATTTTCGGCCAACTTGCGAGGTGTGAACATAGCTATCCTTACACTTTTAGGATCTGGTTATATAGCCTAGCAAGACTTGAGCAATAGAGTAAGTAAAACTACAAGAGTTTTGAGAGGTTAGCTTTGAAGGGTTAGCAGAACTAACCCTAAAACTTGCCCGCGGCTATGCAATAATCAAGAAGCCAACAAAGGCAATTGCAGCCGCAATCAACGCGTAAGGTAGCTGAGTGATGGCGTGACTGACTAAGTTACAATCTGAGCCTTGGGCTGCCAATACCGTAGAATCCGAGTAGAAACACGCCTGACTACCAAATGATGATGCCGACAACAACGCGCCTATGACCAGAGGAATATTAGCATCAACAGCAACGGCCAAAGGCATCACGATAGGAATAGTCACGGCGAAGATCCCCCAACTAGAGCCAGTTGCAAAGGCCAAAATAGCCATAGATAAAAATACCATCGCAGGCAGTAAACCAGCTGTCATATAAGGACTCAGTGCATTTATTACATATTGTGGCAATAGCAGTTGATCGCACACATCCTTAAAGATAAATGCGGCGATTACCGTTCCTATCGCAGGTAGCATGCATTTGAAACCATTGATCATTTGCTCAAGCATGTCTGCAAGCGGCATCAACCTTTGCACCATATAAAATGGAATAGTCACTGCCAAAGTCGCTAACAAACCTTTCCATACATCAATATCAAAGTACACCGTAAACGCCACCAGCAAACCAATAGGCACCAAAAAGTTAACCAGTTTGCCTTGAGTGTCGGCTTGTTCGAACTCTTGCTCAATGGCTTTTGCAGCATAGTGATCCGGTGTATGTACTTCTTCCAAATCTATCTGCTCAAGCGCGGGTTGTCCTTGTTTAGCTGCAAGCTCTGCTTTTTTCATTGGGCCAAACAGAGGTACAATACCAAATATCACCAGTGGTACCATAATTACGGCCACCCAAGCATACAGCATGTAAGGAATGGCCTGAATATACGTACTGATCCCCTGTCCTTCTCCCGCGACACCGTTATCGACCAACAAGCCACCAAAGAACACCGCCCAAGTCGAAAGCGGTACTAAAACACAGATAGGTGCAGCGGTTGAATCCACTACATAAGCAAGCATTTCCCTAGAAATCTTAAACTTATCGGTAACGCGACGCATCGTCTCACCAACCGTCAGCGCATTGAGGTAGTCATCAATAAAAATGATCACACCTAAAAAATAAGTCATAAGCAAAGACGACTTTGGCCCTTTTGCCATTTTCAGTGCATTGCGGCCAAATGCTAAAGCACCGCCGGTGTGCACTAGCAGCGCTATCAAGGCACCAAACGTACCACATACCAGAATAAGCCAGCCGATGGTTTCATCGCCCATCACTTTTAGCGAAGCATCAGCAAAATTTGCCAATACGGTGGCTGGGTCTAACAATGCGAGTCCTACAAGCGCCCCCAAAACAAGGGACAAGATAGGACGACGTAAGATAATTGCAAGCGTCAATACGACGACTGGGGGAATGATGCTAATTGCACTTGGCTCAGCCATGCGAATTTCCCAAATCAAAGGAATTTGAGCAGCGGAAAAAAGGGACGCAAAGTCGGCTATAAACAGCGGTTGATGCAGTCTTATCCGTTTCCCAAATTCAGAACAAAAGGTTAAAATCACAGGCACTTAATGCATGTGAGGATCTGCCTAATATTGGGTTGACGAGTTGACTGTATGGCCCTCATTGAAACATCGCGGAGAAAGTATACAGAATTTGACTTTGCGTCAATTTATTTTTTGTCTAATGCTAGTTTTGCCATGTGCTTATTTACTTGCTCTATCTCTTCAGCGGTCAATTCGGCGTAGCGTCTAGGATAAGACCACCCGTACCCCCAACGAAATGGCGTAGGTAAATAAGGGAGCCCACCAAGTCGCACACCCGCTAACATCAAGGTTGCCACTTCTTCTTGACCTACCGAAGCAACACATTTTTGCAAGGCAATGTCGGCATTTTCGCGGTCTATAGCGGTACCACCTTTCCAGTAGGCAAGGTCGTGCGCCGTGCAACAGCTCAACCACAGTTCATTTTGCGCCAAAGTACCATCAGGAAATGCACTACAGCCATCGCTTGTGAATGGCTTTAATTCATCGGCACTGCCGTGACTAGATGCAAACAGCAGCGAGAATATAATTACTCTTTTTTTAATCATCGTAAATTACCGTATGGCTACTTTCATGACTTCCAAGCTTAGCTGGCGCACCTTACACTTTCATTTCCATCAGCTGCGCATCTTCACCATAACTTTTGCATACCTTTATTGGCTTTGAGACAAAGCCTAGTTTCAACCAAAACCCGACGCTATTTTGCACAGCCACGAGCCGAATGCGACAGTACCCCATTTGGGTCGCCAACTCAACTAAGCGTTTAATCATCAAGGCACCTATTCCCTGCCCAGATACGGCTTGTGAAACAACTAGGTCGTGTAGAAACAACGACGAACTAGACGGTTGTTCAGGAAGTAATATAAACAAACTCGGCGGCTTTTCATCGTACCAAGGGTGCGCCAGTAAATAGGCAATCACGGCTCGATGTTGTTTAAAAACAAAACAACTCATTGGCGAGCGCATCCATTTACTTTTTAGGATATCCACAGTTTCCGGCGCAACATCATGATACGCCTGGTTTTGAAGCGTTAGGATCTCAGGCCACGACGCATCTTCGATAGCATAATAAGTCATAATTTACTCACATACGACGCTTAGGTTAACTTCACCCTATGCGCCACCATTTTGGCCTTTTTGAAATATAAGAATGAGATTTGGGTTCTAGGGCTTTACGACTATTGCCATCAAAAACGCCGAGCACTAATGCAATGACAGGTACGTCATCTATTGCGCCTAATGTGCTGCCACACTCAGGGCAAAATGCACGCGATGAATAATCCGATGAACGCCACACCTTAGGCGCACCGCCAGGTCCATCCCAGCTTACCTCTTCACTTGCGAACTCTACCCAAGCGACAGTTAACGCACCACTGTGCCGTTGGCACATGTTACAGGAGCAGGTATGGGGGTTATGAGGGACGCCAATCGCGGTAAAACGGATATGCCCACATAAACCCCCTCCAACAAAATTGACAGCCATCCTTGCGTTTCCTTAGTATTTCGCCATTATCCTAGATTAAGTACGATAGTAAATTACCGTGCCTATTAAAGTTCCAAGTGAAACATAAAACTGAACACTAAACCACTGAATTTATAAAGAATTAGATAATTCCCACTTAGTTACGCACTGTTACCATCAAAGTTATCGTGGGGCTCGCCCGCAAGTTCATACTTCAATACTCCAAGCTCCTGATAATAATGCATGATATCAATAAAAGATTCATATTCTCTTTGCGGTGAAACCGTCAACGCAAAGCACCCATCATCAAATTGCTCGCTCTCCACGCCAGATAGAGTAAGCTCTTGAAGTAGCTCTATGTTTTTGGCATTTTCCAACTCGTTTGTAAAGCAGACCCGCAAAGAGTGGTACTCACTTCGAGCCACTATATCGATTGCGTCTAAAGAACCTTCGGTATCTGGTGCAACCAAAACGTGGTCGTCATAGTTAACACCAAAAGCAAAAAGCGGTGCACCTTTTATCTGATAAATATTATCGCCTACTGCCGTCGCAACAATAAATTCTTCAGCACATCCTAGGGGATGGTTTTTAAAAGTAAACCGTACTTTGTCAGTAACTACATCATTCATATGGATACAAACCGCCTTTACATGGACTGATCTCGCTTTATCTAACCGACCGTAAGTCCAACAAATAAAAGTTACCCACAATTACAAGGTGTTACTTGTATATGGGCTTAGATTGCCAACATGATGCAGTAGCAAAACTGAAGAGAAAATTAAGCAATGATCTTAAAGAAGAGTGATGGCTGTTCAAGTTCAGAGCGAAGCTAGCGCAATAACCCCTAGCGTTTACCCCAAAGCACATCAATTTCTTTACCGTCTTTAACAAACTCTAGCTTCACCGTCACTTTGGTACCATTTTGTGACTGAGGAAAAATGCGTGTACATTGCAATACATAGTGGGCGAAAAAGCGGTTATAGAATCCATGTTCGCCCATATCATCAAAAAGATTAAATGCTTTTTCAAGCACAGAATAATTCCCTTCTTGGTGATAAGCGAGATTAAGTTGCGCAAAGCCATCGCATAGGTTTTTAATGTCCTGCAAAATCCGCGGATGCAACTCGACTATTCCTGCTAGGGTTTGGAATTTGCTCGCACCTAGCCTGCGCCAATCCCGCTCTTTACATGCAAGTTTTCGACATCCCTTTGCTTTGAGATATTGATATGTCGCCAGAGCCACTTCGTTATGAGAGTTAAGTTGCGAATTTAACAATGCCTCAAAAATCGCATCATATAATTTCACTCGATTTTCTATAGTTGCCCGCTCAGGAAGTATTTTATGATTAATGGGTAATGCAGCGGCAAGCGAGGTGGACAGTCTTCGACTATCAAACTGACCTAATAAAGGCAGTAACTGAACAAACGCGTCATGGTCAAGATGTAAGGACTTAACGATTCGCACATTATCGGCATCTTTGAGTATCTCGCTCAATCGGTGTTTTGTATCCTCATATTCAAACTCTGGGATCATACCCCATACCGATAAATCATCGACCAAGTGGTCCAGCTCGTTATTGGTCACACTCGCCTCTTGCTGTTCATGTACGAGCGTCAGACCCAACGTAAACTCGCGTAGCTTAGGCGGCGTTGATGTTGAAAAGGCCGCCATCTGTGCATCAAAGCTGAGATAGTAATGACATTTATCGCCATTAATATCATCTTGATAACCACGCATTCCAAGCGTAGCAAGTTGCACTCTATTTAGCTTGTCTCTCGTTTCAATGGTTTTAAATGAATAGCTGTTACGGCTCATGGCCGACCAAGCACCAAAGCCTAAATTGAACCCATAGGCTTGCTTGATTTCAGTACTGGTTTGAAAGAAGAAGCGTTCTATCTCGATTTCATCTTGGTAACTAGGCTGAGTGATAGTACCAACCCGCCCAAATAGCGCATCAAGATGCACCTGCTCTAGGCCTTTGGTAGTTAACCTCGCCTCAAGCAGCGATTGATGACTGGATAAACGCGTATATTCAAACTGAACACTTAGCTCGGCTTTTAGCTTTGCAGCTGTTTCAATATTTGCTAACACCGTTTTTTTAATGGTCAGCAGCTCGCTTTGAAGTCGTTCTAAACTGTCCGTTAGTGGATCAAGCTGTAAGCGATCTTTTAATCTTAAGATCAGGTCGTTTTGCGCTTCATCGGGTGATTCTGTTGCGACGAGTGAGAGGATTTCTTCAACCTTATCCAGAGGTGCGTTGAATACCCCTGTCAAAATACTCGAATAAGCTTGCTTAAATCCGGTTTGGTCGGCAAATTTGGCGTTCACTCCCCCAGTGATTGTTAAAGCGGTATTCGACAATGTTGATTTTTTAATTGCGAGGAAAGTATGGTGTGGTTTATCCAAGCGTTTAGAAAAGACAACACGAAAGCCACCACGGATCTCGATATTAAGGTCCACATTCAAAGCCGAATCAAGGTTAATATCAAGTAATTCTCCTTGATCCAACCAACAGCTAAACATATCGAGATTTTGCGCGATTATATCTGACCACCTAAAATTGGCGCTCACCGTTAACGCCCCTGCCGTTTCCATCATTAATGCATTGTTAGATGCAAGTGACTTAACATCTTCAACATCGAAAATAACCGGCATAGTTGCAAGGTCGCGGCCTAAGGCAAGACCCACAGCTTCATGTGGTTGATGGCAAAGGTAGGCTGCTAGTTTACATTGTGCCTGCCCATCTGTCTTGATACCAAGCAGCTCCGCTTTGGAGGCACCGGTGAGATCAAAGTCAATGTGTGTGCTGTATTTTATCCAACATGCCTCGTCACTATAGGCAAGTGTTGTGGTAGGTTCGAGATCTGCATTAACCTCTTTTTGCTCACCAATAATACCGTCTTCATCTATGGCAGTGCTCGCGTTGATAAGCTCTACCTTAGTGTCACCAGTAACACTTGCGGTTATACCCTCCAATGCAAAGCTATGGCTTTCTGCTATTTCCCCGCGCCAAGGTAACAAATCACCATGATAGTCTTTAAGTGGTGTGAGGGTAGTCTCGACAAGCGTATGTAAGCCCGTCATAATCAGTTCAATCGTCATCGAATTTCCTTTTCATCTGAAGTGGAATTATCTAACCTAAGCTCCGATTAACTATAGCTGTAATTTAACCCTGAGAGGATAATTTTAGACCAATAATCCCAATCACTATCAGCAGTAAACTGAGTAGCTTAAGTGATGACAACGGCTCTTTAAAATAGACAAAGCCAACAATAATCGACCCTAGCATACCAATGCCAACCCAGACGGAATAAGCAACGCTAAGCGGTAAAGTTCGTAGTGCAACACTGAGAAAGTAGAAACTTGCAGCCATCGCCACTAAAGTAATAATTGAGGGAACAGGCTTCGTAAAACCGTTGGTAAATTTCAAACCAATAGCCCAAACGACTTCCAATAAACCTGCAAAAACAAGTAGCAACCAGCTCATGACAACTCCAAAATGGGGTCGTCCCCGCCAGTAAAAGAAAGCTCTGGAGGTCGTCCACCAGAGCAAGAAAAAATTAGCACGCCCGTGAAGCTAATTCAAGCTTCACGGCAGACAAATTAAGAATCAATTAAGACTCAATCAAGATTGTAAAAGAACTAATATAACCTAAAAAATCGCAGTTAGCCGTGACAGACAACACCTTCCAACCATCTTGCTCTATCTGCTCAATCTCTTGGTTGAGTGAGTTAACGTCTGGTCGTGGCCAAAAAAAATGCTTTTTCTTATTAAATATTACAACTCTTCTCATGCACCTCTCCATGCGCAATTATCAAACTGGCTAAGCATACAGGACAAAAAAAGGTACAAAGGTAAATAATGGCTGCGATTATATGATGATTTATTACTGTTTTAGTGTGGGTAAGACTGCTACAAGTTTTATTATTCATCATGTCCAGCTAAAAAGACGTAACACCAAAGGCTGCAAATCAAATCAATACATTACTCACATGTACCCTTTGTGGTATTACTTCACATGTTGGCGTACAAAGCTATCAAGCGCCGCAACCGACTTAATCACATAGAGTGCTTTGGTTTGCGCGCTTTGCTCTAACTGCGATAAGAATGCTTCATTCCAAAATTGCGGGCAGCGCCTTAACGTTTTAATACTGGCAATCGTCCCTTTAAACACTGAGCTACCATCTGGCCAGCCTTCAGGCTTGGTAACTATGCTTTTTAAAAGACGTTTTATCACAAACCAATAACTCACTCGATATGGTAAGTCGATGTAGACTAAGGTATCTGCTGCATCTAAGCGCTGTTTAAACGCATCTAACGGACCAAAGCCGTCAATGATCCACGCATCAGTATTCAATATGTTTTGATGTGCTTTATCAAAAGCGGCTCTGTCAACAAACTCGCCATTTGCTTTGTAGAGCATCGAGTCTAATTGATATAACGGGATGTGTATTGCCGCGGCCAGTCTTTTACTCACCGTAGACTTGCCGCTTCCCGGTTTACCAAAAACTGCTACTTTCTTCATGTAACCTCCTTGCTGTGGCCCCACAAGGCAGATACAAAAAACCCACCTTACTTTGGTGGGTTCATTAAAAAATCACACAAAACCACCACTCCTAAGGAATGGTAATAATTGGTGTTCTTGTGAGAAATAGTTCTATATTCATAACGATACTTTCACGTAATGCTCGGTTATTGTCAAGCACACGCGAGGCCAGATGAGTGAATTGAGAAACAGCATCACTTTGTGGGCTGGCGAGTCACTAACTTTGGCATCGCTACTGTCTACTCAACAGTAAGTTGCCGCCAGATAGCGCCAATAATGAAGCACATGCACGATTAAAACGTTTAACCAGTTTAGGTTTACTAAACCACTGCCTTAGATACAGCCCAATAACAGCGTACATAGCAATAGCCACCACCTCCAGAACGAGAAAAGTAGCCCCCAATAGTGAAAATTGCTCTGTCACATTTTTTGCAACATCGACAAACTGAGGGAGAAAAGCGGTAAATATCAAAATTGCTTTTGGATTACCCGCAGCAAGGGCGAACTCTTGTTTCATCAGTCCGATAATGCTCAGATTGCGGACATCATCTGAAACTGGACTAACGTCTGAGCGCCATAAATTATAAGCAATCCATAATAAATAGAGCGCGCCACAAGTTTTAATGGCTAGAAACAATATTTCCGACGTATACAGCACAACTGCAAGGCCTGACGCGGCAAGCGCTATCATCACACAAAATGCGGCGAGCCTTCCAAGTCCTGCAAGTAGAGCTATACGAAAACCATAACGACGAGCATTATTTAGCGCTAAAAGATTATTTGGCCCTGGTGCCATATTCAAGGCAAAGCACGCTGGGATAAATAAAAGTAGTGTCCAGATTTCCATTGTCTTTCCTTTAAAAAATATTGGCTCAGCGATTAAATTCTGACTTTAATAACCCAAAGCACGTTAGGTCGTGAAATTGTTCTTTCCAGTATCCACTTTGTCGTCTAACCCCCTCAGCTTTAAAACCTAGCTTTTCTAGCACAGCCTCTGATGCATGATTCCCAACCACCGTATCTCCTTGAATTCGATTCAGTGCGCCACATCCCAGTAAACCACCAAACGCAGCGGTGATAATTTGGTGTAATGCTTCAGTGGTATAACCCTTTCCCCAAAATTTCGGCATCAAATCATAACCGATAACTGCATTTTTCATCGCCGGGTTCCATGAGTTAAAGCCACACGTACCTATAAGCTGCTCGGTGCCTTTTAATCGGATAGCCCAACGGATCCCAACACCGCTAACAAATCGAGAATGAAAGAAATCTATGAGTTTTTCAGCTTGTAACCGCTCACTGAACGCCTCTAAATCGTAGTATTTCACTACCTCTCGGTTTGAAAATATTTCAAAAATAGCATTACTGTCGCTTGTGGATAGTGCTGTAAGCTTCAAGCGTGGTGTTTCAAATTCTGGAAATTGCATATTGCTCCTTAACATTCAAAGCGCAACACAGAGACAACTTCAAACCGCGATAAATAGTATGGTGAAGGTTCTTTATACTGCGCGAAATAGCACTTTGACTGCATCTAAAAAATGGCCGGATTGCGGCTGTTTAGTATTAAAACTTCTACCACCATCGTCTTCGACCACAATACTGTAATTACCTGACTCAAGTTCAGCGGTATACCACTGCATAAACTCAGAGAACGACTTAGCAATCACAAACTTTTCGTCTTCATCACGACCAAAGTTTATCACTTGTCCAACTGTGCCATTTTCGGCCGGATCAAAATCTAAACCAAGGTAGTTGCCTGCCCAATCATGGGCAAACGGTACCCACTTTTTATTGGCATAAACTTCTTTGATAAACCCAAGAACGTGAGAGGTTGAAAACATGCTCAGCTCTTTCATTCCCTCTTCACCTTGTGAATCGATGATTTCAGCCCACGAACACCATTCTTCATAAACTCTGTTCAAAGGTAAAAAATTGAGTCCGTAAAATAAACCAGTATTGATTTCATCTTTTTGGCCGTCATGTTCGAGATACATCGCTTTCAATCGCTCAGGCAGTTCAACACCGAGCTTATTCTCTAGGCTTTCTATTTCACTCGCTGTCGCTGGCTGATTAAGATCACAAAAAAGCTCAGGCAATGTCGCCTGTACCCATTCCATCAAGTTCATTTTAATTACTTCCTTATCACTTAAATCTAAGAGTTAATTCCATTTATATCTAGGCCTGTTTGCTCATCCACCTTCAACCGAACCGAGCATACCAATCATTGAATCGGTTCAGCAACTCTGCGCTATTTAGCTTATGATTTGCTGCGCTTTCAAGTTCCAACATATGCTCGCTTGGATCTGTACTTAGCACTGACAGAAAAACATTTTTGGCAAAGACGCCTTCTTGCCTCAACTCTAAAAGCGCCAATACAAAAGCGTTGAAAGTGGGGTTGATAATTTCTTCAAGATAATTTTCATAGAGCTTTGCATCTTCCAGTTCAAGGCGAGCTGCGAGTAAAGTAGCAACACCTTTAAAATGCACATCCCTATCGCTTAAATCCCACTCAACGGGAGAGAACTCAAACTCAGTATTATCATCTTGTGAAAGCCATTGCTGTGTCATGGCAACGTGATAGAGCGTCATTACACTGTCATCAGTACATAAGGCATAACCGAGCAACTCATCTGGCTGGTGTATACCTTGGAGGTTTGTAAAAGTAGTTTTTACGGCATCTTTGACGAGACTTTTCAACTTATCAAAATCAATCAAATCTGACATGGCACAACCTCCATAAACTACACTCTGGATAACACACCAAACAGATCCGCAGGCTTATTCATCTGCCAATGACATCGACCCAACTATTTCGCCATTTTCGATTAAAAAGAGCCTATTTGCGATAGGTGCGTTACCGTAACTATCATCGTTCCAAGCTTCGCTATGTAAATAAATAAACTTATCCAATAAATCGTGCGATGCATCTCTGGATACCACCATTAATCCGGTACGTCTCGCTATTGAGACAAGTAGCTGTTCGGCATCTAGCATTTCGTGCGCTTTCAGCATTTGCGTTTGAGATAAAATCGCCTCACTACTAAAAGACTCACCGCTGGCAGTTAATACTTGGTTGTTTAGCACTGCGGACGGGACAAAGGTTACATCTAAAGCATCAATATTTTGAAAAGCCTGTGGAACTACCACATTTAAATCGATCTCTTGACCATCTTGATGTGTTAAAAAAACGAAGTTACCTGGGGTATCATAACCAAAACCAATCACGACTTCTGGGTCATCTTCTGGGCCAATTAATACTGAATAAACCGCACCATATTGAATACCAGGCCAATCTCCAGCCTTAATAATGGGGTATATTGTTCTATCCTTTAAGTCCATTGCTATTTCCTTAGCTAAGTTGTTTGGTAAAGTAGTTTCTATTGGCATGTCTGCAACAACATTTCCCGAAAACGCAGCTACCAATAACAGTATTAAAAAGACCTTCATAAAAATTTAAGCCTCAGTCAAGTAAGACGTACTGCACAATTGTCGGTTCGAATGTGTTCGTACTTATGCTGACGGTTGTAAGGGAGATAAATAGACGCACTAGATTTTTGGATTTATTTTGCGATATCCATATCATGCTATCTAAATACGATACTATTCTCAGCAATCCCTAGCAGTATCCATGCTTTTTTATTAAATCACCTTTGTTCCTTTTTTCAAGGTAATTTTATTAGACCATTAATAAAAAATTCAGTGATGTAGAAAAAGGCATGCTTGCATGCATGCCGTTTAGTCTAGGTTTTTAGTTGTAGTATAACCGAGAATAATTGAGTGCTAGCGTGTTGGTCTTAGCGTTTCAATAACCTTCGCATCCATCCAGTATGGATTACCTTCCCAGTAACTGGAGCCGTCTTTTCTGACTTTTTTGTCACCTCGCCAAAAGAATAAATACTTTCCGTCTGGTGATACTTTAGGACGTTGCTCGTACGCAGCCGTATTAATCGCATCTCCCATGTTTATTGCGTTTGTCCATGTGCCATCTTGGTTACGAAAACTAATGTAGATATCAGGCGTGTTTTCACCTTCCTTTTCAGCATCCCACATAATATAAGACTCATCTGGCGCTATGTAGGGGTGAGCAATGTACTTTCCTTGATTAGGGCCTGTTGATCTTTGCTGTTTGATTTTTGTTCTTCTGAGTGTGTTTTGATCGCGACGCTCGACTTGCCGCCTAGTAATCTAGGCAAAAGTTGAGCAACAATGAACAAAGCGCACTCAGGTGAACCCAAAGGGCAGCGCTTGACTGGCATTTCTACTGTGTTATCACCTGACTTACATAGAATAACTATGCTACGCAGGCTCTGCCTTGTATAAATACCAGTCAAACTGCTGCAAAAACAAACTTGAAAGATCAACAGGCCCTAATTGCCTTACTCATTTTGTGCGGTGTTTCATATTTTCCGTCAACAAGCCGCGAATAACTCAAATGCCCACTGCCGTCTTTCAAATCTAAGACATAAAAGTAGTGTGTCCCTTTTGCTGAGGTGGTATAGCCTCTGATTGGAATATCTTTAAAACGCTCGATGTTTTGTATGTGTGAAACCGGTGGGCTAAATTGCTCCTGATATGCTTTTTTATCTGCTTCAGGTATTGATTTTTCAATCCATTGATTGTTTTTATATTGCATCACAATCCATGTTGGTTTTTGATATTCTCCACCAGAGCGAGTAAAAGAAAGCTCTGACATATCAGGCAAAAACAACACTTCAGTCTCGCGGTGCTCATCCGTAGAAACGACACCGGGAGCAAATAATTCGGGTGTTAATCCCGGTGGCTTTTGTCCTAAACCGTAATTGTTTTGGGCATAACTTTTACCACAAATTATTAAGCCGCAAAATAAAACAATTGGAATGCTCATCTGCTTCATAAACTATCCTTTTATTAGAGCCTTTAGTTTTCAAGTAAATATAATTGCACTAGGAAACAGACTAATACAAGCACCTTTACAAAACCTGACAATGACACCAGTTTGTCTTAATACTTGCTCAATTTGAAGGAGTAAATCTGACGCTAACTGCGTTAAAGGTTTCTTATTTAGAATAACTAAATAGCAAAATCTTTGTCTTGTTATCGACAAGATTTTCTCGCCTCAAAGTAGAGCACTTAATTAAGCAAATTGATGTTACACTGCAAAGCCGCGCCATTGTGGTATCAAAAGGCCTGCAATAAACCAAGGAACTTGTAGTACGAGAATACACAGTGCATACAAACGCAACTGCTCAGCAGTCCATAGCGCAGCAAACCACCCTATGATAAAGAACGACTTCCATCCCTCTATTTTTTCAGCTCCACCAAAATTTAAAATCCAAAGCCAAAATGCCGCCAGCGTGACATGAGAGAGTATCCATGCAAATAAACTCATATCTTATCCAACTACTAACCCTGAGCCCAAAATCAGTAACTTAGCGCACAACCCACTGCGAAAGCTACCAATAGTAATTTTGGTTATTTGTTTTCTTTCTCACTCGGGATGAAAAACTCAACTTTACCACAAGCTTTACAGGCAAACATATCAAGTGCTTGTCTACTAACAAGTAACTCACCCAAATTACCTAAAGCCCCCCATAGTGATCCTTCATGGAACTCTTTGGAGCCCAATTTCACCATAGAGGAGTCACAACGAAGGCATTGTAATGACGGACTTTTTAATTCTGGTAAGCTCTCTTTTCCTTTCTCACAACCACAGTTCCAACAAACTTCAAAACTTGTTTCTTCAATCTCAGTACTACAATTTTTGCATTTCCAACTCATGATACCTCCTAGTATATGCTTAAGTCTGCAAAGGCGACGCTCAACATATTCAATATGGTCTGCCATACTTTGAAACTATTCGCTTGTTATTTCGACTGTCCAACTTGCTCATACTTTTCAACAATCGCATTGGCAATATCATTTAATTTCCCTTGCGTGTTGTTCGCTGAAACATTTGTGGCAATAAATATTCCTAACTTCTGCTTTGGATAAAGCGCAAGCCAAGTGGAAGTACCTATAGAGCCTCCACTGTGATAGAACATAGGATTAGCTGAGTGATACTCGTATGTATTCCAAAAAAATGCATGGCCATGTTCACTGCTGGTTTCTGTTAATAAGGTGCGCGACAACAGCACTTCTTCTGCTTGGGTGCTGAGTAAATACTGCATATAATCGGCAATCGAAGCTGCTGTGGATGTTAGTCCGCCTTCAGCAAACGAGTGTGGACTGAGTAACGGTGCAATTTTGCCGTTTCTATCTACCCCTCTCGTTATTTTACTTATCTCACTGGGCTCTAAACGAAACCTTGTGTGTTCTTCACCCGATTGTTCCGTGATCAATTGCGCAACAAGTGTAGATAATGGTTGGTTATACACGTTTTCCAAAATATACCCTGTCAGGTTTGCGCCAACATTGGAGTATTGAAATGTCTCACCAGGCATTGAGGTAAGTTGGTACTGAGCTAAATCTTCAAAAAACTTCGCTTTTGAATAGTTAGAGAACAGCTCAAAAGCCTTGCCAGACTTTATATCTGCGCTTGTATATGCAAAATCTTGCGGTAACCCACTTCTGTGAGTCGCGAGATGACGCAAAGTGATAGGTTTGCCTAGATGCTGCAGGTTTTGATAATCACCATCCTGCAAGTACACCCTAATATCTTCATCTAGTTGTACTTTTTTATCTACTACCGCCTTGGCAAGCAACAACCCGGTATAAGTTTTAGTGATGGATGCAATTTCATACACGGTGTCATGGTGCGGCTTTGTACCATCAGGAAACTCGCCAAACTGTTTTTGATAGTTAAGCTTGTCATTCACAATGGCGATGGAGGCAACTTGTGCATTTTCCTCAATCAGAAAATCTGTTAGTTTTTTCTCAACAAATGCGTCAAAGTCTAGTTTGCTATCGTTGTTGCAGGCGGTTAAAACCATCAAAAAGAGCATCAAACAAATTAGGGTTAATGATTTCACTGAACGTAGCTGCATATTTACTCTGTCGCCTTGATTAATGTATGCCAATAGAAGGCTTTTATTTACTTCATTATCAACCAGTCGCACGGCTATTTTGACGTTTTGCAGCGCTTGCAAGTTATCCTCATTCGCCTCAAACGCCTTTGCTAAAGACTCATAGGCTTGCCAAGACTTAGGTTGATATTCGGTGTAAAGTTCTGCGACTTCTATCGCTTCTATGACTCGGCCTTGTCTAATCAAATACGTACTAATGAAGCCGAGCCTATTAACACTATTCCAACGCGTTGATCTTGGCAATATAGTAAAATTATAACGCTCACTTAATTCGTCGTAGTTGTTATTAATTTTTTGTAGAACATTACCAGATTTAGTCACAATATCGCGATATTTCTTTTCCTTTTTAGGTCGTCTCCAACAACAGCAAAAGTAAATAACTTAAGCTGCGGTCAGCGCACAGGTCTACTGGCGCTCACTTGTTTTCTTTAACTTTTGTAGCGTTTCTTGGTCAAGACCTGGCACAACTGTCGCTTGCGAGCTGTTTTGAAGTATTTTTTTGATAGACGTGCCATCCACATTTATAGAAAAGACATCATAAAAGCCATATACATTCTCTGAAGCGAAATACACCTTTGTGCCGTCTGGAGACCAAGATGGATCCCATTCTTGAATGTCATTACGAGTAAGCCGCTTGTTATTGGCTCCATCAATATCCATGACATATACCTCCTGATTGCCATCTCTATTAGATAGATAAGCTATTTTTTTGCCATCTGGGGAAATTTGAGGAGACATGTTATCAGTGTCGTCTTGAGTGAGTTGAATAACCTCACTACCATCCAAATTGGCAATGCTAATTTGGCTTGGGCTGGCTTTAGATTGATATAGTAATCGCCCATCTGGCATAAATTCTGGAGCACGACCTTCGAGATTTTTAATTTGGTGCTGTTCGCTACCATCAGCATTCATTAACCAAATTTCTTCTTGCCAAACGCCTTCCTTATTTTCATATTCTCTAGCAAACGCTATCGTCATTCCATCCAAAGACCAAGCAGGTGCACTATCCCAAACGTATTTTTTACTGGTTAATCTTTTCAGATTGCGGCCAGTAATATCAACGGTATGAATTGACCATGTTTTAAAGTTATCGTATTTGCCGTAAAAGGTTACTTTGTCTCCTGATGGTGAGACAGCTGGATAGCCATCACTTGATGTGGCTTTCACGATTTTTACTGGCGATTTACCATCTTGGTCACTTAAGTAAATTGCTTTGCTATTACCGTCTTTAAAACCATATATAATACCATACGACTCTGTTGATGGTTCGCTATATGATTGAACTTCATGAATAAAAAACAACATAATGGTGGAAAAACAAGCCAGTTTTGAGATGCCAATTTTTTTAACAAGCATAACTCAATCTCCCTTTTGTAGTTGTGTATCTAATTGGAAGACTACAGAAGTCTATCTACCAAAAACATGATGTTTTATTGATTTTTCGCTGAATTACACTTTTTCGTACTATCTTGCAGTAACAAAACGCAGATATTGCTATAAACCCTTACATTTATTGCGTAAAATAAATCAATAACCTTAGAACGCATACTCCCCTAACTCATTGATATTTAGACTCAATGAACAGAAAATGAATAAATTTACCAAAAACCACGTTATTTTCTTGATATTTTTTCACTTTTGCCTGTATTTTAGCTTTGATAATCTCCATTTTTTAGCTAATTTAACCCTATTTAGCAACAACATTGAAACGAGGTAATTCATGAAAAGAACACTTGCTGCCACTCTTATCGCTAGCGTGACTACTATTCCAACAGTAAACGCTATCGAGATATTCAAAGATGAAAAGAATAGTGTCACGATTGGCGGCTTTATCGATGCTCGAGTTATTAACACTCAAGGCGAGACTGAGTTGGTAAACGGTGCATCGCGTATTAACTTTGACTTTAAACGCCAATTGAAAAACAACTGGCAGGCCTTCGCATTACTTGAATGGGGTGTAAACCCTGTTGGTAGTAGTGATATTGTTTACAGCAACCGCTTCGAATCAATACAAGATGAGTTTTTATATAACCGATTAGGTTATGTTGGGATTAAGCACGATGAATACGGCCAAGTTACCCTAGGAAAACAATGGGGCGCTTGGTACGACGTGGTATACAGCACCAACTACAGCCTAGTTTGGGATGGTAATGCCGCAGGTGTTTATACCTATAACAAAGATGATGGTGCGATTAATGGCACCGGTCGTGGTGATAAAGTACTGCAATACCGTAATCAATTTGGCAAATTGAGCTTTGCTGTACAAGCTCAGCTAAAATCTGATGATTTTTATACTTGTGATGTCGTTGATATTTCCAGCAGCTCATGTGAAACCCTATTTAATCAAGGGGATAGCGCAGCACAAATGGTAGAGTTTAATTCAACCTACGGCGCGTCACTTACCTATGCAGCAACAGAAAACTTAACCCTCACAGCCGGTGTTAACCGCGGCGAGTTTGATATTGTGTATGCTGCTGGTCGAAATCAATCGGTTAAAGATTTAATTTATGGTGTCGGCATTACCTATGGCGATTTCTATAAACCAGGTTGGTATGCAGCTGCAAACATCAATAAAAACGAAAACCACGATACAGATAACTTAGGGCGCTTAATCAAGGATGCCGTTGGATTAGAGTCGCTTGTTAGCTACCGTTTTGATAATGACGTGCGTACATTTATCGCTTATAACGTATTTGATGCGGGCGATGACTATGTGATCCAACCAAACTTTAATGCTGATCCTAATGATGTTTTTAAGCGTCAGTTTGCCGTGATAGGCGCACACTACTTTATGTCTGAAGACACTATTTTGTACGTTGAAGCGCGTAAGGACTTTAGTGACTTCTCAAGCGCCGATGCCGCGCAAGAAGCACAAATGTCACAAACCGAAGACGACGGTATCGCCATCGGTTTCCATTACACGCTGTAAGACTAAGCACTGTAATAACAACTTCAAGTGCATCAAAGCTCATAACTTTCGTGATCTTTGATGCACAAACTTACAATGAGTTTAAAAATGCCAACACGGCTGATTTATCATTTGCCGACAAGCTTTCGTAAGCCACCCTCGCTGCTTGCGCTTCACCATCATGCCATAAAATAGCTTCTTCAATCGTTCGCGCACGACCATCGTGCAGATAGCTTGGCTCAGCGGTACAAAACTCATTGCCTTGCCCACCTAACACATTATCAACACCACCTGTCACACAAGCAGACAATCCAATCCCCCATAATGGCGCTGTTCGCCACTCAGCACCGCTCGCGATGCCTTCACCTAAGTTATCCGCAAGGCCTGGGCCCATATCATGTAGTAATAAATCGGTATACGGATGGATCGTTTGCGCACGTAACTCCGCAAATGGATGATACTCACTGGTTTCAAATGTTGCTGTATGGCAACCTTCACACCCAATTGAGGTAAAGCGTGCCTTTCCTAATTGTACCTCAGGGTCGTCAAGCCCACGCTGCGCTCTCACACCCAATAAAGCGATATATTTGCTTAACTCAGTAAGATGTTGATCAGACACTTCTACACCGCCAGCTCCGCAGCTTGATTGTGATGTCCCACAGTCAGGATTTGGAAATACCGAGTTGGTTACTCCCATATCCGTATTAAATGCACTAGCGACTTGGTGTTTAATTGATGCCGCCGCAGCTTTGTAGCCAAAGCGTCCTAACCGTATTTGACCAGTAATAGGGTCGTTCACGCGCTGCGCTTTGCCCGAGATGCCGTCGCCGTTACTGTCGTTTTCATCCGCCAAGGCTAACACCGCACTCTCTGGTATCGCTTCAAGTAAGCCCAAGCCCACCAGCTGAGGCGCGATACGCGCTGAATAACGTGCTGGAGTGGTTTTACTAAATTGGTAATTGGGCGAACGCAAACCATTATTTTCAGTCCACGAGGCAATCGTTACATCTCCCTCGCCTTGCGTCTCAGTATCTATGCCTGTGTTTTTAGGCTGTAACACATTCCCCAATAAGGGATGGGTGCTGCCATTAATATCGGCCACTTTAAACACCCATTTTGCCAATGAGCCGCCAATAGCTGGTGGAGCCGCACGACCATTGCGAACATGGCAAGCTGCGCAACTGTCGTTGATATAGTGTGGCCCTGACTTTCCAACCACCGCACTAAACACGCCATTTTCTCCGTTGCGTTCATCGTGCTCACCATTAACAAAACTACTGTGGTGAACACGTCGCCCCTGAACAAATGCTTGTCCATTTTGGCTCGATAAATTGGTCGCCATTTGCATAAAGTGATTATCAGGCTCATTAGTGTAATTGTATGGCAATGTGGTTTTGCCTCCTAACCACCCCGCTTCTGCAATCGGGTAAGAATCTTCGCGTTGTGATGATGGATCAGCAAAGTCGCCAACGGTTTTCCATGGGACAAGCCCTTCACCTACCATGTATAAATACGTTGTACCATAATAATTTTCTCGTCCTTCTGGTGGCGCATCAAGAAATTGGCTAACTTCAAACTCCATGCGCTGACCAACTTCAAGAGGCAAAAAGCCTGCCGCAGGGTCCCAATTTAGCGGTCTGTAGTCATCAATGATCACTCTGTAACAATATTGATCACCTGAATCACTTATCTTATTAAAGTTCGTATCATAACTGCCATTATCAAGCTCAATGACCGCACCGCCACCAAAGTAATTACCGTGGTACTCAGCAACTGTGCCTAATCCACGATACCAAGCACGAAATTCGCGCGCACCGAGTTTCCATTCTGTAATAAAGGTCACTTCAATACGTGAGCCGCCTTTTGCAACAAAATCAGCGATTTCAAATTGCGCGGTACGATGCGTCCAGTAATGCGATAAATAATGGTCATAGATTTGAAACTGGTCTTCTTTTGCATGGCGGTCTCGACCGCGATCAGCAAAACGCGTAATTAGCGCATCTCCACGGTCATAACTCACTGCTTGCTCTAAAGGTGTTGTTGAATCATAAAGTGGCACAATAGTGCCAAAGCTGATCTCACAACCTTGGCTATCGACTTGGCGCCCCGTTGGTGTATTGGGACATTGGTCTAGATTATCTGGCACACCATCGTTATCGCTATCATTATTAGATGAACCAGCGATATTGAACTCAAGCCAGTTTAGATTTAACTCGCCACCCGCCATTTCAACACGAACGGTATGTACGCCCTCATTTAACGTAATCGACGCAATATTTTGACTAATAAAGGTTTGCCAACCACCCGTAGCAGGCACAACGGTACTGGCAACTAGATTACCATTCACAAGAACGTTATACGCTCCGTTACCAACTTGGGAGGCAACGCGCGCGGTCAAGTTATAGCTTCCCGCGCCTAAATTAGCCTGATATTCAAGCCACTCTCCCGCCGACGTCCAACCCACGTTGTAACCACCGCCGTTGTCGCTGGTCAGCTCAATATCAACATCATCATTGCGATATTCGCCACCTGTATTTCCTGCATCGTTATCAAAATAGTTGCTGTAGTCTTCCGCTTCGATACGAAGTTGTTCAGTGATTAAAATGCTACATCCATCGGTGTTTACCACATCCCCCACAGGCGTATCTGGACACTGATCGATACCATCATTCACGCCATCACCATCGCTATCATTACCAGCTGAGGATTCTGAAAGTATATAGGCCTGCTCTGCGGTATCTACGACAGTTCCGTCCTCCTGTAGGTAAGTGAACCAAAAACTAACCACATCCCCCACTTCTAGCCCAGATATTGTGAGCTCATTGCGACCATTAATCACTTGCATGCGGACATTTTGCTGCACACCGCCGTTGACTCGATAATGAACATCCGCCCAGCCGGTAGTGTTAACATAGAAAGTTAAGGTATCCAGAGAGACCTGCTCCAATCCATCGGGTAAATTACTCAGTGGGCAGCCATTCGCATCAACTTCTTCATTTGGTTGAGTATTTGGGCACTGATCGAGGCTATCCTCAACACCATCTTGATCGCTATCGACAGGCGCACTACCGCCCCCTGTCCAGGTAATATCGTCAATTGCCATTTGAAAAGAATAGTTAGGTTCTTGCCCAGCGACAGAGACAATATTGAAGTGATTTTTAATTGATTGTAATGCCACTAAGCTACCCGCTAACTCAGTGATTGGAATACGTACTTCACCCCATTGACCATCACGAACAAGGCCATACTGATTGGTGTTCGCGGGGAATGTGATCCAGCTCTCATTTGTATAAGTGTCAGCAATGCCAATTCTGAAACTCACATCCGCAGGAATTTTAATCTTAAAATTTAAGTAACCATCCCTAAAGTTGCTCATATCTCGCGCTTGGCGGCTTTGAATACCGGCTCCAAACCACTGCGATGGCGAATACTGCCATGCAATCACCTCATTGCCTTCATAGGCAGGGGTATTACCCTGAGTGAGTGAGTTTTGGTTCCACACATAAATATCCGCGTTGCTTCCCGGCACTAACTGATTATCGCTTGGCCCCTCACTAAAAACACCAAAGGTGCCAACTTCGGGCTTAGTGACATTGCCGCTGAACACTTCACCTTGACCATCTAGCTCATAAATACGCACATAATCCACCACCATTTTCCCAGGAAGTGGCGCGCTCACCTGTTCATTGCTAAGCGCGTCCGTAAATAACCCGCCGACAGCTAAATTCATCAATAGATAAAATGGCGCGTTGAATTCGTTTGACTCTTCACTAATGGCAAACGGGCTATCGAACATATCATATTCGACCCCATTATCCTCAACTGTGAAACGGATCGCATCTTCGGTCCAATAAGTACGATAGATAACAAAGCGGTTGGTTAAGGGGGTTGAGGACAAATGTGCATTATCGGTTTTGTATGCCACACTTGCTGCACAGGTTGGATTACCTTCATTACAGGCGGCATCTGCATAAAAAATTAAGTTTGAGCCTGTATAGTTATTGCTTGGCGCACCGGGAAAGCCTGCATCATTGCGAGCGGCTTGAGATTGGCCCATCTCCATGATGTCGATTTCGCCTTTTGCCGGCCAGCTAGCTGTACTCGTCCCTAGCATCCAAAGTGCAGGCCAAAGCCCCGTGTCGACATCAGATACCTTCATTCTGATCTCTATCATGCCATATTGCACAGCAAGCTTATTCTTACTCTGGATCTTACCTGAGGTAAATGCTTTGCCGCCTATCGCTTGATTTTTTGCTTCAAGAACAAGGCCTTTGTTTCCCGCCTCGCCTACAATGTCGCTAATATAGACATTATTTTCACTGTACCACTGTAATTCTTGATTACCCCAACCACATATTCCTTGGTCACAACCATCCCCGACATCTATATTCCATGTGTTGGTATCTAAATTATTAAAATTATCTTCCCAAAGTAAATTCCCCACAGCCGCGTTACTTTGCGAAGACGCACAAACAATCAGACTGATAACGCTAATGTTTGCGAGCTTTGCGATTAACTTGCTACTCGTTTTCACTTTATGTCTCCAAATGTAATGTATAAAACTGCTTTAGTGATCAACCACTAAAACACGGATCCTTTTAATCACTTCATAAACTGCAGAAATGAAAGCGCTTACATTTCAATCCATAACAACCCCGAACAATTGAAAATATAGCGCTTTTCAAACACACAAACTTTGCTACACACTTTTAAGCACGGTGTAATCGTATGTTGAATGTTAAACCTAACATGTAAGCGCTTACATTAACAAGAAAATAACAACAATTGTTATATTTTTTACTTTTATCAATTGATGGACTCACGACAAATAGAGCGCTGTGACCAAAGCACACTCAGGGAAATAAAAGTCAAACCGCTGAGGTCAACAGACACGATGGATCTCATATTCAAAGAAAAGTGCACTGTTTTCATCATGCACTTGCTGTGAAAACCCCAGCTTTTTGAGCAACTGAATGGACGCATGGTTGGATTGCTCCACTCCCGCAATGAGGGTACTCCAAAGCTCTACATTGGTAACTGCATGGATAAACCCTTGCAGCAATTCACTGGCATAACCTTTGCCCCAGTGTTTTTCAGCTAATAAGTAACCGATATGCGCATCACTTTCGTTTTCAACGTAAACAAACAAGAAGCCAATTGTCTCATGCTGTCCAAGCTTAACTTGCAGTAAGCGGCTCTCTGAACACATACGCTGAAACCAGTTTTCGGCCTGTTTTGCTGAATCAATACCATGAAAATAAGGGGGAAGATTTTCAATCACGTTAGAACTCAGGATATGGGGAATTTGCTCTATCAGCCGTTCACGATCGAGTGCCGGAAGATCGTCGTTAACCTCAATAATGTGCAACCTTAAGGTCTGAAATGATAATGCCATTAGCTTCCTACTTTTTATCAACTCGATTGTTATCCTAATCCAAAACTAACCTGGGGTTTGGATTAGGAATAAGCTAACTAATTGTTTTTAAACTCGCATTAAATTATTTCCTTATCGAGCCAGAAAGTTTGAGGATAACACCGCTTCCGCGTCCTGCTCTCGCTAAGGTACCTACCTCCTGTAGGCAAGGCGAATTACGCACCAATAGCTAGAGAAAGGCACTAATTATCCGAAGCTCTTATGCTGGCGTATCTACAGCGTGTATCTGTCAATTGAAATAAGCTTCATCTGCCAAATTCAACATCGCTAGATCTTCTGTCGTATCACCATAAGCATAAATACGACCGTAGTTTTCTAGTTCATACTTAGCACGAACCAAGTTGGGTTTGTTTTCGCAGCTACAGTCGCCATTTATGTAGCGCCCCGAAAATTTTCCACCTTTAATTTGAAGTTCACTGCAAACGAGATCAAATCCATTTCGTGCGCACCAAGGCTTTAAGTAAACGTCAAGAGAAGCTGATACAACAACAATCTTATCACCGTTATTTTTGTGCCAATTCAATTTATTTAAAGCAACTTCTCTTATATATTGAGGAATAATATCCTCCGCATACTCCTCGCTAGCAGCAGCAACTTCAGTGCTCTTTCGACCCGAAAAAGCCACAAAGCTTGCGATAGCTCTCATCTTTGGTGCAGGTAGAACACCTAATTTGTAAAGTATACAAAATGGCGGCAATACTACCTTTGCTAGAAGCGCTCGTTATTTTTGTGCCTGAAAAATGTAGAAATTTAGTATACATATCTGTATTTGTGATAGTTCCATCAAAATCAAACAGCGCGATATTCAAAATGACCTCGTGTATTACAAGCCTACAGCTTACTTGTTTTACTGTTATTCTAGTAAGCGGCAAACAATAACTGAGTTCCTATTTTGACTCAATAAATAAGTTTAGTTGGTATTAATGAGTTTGGTAGAACAAGCCCCTCCAAACAGTTGGCTGCTCTGCGCAACACGGAAATAAAAGCTACCACTTCGCGTGTTGCTTTAAAATCTCTGTAACGGATTTTGCGATTTCCCATCTAGGTGTATCACTTGAATTAGAGAGTAATATTATTGCATTTCGACTTTGTGGATAGGTAAGAACTAACGATTTATACCCTCTAACACTCCCGGGGTGCCTAGCAACAAAATCATTTTCTTTCTTATAAACCTGCCAACCTAGAGCCGCATATATCTCTCCCCAGTTCGTTTTAACTTGTGGAATTAGCATAGCTTCAAACGTTTGCTTCTTTAGCAGTGATGGATCACCACTCATAGTCAGTTTGAGCCAGAGGCTTAAATCAGACACATTAGCAACTAACCCTTCGCTTGGGTTGAATGCTAGATCATAAGGCCTCTGTTCCACTTTATCGATCAGCTTACCTTTGTATGTCGGCTCTGCCTCCGCAGCACGCCTATTTTTACCGTCATAGAAATAACTACTTCTGACCTTGGCGGGCTTGAGTATATTTGCATAGATAAACTCTTCATATTTCTGCCCAGTGACTGTACCGATAATTGCACCTAGCAGATTAAAATTAGTGTCGCTATAAACAAAGGTGTGGTTGTCAATCTCTTTGGAAGCTGTATCACTGACCAAATCTAAATAGCGATTTATCGTCCGACCTTCATCGTCACTCAAGGGTTCGATAATATCACTTAGGCCAGAAGAGTGAGTAAGAAGCTGTTTGATAGTAATACGGCTATCTTTAAAACTCGCTAAGTATTGTCCCACTTCATCGTTTAACGTTAATTTATTTTGTTCTACTAATTTCATAATCGCTTGTGCAGTAAAGAGCTTGGTGATTGAAGCGATTCTGAATAATGACTCCTCAGTTGCTGGTTTTGTTAACTGCTCATCTATATACCCAAACCCCTTCATGTAACTCACTTCGCCGGCGGTAATTACAGCGATAGCCATAGCGGGAATATCACTATCTGCTCTAACTTTCTCCAGATAGCGAGTCAGGTCACGGTGACTACGCTCGTCATCGGCAAAAACACTTGAAGAAAAGATAAATGACACAATAGTGATAAATTTAAGCATGTAGCGCTCCCGAGAAACAGAATATCCGCTTTTTCTGGGCTAATACCGCTGACTAGATGCAAAGCGGGCGAAACTAAGTTAATAATAAGCTTGTGTATACGTTACATTTAACTACATGAATAACAACAATTAAAATGTAACAACTTCCCTTTGCATAAAGATGTATTAGCAGAATTACACGACATCAAGATAATCTAATAAAAATATCACCATGGCGTGCTGGCAAAATAGTGAGACAAATAGTCTATCAATGCCCTCACGGTTGGAGACATATACTTTCTCGAAGAATAGAGCACGTATATATTCATATCACTTGGCTTCCAATCAGGTAGTACCGGCTTAAGCTCGCCAGATTTGATGTAGCGGTTAACCAAATAAGTGGGTTGAATTGCCAGACCAGCGCCATTTAACGCTGCGTGCAATAAGGCCGTTGCTTCGTTCGCAGTTAAACGGCAGTTTACGGCTACCGACTGTTGTGAGTTACCTTTGCGCAAATGCCAGATATGCTGCTGAAAGTTCTTATACCCGAGGCACAAGTGCTCAGCTAGATCATCTGGTTTTTTGATTTCACTTGCACTCGCAAGATACTGCGGCGACGCCACGATAACTGAGCTACATACTGCAATTGATTTACCAATCAAAGAAGGGTCCGGTGCAGAGGCAATACGAATAGCCAGATCTATCTGACTCTCAGTGAGATCGGCCACAGAATCTTGCAAATCAATATCAATATTTACGTCAGGATGTGCTGACATAAACTGTTGAATAGCAGGCACAAGTTGAGAAAAACCAAAAGACATACTGGTTGCTAGTCGAACCGAACCAGACAGTTTGCCGCTGGTATTCGCCAAGCCGGTTATGGTGTCGGCTTGCCTCAGCCACTGTCGCACTTCTTCCAAGCAGGATTCCCCTGCTGTAGTTAAAGACACCCTTCTCGTGGTGCGATGTAATAAACGAATTTTTAGCCAGCTCTCCATTGCTTCAATGTACCGAGTTACCATAGGGCGAGACATATCTAGCCTGTCAGCCGTCGCGGTAAAGCTACCTGTGATTGCAACGTCGGCAAAGACCTTAGCAGCGATGAGTTTATCCATTCATTTGCTCGATTTATGAAACAATGATGTTTAGTTTGGCATGTTTTTCTGAGCCTATCAATTTCATATCATCTGCTCCGTACTAAACCTATTGAGGCAAAAGATATGAAACACCTAACATTGATAGCAGCATCGACTTTATTAGCAAGCAATGCGATGGCAGCAAACACCGCCCCACTTACACTGGATGTTTATAACGCTGACAAAAACAGCTTCCACGTTAACTCAACACTGGTGATTGGTGAGAGTGAAGTGATGGTCGTAGATACAGGTTTTACCAAAGCGGATGCTCTACGCATAGCAGCCAAAGTACTCGACAGCGGCAAAACCTTAAAGACGATTTTTATCAGCCAAGCTGATCCGGACTATTATTTTGGCGCGGAAGTGCTACACACTTTATTCCCTGAAGCTAAGATCCTAACCACAGCGGCCGTAAAAGCGGTGATTGAAGAAAAGCTCGCGGGTAAATTAGCATTCTGGACACCAAAAATGGGGGAAAATGCACCTGTTAAGCCATACATCCCAACAGTTGTAGAGGGAAGTACACTCTTTGTAGATGGGCACAAAATAGAGATCCACGGCACGCAATCTGAGCTGGCACACCGCCCCTACTTATGGATCCCGTCAAGTAAAGCAGTTCTGGGCAATGTTGCAGTCTACGGTAATGTGCACTTATGGATGGCCGATGCGCAATCCCAACACAGTCAACAAGCGTGGAGCCGCCAATTAAGAGAGTTAAAAGCACTGAAACCAGAGATTGTAATACCTGGCCACATGAAAGCAGGCACCAAACTTGATGCAAGTACCATAAGCTACTCGCAGCAGTATTTAAGCGACTTCAGTCAGGCAAAAAGCAGCAGCAAAAATAGCGCTGAACTGATTGATAGTATGTCTGCACGCTACCCTGATGCAGGATTACCGATGGCGTTGGGTATTGGTGCTAAGGTACATATGGGAGAGATGAAATGGTAAAAGTGCACTACTTCTTCGACCCCATGTGTGGCTGGTGTTACGGTGGGATTTCACTGTTGGATGCGATTGCAGCCGACAGTGACCTCAAGCTTGAACTGCATCCTGGAGGTATGATTGCCAACCAATCTATAGAGAAAGCGTTCCGCAACCACATTCTCACAAGCGATGCGCGTATAGCCAGCATAACAGGCGCGCAGTTTGGCAAAGGTTACATCCAAAGGGTGAATAGTAACGAGTCGATGATCCTTGACTCATACATCACCGCTCGTGCCATCATAACCGCTGAGCAATTGGGCATAGCGCCACTTAACATGCTTAAAACTATTCAGCACGCACACTATGTAGAGGGCAAACAGGTTAACCGAGCTGAGGCTATAGAGGAGCTAGCCGTTGAGCTTGGGCTAGATAAAAACCACTGGCAACGAGCTATGCTGGCAAATCAAGGTGCTGAGCAAACAAAAATCGTGCAAAGCCGTCTATTCATGCAAAAGCTTCAAGTTACTGGCTACCCAACCCTTATCCTTGAAAAGCATGAGAAACAGGTAAAGCTTCCGCATACTGCCTATTACGGTAAGCCCGACGCTTGGCGCAAGCTAATTGATGACTATATACACTAGTTCTATACAAGCTTTGGGGTTGGAATTGGAGCTGCTGTTACGCTAATGTGAGCTCCAAAAGGGGCTGTCGGCATATCCGCTACACAACTTTGGCGTTGTCACACTAATTTGCATCTAGATTGCAACTAACCTTACCTCTGAATTACCTAACTTTTTGGAATTGCCAATCCTTTAATTCGATAACGGACATGCTTTTATCAACGGTTAGTTCGTAGAACTTACCCGGTCTAAGTTCTACTATAAATTCATTATCTGCTTGTCCACTGTAAATCTTGCTCTGTAAATCCCCCCAAGCAAGATGTAAATCGCCGTCTCTCTGTTTAATAGTCAACCGTCCAACATCCGTGTTTTCGTATACACCTTCAAGTAATGACTTAAGCGAAGGTGATATGCTCCGGCGCTTTGACAAGTCTTCTCTTTTAGCGGCAATTTCTGCCTTTGATTTCTCGACATAAACAGCAAGATCAGTCATCTCCTCTTGATGGAATTCAATAAGCTTACTCACATCTTGATTAGTTAACATTTTATAAGCGATTTCAGTTATTCTGCCATTTAACTCATTTGCAATGAGCCCACTTTCGTTATGAACAACAACGACACCAAGGTTTTTTTCGGGAGCGTAAGATACTTGAACAGAAGCGCCATCAAATCCCCCTGTGTGCATTAACACACTTTCACCAGCGACTTTTGAGTGCATCCACCCCCATCCATAGCCGGAAAAATAGCTATCGATATCACTGACTAGTAGTTGTTGAGACGCTCTTACAACCGACTTGGGAAACGCTGAGCGCTCTGCATTTATTGGTAACAAGTGGGTTATCAACTTACCCCAATCATTTGGTCTGGCAAAAATACCCACTGAATACAAAGTCGCATTGTTTTTATTCATATAAATCTCAGATTGACCACTTCGGAATTTATATGAATATGGGCTTGGAATAGGCCAATTTTGCAATCTTGCTTGGTCAACATCTGCTGTTGAATTTTTCATTCCTGCAGGTGAAAGCACTAGATCTTTAATCGCATTTGTCCATCCCCCTTCATAGTTCTCATCAAACCATATTGCTAAAAGATTGTACCCAAGGTTTGTGTAACCAAACTCACCTTTTTTAATTTTCGGATGCGGTTTTAGCGAGGAAACAAAATGAAGTCGTTGCTTTTTGTCATGGTTTCCAGTGTAAGAAAAAGTCCATGTCATCGCGTCATTTGTTAACCCGGAGCGATGAGACAATAAATCTCTGACTGAGTAGTTGTCAGGATTGATAAAAGAAAACTTAACGTTTGGAAATAACTGCCTCAAAGTAGAGTCCTTAGAAAGCAAACCTTCTTTTTCAGCCTGTAATGTCGCCAGCCCCATTATCGCTTTAGTTGTCGAGGCGAAATAGTAAACCGAATTTGTATCGACAGGGATCTGCTTTTCAACATTCGCCATACCAACGTGAACTTCGTGAGTAATTTTACCATCCTTAATCAATACAACGGATGTGCCTGAAGCCGACTTAGTCAAGGATTTAGCTTTAACGATAAAGTTGTCTAAAGGCGTATATTCTGACGCTACACTGACAGAGCTGATGAAACAAAGTAAATAAACGAAGCAAACAAAAGTTTTATTAGGCATGTAATTCCCTTCTGAATAGATAAGTGCTGCATTGTGCGTTATAGTGTACACAATATCACCGTACGCAATAACGCACAACATAATGAAAGTTAAATCGGAAATTTCCAAAAACCTAGGTGTTAGATTAAAAGACATCAGAAAAGAGAGAGGCCTAAGCCTAGATAAATTGGCCAACATGACCGGCATCTCCAAGGCGATGTTAGGACAAATTGAAAGGTTTGAGTCTAGTCCAACAGTTGAATTATTGTGGAAGTTGGCTCAGGGTATTGGCATAGAGTACACAATGTTACTTGATCCGAGCGACCCGCAGAATTCGAATAACTCTATCAACCAAGAAGGCTCTATATTTGCTCCTGTTTATTCATCTAACGGGAGCAAAAATACCGAGGTGTTTGTCATTTCTCTCATTCCAAATGATGAACACTTAAGAGAGCCGCATGATAATGTTGCCGAAGAACTTGTTCATGTTCTAGAGGGTCAACTTGAAGTTTTTTATGACGGTGTTTGGCATCTCCTTAAAACTGATCAGAAAACCAAGTTTAGTGCTGCGCAAAAGCATGGTTATAGAGCTTTAGATTCTGCTACAAAGTTTATTAACGTCATAGTTTATAAGTGAATTTCATTTTAACGAATTTTTGCCGATTGGCTTTACACAAGCAGTCTCTGATATTTTAGACTCTGGAGTATTGTAGTTGCGCCCGTTCATCACTATCTTCAACTTTTGAGCGTCATACAAAATGTGAGACTTGCCCTAGCTATCGATACTCAATTACACATTTATGTTAATTCTAGGATATATTGCCTCGTTCATTTTCATTGCAAACAGCATTGGGTGGCTATTCACTTTGTCCTCAAGTGTATGATAATCTTGACCAAAGCCCGTATCATGGAATTGGTTTTCGAAGCTTTTACTTAACTCATTCAAGCTAATATTGCCATAAAGGTCCTTTGCTTCTATGCCTTGCCGATCTGCACCAGAGAATCGAACAATTTGTGCAAGTCCTTCATGTACCTGTTCATAGGCATTTTTTAGCTTACTGTTTTCGTTAATTATAGACTCAAGATCCTCACGCAATTTACCGTTTACACTTCCACCAACGAGTTTTAGTGTGCCATCTTCCTCTTGCGATAAATCTAAAGAACTCAAATCAATTCCTGGATTTAAGCTACTTTGTTCTTTTTTAAATTTTTCAAACTCGCTTAAGGTGGTTGCAAACGCCTCTTGCGTCTCTCCCATCACTTTATAATTTTGTTTGCTAATCTCAAAAGTTTCTTGTTTTAGCTTTTGGATTTCTTCTTCAGTTAATACTGGCGTATTTTCGGCTGACAATGCCGCAGCGTTCATCTCCTTCTCAGGTGCTTGAGGTTCGATGTTATGCGCCTTAGCCTCCTTTTTAGCGGTTAAGTTACTGGCTAAATTGACCTGCGAATTAACTAGTGGTGAATTGGTGTTCACTGTTTCAGTCCTTGATAGTGGTAACTTCCTAATGTAGAAAACATTAACATTTGTGCTGATTTTCTCAAGGAGAAAAGAAAACAACATTTGTAACCGCTTTTAAAAGACTAAAATACTGTATAAGACATATTGGCATAGAGAAAGCTAACTCTATGCCACTTTAATGAGGAAGTTAAGGTATAGGTCAGGTATGATATTTTCACAACACAAACCAGATTTTGGTGACAAAAAACTGCCTTACTCTTTTCAATATTAACGACTAGACAATTAAGAAATTAATTCTTCGTAATTCGTCATCATTGGGCGAACTTCTATATCCCATTGCTGACACATCTATTTCGCTTTGGTTAGCATTTACTGCAAGACTCTTTACGCCTTCTTGAGGATCTTTAATACTCAATATTTCCAAAGTACCGAGTACGTTACCGCTATCTCCGCCAATAAAATCAATATCTAACTCACCATGGTGGCCTGTTTTAGCGACCACCTGGAAGACGCCATGTTCACCTCGAGGGATGACTTTACCATCAATTGAACTGCCATCACCCTCAACCCAAGAGTCTCGAGTGACTTTCGTAGTAATTGATTGATTTGTTCTATTCTTAATTGTGACATTCGCTGGACTGGACATAAACAAACTCCTTCTTTCAAACTTGTGCTTGAAGGCCTTCCCTCAAGCTGCGCACAAAGTATAGAAACGAAAAATGAGTAAGGACATTACAGCGCATTACAAAAAGTACTGATGGTATTTGCCATATTTTTACCCAGTGATAAACACATAACAAATGATTGAAACAACTTACTGGCGTCTGAAAATAACCCTGTGTTGGCTTCCATGTACTCGAGCAAAAGCTGGCAAGCAAACGTAATGCGATTCATCCATGGCAAACTTTTAATGTGCGACTGGCTTATAACGTAATCAAGTAAGGGATCGAATACACCTAATTCGCTAAGCAACACAGGTACTTCAATCAATAAGCCTGAATTATCTGTTTTAACTTGCGCAAGAACTTTGACTAACACGGTAACTAAACCAATTAGTGCTGAAGAGTTTTAGTAGATTAGTAGAGAAAGTACTATTGATCTAATGAACTGAGATTTAGTTTTTAATTGGATTTATAAGGGAATTAGTATGTTTTAGTATACTTTTAGAAGCTATAAATAAGACCTACACTTCAAACAACAAATATTGGAGTTTATAGTATAAGTTTGCATAAAGCGACTCGACTCTTTCAATGACTTAGCATTTTGATGGAAGTATAACTTGGCATAAAAGTGAAGTGAAAGTATGCAAAAAAACACCCAGCAAGAAAAAGCCGAAAAAATAAAAGGTCGATGCCCAAGAGCAGTCTTGAGTCGAGCTAGAGCATCTTACATAAAAATGACGTATGGAAGGTTACCGTATATCTAAATTAACAAGACTGTAACTGAACTCGGGATAAAAACTTGTTCTCTAGCAGCTGTTACTCCTTGCTACTGCGTTAAATTTGCTTGCAATAGGCCAGCTATTGACTCACAAATTCACCTTGTATTAAGTAGCTTCTGGCCTAGAGTGGTCGTACACTTTTGAGCTTGTGAATATTAGTTGATTAACCAACCTCTAATCCCGAGACCAAGTTAAATTAACTATTGACTATATCTAAGCTAGAAAAGTCTGCAACCCTAACCAGCTCAGTTAAAACAGTCATAGCGTTTTGGGAAGCTACTAATTGATCATCATCAGACTTTTCCTCATCCGCCTTGTCTGAAATCCCTCTTATAATCAACGCATGTTGTACCTTTGGCGCACTAGAACTTTTTTCGGCTTCCATGAACATTGACAAACCCGCGGCTTCCATTTCGACAGCCTTAGTTTTATCATGAACGAGTTTCAACCTCGCTACAACTGCGCTTTTAGAATTTGCCAAAACTTTTTCTCCACTCCCGATGGGACCTTTTTCTACTTCAAAAGGTTTTCCTGTTGGAGACTTTAACGAAAACTTAGATCTACCCATTCCTGCTTCCACCTCTAATCGGGAAATTTGAGTTTTTGTCCATCTCGAAGCTCTATAGCTAGTCATTCTAGCACTCTCACCAGACGGCATATCCTTTTGCTTTTCGTAGTAAAAAACCTCATCAGCCAACACAACATCACCAATATTTAGTTTGGAAGTAACGCCGCCAGCTATACCTAGCAAAACAACTAGCTTTGTTGAATAATCGCTTAAAATTGTTGCTAAAGTAATTGCCATATCTGTATTACCAGCTTCAGGCGATTTTACGAGCAACACATTTCTCTCAGCTCCATTACCGTCAACTAAAACCCCTTCAACCATCATATTACCATAACTAAGATCAGTTTCATTCACATACCTAGCTTTGCTAACTCTTTCCTTTGCAGCATAGAACTCTTCACTCAATATAGTTAATATTATTATGTCAACTTGTTTCATTTTTTTACCTAAATTTATAGAACCAACCTGAAAGCTCCTCACTCTGAAGTCTCGACTTACCAGATTGCTTACACTTATGACTTTATCTACACTTGGAGTTTGTTTTGATTTCCAGAGGGTCTCAAGATAACTTTGTGCCCTGAAAGTAGTATTGCTGCTGGGAGCCCCACTTACAAAAGTGATTTCATTAAACAAATTCTCATGCAACTCATTTTTTATAGAGGTATCGATATCATGAGAGTTACATATTATTTCAGGCGAATTAAGTCCTACCCTAAATGGCTTCAAATCTTTAGGTAAGTCAAAATAAACCAAACCTCTCACTCTATTTTTTTTATCAAACTTATAAATAACTTTATTAGTTAAGTATATTAACCATTCAAGTGATTGATTTCCTTTCGCAACAACTTCAGCTTCCAACTTGCCCTCAGGCAAATAGTTAACATCACTTTGAACGAGCCACCTGCCATTGCTTGCCGAATTATTATTTTTACCTTTAATAAACTTTTTCGGCTCTTTATTTTGAGGGTTTCTAGCAGCTCTTATACCTTCATATATTGCCTCTTTTAACATATCTGCTTGCTCGGCAACATTGCTTACATCCACATCAGAAATAACTATGCGCAACCTACAATCAAAAGTTTCTATATATTCGGTCTTACCATAATGACCCACTGTACATTTTGCAGTGTTTAACAAGCCAGACGCTTCTTCTATCAGTCCATCCAAATAAAACATTAGATTCTTATAAAAAGGCCTTAAACAACTATCAGTGTGATTGCATTTAAGAGACTCCCAAATCTCGCATAGTTCATGACTTCTTTTTGAGGCTTTTAACATCGAACTTGCCTGCTGATCTATTGATACCTTAGTTGGCAATAAGGAGTTAACCTCACCACTATTAGAAAAAACAATATATGCCAGCATATCAATACATATTTTCGTATGTGTAAGCCAAACCCCAGACTTGCGTATTAGGCTGTTATAAAAATCAGGTAATTTACCACCTTGATTGAAATATGGAGACTTCCAATATTTCTCCCACATTGCAACTCTAGCTTCGTCATCACCGCAGTATGCGCTTTGTAGCTTTTTATAAACTTTATTCGGCCACCTCTTTTCTATTGCCCTGAACTTATTGATTCCACTATCTAAAGCTTTATAACCTAGAGACTCCTTCAGGTTATTGATCAAAGAGGGAGTAATAAATAAATTATTACCTCCAAAGTCTGAAAACTGACTATAAAATTGAGACATCCACCTATCTTGAAATATCCGTATGTCAGCAGAAAGAGCTAAAATTGAGTTCTGGGGGTACAAGCATGAAGCTAAAAGTGTTTGATTTTCAGCTGAGCTCTTAAAAAGGCCTGAATTATATCCAATTGAAACCAATTGACCCAGAGCTTTAGCATCAGTGATACTAGAGCTTGTTATTTTTTTTGCCCCAAAATGTTCAACATACTCTCTTGGTGTTTCATTTATGACGTACTTTCCACCTTCGGCTCCTTCAACAATAGAAATAATCCCCTTATTAACTAGCTCTTTTGTAAATGATTTTGATGTATCAAACTCAAATTTTTCACTTTGTGTTGTAGTTGAGCCAAACTCACTTACTGCACCAAATGCATAGAACTTAACCCCAACAGATGAAATATTATTAGTTCTATCGAAAATCTCTTCGAGAAAATGACTATTTGCACCACAAGATATGAAAAGCACGAGCAGTTTTTCCATCTCAGTACTAAACATCGTATTCTTTTTAGTATTTTTCTTTATAGCGTTTAAATACAAACTAACTAAGTAAAACTCTTTATTCGACAGTTTAACTTCTTCACCATGTCTAAATGCTCTCGTTATCACATTATTCGATTTATTTTCAAACTTTGAAGTGATGGGTACTATGATTCCTTGATCAATTGCATTATCTAAAAACAAGCTAAATGCAAGTTTAGTCCCTTCACAATAATCGCCATCGTACTTTCTGGCAACATCAAGTAATTCAGTAACAGTAATACCTTTCTTTAATCTATCTTTTACTGCCTTATTTTTACTTTCATATGCTACTGAGGGTCCATACTCTTTTATAAGCTTTTGAAGAACAACTTCTTTTTTCAGATACATATCATAAAATGGCTGAGTCAACCTTTGCTGAATTTCAGAGATACTACCCGCTTTTCTTTGAGCTAAATTGATATCACTTCCAGATGTATAAAACTCAGTCAAACACTCAGCACTTTGATACTCAAATAACTTAATACTGCAGGTTAATAAGTTTTTTATCAGGCCAATAACCATTGGAGAAAACAGAAATGACAACTCTCTATCATCGTGTTCCAATTTAACTTCATTGCATTTGCTCAACAGGTCATTTACATCCTTAGCCCATATATGAGCGAATCGGTCTGCAACATAGTATTGTAGTAGTCTTATTTTTGACTTAGCAGTTACAAAATTTTTCGCAAATAAAGCCTGCTCATTTAATGAACAGCGCTCTATTAATTTTGTGAATAGCTTATTGACCTCACTCTCACTCATTGGAGAAAATACAAAGAAGGGAACTACTCTGAAACTAAATTTAAGTTTCCCACCAGTTCCGCCAACATACCTACCAAACACCCTGATTTTCGATAAATTGTTTTCAGTTACTTTGAAACCTATATCCCTCTCAAACTCTTCTAATTTTTTTTGTTCTGGTATAAGAGTATAAACCCTGACTTTGTTATCAACTTGAAGTTTTGTTGATAAGTCAAATAGCTTCCACCCGTAACAAGATGAAATAGCTGATATATCAGAACTATATAAGGAGTTGCGATTAAAAAGCGGGTAGTCAACGCTATAAGGTCTTGGTAATATTGACATTGCTTGGACTATGTTTGAGCTCAAAGTTCTACATACGGCATCTTCAAGCTCGAAATAGTCGTTATTTGGAGTGATATACTCACTTTCCCAATAATCTTTATTAACTGCAAGTACATGGCAACTAACATGGGTATTTTGAGTTTTTCTCTCAATTAAACTCTTGGAATCTTTTAGGGTTGTACCCGTAAAAACAAGCTCATCTACTATTGCTATTGTCTTACCATTCATCCAGCTCATATCCATTCCTAAGATACGATCGGTTGTAATAACGGCCGAGTTGCGAGCTATCCCCATAGTTTCAAGAGTATGATAGAAGCAAGCTGCTTTTCGAGCCATTAACAAAATAACGTCAGCTCTCAATTCCGTTATTTGCTTTGCATATTCAATAACAGCTTGTTTAGACTCGCCCTCAAATTGAGCCAAGAAAGTACTTTTGTTCACAACTCATCCATAATGTCTACTTTTTCATCACACAATCCAATATCTACTATGTAAGACACTAAATCAACCCTAATATCTTTTGATTATCGGGGTTTTCATAACAAAAAGCCCCTGTAAATTCTGAGGCTTTTGAATTAGCCTCTGCCTTTTCGGCAGTTATATGTCATACGATGTGGTTGTTTACTTCCTGGCCTAATTTCAGCTGCCTATTCGGCAGGTCACCAACCCGTTCAACAAGGTCTAAGAATTCATCCATTTTAAGCTGCCTATGCGGCAGAGCACTATTAAAGCTAGTCTAAAAATTTATAAATTCCATACGATTAAACCTACTTTCAGTAAATAACCTTTGTTTTACTATCTGCTCTTAACTCTTTGATATACAGCGCTCCAAAAGCGATCGATATTTAAAAGGCTAATTGCGGAACACTGCCTTTGTGCTCTTCATTTGTTGCAAAACCATAGCTGTTATATGTGTTTTGTATTGAGTCTGTTGGCTCTAACCTTAGATGCAGTACAAAGTCGTTTTGATTGCTTTTGCTGGCGATGGGGATTTTATGAAATGCGCTAATTTCTGTATCGATCGGCACGTACTGCGGAATATATTCTTCACCACGAGCTTCGGCTCTGCGTTTTGCGCGTTCCATTCGGCGGCGTTTTTCGCCCATAAATAACTTATCCAGACTGTGGTCACGGATAATCTGTACTTCAGGGGCATCGACTGGTACTGGCTTTATAGCAGATATTTCAAACAGCTTGTCGTGGGCCATCATTTCAAAGTAGTTTTGCTGACTTAGGTTTTTAAGTGCGGTTTTATCTTCACTCACAAAAGCTATTTGATTGCCTAGGTGTTTGTCGGTCCATTTAGGAAAGCTTACGCCAATGTGGTTGCAGCTTCGTCTGTTCATAAAACCGTGCAATATGCCAATGCAGCGGCCTGCTAATAAGGTCACATCACAATTTTCTGGCAGGTAAGTAATGGTGAAATATGCTCTGCTCATTCTTTGGTCCTTTGGAATAACCCGCCTTTGATTAAAACTGCTGCTATGTAGTGAATATGGCTGGCTTGCTCTTGGTTTTTTAGCCCGTTTTGCTCCATTTCTTTTACGTATAGCGCGACTTTTTGTAGTAGTGAATAAAAGTCTAAACGGTTGCTTGGTGCGCGTCTGGCTATCACGTTTTTGTAGTCTGCTCCGTATTCGTGAATTCTTAACCGCTTGTTTGCGCCTTCATCGTACCAGTCATCAATCATTTGAATGGCAGCCCCTACCTTTTGAGAGTGAAAGCAGGCTGCGTCTTTACCCGCGACTTGGGTGTAGGCATAAGTTCTTGCTATGTCGCCGTTTTCTGCGAATGATTGGCTTGGGTAAATCTCTTGCCCAAAGTAGGTGTCGAGCTTGGCGGTTACTTCTAAAAAGCAAAAGCTATATGGGTCTTCTAGACCTGTTTGGACCACTTCTGTGAGTGTATGCAGTGCATTTTCAGCTTCGCGCCATTTGCCGTCCCAACGTAAGCGGTTGGCTTTAGTAATACTGATGGGATCAAACCCCTCACCAATTATCTCTAAATCTACATTGGGTGATGTTTTGTTTCGCCACAACCACTCACACGTAAGAATATTTTTGGCGTAGCGCTTTGCCAACTCCCCAAAGCCACCATGCTGCTTATAGGTGTTCATAAACCGCGTTAGCCAGTAACTTACTTTTGGCTCACCACATACGTTAGGTTCTAGGCTGTTTGCTTCTACTCTGAGTGAAAACCGGCAATAGAGTTGTTGCACGGTGGGCGGCACATAGCAAAGTTCTATGGTGTGTGGATTACCAAAGGCTAAGTCTTGCGGTGCTAGCTCTTTGGGTGTGACTTCATTTTTATAGGCTTCGGCGAAGCCTGACTTTTGACCTCGAATTTTTTGCCGTTCAATTTGTAGTGGTTCAAAATCGCTCTCGGGCGTTTTATAAAAAAACACCGCCTTACCTGGTGAGAGCGAGCGGGTGTATGAGAGCTGGCGCGGGAGTTTCATTAGTCGTACTCAAACTTGGCTTTTTTCATAAGCATAGATGCTTTTTTGCAATGCATGGCCCAAAACCCGTGATTTAAAAAATGCCGAGCGCCAGATAGCCGAACTGTGACCGCATCTACACATTCAAGCAACCCAATAACAGGCTCAACATAGCAATGTAACTGGGTAATTGAGCCTTGCCTTGACTTTGGTTCTTCAAGGGCTAAGTAACCCAGTGCAGCTGGGCGCATTGTGGGTCGCAGTGTTAACTGTTCAGCTAGTTCCTCAAAACTGCTCACTTCAACTGATGTTGGATATAGCCACGAACCACCTTTAGGCAGCGAACGGATGCGCTCAAACAATGCCATTGGTTTTGCATATACTTGGCACCAATCAACTTGATCATATAACGATGGTGGATGGAGCGTGCCACCCGCATAGCGCGATGGAAATGCTGCTTTCAGATGGTTTTCAGACAAGTCGTTAGCAACAGTTTGATTATCAATTTGCACTCTAAATACCAAATCAAAACATATATCGCACTTAGGTATTTGCATAATCGCCGAACGCAGCGGTACACGCTTTTGACCGTCTTTTTTGAGTTTGTTGGGCTCTGGCAGCTGCTTGTTGTTGTGCAATTGATACGAGCGAACATACACGGCCACACCAATCACATGCACGCCAACGCCTAACAGCTTTTGCAGCTTGCGTTGAAATTGATGCCCCAAACCCTCAAGCGCGGTAATTGACGGCATACCCATTAAGTAAGCGTTCGGCATTGCTTCGGCGTTGTAGACTCGCAAATTCTGACAATGCACGTACTGAATAGGCTCCGCCTCAAGCTCGTCCTCTTGGTTATTTTGATGCGATAGCACATAACTAAATTGCGCTTTTAAGATAGGCATTAATTCTGGGTGATAAGCATAACGCTTTAAGTATTTAAGCCCACTCATTTGCCTGTTTAACTCTTGACTTAGAACAAGCTCTAACTGCTTGTATTCTTGCATGGCTAAAAGCTTTACTGGCTCTGGACCTGAGTCATTTATCGCTCCACTTTGCGCTAGTTTGATAAGCTTTTCTAACCAGCCATAAAGTGCTGTTCGTAACGCTTTAGTTGCCGCAATACGTGCCAAGCGCTTTTGCCTCAGCGTATTAAACGGCTTAGACTTTGACAGCACCAGCAAAGCTTCACCCACTGTTTTGCTATTTAATGACGCCACATTAAAAAGCCGTTGCTCGTCTTGGCTGTAGTAGTCGTTAACGGTTGTCGCACTGTAAGTTTTGGCGAAATACTTAAGCACGTTCACTCTGCCGCCCAGTGCGCTTGGCAATTCTCCCACATTTGCAGGGCGATTGTGCTCAATGATCCCGCGTTTAAGCAAACCGCTGCGCGTTGCCATTTGCAGCGCAGCTAAAACGGCATGACTTACAACGGGCGATACACTCAGGTAGTCATGTTCAATTGGAATGAGTAACTGAAGGGTGTAATTACTAATTTGCTCGGGCAGCTCTTCATGAGGGAGCTGCGCGGCTATTTGCTCACACACTGCAATCACATCTCTTTTTAGCAACCCTAGCTCTCTAAACTGTGCTACCCAAAAACCCTCTTGCTTTGCAAGCAGCTGCGCCAAACACACATATTCACCACGCCAAACAAAGCCTGTTAAAAACAACTTGGCATGATTGATTTTTGCGCTATCGTGCGACCAGCCAAATTGCATTGGGTAACTGGCGCTGCTGACTACCCTAAGCCCATCATCAACCACTTGCGCCAATAGCCTTTGGTGGCTGACTCGAATATCGGGGTATTTTAAATTATGGGTGTGATACCACTTCACTTCATCAATACAGGTTTTAAGGTGTTGCTCATCGCGTAGCGCAGCTTTGGCACTATTCACACACGCTAAATCTTTTATGTCTTTTCGCTTGTATGTGAGGTTAATTAAAATCAACAACGCTTGAGGCTCACTCCCTGTAATATCAACATGTTCAGAGTATGGGGCAAATGCCGCTCGTAGCTTTTGGGTGAGCTCTTTACTTGAGGTGTTTTGAAGTAGTGTGTGCAGTTCCATTGATCACCATGGTGGTACAAATTGTTGTTGGTTATTAGGCATGTTCGGTGCAAAAGACTGCTGTAGTTCTATAACCTGCCTGAGGTAAAACACGTTATCGCTCGGCTTTAAAAATGTATTCTTTATAGATGGTTGAACTGCTGCTAAAAAGCCCTCTTCATACAACCTGAACACTTGTTCGGTACTTGTGCCAAGAATTACTGCGGCATCGAACATAGAGAGTAGTAGATCGCCTAAGTTTGGGTGCTTTTTCTTGGGGTTTTGCTCAACGAGCTTGGTTAAAAAGGTAATGACGGCTAACTGCACCGTGTTGTAGCCTTGCGAACCTGCGCAGGCCAATTTGCTGTCTTTAAGCAAACTACCAAATACATCATTAAATGGTGTGTGGTTAAACGGCCTAAGCTGCTTTACTTTAGCAAGTTCAGCAGTGCTAATTAGTTCACCCTCAAACCCACAGGGCCAGTTAGAAAAGTAGCTTACAAACAGCTCGCTAAAATCATGGTCATCATAGCTGATAGCTCGCCAATGACTAAACCAAGCCATAAGCCCGACAAGTTTTGCAACGGCATTTGTTGCAAGGGCATTTGCCAATTTTAAATTTGCTTGATTTGCCTTTGGGCCTTGCTTGATTGCAGCACCACACTCACACTCTAAAAACGCCTCAGGCGCTCTGTAATCAATTTCAGCATCACATTGCCCACATATTCTAGTTAATTGCTGATTATGCTTATGACAGGCTTTATAGGCTCTTAAATGCCAAAGGTAAGGTATGTGCGCATCTTGCTTTAAACATTCGGTGCAAACAGGAACCCCAGACTTACGAAGCAACTGACGAGGCACCAATAACCCACCACGAGAAACCGCCGTAATAGCACCAAACTGTGTATTACTGCGGAGCCAACACAAGTTAAGCAGCTCAGACGCATCAACCCCCGCTAACTGCGCAACCAACCGCAGCGCTCGAACCCGAAAATTACTCGATTGCGATGCCTTATATACATCAACCGATTGCAACTCGTTTGGAAAAGCCCCCTCCAGTTCGTGATCTTGCGTAACCAACCAATCCCACAAAATATCGGCCATATCAGCAAAACCAAGGTAACCATTGTCTTGTGACAAACGAAGCAAGTAGCTTTCAATGGTTTCATCAGGGTAAGGAGTTGTTTGAGAAAGGAATTGCATTTAAAACCTAAACTAAGGAAAACTTAGTTTAGGTTTAGCTGAAAGCAAACCAGTTGTCAAAAGACCACTATTGACTTAGATCACCTCCAAATTATTTACATGGTAGTAATATAGCTATAACTTAGCTATCTCTAAGGATGTATTGAAAGCGGTTGAAACTAGTGAAAACTCATAAATCAAAATAAGGAGGTCTAGATGGCCTGCAATTGTTGTGGAAAGAAACTAAATAGTGGAATGATCCACGTAAACGACCAAAATGGTCAAAAATTTAAATCATGTCCGCACTGCTCAGATGCTAATGGTTCTGAACACGTATACCACCCTTACCCAAATAACTTCGGAAAAACTCCGGCGAGAAAAACAGCTCGTAATCCGGATGGCGATCAAAGCTACTGTATCGATTGTCGACACCTAGCTAAAGGTAAAGCATCAATCGCATTCACAAATGGGCGAACATGCGGATCGTTCAATTGAAATCATCACTAAAAGTTTATAAAAACGACTCAGTGAAATGGTTATCGACACTTTCAAACGAAAGTGTCGATTTAATTATCACTGACCCACCCTATGAGTCGCTAGAAAAACACCGCAAAGTTGGAACAACTACAAGGCTCAAACATAGCAAAGCATCCAGCAATTCTTGGTTTGCGATATTTCCTAATTCACGCTTTGAAGAGTTACTTGTCGAAATATACCGCGTGCTTAAGAAGAACTCTCATTTTTATTTGTTTTGTGATCAAGAAACTATGTTTGTTATCAAGCCAATAGCTGAAAAAGTCGGCTTTAAATTTTGGAAACCAATCATCTGGGATAAGGTATCCATTGGTATGGGGTATCACTATAGAGCCCGTCACGAATACATCCTTTTTTTCGAAAAAGGAAAACGAAAGTTAAATGACTTAAGCATCCCTGACATACTTTGTCATAAAAGGGTTTTTAAAGGTTACCCTACCGAAAAACCCGTTTCTTTATTTGAAGTATTGGTTTCACAAAGCAGTGTTGAAGGCCAACTTGTTGCTGATCCTTTCTTTGGCTCTGGCGCATCCTTAATTGCAGCAAATAATCTCAATAGAAACAGTGTAGGGTGCGATATTTCTGATGACGCTCATGCCTATCTGCTGGATAGAAAGGAACGCAAATAATCTGGCGATTAGCGTTCCTCATTTCTATTTAATCTAATGTGCTCTAAGAGCGCTTTACGAGAGTCTGAATTGAGCTTACCTAACTCACAAATCAATTCAGCCAAATCATCTTCTTCACAATAAAAATAAGCAACGGGCACGCCCAACTCATCTGCAATACGCTTCATCGTAGTAAAGTCTGGTGCGTGCTTACCTTTTTCGTACTGGTTCATTCTTGCACTGGCCGTGTTGGGCTCCATACCTAAAGCAATACCTAGCTGCTGTTGCGTGTATCCAGCGGCTTTGCGGGCTTCTTTTAGGCGTAAGGGCGTTGGTGATTCCATAAGTACCTTAGCTACTAACTTCAATAGCTAAGATTCTCTTAGTATAGCGCCCACTTTGGTACTAAGGAATACTTAGTTCAGTAAGAAGTAATTTTTAAGTATATTTTTAAACCAACTGTGATAAAGAGCACAAGGAATGAAGAATTGCTCATTTTTGCACACAACAAACTAGGTAAACTAGTCTCAATTAATGACGTTCCGAATGGCAAGTTATGTCAATGCACATGTCCTGGCTCTGATGATGAACTCGTAGCAAGAAATAGAGGAAAGATAAAAGCTCACTCCTTTGCGCACACCTCAAAACCTGAGAAAAGCTCTTGCTTAATGACGGCGCTACATAGGTTCGCTCAAGAGCAAATATTACTTTCTAACGTTACATTTAGTCGCATGTGAAAAACACAGCCTCCAAAGTTGGTTGAAAAACTTAGGCCTCGATTGAACCACAACACTTTAAACAAAAAATAAACACTTGTAGCAGCGTAGCACTATACCATTAAACATAGTGACCTAAGAATGCTAATTAACATTATTAAAGCAGCACCAAACTTAGTAACAACTCTTTCGGATCCGCCTAACCAACTGCTATAATTGACATATTTAATTTATAAGGAGACAATCACTTCTTGCTTTAAAGAGTGTTGTTCAGATGGCTATACAAAGTATTAGAATAAAAAACCTTCTTTCCTTTGATGACGTCTTCATAGACGATATTCAAGACATAAACTGTATTGTAGGAAAAAACAATGTAGGTAAATCTAATTTACTAAAGCTTATGCGTTACTTTTATGCAAAGCTAAACGGCGAGAAAACTCTACCTCCTGAGCTACATTCAAATTATAACAGCTTTGGCTCAATAACAGTTCGGTTCAATACCACAAGAATAAAGCATATCGTAACAGGGAAAAACAACAACAGTGCTTTCCTTAAGCACATTTATAACACATTATTTCGAGGAAAGAAGAGAACTCCTTTCACCATTCAACATTCGGAAGAATCATTTCTAGACCTTACTCTAACTATTTTTAAGGATGACTCCGCCAAATGGTCAACTAAAAACCAAGAAGTTCTTAAGGTAATATACATTTTGTACCCATTTATTGATATCGAGACTAGACATATTGATCTATACGACTGGAATCGAATATGGGGGTTAATTAGCCAACTCAGCTCATTCAATGTCAAAAAACTCACTAATGATGAAGTTATCGGTTATTTTGATAATAAAATATCCAATGGAAGTGGCCACTACAAAGACTATATAAATAAGGTTGAAACTATAATAGACACTAGAGCCTATTCATATAGAGACAAAGTACTTAGCTACATAAAAGTCGGCCTTCAAGGTCATGACTTTACAAACTCAGGTCAAGATTTAGGCATCCAATCCGATGGTACAAACTCACATAGGTATATAGAGATTATTCTTAAGTTACTGATTGTTTTAACTAGAAGAGAATATATAACTCCAACAATATATATTGATGAACCAGAAGTTGGACTGCACCCAAAGTTAAATGAAGATTTAATTCAGGGTTTTCATAGGGTCTATATCCAATTTAAAAAGACCAAAGTTGAAAAAGAACATGGTAAGTATAAAACACCTTACCCAAGGGTTATATTTTCAACTCACTCACCAAACATATTGAAGTATGTTGTTAGGTTATTTAAAAATAAACAACAAGTAATTCACTTTTCTAAACCAAATGGACATGGCACACAAGTATCTAGACTAAACTCCCAGTATCGTGACGCTCGCTTCCTTAACATATTTAGTGACAATGAAGCTAGGTTATTTTTTAGTAATTTCATCCTTTTTGTTGAAGGAGCAACTGAATTAGAAATTTTTAGAAATTACAAACTATGCGAGAAGTTTAATGTATTAAACTCTATTGATATTTATGAAACTAACGAAGTTACTCTAAAATACCTAAACCCCAGCTATTCAAGAGCTGCGATACCTTTTTTGGTATTAAATGATGCTGATGTTGTAATAAAGTTTGATTATGGAAAAAGAAAACTTACATTGGACAATAGTAAGTATAGCTTTTCAGATATAACTAAGCGTAATCGACTTAATTTCCATACTAAAAAAGACTTGAGAAAGAAAAACATCCTCGATAATATCAACTCACAAGATGGTAAAATTACAAAATTTAATTCATGTAAAACGGGGTTTGATACATTCTCGATACATAACTATGTTAAGCTACTTAACGGAATTCTCAATGAGCAAAGCTGTCATCTAACAATTACCACTATTGAAGGTGCGCTTATTACAGAGCAGTCTTTAAATATATTCAAAAAATGGCTGATACATAAATTTACCAAATCAATGAAGTACAATGGTTCCAATAAAACACCAACAGGTTGGTTCACGTCTTTAACTAAGGACCTAAATTCAAACAGAAAATCAAGTACTGAAGTGTTTAACCAAATTGTTAGCCTTAATTATAATGATTGTAAATTATCTGAAGCCAACTCATTATTTGTAAAGAAAATCACTACTAGACATTTAAAAGATTGTAACAATAAAGTATCAGCATATTCTAAATCACCAAAGATAATTTTAAACCTATTAAGGGTTGTTTTTGAAGGTAAAACCGATAATTTGCTTAGCCGGTTACATAACGACTATCGTACAACTGTGGACCCAAAATTCATAGAGCTTGTCAAAGAGGTTCGAACGGTTTATTTCAAGACGCTAGAACCAATCATGGGAAAGACCGGAGGGTGGGTAACAGACTTCCTTGACTATTCTATTGAGTACATAGAAAAGAATACTAATAGCAATCAAGAGTTTAAGCGGGATTTTGCATTTACTTTTCCTGAGCTATCCGATATTATTAAAAAGGTTTCTTCCTCGATAGCTCAGGAGGGCTTGTACGCAAGTCGCAATGGGTAGAGTCGAAATACTTTAAACAGAGCTCAGCTCCTAACAGTCACTAGATGTGCGAGGTTATCATCATACTTTAATGGTCGCTTTAAGTGCACACAGCGTGTAAAGATTGTTCTTTTGTGTCAAGGAAGAAACCCTAATCATGAAATATAAAAAGCTCACTGTAAAATCGTTCGTATCTATGCTTTCCGATGAAGCAAGCGACCAATTAGAACTATTAAAACAACCTATAGAACCTTACAAGTTTAGCGATGTAAAACAGCGTAAATTGGGCAAAAAAACTATATTTAAGCTAACACCTGCTAAGTCACAGTACCTCGACAGGCTAAATAATAAGCTTTTCTCCCACATCCGAATTAATAACTCAGCTATCGCATATGTGGAAAAAAAGTCATACCTAGACATGTTTGAGCCTCATAGAAAAAACATAAATTTTTTAAGATTAGATATTAAATCTTTTTTCCATAGTATAAACAGAAAAACACTAGAAGAAACGTTGTCACCTTATGTTACTGACGAAAATTTTTTCGAAGTTGGCAGTGTGAAACAGAGCTTAATTGACGCATTGTTAAATCTTGTAAGCCTAAGAGTCTCAGTGGAATATAACGATGAATCACTACATAATAAAGATATTCTTCCAATAGGATTTAAGTCATCCCCTGTAATTTCAAATATAGTTTTTAGAAAATTTGATATTATAATACAAGAGTTATGTGCGAAGAATGACATTATCTACACTCGTTATGCTGATGACATGCTATTTTCCTCGCCTGTGCATTCTAAATATATACACTCTGATAAGTTCTTAAATGAAATATCCTATATTCTGTCATTTGGTGGCTTTAGACTTAATCAATCTAAAACCATAAAAGACAAGAGAATGATTTCTATAAATGGTTATGTGGTGGAGGCAGGGGAAAATGGTGACTCTGGAACCATTCGAATATCAGAAAAGAAAACAAGAAAAATATACAAGTTAATATACATGATGGAAAATAACATTCCACCTAAAACGATCATGAATAGAATATTCAAAGTGAGGGACAGAGATATTGTATATAGATATAAAAAAGGAAAAGCTAAGTTCAAAGAGACTTTTTACAAGACACAAACTTTGAACAGGCTCACTGGTTACCGTGCTTATATAATATCTTTATTAAAATACAATAACAAGTACAACTGCATTAAGGAAAGACAAGTTAACGAATACCAAAAAATGATAATAAAACTGGAAAAACAAATATACAGGTTAAATCTCTAATCACAGTTTAGTTTTGATATAAGTAAGAATATAATTTATTTATAAATTAACTTATAACTATCAGCTTTGAGCTCAGATTTTATCTCTTCAACAACTGCACCAGTGGCACTTTCTTACAAAACTGGGTATCTATAAATGGATCTTCATCTTGAGGCCCATCAGGTTTAAATGTGGAATACTGTTCCACCTCACAACCTTGAATTTTATTAACATTCATCTCAAATACATTGTCGAGTTCTGGCCGCCATGCCTTAAACGCAGAACTTAAGTATTGCTTGTTGAGCGTTACGGCATCACTGATAAGTGCTTCAGTGAGAGCTGAGTCTAAGAAGTTTTTCAGCTTTCGAAGGCAACCATTTGAAATGGCAAAAAGCGATAATGCGATATCCAAATCCTCAAAACGAGGCTTGTCTGAAAATGGCAATCGATTTGAAAACCCTTTAAGAACACGAATAAATAGTTGAAGCTCTTTTTTCTCTGATATTTTAAAGTAAGGAATAAAGCGGCGAATAAAAATCCGTGATGACCACTGAGGCTCATCGGCTATTTGGTCTATCCAAGGCATGCCGACTAATACAATGGAGATCCCCGCTTTTTCATTGATATATTTAAACTGATTCGCAATGTCTCGGCGCTTTTTACCTAGATTGTTCTCAACAAGCTCTTGAAACTCATCAATAATAATTAGCTCAGTACCTGAGCGTTTTAGTTGCTCAACTAAACTTTCAGCCAACGCGATTTCATTGCCATGTTTAAGTCGTTTGCTAGATTTAGCACCAAACTGTCCTAGGTCGTGTAGCAACTGCTTTAAAGTGGATTCAATTGATGGATTACTAGGAATGCGGCTCAGCAGTACAGGTACTTTTCGCCTACCATCAGCAAAGTGCGGAGGGTTGTTATCGTAATAGTGTTTAATCAATGCCGATTTACCACACCCAGTATCACCACTTAACATCATGCATGGCTTTTCACCTGCAAGGTCGTGATGCAAACGCAGTTTGTCAAAATCGTTTATGATGGTCTTTGGTATAGTGTATTCGATAAACACCGATTTGAATTGATTGAGTTTTGCCTTTTTAGCCTCGGTCAGCATAACTAAAACGCCTCAAGATCTGAGACAAAATCATCCCAGTTATCATCGTCTTTTGGCTGATCCGTTTTTATCTCTTCTTTGTTTTTAGGGGGTAAGGCTGGAGCTGCAATTGAGGTCAGGTTTTCATTGTTAATATTTTTAGCTCTAGCAATTGCTTTCACCCCTTTAACTTTCGCTTTTCTGAGGGCTTGAGAGACTTCTTTTACTTCCTCTTCAATGCGCTCGTTAATGTAGAGCCTAGCCTTAGCTAAACTTACTTCATCAACTTTTTCATAAGTCTTGTCTCTCAAAAGGCGAACATTTATCTTATGCATATCAAGTGAAAGACCTTTAATTTGTTCTTGCTTAGGACTCACACTTGGCACAGTAATATAGCCATCTTCACCTTTTATAAATACATAAATTTCAGAGAGATCGTTTGGATTTATTTTGATAGTGACTTTTCTTGATTCATTTCGTGCCATTAGCTTTCGCAGGCTAGAAAGCTCATCACTATCATACCTAATGTGTTCATATGTAATACCACCTTTGCGCATGGTGCGCTCAGTGGTAATACCTAGGACGACGTCTAAATCTTCTATTTCTTGAGCATCTAATGTATACACTGGCGTTTTCTCATTCCCTTCTTGCCACAATTCATATGGTATATAGCGGTAACGTGAATCTGGCTCCTTATGATAAACGTCTATAACCCACTTATGAAACTGATGAACATATGTACTAAATCTTACATGAGCATATTTCTTTGGATCATAATCATGTTTTTCGGCTATGCTTGAGAAGGTTTTCCCGGGGATATCACCATTGTACTTATTGTTGATCGTCTTAAATGCACCTTCTACAAAAGGCTTATGCCAAGGACGTTCTATTTTGTTAAATTGGATATTTGTAACTACCTGACGACAAGCAGAGTCTAACGATTCACACCAAAACTCACAGGCGTTATCAACCACTAAAGTACCTATCTTTCCATGACACGGCCAATCACCTGTTACATCAGGATATCTACTTACGATAGACTCCTTTGGTATCATTGCTTGACGTATAGCCTGTATTACAGCGATATAGCCTGGGCTTTTAAAACCAATATGAAATCCAATAATGCACCGGCTATATACATCCATCAGTAATGTTAGATTGGCCCGACCCAGAGGCACGAGTGTTTCATCATCAAGCAAAATTACATCCAATGGAGTGTGATCAATTTCTACTCTTTCTAAAGGCCGTAGGGGTAAGGTGTGGCTATCAACTGTGGCAAACTCAATATCTGCTAGCCGTTTGCCATATCTATCCACCATCAGATCATATTGAGGTAAGCTATCTATTCGGTTTTTGAATGCTTTGTAAGACAAAGCTTTTAAAGGCGTAGAGATAACCGAATCGTTCTCCAATGTTATGAGGTCTTTGTAATACCTATACACCGCCGCAACAGATAGGCGCTCTTTTGTGCGATAGCGATTCAGAGCCATCTCAAAAAATTTGTCTGTCTCTGAAAGTGTATTTCTATTGCCCTTGCGGTCGTGCCTCGGGACGAGCGAAAGTATGTTTCCGCCTGATTCTACATATAGCTTGTGCCACCTTGCTAACGTTCGCCATGAAGGAACCTTTTCCCCTTCAAAGCTTGGGATATCTTTTAACAAAGAAGTTAAGTTTTTCTCCGTCCATCCTCCAATCAATCGTTTTGAAATCCATTGCAAATATTTAGTTCGAGCAACTGCGGTTTGTTGGATGTTTTTAGGATATGTAGCTAAGTCTCGATTAATTGACTTCGGCTCAATGGGCTTAAATAGTGCAGGCTCATTAGTAAACTCATCTTCAAAACCAAAGTCATCTTTATTCATCACGCCATACCAGTGAATCTAAGCAGAGTTTCGAAGAAAGATCTGAGTTAATTTTACCAAGAGACAGCAACCTGCAAACTGAAGAGAAGGTGTCTCCCGATGTTACTTTAAGAAGTAGGATCAGTTCGTTGACACTAAGCCTATTGTATTGGGAGAGGAGATTAAGGATAGTATGTTGTAATTCCGTAAGTGCTTGATACCCAGCATACTGATGTAATAGCTTAAAATTATCCAACATAGGCTCTACACAGATCTGTGCTTCAGTAACCAATACAAGATCAATTCCGTGCTCTTCGCGAGCGGTTTTTCGCTTTTGAGCAAATCGAGTAATGAAATCTGGCTTTACCGTTTCATATTTAGGCTTAATTTCAATCAGTTGCTGTTTATTTGATGTATTGGTAAGCAGGAAATCAGGTGTATATTTTGTTGTTTTCCCTTCAAATGTATACATAAAGTGCAACGGCTGTGCCTCGAAATGCTTGATTTTAGGGGAGTATTCAAGATAAAAGCATGCATCATATTCGAGTGAGCTTTCGACTAAGCACATGCAATTGCTTTTTACACTGGCAAACTTGAATAAGCTTTTTACTCTGGAATGTTTGATCTTCCGCCTAATCATTATTAGATCCAACGAGTTGTGCTCATTAATAATTAGACTATGACAGGTTATTATGCAAATTCTGACAGGTTTGAAGGGCTAATATGACAACTTACACTTCAAACAACAACAAATATGGAGGTTTGGGTGGCAGTCTTACCAGCCACATCCCGGCACACAAGTCATACGCTGTGGCTGCTTCGTTCCCGACCTGACCAGATTCACGTACTATTGTTGCGAGAGGACCAATAAGACTACCATTGAGGGCCTTGTTTGGCGCGGGAAGAATTATCTCGAAGATTGCAGGGGGATGCAAGGGAAAAGTCAAAAAGCTTGGCTAACTGAGTGATGTTTAAACAGTTTGCCAAGCTTTTGTGGATTTTATGAGGCTATGTGCTTATTTGTTCAACGCAATTTTGATTTCTTCTAGGCGCTTTTTCACTTTCTTCATGTTTTCAGGGCCCATTCTTAAAAACTGTTTTTGCGCCGGAGAAAGTTGCTCCCATTCTGCATAAGCATATTTATAGGTAACTGAGTCTTTTACCAAAGGCAGTGCGGTGTCTGGAATGGGTGTTGCCAACAACTCGTCGATTGCATCAGTTAACGTGCCGTTGAATGCATCTCCTTCGTAGCCTATTTCTTCGTATGCTTCTTCAAATAATGGTTTGTATTGGTCATATAGTCTAACCACTTGTGCGGTGCTCATGGTGTCGAACATGGCGACATAAGGTGTGTAACGCTCGTAACTGTTAGGGTCGGTAATAATAATGTCGTCATCAATTACGCTAAAGCCATCTTGCGGCTTCACCACTGGTGCATGGTTTTCTGCCACTTTACCCTTTGCTAGGTTATCTACATAAACTACAGTGCGGCGGATCACGTCGTCATCTGCCAGTAATTCTACCGCTTGATTAGAGAGATAATTTGATACCGCTTCTTTAATTTCTGTATCACTTTGTGAAAGCGGTGGTAGTGTTACTTCAGGTTCAACCGGTTCTACTTGCTCTGGCTCGATTTGCTCTCGTTGCGGTGGCAAGGTTACTTCAGGCTCAACCACTTGTTCAGGTGGTGTTTCTCTTGCGGTATTGACTAGTGGCGTTTCTGTTTGTTCAGGCACAACAATATCTTGCTTTACCTTTTGGTTTTCCGTCGATGGAGTGTCTTTTTGTGCTAGCACAAACACAGCCACAATAATCAACGCTAGTACAACTACCGCGGCAAATAACAACTGGCTGTTAGAAGGTCTTTTATTACCTTCTTGATGATTCTCTGACATGGGGACTCCCTCTTCGTCATTGTTGATACGCGTTAATGTAAAACTATCACCAAATACTTGACTAATAACTTAATGCGCGCTGAAACCCTAAAAAAATGCGTTGTGGTGCAAACTCTGGCTACACCTTGTTCAAACATTTGATCTTAATAAAAATACTTGAGCACCGAACTTAAGTTCAGTACATTGAAGTTAAGCTAAATTGCCACTTTATTAAATACAAAATCGCGCCAATTAGCGACTAAATTAAACCGCTAGTTTGTTAAAATTTGTTTGTGCCACCATAGCGCTTTAGTGCTTAAATTTCAAAATAATAGCCTAATATGTCGCGCGGGTGTGTGCTCTCAGACAACTTGGGTTTTAGCTAGGTTCAACTAGAATAAATAATACAACCTATAAGCGGCTTAAGGGCAAAGTGGCACTTTACTACTAAAAATAACGCATTTACTGGAGTTATCAACTCTTTGCACCTAAAGCATTACAACATCAACAAAGATAAATAACGCATAAAAAGACCAAATTTAAATTAATAAAATTTAACAGCAGGATGGCCTCTTTTGAGAAAGCACAGAACGAGTGATAAAAAAATTGCCTTACTACTGACTGGAGGTGGTGCAAGGGCCGCTTATCAAGTCGGGGTATTAAAGGCGCTTGCGCAGAGTATGCCTCGTACTTCTCCCCTCCCTTTTGAAATCATTACAGGCACCTCTGCCGGCGCAATTAACTCGGCGGGGATTGCCTGTTACGCATCTTGCTTTCACCTTGCGGTGAAAAAAGTTGAATATATTTGGAAGAACTTTAGCACCGACATGGTGTACAAAAGCTCGTTTACGGGTGCATACGGCCATTTATTTGCCAATATGATGCGCAGCTTTCAAGCGCAATACCTTAATCAGCCACCAGCCAGCTTGTTAAATAACTCGCCGCTTCGAAAGCTGCTGGCCAATGTGCTTGATTTAAATCGCATCGATCACAATCTACACCGCCATTATCTTGATGCCATCGCTATTACGGTTTCAAGCTATTCTACTGGTAAATCTGTGGCGTTTTATCAGGCGAACAATGCTGAACCTTGGCAGCGCTCAAAGCGCGAAGGCGTTCCGGGCACGATTTCGCTCGACTTACTCATGGCAAGTTCGGCTATACCTATGGTGTTTCCAAGCGTGCGCGTTAAGCATCATTACTATGGTGATGGCTCTATCCACCAGCTCTCCCCGCTTAGCCCTGCCATTCATTTAGGTGCGGATAAAATCTTTGTGATCGGTGTTGAGCAACCGAAACTACCACAGCCGCTCGGTTATGAACCGCATTTTCCAGGAATGTCTGTGGTCGCCGGTCACCTGCTAGACAGTGTGTTTAGCGATACCTTAAATTCAGACATCGAACGGCTCGACCGCGTCAACCGTACGGTAAGTTTGCTACCGGCCAGAGAAAAGCACAAAGAGCTTAGGCGAGTAGATCATATGCTCATCAAGCCAACGGTTAATTTTAATGAAGTCGCAGATCATTATTACGAAGATATGCCGTTGGCAATCAAGCTGTTGCTCAGAACCATGGGGGTTAAAAAGCATTCGCCGTCGAGTTTAACGAGTTACTTGCTGTTTGAGCGTACTTATACACAAAAACTCATTGCGCTTGGATTTGAAGACGGCATGAACCGCTTGGACGAAATGAGAGAGTTTTTGGAGCTCAAGTAAGATTTACAATAATAAAAATAGGTAGTAAAGATGTATAAACCTACTATAAGCGCACTTTTGCTTATCGCACTTGGGTCAATTTCATTTAGCGCATACAGCCAAACGTTCGATGTTGTTCAAATCATCCAAAATAACACCGCTGGGTTTAGCGGCTTAGATAATCCAAGGCAGCTGCGTTTTAATCACCAAGGTACGCAGGCCGTTGCAGTAAGTGGCGACGATAACGCAGTGGTTACATTTACGCTTGATGCAAATAAACAGCTAGTCCAAGAGCAACTCTTTCAATCGAGCGACGCGCATCCGCTTTTACTTACTGGCGCATCCGATGCGGTATTCGTAAATAGCAATCTCATTCTTAACACTAGCTTTTACGATGGTGCATTAAATGTGCTTGCAAAAGATAAAACGGGTAAGTTTAATCTTGTGCAAACCTTTTCTGACGAAGTGTCTTACAAAGTGGTGTTTGATCCAACCAAAAATGCCTCAGCTCATGACATTCTTAGCTTGTTTGCACCTTGGAAAATTAGCTTAAGTGGCGACAAGCGCTATGCATTTATCCCAAGTTATAAAAGCAATACCATCACTGCTTTTAGGATCACTCCTGCAAACAGCGTGACATGGCTCGGCCCAATTGACAGCGCTGAGCAAACTGATATGGGTGGACCTGTGGATGTGCTAGTAAGTAAAGAGGCTAACGCGCTTATCGTCGCAGGTTATGAAGGCGATGTCATTACGCTGTGGCAACAGACAAAAGGTACTTATACTGTTAAGCAGCGCATCGTTAAAAACGACACTAACCTGCTCGCGCTCAGTAAACCACAAGCCTTGGTTGCAAGCTCAGATTTCACTGTTTTTTATGTTGCAGCGGCGGGCAGTAACAGCATTTTAGCCTTTGAGCGTCAACAAAACGGCCAATATCATTTGCTCCAGACCATTGATGCAAACCAAGTTGGCAAGCCACTTAACGGTGTCTCCACCTTGTTACTTGCTGCTGATGGCAAAAGGTTGTTCGCAGCCTCTGAGAGTAGCTCTGGTATTGCAGAGTTTAGCGTTACCGCAACGGGCAAGCTCACACATATCGCAACTTTTGATGATTTGACCAATCCCTTAGCCAATATATCGGCCTTGGCTTTTGTGACTGACGCAAATCATTTAGCCGTATCTCTTGCAAAACAAGATACCATCAAAATACTCAAAATAAGGAAGCAGTAACGCATGTGGCCAACTGATAAACCACTGATAGGACAGCATGTCACCCTTGAACCATTATCAACAACACATATTAATGCCCTGCAACAGGCAGTAAAAGATGGTGAATCATGGAAGCTTTGGTATGCCAATGTCCCCACCCCAGACGATATGGAACGCTATGTTAACACTGCGATAAGTCAAGCATCTGAAGGCAACCTTGCCTATGCGGTAAGGCTAAATAGCAGTAACGAAATCGTGGGAACCACCCGCTATTACAATGCAGATATAGCCAATCGCCGTGCCATGCTAGGCTATACTTGGTACAGCGATAAAGTGCGTCGAACAGCGGTTAACACGGAGTGTAAGTTTTTGCTGTTACAGCAACTTTTTGAAGATTTTGACGCCATTGCCGTAGAGTTTAGAACCCACTTTTTTAATCATGCCTCTCGCAATGCCATTGAGCGACTTGGCGCCAAGCTCGATGGTATCTTGCGCAGCCACCAGTTCGGTAGAAACGGCGAGCTAAGAGACACCGTTGTGTATTCGATTATCGCCTCAGAATGGCCCACCGTTAAGCAGCATTTATTGAGCAAGCTCTACAGGTAGTAAAAGCATAAAAGATCGCAGGGTAAACCTGCTCCTACTCTGTGTTGTAGGAGATGCTTTACGCGGCGCTCTGTAGCAACAAAAACAGCGCACAAGATCGCAGGGTGAACCTGCTCCTACTCCGTGTTGTAGGAGCCGCTTTACGCGGCGATCTGTATAGCTTACTGCACGATTTTGCTTTTTGCTTGAGCTATCATGCTTTCGAAATAATCATATACTGACGGATCGTCGACTTGCTGTGCGTTCGCAAGTTGCAAGGCGTGATTAAAGCTTTTCAGCGCCTTGTTATACGCTTTGTTCTCTAAATATCCATGGCCTAGGCTGGCATGGGCATAAGACGAGTCGGGATAACGCGTGACAAATGCATTTAAAGTCGCGAGCGCAGCGTCTAGGCGTTTATGGCTGGTTTGCGCGTCAGCAAGTGCTCTGTATATAGACTCTGGCACTAACACATCAAACTCATAGCGCTTAGAAAGCTTTAGATAATAATCTTCAATATCAGAGATATGCGCATATTTTCCGGCTTCTTCATTGAGCTCAAAGTAGAAATCGTCAAAAAGTTTCGTTAATCCTTCATAGAGACTTGGATAAAACGTAGTTTGATGCGTTTCCAATTCTTTAAGGCTAAATTGCCAATTTACCTCTTTTGATCTGAGTGCTTTCAGGTTTGACGCAACTCGCATACCGTTGGTGTAAAAGTCGCCACCTTCCCCTGCGATACTAATATACAGATTGCGACGTAAATCATGCGTTGAGTTGCTAAGTGCTTTAAACTGCTGATCCAGCTCTTCCTCACCCCACCAACCTGGCGGACTAACAAGCAGATAATTAGTAAATATCTCTGGCTTATTTAAAAAGGTGTGTAGTCCGTAGATCCCACCATTGGAATACCCTACTAACGTACGATTAGGTTTGAGTGAATATTGCGACTCAATGAAAGGAAATAACTCCCGAGTTAAGAAGGCTGTAAATTCGGCTGTCTTGCCAAATTGAGGAAACTTCTCTTTAATCCAGCGCTGTCTATCACTTTGGGGCTCACCGTTAATTGGCGGTAAGTAGTCTCTAGTTCTCACCGTGGTTTTCAACCCAACAACGATGGTAGCAGGTATTTTTCCAGTGCTAACCAAAGACTCCACAATACCCACGGTTTGGGTAAAAAAGAATTCAGCATCGAGTAAGTACAACACTTGATATTGTTTCTTAGGGTCATAATCATTTGGCGTATAAACCATGACCTCCCTATTCTCACTTAATATCTTAGATGCAAAGGTTATTTTAGACCCAATCGTGATGGCTTGTTGTTCTAATGTTTGCCCATACACCTTGCTCAATGCAGCAAGTAGCATTAACACTAGCAAAATAATAAAACGCATGACTTTCCTTTTTAGTTTATTTTTATCAGTGTGTTACATTAGGAAAAAACAGGGCGATAAAACAGCAAAGTTTGCTGATTTTTCGCTGATAATTCGCTGAAAAAAGAATTTTAAAATGGAATTAAAGCAGTTTTTGATTGCAGATCACCTTGTGGATGTAAATCGCAATCATATTGTTATCGACCAACAGACTTATGCGCTCCCCCCTAAAGCAATAGCGGTGCTTTGTGAATTGGCAAAACAACCAGGAGAAGTGGTGAGCTTTGAGCAACTACTTAACACCGTTTGGCACGACAGAGTTGTTTCTCCCAATACATTGCAGCGCTGCATTTTCCAAATTCGCCAAGTATTCAAATATGCTGATAGTGAGTTAGAGTTTATAAAAACGCACAGTAAAAAAGGCTATAGTTTAGAGGCACCCGTTACGTCGATAAGCGATAAGCCGAGCGCGCATAAAGCGACTCAAAAATCTCGCCCACGCGCTGCAAAACTTGGTGTAGCGGCCCTAGCCATAGTTATCACGGCTTATCTCTTTACGGTTACAATTCAACCAGAGACCAACCCCAAAGTACCTATTCAACCTACTTTTACTCCAATGACCACAAGTGACGCATGGGATGCAAATGCCAGCTACTCACCTGATGGCCAATGGATTGTTTTTCAGCGCTTTAGCGATAATTGCCATAGTCAGCTTTGGGTAAAAAATCTAGCCTCGCACAACACCTCTCGCTTAACCGCTCGCCAAGGCGTGTACGGAAAACCAAGTTGGTCACACGACGCAAAGCAACTAACTTTTACCGAACGGAGTCATTGCAAGGCTCAAGAGACGTCTCCCTTTTGCTGGTCTTTAAACACACTAAATGTCGATACTGCAATCAACTCACCACAAAATCCACATGCCGTTATCGCTTGCCAAGAAAAGCCCATGTGGCGTGCAAATTGGATGAAAAATGGCGAGATAAGTTACTTATCTCATTTGCGTCCTAAACAAGCAGTGCCCTACCTTTTTGATTTAAAAACAAGAAAAAGCCTCACTACCGAGTATTTGCCAAACTTTGAAAACTACACTCTTGACTACCTTGCAAATCAAAATGTTTTCGCCATGGTAAGCATTGATGAGCACAACTCTCATCACCTGAATATTTACAATCCCGATAAGACGCCAACGATCACGGCAAAGATAGTACTACCGCACGAATTGTCACCATTGCAGCCAATTGAAGTCAGTTACCACCCAAGCGGCGAGTATTTGCTCGCATCGACGACCAACGGACTTTATAAACTGCAAACCAACGGGAGAATGATTGCTCTTGATACTGGGGGCAGAAAGAATCTAAGAGAGGCTTCTTTTTCAGCTGATGGAAAACAGATCTTAGCGACACAGATAAATGCCGATACCGATATTTTTACCTTAAGTCTTGCTCAGATACGAAATCACCAAACCGCTTCGGCAGCAAAGATAGCCAGAACAACAATGAAGGAGGACAACCCACAGTTTCAACCTCATGGTGATCATATTGCTTTTACATCTACACGTACTGGTTCAAGGCAAATATGGCTTTACAATGATCAAGGTGTTTCACAGCTCACCGATTCACAGCATGACAATATCAGCAAACGAATTGTGTGGTCTCCTGCGGGTAATGCGATAGCAGGCACGACGCAAAAAGGACTCACGTTGTGGTCTTTAAATGGTGATAAAACCCTCATTGCTAATTCGCTTGCCATTGATTCTGTCCTGCAGTGGCTAACGCCAACGACGTTATTGGTCACAGCAAGGGAGAATGGAAATGCTGGACTTTACATTATTAATAAAGATACCAAAGAAGCCTCACTCATTGTTTCTGAAAATGTAGTTTGGGCCGTGCAAGTAGATAGTGAGCATTTTCTTTATCAAGATATGAGTCAGCGTTTTTGGCTTGTTGACACAAACACAGCTCCTGTACCGACTGAGATCCATGCGTTACGCGCTCAGTTAGCGCAGCCATTTGCCGTTTATAAAGATGGTATATTGTACGGCGTAAACAACGACAACCAACTATGGTCTTATCATCTCAGTGCAAGGATATATCAACACCTTGCAGAGGTACCCAGTAACAGCCGCTACTTGGCAGATTTTAACGGTGAAACCTTTTTGTTTACTCAAATGCATTTGATGCAAAAGCATATCGTGTCATTTAATACACCTGATGATCAAGGCACATAGATAGCGCAAGAACGCAGGGTAAACCTGCTCCTACTCCATGTCGTAGGAGACGCTTTACGCGGCGATCTGTTAAAAAAGCACAAATTTAAGAAACGTTATTATGGCAGGCCATCGAGTAAAAACTGCTCCGCACGTTCAACGCGGCGGGGTTTCCCCTTTAACAGCAAAACATCATTAACGCGTAAAATGGTTTGCTCATCTGGTTGAGCAATTTCTTCGCCGTCCCGTCTTAATGCAGTAATATCAACGCGCTTAACCTTGAGCTCAAGCTCAGCGATTGACTTGTTAACGGCAAATGCATGGTCAGGCAAAGCAATGGCATGCAAATATTCTAGTCGCTCGCCTGTGACTTCATGCAGATCACTGCTGTCTCCAGCAAAAAAACCATGTAAATACGGATAACGATTTTCTCGCTCTTTACTGACGCGACGAAAAATCCTGCGCATTGGCACGCCAGACATGTACAGCACATGGGAAACCAGCATCAAACTTGCCTCTAAAGTTTCTGGCACAACTTCTGCGACGCCCATGGCTTTTAATTGCTCCATGTAGCTGTCATCTTTCATGCGTACCAAGATCTTCACTTCGTGGGTACGCCGACGAATGGCGTCAACAACCACTTGCGTCTGTTCAAAGTCATCAAAGGTAATGATAACCAAGCGCGCTTTATCAATATTTGCTGACTTTAACAGCGTTTTTTGTGCCGCATGACCAAATAACACGGGCTCACCCGCAATTTGTGCGTCTTGTACAATTTGCGGGTTGCGCTCTACCGCAATATATGGAATAGCCTCTGGACGTAAAAATCGTGCGATAGTTTGACCAACACGCGCGTAGCCAAAAATCACAACATGATTTTTTAAATCAGCCGCGTTATAACCACTCGGAGCTTCGGGTTGCCAGTCTTTTTCTATTCCCAAGATATTGAGAATATGTGCGGTTTTACTAATAAGATAAGGCGTTAACGCCATAGACAACACGCCAAGCGTGATCAAAAAGGACACCGCATTTTGATCCAACAACTGATGTTTACTGGCAAGCGCGAGTAACACAAAGCCAAATTCCCCCATCTGCCAGATCAAAATACCAGCGCCCCAAGCATCTTTTTTACGCTCACCCATTAACTGCGCAACGCCAACGATGATCAACACTTTGATCACAAGCACAGCGGCAAGTGCTGCAACAATATAAATAAACTGGTCGAGCACATAAGGAATATTTAGCTGCATACCCACCGTGACAAAAAAGAGTCCCATTAAAATATCTCGAAATGGTCTAATTTCTGCCTCAAGCTGATGTCGATATTGGCTTTCCCCTAACATCATGCCCGCTAAAAATGCGCCGAGCGCCATTGAAAGCCCGAATGCATAAGTGAGTGACCCCGCGCACAGGGCAACAACCAAGGTAGATAAAACAAAGAGCTCATCTGTTCTTACCAATGCGATTTCGTTGAATATTCTAGGTAGTAACCACTTACCTATTGCCCATAAAACCAGACACACAACCGCTCCCTTGGCAAACGCAAAAAGTAGCGCTGACGCCAGCTCTGAATTACTCGCAGAGGAAATAAGCGGAAACGCGATGAGCAGTGGCACAACAGCAATATCTTGGAATAACAACATGCCAATACCGAGCTGACCATGGCGTGTGTTGAGCATCCCAAGCTCTTTTAACAGCTTAACCACAACCGCTGTAGAAGAGAGTGCAATGAGGCTCGCAATCACAAATGCGCCCACCCACTCATATTGCATAAAACGCAACACTAACATACCGATGATCGTGGTCACAATGACCTGCAAACTCCCTAAACCGAATACTACGTTTCGCATTGCCATTAATTTTGGCACGGAAAATTCAAGCCCTAAACTGAACAGTAAAAACACGATCCCAAGCTCGGCCATAAAGTGAATTTCTTGGCTGTCACTCATCCATCCAATGCCGTGACTGCCCGCAATTACTCCAGTGAGCAAATAAGCCAGAATAGGCGGCAAGCCAATCCGCTTAAAGGACCAGACTAAAATCACAGCACATAATAGCAAGGCAAAAACCTGCGCGAAGATACTTTGCAATCTGCCTCCTGAGCGAAAAAATTGACGGGGAGTAAAGGTGGATTTCTTATTCTTTCTTTTAAATATAGCAAGCGTTTGTTTTTAAGCCAGTTTAAATTTTTGGCACAAAGTTCGCATATTAATCATGTATTGTTGTATTTAAGGGGAAGAAATATGGAAAATGTCCATATTTTGACACAAAGATTGCCGACCAGAGGCGATTACTTGCCGTTCAATTCTGAACAGTATAGTACGCAAGGCGGTGAACACTACGCGCGATTAGTCGACAAACTTCAGACAACGCTCAACATTGAAGAGCTGTTGACTATTTATGCGGAGCATGTGGCAAGAATTTCAAAAATTTCGGGACTCCAGTTCCACTGTAGCCTTGGCGTCTTTCAGATGAAGGACAGCGATAGCCAATTTCCGGCTAGTACATTTGATCTTGAGCTCGAAAAAGAGCACTTAGGCCAGTTGGTGTATTTCAGTGAGTTTCCATTTAGTGAAGCGATCAAGGCAAAATTGTCAAAATTACACGCCTGTTTAATTTACCCAATGCGTAATGCCTTGATGTACAACCGTGTATTGCAATTAGCAACCAAGGACTCACTGACTGGACTTTACAATCGCAGCCAGTTTGCAGATAACTTAGAAGAAAAGCTTGAGCGATGCCGTCGTCAACATCGTAATTTCAGCCTTATGCTTTTAGATTTAGACAACTTTAAACAGGTGAATGATGTTCATGGTCATAAAGCCGGTGATGAAGTGTTGGTTGAGTTTTCACGTATTTTGCAAACCTCAACGCGCGCAACGGATTCAGTATTTAGATTCGGTGGTGATGAGTTCGCCATTTTAATTGACGACCCAGCGTTTACAACCAACAAAGTGATCGCAGAAAGAATTATGGAAGCCGTAAGAAAGTCGAGCATGTTGGCTAAATATACGGTGACCACAAGCATTGGCTTTACGCTGGCATCTAGCCATGATACTGCCGACAACATATTTGCTCGTTCGGATAGCGGCTTATACCGCGCAAAAGCTGCCGGACGAAACTGCGCTCGCGCAGTATAAAAAAACCACTTCCCCTTTTGCTCAGTGTTATGCGTTAACGCTGAGCATCTTTTCCTAAGTATAAGTATGCCATCAGGGCAAGTGCCGCGCCGTTGAAAAATCCATTTATTACCCATGCAAGCGCAAGGAAATCGGGTAACTCTGAAAACATCACCGCAAGCATTGGCGCAAGTAGGCCAAGAATAAAATACATTCCGCCCTTACCATGCCAATACAATAGTAAAAACACGATACTGATAATGCCAGATGCAGAAGCAAATATTTGATTCAGCCACACCACTTCACTCGACATAAAGAGTACGATAAACACCACTACAGTGAACGCCACCGCATAAGGCGCTTTTTGCGCTAACTGTTGGCCAATCTTTTTACTTTCAGTCATCTTTTACTACCCAAATAATGCCATTGTCCTCTGCGTGTTCGGCACTCACAAACAGTCCGTTCACCGCAACCGGTGTATCATTGTAATAAACAACCGCAATAGAATCACGCTCCCAGCTTGGAATGTGTAAATCTTTTAGCCAATGTTTCAAGGTATTAGAGCCAGGTTTGCCCTGTGGTTTGATTTTATCTTTAAGTCTGCCGTAGCGAATGCTAACGATTTCGTCCGAGAAAGGTTTGCGGAGCCCCTTGCCCGTTTGCATAGCGACAGGTGTACTTTGCCCGCTGAGTTCGTTGAGATTCACGGTCTCAATATCATGCTTTTGGCTAGTTTCCGTTACCCAATAAAGTGCATCACGATAACGCCTCACCGCGCCTTGCTTAAAACGTATTTCAAGTTGGCTATCTTGGCGTGATGAAAACGCCTGTTGTACCATTTCATCCAACTGTTTTTGACTCGGCATCTCTATGCCCTGCTTTGATAACCACAGTCTGATGACATTATCTCTTCTTGCACAAGAGAGCTGTTGTAAAGCCGTGATGTTTAGCGCCATCCGACAATGACACTTTTGCAAATCTTCTTCACTCACCTCATCAATTATGGTTTGTTGGCGCTGTAAAATATCGATACTACGCAGTGTGTTACCTACAAAACCATTGAATCGAGAGGTAAGTAACGGGATCACCTGATTGCGTAAAAAGTTACGGTCAAACGCATCGTCGGCGTTGGACTCATCAGTAATATGCTCAAGGCCACACTGCTGTGCAAATGCTTCAATCTCGCCACGACTAACGGCAAGTAACGGACGAATACAATATCGCCCAGATGCCAGCTGAGTTATCGCTCTCATCGCTCCAAGCCCGAGTAACCCTGACCCACGCTTTAATCTCAGTAAGAAAGTTTCTACTTGGTCATCGGCATGTTGCCCAAGTACGATTGCAAAACCTGCTTTGGCCGCGTCATCTAAAGCTTGATAGCGAGCTTCGCGTGCTTGCGCTTCAAGGCTAGTACGGGTTTGCCGAGTAATCGAAACCCGTTTTGCAACAAAGGGCACATTGAGTATTTCGCAAAGTGATTGGCAAAATTGCTGCCACTGCGTTGCATGCTGTGATAAGCCATGATTAACATAAGCCGCTTGGAGTGTAATGTTATGCTTATTTGCATATTCTCGACAAAGATGGAGCAACACAACCGAATCCACACCACCAGATAAGGCAATACATAACCCTTTGGCGTCAATGCTGGAGCTCAATACCTTTAAACTTGACTCTACTTGTTGGTAAACCCGACTATTAATCATATTTTCTTACAATCAATAAAAAAAGCCGCTCAATAGCGGCTTTTTAACTTAAATTAGCATTGATATCAATACGAGCGGAAACCCGTATTAACAATAACCAAATGACATCAGGCGCTTATAACGCTGATCTAACATCTCTTCGGTGCTTAGTGCTTCAAGATCAGCCAAGTCACGTTTAAGCTGCACTTTCAGGTTTTTCGCCATCGCATCGTAATTGCGGTGTGCGCCACCTAGCGGCTCTTCGATGATGTTATTGATAAGATCCAGCTCTTTTACGCGAGAGGCTGATACACCCATAGCTTCAGCGGCAAGTGACGCTTTGTCTGCGCTCTTCCAAAGAATAGAAGCACAACCTTCCGGTGAAATTACAGAATACGTGCTGTATTGCAGCATGTTTACTCTGTCACCAACCCCGATAGCCAATGCGCCACCAGAGCCACCTTCACCAATTACGGTACAAATGGTTGGTACTTTTAGCGCTGCCATCACCTTAAGGTTACGTGCAATCGCTTCACTTTGACCGCGCTCTTCAGCGCCTACACCCGGATAGGCTCCCGGTGTATCGATAAAAGTAATGATTGGCATCTTAAAGCGTTCAGCCATTTCCATTAAGCGCAATGCTTTACGGTAGCCTTCAGGCTTTGGCATACCAAAGTTACGTTTGATTTTTTCAGCCGTATCACGACCTTTTTGCTGACCGATAATCATTACTGGCTTGTCGTCAAGACGTGCAACACCACCAAGAATAGCCGGATCGTTAGCAAAAGTACGGTCGCCTGCGAACTCGTCAAACTCGGTAAAAATGCGTTCAATATAGTCGCGAGTATATGGACGAAGCGGATGACGTGCTAATTGAGACACTTGCCAAGCGCCTAAACCGTCGAAAATTTTCTTTGTTTGCTCAACATTTTTGTCTTTTAAGCGGCTGATCTCTTCTTCAAGGCTAAGATCTAAATCGCCAGAGCGACTAACGTTTTGTAATTCTTTGATCTTTGCTTCCAATTCAGCGATTGGAAGTTCAAATTCAAGATAATTGAGGCTCATGCTCTAAACTACCTGTTTAGTTAAATTCTAATTCTAATTCCTGCGCCGCCAACAGTGATAAACGAGTTAAAAGCTCATCACTTGGCGTCACACACCATTGTGTTCCTAATGTTAACTCTGCTAATGCATCAGGACGCTGATATTTAATTTTTACCGGACACGTTCCAAATTTATATGGTTCTAGCACTTTTTTGAAATTATCAAAGAAGTTCGCGTCAATTTGAGCCATATTTAGCGTCATTTTTATTGCACTAATACGCTTTTCTCGCGCCTGAGCAATGGTAGAGATTTCTCTTGCGGTCATTGTAATGCCACCAGAGAAGTTATCAAAGCTGACCTGTCCAGATATTACCAAGATTTGGTTAATTTGCAGCATTTCTTGGTACATTTCAAACTGTTCAGGAAATAAGCGTACATCAATTCGGGCACTTTTGTCATCTAAAGTGATAAGTCCCCAACGCGCTCCTTTTTTGTTTATCAAGGTACGAGCATTGATAACCAGTCCCGCCGCGGTTGCTACCGTATCACGATTACCGGGTTGTAAGTCAACTAACTTGCCAGAGGTATAATATTTTAATTCTTTGCGATATTGATTAATTGGGTGGCCTGTTAGATAAAGACCTAAGGTTTCTTTTTCCCCATTTAACCATTCGTTATCGCTAAGCGGCGTGGCTTTGATAAAGGCTTGTTCAACCTCCTCGGGCTCAACCGCTAGCAAACCAAATAAGTCGCTCTGTCCAAGTGATTCGGCTTTGTGGTGCTGCTCTGCCGACTTCATGGCATCCTTTAAGCTTGCCAGTAAAGTCGCGCGCCCTGGCTGATCTCTGTCAGGACCAAGCTTATCAAGCGCTCCTGCGTATATTAGCTTTTCAATCACGCGTTTATTTAGACGCTTTAAATCAACTCTGGCACAGAAGTCGAATAAATCTTTAAATTCTCCCCCTTCGGCTCGCGCTTCAAGGATCGCTTCAACTGGGCCTTCACCCACGCCTTTTATCGCCCCTATACCATAGACGATCTCACCTTGACGATTTACAGTAAATTTGTAAACACCGGCATTCACGTCTGGTGGTAGCAGCGTCAACTTCATGTTTTCGCATTCATCTACCAAGGTTACGATTTTGTCGGTGTTATCCATATCCGCTGACATTACCGCCGCCATAAACTCGGCAGGGAAATGGGTCTTCATCCATAGCGTTTGGTACGACACTAACGCGTAGGCTGCGGAGTGTGATTTGTTAAAGCCGTAACCCGCGAACTTTTCTACCAAGTCGAAGATTTTCATCGCAAGTTCGCCTTCGACGCCATTATCTTTGGCACCATCTTCGAACGTTGCACGTTGCTTCGCCATTTCTTCAGGCTTTTTCTTACCCATCGCACGACGAAGCAAGTCAGCGCCACCTAGGCTATAACCTGCAAGCACCTGCGCTATCTGCATTACCTGTTCTTGGTAAAGGATGATCCCGTAGGTCGGTTCTAGTATAGGTTGTAGACTTTCATGCTGGTATTGTGCATCTGGATACGATACTTCTTCACGACCATGCTTACGGTCGATAAAGTTATCTACCATGCCCGATTGCAAAGGACCCGGACGGAATAGCGCAACCAGTGCGATCATGTCTTCAAAGCAGTCTGGCTTCAAGCGACGGATCAAGTCTTTCATACCACGAGATTCCAACTGGAATACCGCAGTGGTTTGTGCGTCTAGTAACACTTTAAAACTTGCAGGGTCATCCAATGGGATCGCAGCGATATCAATCGGCTCACGACTTTCTCTGCCAAGGCGTTCGTTCGCCATGTCGAGCGCCCATTGCAAAATAGTTAGCGTTCGTAGACCGAGGAAGTCAAACTTAACCAGACCTGCGGTTTCTACGTCGTTCTTATCAAACTGGGTAACTGGGAACTTACCTTCTTCGTCGCAATACAGCGCTGCAAAGTCGGTAATGGTGGTAGGCGAGATAACAACACCACCGGCGTGCTTACCCGCGTTACGTGTACAGCCTTCAAGAATGCGACATTTATCAATCAGTTCACGAACTTCTTCATCGCTATCGTAAGCTTCTGGCAGGCGAGGTTCAACATCAAACGCTTTGGCAAGTGTCATACCAGGGTCACCAGGTACAAGCTTGGAAATCCTATCTACGAAGCCATAAGGGTGACCAAGCACACGACCAACGTCTCGAATTACCGCTTTTGCCGCCATCGTACCAAAGGTGATGATCTGAGATACTGCGTCCCGACCATACAGTTTAGCAACGTGGTCAATTACCTCGTCTCGTCTATCCATACAGAAGTCGACGTCAAAGTCTGGCATCGAAACCCGTTCTGGGTTAAGGAATCGTTCGAATAGGAGATCGAATTCAAGTGGGTCAAGATCTGTGATCTTAAGCGCATATGCCACCAAAGAGCCGGCACCGGAACCACGACCAGGACCTACAGGGATGCCGTTATCCTTACTCCACTGAATGAACTCCATTACGATTAAGAAGTAACCTGGGAATCCCATTTGGTTGATAACGTCGAGTTCAACCTGCAGACGGTCGTCATACTCACCACGCTTTTCTTTGCGGTCATTTTCATCAGGGAATAAGAACTGCAAACGTTCTTCTAGACCATCTCGCGATACTTTTACCAAGAAATCTTCAATCGCCAGATCGCCCGTTGGATAATCTGGTAGGAAGTAGGTGCCAAGCTGTACCGTCACGTTACAGCGTTTGGCGATTTCTACGGTGTTTTCTAAAGCTTCTGGAATGTCACTAAAGAGTTCTTGCATTTGCTCAGAAGTCTTTAAATATTGCTCTTTAGAAAAGCGCTTTGGTCGATTTTTGTCTTCTAATGTATAGCCGTCGTGAATAGCAACACGAATTTCGTGGGCATCAAAGTCTTTCTCATGTAAAAACACCACTTCATTCGTCGCCACAACCGGTATATTACGCGCAGCCGCGACCTCTACAGCACCATGGAGATATTCTTCTTCTTGTGCACGTGCAGTGCGTTGCAGCTCAATATAAAAATGGTTGCTAAAATGTTGCTCGTAAAACGCCAGCGTTTCTTCAATTAGCTTAGGATTGCCTTTTAAGATGGCCTTACCTAAGTCGCCATCTTTCGCGCCAGAGATAAGGATCAGCCCTTCTTTGTATTTTGCAAGCCACTCTTTATCAATTACAGGGCGATGGAATACATGACCACGAAGATACGCATCGGAGATCAACAAGGTGAGGTTTTTATACCCTTGATTGTTCTTAGCAAGAACGAGAATTCTACTCGGCTCATCGGGAAATTGATCTGACTTTAGCCAAAAATCCGCACCAATTATTGGCTTGATCCCTGCCCCGTGTGCGCCACCATAAAAACGCACCAAACCACATAAGTTCATTTGATCGGTGATGGCAAGCGCAGGCATTGCAAGCTCTTCGGCCCTTGCCACAATTGGTTTGGTCTTCGCTAGACCATCCACCATTGAGAAGTCACTATGTACACGCAAATGGACAAACTGCGGGGCTGGCATGCTTACTCCTTCTCGGCCAAAATTCGTTGCACAGGCTTAAAGCTTGTACGATGATGCGGAGTAACACCATGTGCTTCGAGCGCGGCAAAGTGGGCTTTGGTTGGATAACCTTTGTGGCCTGCAAAACCAAACTCAGGATATTCCGCGTCGAGTGCTAGCATCTCATTGTCTCGGGTGACTTTCGCCAAGATGGATGCCGCACTTATCTCGGCAACTAGGCTATCCCCTTTTACAACTGCAGTTGCAGAAACACTCAGCTTAGGTAAACGATTTCCATCAACAAATACATGATTTGGTTGAATTTCCAATCCTTCAACTGCGCGTGTCATCGCCAACATTGTTGCGTGAAGAATATTCAAATCGTCAATTTCTGCAACTGATGCTCTCGCAATGCAGTAACATAATGCCTTTTCTTTTATTTCTTCTGCCAATGCAATGCGCTTTTTCTCTGACAGTTTTTTCGAGTCGGTTAAGCCTACGATTGGTTTGGTTGGATCTAAAATGACGGCGGCGGTCACAACGTCACCCACCAACGGGCCACGTCCAACCTCGTCAACGCCTGCAATATACTGCACATCAGGACGTTCAATTTGCATCTATTAACTCCATTACAGCCTGAGCCGCTTGTTTGCTGGCATTTAGGCGAATGTTCTCATGTATCTCGTAAAACTTTCTAACAAGCTTGCTATTATTGCCTTTTAACATCGGGAAAAGTGCATCAGCGAGTGCGTCAGGATTACACTCTGCCTGTAAAAACTCAGGCACAAGTGGTGCGTCAGCCAATAAATTCGGCAAAGCAAAGTATTTGATGTTAAAGGTAAAAAAGGTATTAAAAATCCAATAACTTTTAGGATTTAACTTATACCCTACCACCATTGGCTTTTTATATAGCATCGCCTCAAGTGTGGCTGTACCCGAGGCCAGTAAAACAGTATCCGCTGCTTGCATTGCCAGTGCTGACTGACCGTCAAGCATAATTGGGTTCAATTCTGGCGCGACTTCTTGCAAGGCTTCCAAAAACTGCGCTCTGCGCTTTTCGTTTACCAAAGGCACGACTATTTTTAAGTTAGGAATTTTATCGACTAATTTTTTTGCAGTCGCAAGGTAAGTGCGGCTCAATAAGCCAACTTCAGAGCCCCGGCTACCAGGAAGCAGTGCTAAAACCGTATCATCTTGACTTAAGTTCAGCTGAGCACGTGCACCTGCAGTGTCCGGCTCAAGTGGAATTTCATCCGCTAGCGTATGACCCACAAATGTACAAGGCACTTCATGTTTATCATAAAAGGCTTTTTCGAATGGCAGCAAAGACAGCACTAAGTTAGTCGCTTCAGCAATCTTATGGATGCGTTTTTGACGCCACGCCCACACACTCGGGCTTACATATTGAATGGTTTTAATTCCTGCCGCTTTCAACGGTTTTTCAACACGCAAATTAAAATCCGGCGCATCGATACCGATGAATACATCAGGAGGATTATCAATAAAGTAGTTCACCAACTGCTTTTTAATTTTTAGCAAGCGAGGTAAGCGACCAAGCACTTCGACTAATCCCATGACAGCCAGTTCATCCATGTCAAACAGGCTTTTACAACCAGCTTGTTGCATTTTAGGACCACCTATCCCGACAAAATTGGCATTGGGGTAATGAAGTTTTAGCGCGTTTATGAGGCCTGCACCGAGTATATCGCCCGATAACTCTCCTGCGACCACGCCAATGGTGATATTTTTTTCGTTAGCCATTGTTATTTTTCAGTATAAAAAAACGCCATACAAAATGTATGGCGTAAGTATAACCTGTATTGCGGTTCAAGTTTAGCGGATCAAACCACGATTAGAAGTCGCAATAAAATCAATCATTTGCTGAACTGCAGCGAACTCAGAAGCATCTTCTTTTAGCGCTTCTAACGCATCTTCTAAACGCAGCCCCTTACGGAATAACGTTTTGTATGCGCGTCTTGTTGCCATGATTTCATCAGACTCAAAGCCGCGACGCTTTAAGCCTTCAGTATTAATTGCAACAGGTCTTGCTGGCGTGCCAGTCGTTGTAACAAATGGCGGCACGTCTTGGTTCACACCAGAGTACATACCAATAAAAGCATGTGAACCCACTTTACAAAATTGGTGTACACCTGAATTACCCGCAAGGATAACCCAGTCACCGATATGTACATGTCCGGCTACACTTGCATTGTTAGCGAAAATCACATTGCTGCCAATGACTGCGTCATGTGCCACATGAGTGTAAGCCATAAATAGGTTGTTGCTACCAATTCGAGTGATCCCTTCGTCTTGAATTGTGCCACGATGGATAGTCGCACACTCACGAATAACGTTGTTATCACCAATAATTAGCTTAGTTGGTTCATCCTTGTACTTTTTATCTTGGCAGGCTTCCCCTACTGACGCGAATTGGAAAATGTGATTGCCTGAACCTATCTCAGATGGGCCTTTGATCACAACATGTGATTCAATCTTACAGTTATCACCAATGACTACGTCATTGCCAATATAACTATAAGGGCCTACAGAAACATTCTCGCCTAAACGCGCGCCTGATTCGATAATTGCGGTAGGATGAATAGCCATTAAAACTCTCTTCTAGCACACATAATTTCAGCTGAACACACAGTCTTGCCTTCTACTTTAGCTTCAGCACTGAATTTCCAGATATTACGGCGTTCTTTTTCGAACTTAACGTGCAAATGCATCGTGTCACCCGGTAGAACAGGTTGTTTGAAACGTGCATTATCAATCGCCGCAAATAAGTATAGTTCATTCTCGCTGCGATTCTCGACCGTTTTAAAACCAAGTAAACCTGTTGCCTGAGCCATCGCTTCTAGGATCAACACACCTGGGAAAATAGGTTGCTCTGGGAAGTGACCCGTGAAAATAGGCTCATTAATCGTCACGTTTTTAATCGCGTGAAGATATTCGCCAGGCTTAAAGTCTACCACTTTGTCAACAAGCAACATTGGGTAGCGGTGCGGAAGAAGTTTTAAAATCTCTTGTATATCAAAGCTGTTTAATTCGTTAGCCAAAATAGCTTCCTTATTCTACATCAGTATCTTTAAGCTGTGCTGTCAGCAGCTCAAGTGCCTTCAGGCGCGACTTAAAGTCAGATAAATTGCGTAAGTGTGCAATAGACTTACGCCACTCTTTATTCGTTTGGTGAGGTAAACCAGAAGAATAGATCCCTGGCTCAGTAATTCCTTTAGTAACCATGCTCATACCAGTAATGACAACCCCATCACAAATTTCGTTGTGACCATTGATTGCTGTCATGCCACCAATTTGGCAGTACTTGCCGATTTTGACACTGCCCGCCAGTACCGTGCAGCCTGCGATGGCTGTACCGTAACCAACTTCAACGTTATGGGCAATTTGGATCTGGTTATCTAAAATGACGTTGCTATGAATAATGGTGTCTTCTAGCGCACCTCTATCAATAGAAGTACTCGCGCCAACTTCGACACGGTCGCCAATAATTACGGTGCCAACTTGAGGGATTTTAACCCACTCGCCTTTCTCGTTGGCGTAGCCAAAACCATCACTTCCTATTACGGCACCTGACTGGAATAGACATTGTTCGCCTATCTGTACTTCATGATAGACGGTTACGTTTGCCCAGAGTTTAGTCTTTGCGCCTATTTTGGCATGTTTTCCAATGAAACAGCCTGGCCCTATCTCAACATCATCACCAATCACAGCGCCATCTTCAATTACAGCGTTCGCGCCCACACTGACGTTTGCACCAAGTGTTGCGGTATCAGAGATAACTGCTGTTCGATGAATCCCTGATGCTGCGCTAGGTGTTGAGTCTAACTTCTGTGCAAGTTTTGCATAGGCTACATAAGGATCTGCGATAATGAGTTTATTACCCGCAAAATAATCCGCGTCTTTTTCACTCAAGATCACGGCTCCCGCAGTCGTGCTTTCAAGCTGACCACGGTATTTGCTGTTGGCTAAAAACGCGATTTGGTCGTCTTTTGCCTGTGCGAGAGTGGCGATATTTCGAATTGATTTATCGCCATCACCTTGCAGCTGAGCACCTAGATACTCAGCAAGTTGAGATAAGGTGTGAAGTTTTGTCATTACTTATTGCTAACCGCTTTTACCACGTCTTCAGAAAGGTCGGCTACTTTATCAGGATTGAAGTAAATTGTCGTATCTTTTACTTTAACTTCGTCAAACTTACCTTTTTTAGCAACAGACTCGATCGCATCTACGATTAGCTTTTGTACTTTAGCAAGCTCTTGGTTTTGACGAACTTTAATTTCTTGTTCTAGTGGACGACCTTTTTCAGCAAGTGTCTTTTGCATGCCTTGGATCTTTTCACGAAGCGCTTCTTTTTGCTCTTCACTCATTGTCGTTGCTTCGCGCTTAAATTTTTCAGCTTCGAAACGAATGTCACCTTGAATTTTTTCAAGTTCTTGACGACGCTCAGCGAACTCAGCTTGTAGTGTCTGTTCAATTTTCGCCATTTGTGGAATTTGCTTGTACACTTCCTGCATGTCTACGATGCCGACTTTGTGTGCAAATGCGCTACCTGAAGCACCCATCATTAGTGCTGCAGTCATGGCTAGTGTTGATGATTTAATAAATTTTTTCACAATAAAACTCCTTAGAATGTATTACTGATATTGAAGCTGATCGTCTTCGTATCGTCTTCTTCTTCTTTTTTGAGTGGGTAAGCGAAACTGATCAGCATAGGTCCCATAGGCGAGATCCACTGAATCGATAAACCCGTTGATACTCTGAACCTTGATGGATCAGAGAAATCAGAAAGTAGATTGTATTGATCTTCTGGCAAGTTGTTATAACGGTCTACATCAAACTCAGTATCCCAAACGTTTGCCGCATCGACGAAGAAACTCGTTCTTACTGAGCTCGTGTTTTCTTCGTCTAGGAATGGCGTTGGTACGATAAGCTCAAGACCTGCTAGTGCTTTTGCGTTACCACCGATACGACCACCTAGATTTAGCGTATCAAATTGCTGATCGCCGCCAATACAGCTACCTGATGTACCATCTGGTTTAGGTGTGCCCGGAATACACTTAGGCGCACGCTGTACCGCTCGAGGTAGAATCGTGTTTCGATCAAAGCCACGTAGTTCTTGCTCTGAAATACGGAAGAACTCTTGGAATGGCAACACTTGCTCAAAGCCATTAGTCTCGCCATAACCATTACCATAGCCTAAACCCGCTCTCGCTGAGAATACCCAACGATGGTCATTACTGATTGGCCAGTAAAAACGTGAATCGTAATTGATCTTGAAGAAATTAAGATCTGAGTTTGGTGTAGTAATACTTAAGTTCAAGCTTTGACGAGAACCTGCTGTTGGGAACATACCACGGTTAACCGTTACACGTGACCAACCTGCACTTAACTCATATTTAGTAAAGTCATAATCGGCATTTGGATCGCTTTCGTTTAAGAAGCTTTCACGAAGTACTCGTGTTTGCTCAAAGTCTGAAATTTGCGAAAGGCTTTCTTCAATCCAACGAATACCAAAGTTAACGCGGTTAATCGCATTGATTGGGAAACCAAAGTTAGTGCCGATACCATAGCTCGTCGATTTGTAATCTACAATCCCAAACTCACTCGCATCGAACTTACTATAGAAGATACTGCTGCCTTGCGACACGCCATCAGGCGTAAAGTAAGGATCGGTATAAGACACACTATAACGCTCTGAACCACGCGAAGTGTTGATATTGAAAGCAACTTGGTTACCAGATCCTAGGAAGTTTGACTCACTGACACCGATGTTAAACTGAAGGCCCGCATAAGAACCATAAGCAACACCCGCTTGGAAACTACCTGCTGGCTGTTCTTTTACTTTAAAGTCAACATCAACCTGATCTTCAACACCAGGAATTGGCTTAACTTCAAACTCTACCGATTCCATATATGGCAAACGTTGAATTTGAAGCTTTGAACGCTCTAGGTTTTGGTTAGACAACCACGCACCTTCAAGCTGCGTCATTTCACGACGTAATACCTCGTCTGCTGTATTTTGGTTACCGTTCACCACGATACGACGTACATATACGCGCTTTCCAGGATCAACAGATAGTGTTAATTGTACTTCTTTGTTTTCATCATCGATTTCTGGAACAGTTCGTACTTCAGCATTGGCGTAACCAAAACGCGCCAAATAACTCTTAATGAAGTCTTCAGTTGCCGTTACAACTGAGCCGTTGTAAAGCTCACCAGCGCGAAGTGGCACGATACCTTTAATTAAGTCTTCACGACCTAATAAGTCACCAATGAAATCAAACCCTTTAACGGTATATTTTTCACCTTCGGTGATGTTCGCCGTAACATAAACTGATTCACGTTCTGGGCTTACTGAAACCTGCGTTGAATCGATGTTAAAACGTAAATAACCACGGTCTAGGTAAAAACTGCGGATCTTTTCTAAATCGCCTTCAATGGTTTGTTTTTGATAACGATCATTAGAGAGGAAGCGCCACCAAGGCAAGTCCTGCTGAGATTCAATTAGGTTAAGAAGTTCTTCGTCCGAGAACAGCTCATTACCAACAAGGTTAATTTGACGTACAGAAGCAGCATCACCCTCTTCAAACTTCAGCATCAGCTTCACACGGTTACGTGGCAATTCAACAATGCTCACCTCAACCTTAGCGTTGTATTTACCAATACTGTGGAAGAATTCCGTTAAGCCTTTTTCGATACTATCGAGTACCGTTCTGTCTAGCGGCTCACCTTGGCGAATATTTTGCTGCTCTAAACTCTCGTTTAGCTGCTCGTCTTTGATGTCTTTGTTGCCATCAAATTCGATTGAGCTGATAGTTGGACGTTCTTTAACCTTAAAAATAATCTGATTACCATCACGGAATACCGCAATGTTGTCAAAGTGGCCAGACTTATACAACGCCTTGATTGTGCGTGAAATAGTAAACTGATCGACATTGTCACCAACGTTGATCGGAATATGTGTCAATGCAGCACCTAGTGCAACGCGCTGCAGCCCTTCTACTTTTAAATCTTCTACGATAAAGGAGTTTTGCCCTAAGGCAGCAAAACTAGCGCCCAGTAAACTGGTTACTGCAATGTGTTTTTTTATAGGCATTTTATTATCTTTATCCTTTACAACAATTTTGGCGCGATACGCTAAGGCCCATTACATCACAACATTCAAACGTTACAGCTTTTGTATTATGTTATCCGTTGTATGCTTGAACAAAAATGCAAACATTTAAACTGCATATAATGTGCGCTTTTTAGCACCGCACGGCTTAAAGCCGAGAAACATCATTAAATAGTGCAAAAAACGTTAAGGCAAGAAGAAGCGCTGCTCCAATCTTAAACCCAAACTCTTGTGTCTTTTCAGAGACTGGTTTTCTGCGAATTAGTTCAATTAAGTAATACATTAAATGCCCACCATCTAGGACAGGGAGCGGTAATAAGTTAAAAACTCCTAAATTCACGCTGATAAGCGCTAAGAAGCCTAAAAATGCAACTAATCCGTAACTAACACTATTTCCGGCACTAACCGCGATCCCCACAGGCCCGCTTAAGTTTTTTACCGAGACTTGGCCCGTGATTAAGTTGCCGATCATGTCGAAACTTAAGGCAATCAAGTCGTAAGTTTTACGAATGCCAAGCACCATACTATCTAGGATGCCGTATTGTCTAGTTTCAATATAACCATTTGGCCATTTTTCCATCACAGGCACAACGCCCAAGTAGCCTTGTACAACACCTTCTGGTGAAGTTTTTGCCTGAGGTGTTACCGTTAGGGTTTGTGGCTGACCATCGCGCAGAATATCAATGCTTATGGCTTGATTTGCAGATTTTTGAACTCGGCTCACCAGCTGTTGCCACGATGCCAATTTGTCACCATTTATCGCAACCAGCGTGTCTTCTACTTGTAAGCCACCTTTGTCGGCAGCTGCACCTTCTTCGATATAACCGAGCTGCAGCGTCAGCGGCGGCCTATATGGCGTAATGCCGACTGAGGTCAGTGGCGCTTCATCTTGCTTTTCCAGTTTCCAATCGCTCAAACGTAGCGTGCGAATCGCCAAACTACCTTTTTCATCTTGTACTTTGGCAACCAGAGATGGTTCACCTAGATGCGCCATCAATTCGAATGTGACGTCTTGCCATGAGTGCACTAACTCATCATTCAGTGCAATGATATGGTCGCCTGATTGAAATCCAGCATCCGCTGCGATACTGGTTGGTGTCACACCACCAACGACGGGTTTTACTGATTGAACCCCTACCATATACATTGCCGCTAACGCGACAATGGCAAACAAAAAGTTCGCAATGGGGCCCGCAGCTACCACAGCAATACGAGAAAGTACTGGCTTATTATTGAAGGCGAGGTGACGCTCCGGCTCTGGCACATCGTCAACGCGTTCATCGAGCATTTTGACATAGCCGCCAAGTGGAATTGCGGCGATAACGTATTCGGTTTGATGTTTGTCATACCACTTGACTAAAGGCTTACCAAAACCAATAGAAAAACGTAAGACCTTAACGCCAGCTTTTCTGGCTACCCAAAAATGGCCATATTCATGAACGGTAACTAAAATCCCTAAAGCAAGAATAAATGAGCCTAAGTGCCAGAAAAATTCAAACATGGTTACCTCAATGTGGCGATAATTTGCTGCGCTCGGTGGCGTGCCGCTCGGTCTGTTTCCATAATAGACTCAACGGATTCTAATACGCTTAGCTCACTTTGCTCAAGCGTTAAGGCATTGACTCGATAGATATCGCAAAACCCTATCTTACCCTCTAAAAATGCCGCAACGGCGATTTCATTTGCAGCATTCACTGTTGTTGTTGCTGCCTGACCACTACGACATGCGTCAATCGCTAATTTGAGGTTGGGATAACGGTTAAAATCTGGTTTGGTAAAAGTGAAATCGACAATCTGAGAAAAGTCTAATGGTTCAACGCCCGCGTCGATTCTTTCTGGGTAGGCAAGCCCATACGCAATCGGCGTTCGCATGTCTGGCTGCCCCATTTGTGCCAACACCGAGCCGTCGCGATACTGCACCATAGAGTGGATCATACTTTGTGGGTGGATCACCACTTCAATATCGTCAGCTGAGCAATTAAATAGCCACTTAGCCTCAATAAACTCAAGCCCTTTATTCATCATGGTCGCAGAGTCGACAGAGATTTTTCTGCCCATGGACCAATTAGGATGCGCAACCGCTTCTTCGACTGTTACTGAAGTTAAGGTAGCCAATGAACGCTGCAAGAAAGGTCCACCAGAACCGGTTAATAAAATCTTACTAACACCGCTGTGACTTAGGTTTGAAGATTGTCCCGTTTGAATGGTCGCTGGTAGGCACTGATAAATAGCATTATGTTCACTGTCGATAGGGAGTAAAGTCGCACCATGCGCTTTTACTTTATCCATAAACAGCTGGCCACTCATTACTAACGACTCTTTGTTCGCCAGCAGCACTTTTTTACCCGCTTCGACTGCCGCTAGTGTCGGTAACAACCCTGCTGCACCAACGATTGCGGACATCACGATATCCACATCCACATGGCGAGCCATCTCAGCCATTGCTTCAACGCCATGGAGTACTTCGGTGGTAGTAGTGCCCCTCAAACGTTGAGAAAGTTGCCGAGCTGCGTGCTCAGAGCTCATAACCGCGTATTTAGGCTGATGACGTAAACAAAGCTCAGCCATCTTTTCCGCGTTTTGCCCTGCGACTAAGGCAAATACACGATATTGTTCTTTATTGCGGCTAACGACGTCTAAGGTTGATAGTCCAATAGAGCCTGTCGCTCCCAGTACTACCAAGTTTTGCTCGCTCATAGCACAACCGTCCAAGCGTAGCAAAAAGCAAAAATGGGTGCTGCAGCCGTTAAGCTATCAATGCGATCTAGGATACCGCCGTGACCTGGCAAACAACGGCCTGAATCTTTAAGACCTACTTCGCGCTTAAACATACTTTCAAGCAAATCACCAACGGCAGAAAATAGCGCGATAATAATGGTCATTGCAGCGTAAATTGGCCACATGTTGAGATCAATTGCGGCGAAGTGACAAAACACTAACACAAAAACAACCGCGGTGATCACGCCACCGACTAGACCTTCAATCGTTTTATTAGGACTCACTTTAGGCATGAGCTTATGCTTACCTAAATTCTTTCCAGCGAAGTAAGCGCCAATGTCCGCGCTCCACACTATGCCCAATACCACCATGATAAGGACTGAGCCTATGTGCTCGCCATCTTCGTATCCTGCACTACGCATCACGTTTAACGCCAGCCACAGCGGGACTAGCGTCAGTACACCGGCGATGGAGCGCATCATGATCCCTTCATTCCAAGCACGAGCTGCTCGTGGGTATTTCACCACCAAGAAAGTAGCGACCAACCACCACGCAAAAGCGAGCGTAAATACATAATTGGCATCAGCGACTAAGCGCCCTTGCTGCCATAAATCCTGTATTGGCCAATGGGTGTTAAGCAACAGAATTAACACCGCCATAACGCCAACGAAAGTAAAACGCTGACGCTTTTGACAAAGGCCCGCAAGCGCCGACCATTCCCATGCACCAAGCAAAACGATTAGTGCGGCAATCGTACTAAACATTGCCAGCGGTGTATAAAACACCAAAAGTAGAGCCAGAGGTGCAAGCACCGCTGACGTTAGAATACGTTGTTTTAACAAATTTGAACCCTTAACTTGTTGCGTCTTTCTCTGCGAGGAGCTGCTTTATCTGCTCTCCTGTGCATCCGAAGCGTCGCTCTCTAGACACGTAACAAGCAATGGCTTCAGAGAATGCTTGCTCGTCAAAATCAGGCCAAAGCGTGTCGGTAAAATAGAGTTCGGCATACGCAGCTTGCCATAGCAAGAAGTTACTGATGCGGAAGTCGCCTCCCGTTCTGATCAGCAAGTCGAGATTCGCTTGATCGGCCATCGTCATCTGCTCTGTCAAGGCATCTTCGGTTATATCACTTGGTTGCAATTCACCTGCTGCAACTTGTTTTGCGAGGTGTTGTGCTGCCTGTGTGATATCCCAACGTCCACCGTAATTTGCTGCAATGTTTAAGTTAAGCCCTGTATTGTCCTGGGTCAATGTTTGAGCTTCATGAACACGCTTTTGGAGGCTGTCAGGAAAACGAGAAAGATCGCCAATAATGGTTAGCTTTACGTTGTTCTTATGTAATTTTTTAACTTCTTTAGACAGCACATAAATAAATAATTCCATTAACGTGCTGACTTCATCTTCTGGCCTACGCCAGTTTTCACTACTAAAGGCAAATAGCGTCAGAGACTCTATACCTAACTTGGAACAGAATTGTACAGCACTGCGAACCGAATCGACGCCCTTCTTGTGTCCGAAGGCGCGAGGACGCCTGCGAGCTTGAGCCCAACGACCGTTGCCATCCATTATTATCGCAACATGTTTTGGCAATGATTGCTGCGAAATAACCTCTGCTTCTAAAACCATAATTCCAATTTAAGTGAAAAAAAACGCCGCCTAGTATACCCTAGGCGGCGCTTCAAACCTAATAAATTTGTCAGTGTACCCAGCCCAAAAAACGCTAACTGCTCAGAAACAAAGCAGAATTTTCTGCAATACGTAAACAGTGCGTAAACATAAACGCTAGGACATAGACATTTAGATTTCCATCAACTCTGCTTCTTTCGCACTTAGTTGTGTATCCATTTCTTTGATGAACTTGTCAGTCAATTTTTGGATATCATCTTCAGCTTGACGCGCTTCGTCTTCAGAAATTTCTTTGTCTTTTAGCAATGATTTAATATCACCATTTGCATCACGGCGAATGTTACGTACTGCAACACGACCACCTTCAACTTCACCACGTACGATCTTGATGAGATCTTTACGACGCTCTTCAGTTAGTGGAGGAAGTGGAACACGGATCACAGTACCTGCAGACATTGGGTTTAAACCTAAGTCAGAAGACATGATTGCTTTTTCAACCGCCTGTGCAAGCGATTTGTCGAATACGCTGATAGCAAGTGTACGAGAGTCTTCCGTCGTTACGTTTGCTACTTGGTTTAGCGGTGTATCTGCACCGTAGTAAGAAACAGAAATACCATCTAGTAGCGCAGGGTGTGCACGACCTGTGCGGATTTTAGAAAGCTGGCTTCCAAGCGCAGCCACACTTTTTTTCATGCGCTCTTGAGCGTCTTTTTTAATATCTTCGATCACAATACTTTCCTAGTCTGTTCTTGTTATGCCAGATTATACTCGCAATTTAGAGATTCGCTACTTAACTACGAGTTGCTGAAATAGTCGTCAGATTATTCTGCTGCTTGAGAAGAGATAAGGGTACCTTCCTCTTCACCCATGATGACATTTTTCAATGCACCCGGTTTATTCATGTTGAATACGCTGATTGGCATATTGTGGTCACGTGCCAATGTAAATGCAGCTAAATCCATCACTTTCAATTCTTTGTCGATAACTTCGTTGTAAGTCAACGTGCGGTATAGCGTAGCATCTGGGTTTTTCACCGGATCGTCACTAAATACCCCTTCAACCTTAGTGGCTTTAATCACGGTATCCGCTTCAATCTCGATACCGCGCAAACATGCTGCTGAGTCCGTGGTAAAGAATGGGTTGCCCGTACCTGCAGAGAAAATAACAACACGGCCAGATTTTAATAGGCTAATTGCTTCCGCCCAATTGTAAGCATCACACACGCCATTTAGCGGGATAGCAGACATCAAACGTGCGTTTACAAAAGCACGGTGCAGCGCATCACGCATCGCAAGGCCATTCATGACGGTCGCTAGCATGCCCATGTGGTCGCCCACAACTCGGTTCATGCCCGCTTCTGCAAGTGAACCACCACGTAAGAAGTTACCGCCACCGATAACCAAACCCACTTCTACGTCGAGCTCTACTAACTCTTTGATTTCTTGTGCCATACGATCCAATACTTTTGGATCGATACCAAAGCCTTCATCTCCCATTAAAGCTTCACCACTAAGCTTTAAAAGAACGCGTCTAAAAACAGGTTTTTTATTGATAGTCATAATATCCGGGCCAATTAAAAGTGAGGTAAAAAATAACCGCGCTTATGCTAGACATAAATGCGCGGTTATTTTAGAGAATTTTCAGCAATGACGCAAAGCTAATGTCAGCTTTTACGTCATTAGGCATCACAATAAGTGATTACTGGCCTTTTGCTGCAGCGATTTGTGCTGCAACTTCTGCTGCGAAGTCTTCTTCTTTCTTCTCGATACCTTCACCTACTTCTAGGCGAACGAATGAAGAAACAGATGCATTCTTCTCTTTAAGGTAGTCACCTACTGATTTCTTAGGTTCCATGATGAAAGCTTGACCAGTAAGAGAGATCTCACCAGTGAACTTCTTCATACGACCAACAACCATCTTCTCAGCGATTTCAGCTGGCTTACCTTCGTTCATTGCGATTTCAACTTGAACCGCTTTTTCTTTTTCAACTACTTCAGCAGGTACGTCTTCTGGGTTTAGGTAGTCTGGCTTAGAAGCAGCAACGTGCATTGCAACGTGCTTAAGTGTTTCTTCGTCAGCATCACCAGCTACAACAACACCGATACGCTCGCCGTGACGGTAAGCAACTAGCTTGTCACCTTGGATGTAAGAAACACGACGGATGTTCATGTTCTCACCGATTTTAGCTACTAGTGCAACACGAGTCTCTTCAAACTTAGCTTGTAAGTCTTCGATAGTTAGTTGCTCAGCTACAGCTGCGTCAGCAATTTCGTTAGCAAATGCAAGGAAGCTTGCATCTTTTGCTACGAAGTCAGTTTGACAGTTAACTTCTACTAGTGCAGCAAAACCTTCGCCTTGCTTGATGATGATTGTACCTTCAGCGGCGATGTTGCCTGCTTTTTTAGCAGCTTTAGCAGCACCACTTTTACGCATGTTTTCGATTGCTTGATCGATATCACCGCCAGTTTCTGTCAGTGCTTTTTTACAATCCATCATGCCAGCGCCAGTGCGCTCACGAAGTTCTTTTACTAGGGCAGCAGTTACAGCCATTAGAATATCCTCAAATCTGAATTCAGTTCTTGATAAAACCAACCTTAGGTTGGCTGAATATCAAATCAAGTACAGCTCGCCTCAATTTGATAAAAATCCGTTATCTTTCAAGGTCTGCTTGGCAAACAACGGGATAAGCAGTTAATCGCTTATAAAGAATATCAAGTCTTCACCAATAATTTGATGAAGACTTGATGACAGCTAATACCTAATCAGGTAATTACTCAGCTTCAACGAAGTCGTCGTTTTCTGCTTGAGCAACGATGTTGCTTTCACGACCTTCAGTGATAGCAGTCGCTACTGCACCAGTGTATAGCTGGATTGCACGGATAGCGTCGTCGTTACCTGGGATGATGAAATCAACACCATCTGGGTTTGAGTTAGTATCAACAACAGATACTACTGGGATACCTAGGTTGTTAGCTTCACGGATAGCGATGTGCTCGTGGTCAGCGTCGATAACGAAGATAGCGTCTGGAAGACCGCCCATATCTTTGATACCGCCAAGGCCTTTTTCAAGCTTTTGCATTTCACGAGTAAGCATTAGCGCTTCTTTCTTAGTAAGCTTCTCGAAAGTACCGTCTTGGCTTTGAGTCTCAAGCTCTTTAAGACGCTTGATTGATTGACGAACTGTTTTCCAGTTAGTCAACATACCACCTAACCAACGGTGATTTACGTAGAACTGCTCACTTTGGATAGCCGCTTCTTTAACTGCTTCGCTTGCAGCGCGCTTAGTACCTACGAAAAGGATTTTGCCTTTGTTAGATGCTACGTTCTGTAAGAACTTAAGTGCATCGTTGAACATAGGAACAGTTTTTTCTAGGTTGATGATATGAACGCGGTTACGTGCACCGAAGATGAACGGCTTCATCTTAGGGTTCCAGTAACGTGCTTGGTGACCGAAGTGAACACCAGCTTGAAGCATATCGCGCATTGAAACGTTTGCCATTGTATTTTTCCTCTAAAAGTTAGGGTTAGGCCTCCACATATCCCATAGCACCAACACGAAGTTTTTATAACTGCATGCACCCAAGTGTATGTGTCGATATGTGTGTGTGTTAATATTAATAAGTGTGTTGTCTTAACTACAAACATTCACTCTCATCGTGTGAGGAAGAATTATTTGTAAAAAGACGGCGCGCTTTATACCATATATAAAGAATTAACTCAATCTTATGCGTAAAATTTGTGCATAATAAATGTTCATCTAAATTGACTTGGAGTCTAAATGAGTGCTGTGATCAAAACCCCTGAAGAAATCGAAAAAATGCGTGTTGCCGGGCGTTTAGCCGCGGAAGTACTGGAAATGATCGAGCCGTATGTTAAGCCAGGGGTGACCACCGACGAATTAAACACCATTTGTCACAACTACATTGTTGATGAGCAAGGTGCTGTTCCTGCACCGCTAAATTATCACGGCTTTCCGAAGTCTATTTGTACCTCAGTTAACCACGTTATCTGTCACGGTATCCCAAACGATAAACCGCTAAAAGAAGGCGACATTATCAATATCGACATCACTGTGATCAAAGATGGTTATCATGGTGATACGTCAAAAATGTTTTACGTCGGTACACCAACTATCCAAGGTAAGCGCTTAAGCGAAATCACGCAAGAGAGCCTGTACCTTGCGATAAAAATGGTAAAGCCGGGCGTGCGTTTGGGCGATATTGGCGCTGCAATTCAAAAGTATGCAGAAGGCTTTAACTACTCTATCGTGCGTGAATATTGTGGTCACGGCATTGGTAAAGAATTCCATGAAGAGCCACAAGTAATGCACTACGGCAAACCAGGTACTGGCGAGGTACTTAAAGCCGGTATGTGTTTAACTATCGAGCCTATGGTTAACGCAGGTAAGCGCCAATGTAAGCTACTAAAAGATGATTGGACTGTCGTTACCAAAGACCGTAGTCTTTCGGCGCAGTGGGAACACACGCTGCTTGTCACAGATAATGGCGTTGAGATTTTAACGCTGCGCAATAACGAAACGATAGACCGCGTTATTACGCATTCAGCTTAATTGCAAAAAGCATTTATCAAAGCCAGCCAGATTGCTGGCTTTTTTATTGCACAACTCACGCTACAGCGGTTACAACCCCCTTGTGTTTAGATATCAGTTACACGCGATGCTAGTTGCCCAATCCTTGACCCTTCACCTCCCCGTCACTCGCAATTCTTATTTATTTAGTGTAAAACAGGACTCTACTGTTTTTGCGCGCATGACACAGGATCCTAAGTGGCATTACCGAACAAAGTGAAGACGCTTCTTGATGAAGCACAAGAACTTACCGATTACCGTGATTGTCTTGCTTTTTTCTACAAATGGTTAAGCAATCAATTTGCCAAGCAACCCGTTAGAAATCTAATTAACTCTCGCGCTGAATTTATCGACCGATTGTTGATTAAACTGTTTAATGAAACTGGACTGGCGCATCAACCAGACTTGTCGTTAATCGCCATTGGTGGTTACGGCCGTGGTGAGTTACACCCGTTCTCTGATATCGATTTTTTGGTGCTGACCAAATCCGTTCCCTGTGAAAAAGTGACCAGCAGTTTAGAGCGTTTTGTCACTTATCTATGGGATTTAGGTCTAGATATCGGTCATAGCGTAAGAACCCATGAACAAGTCCTAGAACAAAAACAAAATGACGTTCATTTTGCCACTAGTCTGCTGGAAAGCCGCCTCATTTGTGGTAACCATATTGAATATGAACACCTCAAACGGCATATCGTTGAAACCCCAATTTGGCAATCTAGTGACTTTTTTATCGCCAAGGTCAATGAGCAGAATATTCGCCATAAAAAATGCCATGGTACCGCCTATAACCTTGAGCCTAATATTAAAGAAAACCCCGGTGGCCTGCGCGACCTGCAAACCATTTTTTGGGTCGCTAAAAAGCACTTCCGCGCTGAAACTTTGGAAGAGTTAATCAATCACGGTTATTTGACCCATGAAGAATATCAAGAGCTGTTAGAGTGCATCGAAAACCTGTGGAACATTCGCTTTGCGCTACATTTGGCCGCTGGTCGCAGTGAGAACCGCTTACTGTTTGACCATCAACCACATGCCGCAGAGCTCCTCGGTTTCGGCTCTGAAGGTAAAGCTTCAGTTGAGCGTATGATGAAACGCTTATTTAGGATCATGAGCCGAGTGCGCGAAATGAACCAGATGCTGCTCTCCTATTTCGAACAAAGTATTCTTCCTGAGCAGTTGGAACAAGAAGCCGTGCCTCTCGACAGAAACTTTGAGCGTATTGGCAATAAAATTCGCGTTAAGAACCCCTCGGTCTTTTTCCGTCGAGAGAATTTGTTTGTCCTCTTTGAACATATTGCAGACAACCCTAAAATCAATCAGATTGACCCAAGTACCATACGTACTATGCGCCAAGTCAGACGCCGTTTATTAGGCGATTTGCAAGATTACGCAGGCTGTCGTGACGCTTTTTTAAGGTTATTGAAACACCCCAACGGCATGGGACGAGCGTTTACTCTGATGCACAAACACGGGATCATCGCTGCCTATTTACCGCAGTGGCGTAATATTTTTGGTCAAATGCAGTTCGATCTGTTTCACGCCTACACAGTGGATGAGCATACCCATAAGCTTATCAATAACATCTACCGCTATTTCGATAAAGAGCATATTAGTGAATTCCCGATTTGTTCTGAAATTGTTGCCCGCATGGACAAGCCCGAGCTACTTTACTTAGCGGGGATCTTTCACGATATTGCCAAAGGCCGAGGTGGCGACCATTCCGAGCTTGGCGCCGTTGACGCCATGGCATTTACCAAAATGCACGGCTTTACCGCATCCGACGCTAAATTAGTAGCTTGGCTGGTGCAAAATCACCTACTGATGTCTGTCACAGCCCAGCGTAAAGATATTAATGACCCCGATGTTATTGCTGAATTTGCACAAAAAGTGAAAAACGAACGTCAACTAGATTATCTCTATTGCTTAACGGTTGCCGACATTCGTGCCACCAACGACAACCTCTGGAACGACTGGAAAAACACCCTCTTACGCGAGCTATATCTACATACTCAACGGGCATTGCGCTTGGGCCTTGAAAACCCAATGGATATGCGCGATCAGATCCGTGATAAGAAGCGGCAAGCCAAGCAACGGCTGATTAATTTGGGCTACTTCGAAGAGTACATTGACCTTATTTGGTCACGCTTTAAGGCCAATTATTTTACTGCCTTTAGTGAACAGCAGATCTCTTGGCATACTGAGCACTTATTACAGTCTGATGATTTAAGTCAGCCAAGCGTGATCGTCTCTGACAAGCCCATGCATGGCGGGACGCAAGTATTCGTATACAGTCCTTATGAATCTGCGTTATTCGCCAAATTGGTCAGTGTAATTGGTTCTAAAAAAGCACAGATCCAGCATGCTCAGGTCATGACCACAAAAGATGGCTATGTTGTCTTTAGTTTTGTTATCTTAGAAGTGAATGGCGACCCACTCAGTACTGGCCGTGCAGCTGGGATCAGAAAAGGCTTGGAAACTTTACTGAAAGATCCAAAAAGAAAGATCCGGGTTAAGAAAAACCGCTCACAGAAGTTTAAAGACTTTAATATCAAACCTAAAATTATACTGCGCCCGCATGCACGCGACGATCGCAGCCTAATTGAAATTCAGGCCATTGATATTCCGGGGTTACTGACTAAAATTGCTGAGGTATTTCAGGCCTATTCACTACATATTCATGCCGCGCGCATTACAACCGTCGGCGAACGCGCAGAAGACTTTTTCGTCGTCTCAAACAAAGATTACAAGGCACTAGATGAAGTACAAAAAGCTGAGCTTCATCGCGCCCTACTCAAAAAATTAAATGCTGAAACAGATTAACGAGGAATTTATGTCTGATTTAAAAACGACTATTGAAACCGCGTGGGAAAACCGCGATACCATTACCCCAACAGCGGTATCAGACGAAGTAAAACAAGCGATTGTCAATGCATTGGAAATGCTAGATTCAGGTGCAGCACGTGTTGCTGAAAAAATTAGTGGTGAGTGGGTTGTACATCAATGGTTGAAAAAGGCGGTACTCCTGTCTTTTAGAATTCGTGACAACCAACCAATGAGCGATGGCGTTAACCAGTTTTACGACAAAGTACCATTAAAATTCTCAGACTATACGCCAGAGCAGTTCCAACAAGGTGGTATGCGCGTAGTACCAAACGCGGTAGCGCGTCAGGGCAGCTTTGTCGGTAAGAACGTGGTCCTAATGCCGTCTTACGTTAATATTGGTGCTTACGTCGACGAAGGCACTATGGTAGACACTTGGGCAACCGTGGGCTCGTGTGCACAGATCGGTAAAAACGTACACCTATCTGGCGGTGTAGGCATTGGCGGCGTATTAGAGCCGCTACAAGCCAATCCAACGATTATTGAAGATAACTGTTTCATCGGCGCACGTTCTGAAATCGTAGAAGGTGTGATTGTTGAAGAAGGTGCGGTTATCTCCATGGGTGTCTATATTTCACAAAGTACTCGTATTTACGACCGTGAAACAGGCGAAACCCATTATGGTCGCGTACCAGCCGGTGCGGTGGTAGTACCAGGTTCACTACCAAGCAAAGATGGCTCTCATAGCCTGTATGCAGCAATTATTGTGAAAAGAGTAGATCAGCAAACCCGCGAAAAAGTTGGGATCAATGCACTACTTCGCTCGCTAGACGACTAAATATCACGATAGTTTCACAAAGGGAGCTTTCTGCTCCCTTTTTCATGTATTACCAGCGGTAGTCCAGTGAAACCAGAATGTTTCTTGGTCTTCCTGGAAAGTACCTTTCACCACTAAATGAAGTGTAATCGGCACGCTCAGCATAACGTTCGTCGGTAAGGTTTTTCACTCTCATCGTCAACGCCAAATGCGGATTTACCTGCCACTTTCCTCGTAAGCTCAGCAAGTCGTGACCAGAATAACGATGAAGATTTTCGGGGTCAGTAAAATACTCTCCTACATGATGCCAAGCCAAAGACCAACTGAGATTATCCAGTGCTTGCCAGCGTAATTGGGCGTTAATGACGTTCCTTGGTGCTGAATCTAGATCGTTGCCGTTAATATTGATGCCACCAAGAATATTATCTTGTTCATAGGTATGCTTGGCACGCGTTGCGGCGAGATCTAGTTGCCAATGTGCTGAAAATGAATAACTCAGCTCCAACTCCACACCTCGGTGTCTTGAGCGACCATCGTTGATATAGAAAAAGTCACTATCTCGGAAGATCAAATTTTCTTTTTCCATGTCATAAATCGCGACCTGATAGTCAAGGCTATCTGCACTCCCCTTTAGGCCAAGTTCAATATTGTCCGCCTTTTCTTCCTCTAGCGATGCTTTTAGCTGCTCTCGCTGCAATTGGTAAAGCTCAGCAGTTTGTGGTGCTCGATAGCCTTTGGACACGTTAGCATAGGCAATATGCAGTTCAGTAAACGCGTAGCTTAAACCAAATTTTGGTGAAAAATGAGCAAAGCTATCTTTACCACTGGCTGGGCGACTATAACGACACCCGCCCATTACACACTCCGAACCATCTTCTTTGGTGCGCCCATTAGGTAAAAAGTTGCGATAATCGTACTTCATTGACTCAAAACGACCGCCCAGTTCAACTAACCAGTTACCCTGTCGCCAACTGAGATTTGCAAAAGGCGCGAATTGCCTTGCATCTACTTCATAGTCGTAGTGTTTTCCTGTAGGAATAGTTGAGCGTAAAAATGCAGAGCCTTCAGTCGGCGTAGGCTGATACTGCAACATTTCGCCTTGGGTATATTCCGCATCCATTCCCCAATCTAGTTGTATTGAGTCACTTAATTCAGTGTGTATAAGCGTTTGCAGCCCCACACCAGTTTGACCATTTTCTTCAAACGGCTTACCCGGCAAGAAATGCTTAACAAATTCCATCTCTTGCCAGCGGACATAAGGTTTTATCAGCACGGCGTTGCTTTCATCAAAGTGCCCCGTTATTTCTGTCCAAGCTCTAAATGACTCTGCCTTTCTAAATGCTTCAGGGTTTTCGTTTTGCTTTGCCAATTGCTTATTTTTATAGCTGTCCACTCCTGTTACATAACCTGCAGTTTGCTGATCTAAGTGGGTGTATGTCATTCCAGATACGACACCAAACTTCTCACCTTCATATTGGTGTTTGATGCTCAACTTTTGTTGCTCGACGCTTTCGTCGTCACGATAACCCGTATCTTTTGTGAGGGTTAACGCAGCACCCAAGCCAAGGGCTTTATCACCAGCTTGCATCCGAGCTCGGCTATAACCATAGGAGCCGATATCTAATGCTACCCTAGGTGTCTTTTGAATGCTGTTTGAAGTAATCACATTAACCACTCCATGCACCGCATTGGAGCCATACAATACGCTGTTTGGTCCTTTTAGCACTTCTATACGCTCAGCGGCTTCAAAATGCGATTCAAAGAGTTCATTAATATTACAAAAGCCTGCGGCTCTGAGTGCAATACCATCTTCAGCCATTAAAATGCCGCCACATGCGCCTGCACCAGAGAGCACTTGTGAACGCAATGCAGGCAGATACTCTTGACCATTACCATGCTGTATATTTGCGCCAGCAACGAGCCTCAACGCCTTTTCGATATGTGTGACACCTATGTCATCTAATTGAGCTTCTGTGAGCGAAGAGAGGCTTACAGGGCGCTCTCCTGCCGTCTCAGCCAATCTAGATGCCGTAGTAGTGATGATTTCAAATTCGTTGTTCTCTGTCGCTTCGCTAAGTTGTGGTGCAAGGGCACAACTTGCAAAGACCAACACCATTTTTTTCATTTTGATACCAATTGTATTAGCCTGATTACAAGGCAAAAAGAAAGGGCTGCACAGCCCTTTCGTTTCCTTTACCACTAAGCGTTATGCTTGTCTCGCCTCTAACATCAAACGCTTCATATCTCGTACTGCCTTTTCCAGTCCATCAATTGCCGCTCGAGCAACAATGGCATGACCAATGTTCAGTTCGTAGATTTCTGGCATTTGTGCAATCGGTTTAACATTATGGTAATGCAAACCATGGCCGGCGTTGACGATAAGGCCTAGGCCATGAGCATACTTAACGCCTTCACGAATGCGTTCAAGCTCCGTGGTCATTTCGGTCTCATTCTCAGCATCAGCATAAGCACCTGTGTGGATCTCAATGTAAGGCGCACCACTTTGCTTTGCAGCATCTAGCTGCTTTTTATCCGCGTCGATGAACAAGCTTACTTTAATACCTGCATCAGCTAGGCGCTGAGTTGCCGCTGTGATTCTATCTAGATTACCCGCAACGTCTAAGCCACCTTCCGTGGTTAATTCTTCGCGCTTTTCTGGCACTAGGCAAACATATTCAGGTTTAACTTCGCAAGCGATGTCGAGCATTTCGTCAGTTACTGCGATTTCTAGATTCATACGTGTTTGGATGGTTTTTGCCATCACGTAAACATCGCGATCTTGAATATGGCGACGGTCTTCACGTAAGTGAATAGTAATGCCGTCGGCACCTGCGTGCTCAGCTACTGCAGCTGCATGTGCTGGATCAGGATAGCTAGTGCCACGTGCCTGACGAAGCGTTGCAATGTGGTCTACGTTGACGCCGAGTAAAATATCTTTCATCGTTTATCCCTTGATAATATGACGTAACAAGTGGATTACCCACTTATTACTGCGATACCAATTTACCGATTTATATTTTTGATTAAATTGGTATTATTTCTTTGAAATAAATAGTTCTCTACTTTTCAGCCCTTGCTTGCCAACCAGCGGTGCCATTAATTTTCGTGTTAATAGCTTAGCCGCCCTTCTCACGGCAAGGTCTTGGAAATCTTGATTAGCAATGGCCAATAACATACTGCCCGGTATCGTATCAGGTTCACGACCGACTGCAATAAAACCGTACTCAGATACGTACTTATACGCGGCTTTTGGCCGCACTGGATTACCTTCTGCGTCAAACTCCAATTCCACCCCAAAACCCAGCTCACCCAACAATTGCAACTCAAAGCTGCGTAAGATAGGTTCCACATCTTCATCTTGGGCCAAACGCATTAAATGTAGTTGATATAGCGCAAAGATCTGCTCTAGCGGTTCGTTCGTTGGTACCACGCGTTGCGTTAGCTCATTGAGATACAAGCCGCAATATAGCTGCCGCCCAACGAGTTGGATTTGATTGTCTGTGGGTTCAAAACGGTTTACGTATTTAAAATCGTATCTGCCTGCATATTGCAGTAAAAGTAACGAAAATGGCCGCAACTGGGCATTATGTTTGAGGGATTGCTTGCCCTTTACTCGGGCAAGCATTTTGAGTTGTCCAACGCCTTCGACCAGCACGTCAAGCAGTACCTGAGAATCGCTGTAAGGTCTGCGATGTAACAGATAGGCCTGTCGAAAGTCGCTATCCAATCAGTCTTCTCCGTACCCTAAGCTACGAAGAGCACGTTCGTCGTCTGCCCAACCAGATTTCACTTTAACCCAGCATTCGAGATAGACTTTGTTGTCTAGCATGTTTTCAAGATCTTTACGCGCTTCGCGACCGATCACTTTGAGCTTTTCGCCTTTGTTGCCGATCACCATGCGTTTTTGCGATTCGCGCTCAACAAGGATCAACGCGTTTATCTGCCAAACACCGTTGTCTTGCCACTTAAACTGTTCGATCTCAACCGTCACCGAGTACGGTAGCTCATCGCCCATAAAGCGCATCAGCTTTTCACGCACGATCTCTGCCGCCATAAAACGCATTGAGCGATCGGTAACGTAATCTTCAGGGAAATAGAATTCACATGCAGGTAAACGCTTGTGCACTTCTTCTCTGATCATATCAACGTTCTTACCTTGCTTCGCAGAGATAGGTACGATCCCGATAAAATCACCCTGTTCACTCAACCACTGAATATGTGGCATCAACAAGTCTTTATCTTTTACCTGATCGGTTTTATTCATCACCACCAAGATAGGACGACCGCTGTCTTTAACTTTAGCCAGTACCATTTCGTCATCAGGCGTCCAATGCGTCCCTTCTACGACAAAAATAACCAGTTCAACATCGCCGATTGAGCTTGATGCTGCTCGGTTCATTAAGCGGTTAATTGCACGCTTTTCTTCAATATGAAGTCCTGGCGTATCAACGTACACCGCCTGATAGTTACCCTCTGTATGGATCCCCATGATGCGGTGACGAGTGGTTTGTGGTTTACGCGAGGTAATACTTACCTTTTGCTCAACCAATTTGTTTAATAGTGTCGATTTACCTACGTTAGGTCTACCGACAATGGCAATCATGCCGCAATGTGTATCAAGCGTCATTCTTTAATATCTTAAGCGCTTTTTCGGCAGCTTTTTGCTCAGCTTTACGTCGCGAGCTGCCTACTGAAATTATACTTTCCATCCCTTCCACTATACATTCGACCGTGAATGTTTGGTTGTGAGCTTGCCCTTTGGTATCTATTACAGTGTAGCCCGGTAAAGGTAATTTTCGAGCTTGTAGATACTCCTGCAGCAGCGTCTTCGGGTCTTTTTGGTTATGACCAGGTGAAATCGCAGTTAAGCGTGATTCGTACCAACTTAGTACCAAATCTCTACACACGTCGATGTCAGAGTCTAAGAAAACGGCACCAATAATGGCTTCTACTGCATCTGCGAGTGTTGACTCACGGCGAAACCCGCCGCTCTTCAGCTCACCTGGACCTAGGCGCAGATAATCACCCAGCGCGAATTCCACACCGAATTCGGCCAGCGTTTGACCACGCACTAACGTTGAACGCATGCGGCTTAAATCACCTTCACGCGCTTTTGGAAACTTGTGATACAAAGCATTTGCAATCACAAAGCTTAAAATAGAGTCGCCCAAAAATTCGAGACGCTCGTTGTGCTGGCCTTTGTGACTGCGATGCGTCAAAGCCTGCTCAAGCAGCGCCTTATCAGAGAAGTTGTACCCTATTTTATTATAAAGTTCTTCTACGTTTCTTTTCATTTTTACTGAATACTACCTAGGCGCTCAAAACGAACACCAGTTGGAACCCACCCTGGCAAAATGCTGTCTGGGCCATTATCAAAATCAAAACTTAACCAAATAAATACCGCTCTTCCAACCAAGTTTTCATCAGGTACAAAACCCCACATACGACTATCTTGGCTGTTATTACGGTTATCACCCATCGCAAAATAACTTCCCTCTGGTACTACCCACTCATCGCGGCGAGTACCTGGTTGTTGATAGTAGCGATCTGTTAACTCTAACACTTCAGGATTAATTAAAATATCATGTTCTACGTTTGGCAAATGCTCGGTTAGACGCACCAACTGCATTGGGCCTTGCGTAAACTCGTCACGATTAACAATATCTACATCAATCTTATTATATTCGCCACACGTCAACCCGTTTGCTTCGCTCTGCCCGTCTTCACACTTAGGTTTAATGTAAAGTTGACGATTGCGATAAACAATATGGTCGCCCGGTAAACCAACAATACGCTTGATGAAGTCAATACGCTCGTCTAGCGGAAACTTGAACACCGCAATATCACCGCGCTCAGGTGTACCCGTTTCAACGATTTTGCTACGCCACACAGGGTCTTTAATCCCGTAAGCATATTTTTCCACTAGAATAAAATCGCCATCCAATAAGGTTGGCATCATTGAGCCTGATGGAATTTGAAACGGTTCAAAAATAAACGAACGGAAAATCGTGATCGCGGCAATCATTGGAAAAATTGATTTCGCGTTTTCAACAATGGCAGGTTCAGGTGCTATTTCCGCAATGATGTCGGCATCCAACTGAGTGTCAGACGCACCTTGCGCAATAGCAAGCCTAGCTTGTCTTTTTGGTGCATACACCAAATGATCGATCAACCAAATAAGGCCTGAACCGACCGTGAGTAGCACCAATAAAATTGAAAAATAACCTGCCATTTGTATTTCCTGTTACTTACCTACTTTCAATATTGCTAAGAATGCGTCTTGTGGCACTTCAACGTTACCAAGTTGCTTCATACGCTTCTTACCTTCTTTTTGCTTTTGCAGTAGCTTTTTCTTACGGCTCACGTCACCACCATAACATTTCGCGATTACGTTTTTACGTAACTGTTTAACTGTACTGCGCGCAATAACGTGATTACCAATTGCAGCTTGAATAGCAATATCAAACATTTGGCGAGGGATCAATTCTCTCAGCGCTTCAGCTAACTGACGGCCACGCGTTTGTGAACCATCGCGGTGAACAATTATTGCAAGCGCATCAACGCGGTCGCCATTGATCAGAATATCCACACGCACCATGTCTGATGCTTCAAAACGCTTGAAGTTGTAATCTAGTGATGCAAAACCACGGCTGGTAGACTTCAACTTATCAAAGAAATCCATCACCACTTCCGACATAGGCAATTCATAGGTTAACGCAACTTGCTTACCGTGATAGGTCATCTTGGTCTGCATACCACGCTTTTCAACACACAGCGTGATCACGTTTCCTAAATATTCTTGCGGAACGAGAATATTTGCTTCAACGATTGGTTCACGAATTTCAATAATGTCGTTTACCGGTGGTAAATCCGATGGGTTATCGATTTTCACCACACCGTGCTTAGTTTCTACTTCATAGATTACCGTTGGAGCTGTGGTGATCAGATCCATGTCGTATTCACGTTCAAGGCGCTCTTGAATGATCTCCATGTGGAGCATACCAAGGAAGCCACAACGGAAACCAAAACCTAGTGCTGTTGAGTTCTCAGGCTCGAAGAATAGTGATGCATCGTTGAGGCTCAATTTATTAAGCGCATCGCGGAAGTTTTCGTAGTCATCAGATGAAATTGGGAACATTCCCGCGTATACCTGAGGCTTCACCTTTTGGAAACCAGGCAAACGGTCTGTTGCAGAATCACGAGCCATGGTAATGGTATCACCAACTGGTGCTCCATGGATGTCTTTGATACCTGCGATAACAAAACCTACTTCACCCGTTCTCAACACCCCGGTATTAGTCTGCTTCGGTGTAAAGATACCAACCTTATCTACTTGGTGAGCTTGCTCAGTAGACATGATCTTGATCTTCTCGCCCGCTCTTAATTCACCGTTTTTAATACGTACCAATGACACTACGCCTTGGTACGGGTCAAACCATGAATCGATAATCAGTGCCTGTAGTGGCGCATTTGGCTCACCTTCTGGTGGCGGAATATCACGTACGATCACTTCGAGCACTTCATCAATGCCGATACCCGTTTTCGCACTACAACGAACCGCTTCTAATGCTTCAATACCAACGATATCTTCAATTTCTTCGGCTACGCGAAGTGGATCAGCCTGTGGTAAGTCAATTTTGTTCAGAACCGGAATAACTTCCAAGTCCATCTCAAGTGCAGTGTAACAGTTCGCTAGTGTTTGTGCTTCTACACCTTGACCCGCGTCAACAACCAATAACGCACCTTCACAAGCAGCTAGAGAGCGCGAAACTTCATAAGTGAAGTCAACGTGTCCCGGTGTATCGATAAAGTTTAGCTGGTAGGTTTCGCCATCTTTTGCTTGATAGTTAAGCGTTACACTCTGTGCTTTGATGGTAATACCGCGCTCACGTTCGATGTCCATCGAATCCAGTACCTGCTGCTGCATTTCGCGGTCTGTTAAACCTCCACAAACTTGGATTAAGCGGTCTGATAGCGTCGATTTTCCATGGTCAATGTGGGCAATAATAGAAAAGTTACGGATATGCTTCATATACTGGATTCAATACTTCTGTTAGTCACAAATAGAGATTAAGGCCTCGATTTTACATTTTATTTAGTACAATCACCATCTATTTGCGTTATTGGTAGGCTAATTGGGTAAATTTTTATCACTTTTACCTGATGTTTGAGTTTATCCCCTTGGACTCTGGCGAAAAATAAACCGAGTGCTGCACTCGTAAATGCAATAAGTATCTGTAAAGGTTCATTGAGACCAAGTACGAGGGCCGCGATAAACATGCCAGCAAAAGCAAAAAGCAATGGCATCATGTAAACATAAAACGCATGCTTAACCACATTAGTGTCGTCTAATGCCAACTTAACTTTTTGGCCAATTTCGACAGATTCCGTCAAATCTACAGGGAATTGTTTTTTGTGGGTGCCAAAGAGTTTGGCGAATACTTGGGAGCCGCATTTGCCGTTACAGCCTTCACAAGCGGGTTTTGGCTGTGCTTCTAAATAGACAGTTGCGCCTTTTATGGCGGCAACTGTCAGAGTTTGTTCTATCATAAAGGTCTTTTCACAGACTCAGCGATTGCTTTTGCGGTCATTGCTGGAATATTTCCAACTACGGATACGTCAAAGGCACCTGTGTTGTGTACGTACACCGTTGTCGCACCTGACGAAAGCGCTCCACTTGGGCGCTGACCCGGTAAAGGACGTTGTACAAATACCGAAATATCGACAAGGCCGTCGGAAAACAAGTAGTAGTCTGCCAGCTCATTGTTTAAATCTAACTTATGTCTGTCAGATTTTAGCAGCTCAAAGCCCTGAGGTAACCAACCAATTTGCCAATTGTTTTTCGTGCCATTCTCAAGTGTCTTCAACAATCCAGATACGGCTTCAGGAAACTGCTTTTGGGAAAGTTCTAACAATTGCTCGGCTGGGGTTTCAGTCACGCTGATATGGGTAAGCTGAAGCTGTTCTAACAACTCGCCTTGTTGGTTTACGTAAGCGGATTTTAGTAACAGAGATGACTCGGTATCGATCCACAACCAATAGTTGTATTTAGCGTCGTCCTTTGCTTCTAATCTGACAAGCTGAGCAGGTCTGTCAACAATCCGACCTTTACCACCTAAGACAAAATCATAACTTTCTTTGAGGCTGTCGATATTTTTGAATAAAACTTCGGGAATAGGGCCTGCTATCGAATCTGTTTGGATGGTGTAAGGCTCAGACTTTGGTTCAAAATAAGTCACTTTGTCACCAATGCGGATCATTTCAAGTCCAGCACCATTGAGCAAACTTAAAAGCTCAAATTCAGTCCCATCTTGGTTACCATGAAGCCAACGGTAAGGCTCCATAGATTTTCCTTTCACCACGACAAACGATGCATCAAAGTTTCTATGATGCACCGCTTCGGCCATGTCTTTTAGCAGTTGTTTGGCTGATACGCTTTCATTTGCCCACAGCCAACTAGAGAAAAATACACTTACTACAACTAACAGTGCTCTCATTTATTGCTCTTTTTCCTCTTGCTTTTCAGCGGTGTTGTTTTCACCCGATTGCTGCAGCGCATATGCCATGCGAGACTGCCTTTGATGCTCTAGCACCAATGCACCAATGCGTTGTTGCTGTAACTCTCTAATGCCTTTAGCCGCTGATTCAAGCGCAGGCTCAGTTGATAAGCTCACAGGAGAAACGCCTCCAGCAAAAGGAGTAGATTGCAACTGTAACGCATCGCCCGCAGGTAAAGTCGTGTCAGTGCTTAGCGTATTAACCCCAAGCACAGCAAACAATGACACACTTGCCGCGATAGCCACTTGTGCAAACGGCTTACGCCATGCACTTAGCTCAATCACATTACTCTTCGGCGTCGTTTCTTTCACTTGCTCAACGGCCGGCTCACTATACGTTTGCTCTTGTTCAAGTGCCGCCGCAAAGCTGCTGGTGATATCAATGCAAGGTGTGTCTTGCTTTTGACTACGCATTACATCACCAATCAAGGCATACCGAGCAAACTTTTGTTCGTCTAAACGAACATCAGTTTCAGCGTTGAGTGACAGATCACCGTCAAAAATTTGCGATGTCGTTAAATCTTCTGTCACTTGTTTTTCAGCTTGTGCCATATTAAGACTCACCTATTAATGGATTCAAATTATTATCTATCGCTTCCCTTGCGCGAAAAATTCTCGAACGAACTGTACCTACAGGACAATCCATAATGACAGCTATTTCCTCGTAGCTCATGCCTTCAATTTCACGCAAAGTAATTGCGGTTTTTAAATCGTCAGGCAAGCGCTCGATAGTTTTGAAAATCACTGCTTTCACTTCGTCGCTTAACAATAGATTTTCCGGTGAAGCGTTCGATCTTAATTGGTCTGCACCATCATAAAACTCAGCTTCTTCCGCATCTACGTCGTTTGCTGGCGGCTTTCGACCAAGCGCCACCAAATAATTTTTTGAACAGTTAACCGCGATCCTATACAACCAAGTATAAAATGCGCTCTCGCCCCTAAAGTTAGGCAACGCTCGATAAGCTTTAATGAACGTTTCCTGTGCCACATCTGCCACATCGCCTTGATTTGCTACATAACGAGAAATCAGCGCTGCGACTTTATTTTGATACTTGGCAACTAACAGGTTGAATGCGTTTTTATCTCCCTGTTGAACGCGTTTAACTATATCTAGATCTAAATCCTGCTCGCTCATTCGAGCCGGTACTCCTCTTTTTGCTTTTCTAAATCGTATCTAGTTGCCATCATTCACAGCTACTCTGACTTAGTACTGAATAAAAAGTTCTGTTTTTTTGTATTTTTTTTTAAAATAAACGAATTCATCCATCTTTGCGTACTAGTTCTTGGCTGCTTTTTAGCATTATTCCATTAGCAGTCACACAAAATGTTCTAAATGATTCTCATTAAACGGAACAAACTCTCTGCCTTCTATGATAGCAGATGTGGTATAAATAGCAGAATTAAACGCAAAAACAGTAAAGATCTTCGAATATGAAAAATACGACTCACCACAATACTGATGTAGTCATTATTGGTAGTGGCGCTGCTGGACTCTCTCTTGCGCTTTCTTTGGCAAACCACTGTAAGGTTACCGTGATAAGCAAAGGGGCGTTAAAAGAAGGCTCCACACTTTATGCTCAAGGTGGCATTGCCGCAGTATTCGATAAGAAAAATGACAGTATTGAATCACATGTCGAAGACACACTTGCGGCAGGCGCTGGTTTGTGTGACCGCGATGCGGTGCACTACACCGCATCAAATGCAAAAAATTGCTTGAAGTGGCTGATTGAACAAGGCGTACCATTTGATATGGAAGTGGATAGCAAAGGGAAAGAGCGCTTTCATTTAACCCGCGAAGGTGGGCATTCACATCGTCGTATATTGCACGCAGCTGATGCAACGGGTAAAGCCGTTCAAACCACATTAATTAGCCAAGTGCAGTTACACCCAAAAATTAATATACTTGAGCAATACAACGCCATCGATCTCATCAAAGATAAACATGGCGACTCAAGCGATATCAAAGGCGTTTACGTCTATAATCGCAAAGCGGATAGAGTTGAGAGCATCTCGGCTAAGTTTGTCGCTTTAGCGACGGGTGGCGCAAGTAAAGTTTACTTGTATACCTCAAATCCAGATGTTTCTTCGGGTGACGGCATCGCAATGGCGTGGCGTGCGGGTTGTCGTGTGGCCAACATGGAGTTTAACCAATTTCATCCAACCAGCTTATACCACCCTGAGCTACAAAACTTTTTAATAACCGAAGCCATGCGTGGTGAAGGCGCGCTGCTTAAACGTCCTGACGGCACACGCTTTATGCCTGACTTCGATGAGCGCGAAGAACTCGCTCCTCGCGATGTAGTCGCCCGTGCCATTGACTATGAGATGAAACGATTGGGCGCAAATTGCGTCTATCTGGATATCTCACATAAAGACAAAGAGTTCATCATTGAGCACTTCCCTACGATTTATGCTAAGTGCCTAAGTGTTGGTTTAGATATCACCAAAGAGCCAATCCCCGTAGTGCCAGCGGCGCATTATACCTGCGGTGGTGTTATGACTGACTTTAACGGTCGTACTGACATCGACAATTTATATGCAATCGGCGAAGTGGCTTACACAGGTCTACACGGCGCAAACCGCATGGCGAGTAACTCGTTATTAGAATGCATTGTGTTTGCCCACGCTGCCGCAAAAGATATTTTAGCTAAAATCGATAATCGTCCTGAGCCATCTAAGTTACCAGATTGGGACGAAAGCCGTGTCAGCGACTCGGACGAAGAAGTAGTGATTACCCACAACTGGCACGAACTTAGATTGTTTATGTGGGATTATGTTGGCATTGTTCGCTCAACTAAACGGTTAGAACGTGCGCTACGCCGCGTTGAGTTATTACAGCAAGAGATCCATGATTATTACGCCAACTTCAGAGTGAGTAACAACCTGCTTGAATTACGTAACTTAGTACAAGTAGCTGAACTGATTATTCGCAGCGCGTTAGAACGTAAAGAAAGTCGTGGACTGCACTATACCATTGACTTCCCAGACATGGCTGAAAACTCCATACCGACCGTTTTGTCACCGACAAAATAATAATATTTGCATGTAGAGCATGTGCTGATTTTTATCGCCATGCTCTGGTCGCTGTTTCTAATTGGCTTGCAGCGCAGTGCGACAGAGTAAACGCCAGTCCGCTTCTGGTATTGCCTGTCGAGTCAAAAATATCTGCAGCTTAGCTTGGTTCGCATCCATGATTTTTAGCGCTATTTGACTATCAAACCATATGGTCGCACCAATAAGCTGCCCCTTGCAATTTATCGTTTGCGACTGTATTTCAATGAAGTTTTCTTTTGGGAGCATGAGTACAGTACCCGCTTTTGGCGTACGAGATAGAACAGTTTGCCAACTGCAATAACCCGTTACGGCAAACACGATTGCCACTAACCACCACAGCGTAGGAAATAGCAGAAAAAGGATAAAAGCGAGGCAAGAAAAAAGAACCACAAAGAAGGCGTGGTTCTGAAGATTGTGTTGAAAGTCGATTCTATACGCGGATCCGATCAAGGATTAACTTAACCATGCGTTTTAGCTCTGGATCTGGACATTCTTCATGACCCATAAACCAAGCGAATAAATCTGGATCCTCACAGGTAACTAGACGCTGAAACACGTACTTACCTTCGTCGGATAGCGCGTCATAAGCCTGCTCAACAAACGGCTCCAAAATAACGTCCAGCTCTAACATGCCACGACGGCAAGCCCATTTAACTCGAGCTTTAGGCAGTAACTCAACCATAAACTGATTAACCCCTCATAAACTATTGAGAAAATTATACCCACTGTGCAGAACATATGCCATAAAACTTATAGAAATGGCACATTGAAATCGTCCGTCCCTATCTCCACTTATGATTTTACGGTAACATTACGAAAACACTTTAATAGGGATCAATATTATGTCAATTGCTCGTGCTTATGCGCTTCCGTTCAAGGTTATTCGCATTTCAGGACAAGATAAACTTAGCTATTTGCACGGTCAGGTTACTCAAGACATTAACCTTATCAAAGAAGATAATTTTATGTGGTCTGGGCATTGTAGCCCTAAAGGCAAACTTTGGTCTGTGTCGCGCTTAACTCGCTATCAAGACGACTACTTAATGCTTGCTGGTGTAGCCGAAGCTGAAGCATCACTTCGTGAGCTAAAAAAGTACGGCGTTTTTGCCAAAGTTGACATTGATTTTGCTGACTGCGAAGTCTTTGGCTTAATGACTCAGGACAGTAAAGCGCTTGCTACTGCCTTTGGCGTTGAGCTTTCGTCTGACGCAAGTGCTGTGGATGTTGCCAACGGCAAGCTGCTAAAACTCGCAGACGAGCGCTTTGTTTTCATCGCGTTCGAAGGCGCAAGTTTACCCGCGGACGTGGAGCAACAAAGCAATCCAGCAGCGTTTATTGCGGCCAGCATTTTAGCAGGAGAGCCAAGTCTTGATGCAGATCACGTGGACGAATTTGTACCACAAATGGTTAACCTTCAAGCCCTTAACGGGATCAGCTTTAAGAAAGGTTGCTATACTGGTCAAGAAACCGTAGCTCGTATGCGCTATCTTGGTAAAAACAAACGTGCCATGTACATAGTGACTGGCAATACAGCAGAGCGCATCGAAGAGGCAGACATTGAGCTGCAGATTGAAGACAACTGGCGTCGTGGTGGCAAGGTTATTCAACAAACCTTTGATGCTAACAGCGGCCGTTATTATGCGCTGGCTGTGATGCCAAATGACACACAACAAGACGCGGTGCTAAGAGCAAAAAATTCACCAGAGGTGAGTCTTACTATTCAACCTCTACCTTATTCTTTAGAAGACAACTAACGGGATCTTATATGATTATTGGCCCTAACTCGGTAGTGACAATCCACTACTCAGTTCAAGACAAAGACAACAACACGATTGATAGCACATTTGATGATGAGCCTGTGATAGCGATGCTTGGCTCAGGCTATCTGATCCCAGGTCTTGATGATGCCCTACAAGGCAAACAAGCTGGTGACACTTTCAGTGTGACCATCGAGCCACAAGAAGGCTATGGTGAACGCTTTGACGAACTGACTCAGGCGGTTCCTAAATCAATGTTTGAAGATATGGAAATCGAAGTGGGTATGCAATTTAGAGCGACCACCGACGAAGGCGACCAAATCGTTGTGATCATTGGTATCGAAGACGAAGAAGTCATCGTTGACGCGAACCACCCGCTTTCTGGGATCACGCTGAACTTTGACGTTGAAGTGCTTGAAGTACGTGAAGCTACAGCTGAAGAAGTTGCCCACGGGCATGTTCATGGCGAAGGCGGTTGTGGTCACGACCACTAAGATTAGTCGAATTACTAATAGAAAGCGCTGATCATTCAGCGCTTTTTTCTTGTTTAAGTTTACTTTCCATTGCCGTAACCAAGTTGGCTTGGTCATTAGTTCCTAAGCGATATTTAGTGCCGTCCTTCATCACCACTTCGAGTGCCTTGAATCCAGCAACTGTGTATACCCAACCGTCTGTACTGATCCGCATGCCAATGCCATGACGTAGAGAATTAGTCACGGGTTGAACATAATCGATATCGTCAAACTTTAAGGTCATTTTGGCGACCGACGGTCCAAACCACCAGCTTAACGTTTGTTGCTCTTGGTTCACTTGAATGGTTAAACCGTAAAAAATAAACGCAACAAGCGCGAGGATCACCAAAAAGCTGACAAAGGCGAGATTGCTACCTGTTAGGAAAATTGCCAATATGGTAAAACTGGCGATAAAGGCTAGAAACAGCCATATAACCCATGCAAACTGTGTATTTTTATACATCGATAGTCTTCTTAATCAAAGCTGTAAACTAATGTAGCACCAAGTTCGGTGTCTACCTTTTCTTTTTCATTTTCTGGCTGCGAATTATAACGGTAAATAAACGCAAACTTCAGCGCAATACCACCAATCACTTGTGTGACTAGCGCAGACTCAGCAAACAATCGGGAATTTAAACCTGACAGCGATTGCTCAAAACTGACGTCTTGATTAAAGCGGGTACGCTTTGAAACGTTTCTTTCCCACTGCAATGCCATACGCAAAAGCTGGCCTTGCTCGGTTCTATCTTCTTCCGGCTCAAGCTCGATTTCGTTATCCACACGAGAGATAGACATACCGGGACCGATGTCGATATCTACCGTGTTCTTTCGTCCCTCATACACACGATTGCCATAACCTAGCGCAAATGTCGTGGTGTATTCCTTGCCATTAAACCTGTCACGCTCATAGTCGCCGTACATAAAGAACGAGGCGTTATCGTCCCCTAGTTTGTAGTTACCTTGCGCAGAGCCAAAGTAGCGCGACGCAGAGACATCCTCAACATCCGTTTCTGTATTGTGCTCGCGACGATAAAGGCCATTGAATTTAAATTGATTACGCCACTTGGGGAAATCTTGATAAAGATTACTTTTTAACTTAAATGACGTGTTTTGCGTATTACCTTTGTTAACGATAAAGCCAAATTCAACGTCACCGTACAGCATTTCGCCCTTGTGCTTTTGATGAATTTCGTCATCGGGCATTTTGCCATATTCGTGAAAATCTTCGAATGGATCCGTAGCTAAGCTTGGTAGCGAAACCAAGCCAATTGCAAATAAAGCGAAAGTTCTAAAAAACGGCACTGACAACTACTTTCCGGCTATTGCTTCCAAATGATATGACAAAACGGCGCATCTAAATCTCTGCTAATTAGGATCTTTGCGTACACCTGATCTGAGTCATCAAACTCGATACCGACCAAAACCTGAACGAAGTGCTCTGGTTCTGCTTCTTGTTCATAAGCAGTTATGCTCGACCAACTCTCGTCCGGCTCACTTTCTTCAATGAAGCCACGATCTTCGCGATGTTCATTGAACATATTAATATCGTGTTCTTCAAGATTATCAGGGGCCAACTCAAGGAAGATATCATATGCTTGGTGAGTGGCTTCTTCGATGCTACAAAGTCTCGCTGTCATGGACGCTAGCCTGTTGTTTTAAAGTTGGCGCAATGATAGCAAAATGAGGTAAAACATAAATACTTAGTCGCGATAATCAAACAGAAAATAACGCTAAATGACGAACAAATTATCGGTAAAAGTTGAATGTCACACCGCTTTTAAGTTATTACTCTAAAACTATCGCATAAAACCCGCAGGGAGCATCTCATCATGATTTCATTTTCCGAAGCGAACAACATCGCATTTGTGACCTTATCTCGACCAGAAAAACAAAACGCGCTATCTGTTGACATGTTTGTTGGTTTAGATAATGCGATAAAGAAAATTAGAAAAAGCAAATCAATTAGGGCTGTCGTTCTCCAAGGTGAAGGCGCACATTTTTGTGCTGGTCTAGATGTAAAAAGCGTGCTGAATAAACCTTCTGGGATCATCAAGCTACTTAAAAAGTGGTTACCTGGCAATGCTAACTTAGTACAAAGAGTCGTACTCGGCTGGCAAACTTTGCCAGTTCCTGTCATTGCCAAGATCACAGGCAATTGTTTAGGCGGAGGCTGTCATATTGCATTAGGTGCTGACATTCGTTTAGCCGACAGCAGTGCGCAGTTTGCCATTATGGAAGCTAAATGGGGACTTTGCCCCGACATGGGTGGCAGCTTACTTTTGCCTGCCACAATGAACAAGGATAAGGCACTGCTGATGACAGTCCATGCACAGCGAATAGATGCCCAGCAAGCACTAAAGGACGGTCTCATTACCGAGCTTTGTGATGATGTTGACGCTAGACTCTCAGAATTACTGACTCAATTTAGCGCACGCTCGCCAGATGCCATTGCAGCAATTAAGAAAGTGTATAATCGAGCCTACAACCAGCCCGCCCGTAAACTGCTATGGTTAGAAACGTGGTCACAAATTAAATTGCTCGCAGCTAAAAATACCAAAATTGCGATGAAGAATGCCTCTGTAGCAGATGAGAATAAAAAGCCATTTTTGCCTCGCATGAAGTGGTAACGCTAGGTTGAATGCTTGTTTGCCCAAAGTATAATGGCCATCGCAATAGGAGAGCGTACAATTAGGCATCATACATGTTAGCGCCATTGCAGTGCTGAGGATTTACATTTAATGGTACACAGAGCGAAGTTGATATTACGATTTGCACTAGGCTTTGCCATCATTTTGGCGTGTCTCTTCAGCGCTAAATGGATAATTCAGCTTAGTGCTTTACAGATCCCAGCCGCCCTACTTGGCATGGTGTTTCTTGTCATACTTCTTGCCACAAAAATCATTAAAGTAGAATGGTTAGCCCCCGCAGCAGAGCCCATCTTAAAATACATGGCGCTGTTTTTTATTCCAGCGGGAGTGGGCTTGGTAGAGCATCTCAGTTTGTTTCAATCCCACTGGCTTATGCTGCTGTTATTGCTAGTTGGTGTTCCAACAATAAGTCTTGTATTGTTAAGCCCTATCGTTAAGAGCATCAAGTTTCGTGATTAATATGATTATGGCGTCAGCGCTCACTGTGCTGTTATTTTTTAGTGCACGCAAACTATATCAGCGTATCTCCTTACCGATATTGAACCCTGTGCTGATCTGCATTTTGGCCATTTCGGCATTTCTACTATTCACTAAGTTCGACTACAAGGTATATCAACAAGCAACGCTACCAATTCATTACTTGTTAGAGCCAGCGGTCGTTGCACTCGCTTACCCTTTGTATAAACAATTTCACCAAATTAAACCGGTATTTTTTGCATTGTGCTTAACCAGTTGGTTGGGTGTTTCACTGTCTACGTTAAGCGCTTTTCTTATTTGCCAGTTTTTCGCAGCCGATCCGCAGCTCTCAGCTTCAATGGCGGCCCTGTCGGTTACAACACCAATCACTCTACTCATTAGTGATTATCTCGGGGGGATCCCCGCTATTGCAGCGATTATGGTGATACTAATTGGTGTATTTGGTGGCGTGTTTGGACTACATATTTTGCACTGGTGTAAAGTTGACCATATGCAAGCGAAAGGCGCTGCGCTTGGCGTTGCTTGCCATGCAATAGGCACAGCCGCAGCGATAGAGCATCACCCCATGGCTGGCGCTTTTGCTTCAGCGGCGATGACAATTACCGCCATGATAACTGCACTTTGGGTGCCTTTGTTTTATCATTGGTTGGCTACTCTAATTTAATAACTCGGGATACGACTGTGATCAATCAAGAAATCGAGCAAATAGAACACTATTACAACATTATTCGAGAGTATCTGGTGACGTACAGTTTCCAATTGCTCGCTGCGATATTCATCTTCCTTCTCGGTTTGTGGTTATCAAGAAAGCTGTCTAAAGCGACTGAAAACTTGATGCTAAAACACAATATCGATCCTGCTTTAACCAACTTTATTGGCAATGTGATAAAAGTCCTTATCATCGCCATGTTTGTGATTATTTCTCTTGGCAAGGTTGGCATCAGTATCACACCTTTTGTTGCCGCCATCGGTGCCGCGTCTTTAGGTGCAGGTCTTGCACTACAAGGTATGCTAGCAAACTATGGCGCTGGTCTTGCCATCATTGCTACCCGCCCATTTGTGATTGGCGATACCATCAGCATCAAAGGCGTTAACGGCCAAGTTAAAATGATTGAGCTTGGACATACCACGCTCATCAACGAAGACAAAGTAGAGATCACTATCCCAAATAAACATGTGGTGGGAGAGATTCTCCATAACTCGTTTGCAAACTCTCTGGTTAAAGGTGAAATAGGGATAGCCTATGATGCTGATTATCAAGGCGCATTAATACTTATCAATCAGGTACTCGCTGATAATGTTAAGGTCAGTCAAGATCCTAAGCCTCAGGTGGGGATTGAGGAATTTGCCGACAGTGCAGTGATATTGAGCTACCGCTACTGGGTACCTACGACTTCACTTATCGAAACTAAATTAGAAGTGAATAAAGCGGTGTTTGCCGCGATTAAAAATGCGGAAATCGAAATTCCATTCCCGCAACGAGTGGTTAAAATCATTCAGTGAGTAAACTCAATAACGGCTAACACCCCAGCCGTTATTCTACCCTCAGTTTTCATCAGGCTTTTCCATAGAAAAGCCACTGCGTAAATGAAGATCGCGCTGTGGAAACGGGATCTCGATTTGATATTTTCGAAAGGCATCATCGATAGCCCAAAGGTAATCAGAGACCAGTGCCGTTGGCCGCTTTACCTGCTCAGGTTGCACCCAAACTCCTAGCGTGAAATTCAAGCTACTATCACCAAACCCTGTCATCCATACCGTTGCTTCTCGCCCCGGCGTATTCAAGGTATATTGAACATTTTTGGCCGCTTCCAATGCGGCACGCTTCACCTTCTCTTTGTCGCTGCCGTAGGCCACCGAAAAAGGAATACGGAAACGACGATATTTATCCGACATTGTCCAGTTGGTAATTGTATTTGACACCATTTCCGAGTTAGGAATAAGCAGGTCGACGTTGTCATTTGTACGGATCCAAGTTGAGCGCATGTGAATGGCTATCACCTCCCCAACCACCCCATTGGTCAGCTCAACAAAGTCCCCAACTTTGACGGTTTTCTCTAGCAGTAACACCAGACCAGAGACAAAGTTATTCACCAGGCCCTGTAGCCCCAAACCAATCCCAACGCCGAGTGCACTGGCAACAAGCGCTAATTCAGTGATCTCTATTCCTAAGGCCGTTAGCGCAATAATAAGACCGATAAATAACACGATGTAGTGAATGATCCTGCCTATCACATAGGCGGAAGTATGCTGGATCACCCCTTGCCTTGAAGCGAGACGATTAAATGCTAGTCGCAGGATCTTAGAGATCACCAAAGTCGCAACGATCACAGCGATAAATGAGAGTGCCTCTCCCACCTCTAATGAAAATTTACCTAATGAAAATAGCTTTTGATCAAGCCACGGAATATCTACGTCTATATCTAATGGTGCTTTTATCATGGTTATATTTTTTGTTATCTCGTGAAGTTAAGTGTGTGTGGCTAGCAGCAAAAATACAAGTTTTAAAGACGCCTAAATCATGCTTTGTTCAGGCTCCTCACTTGACCTTTTAAAGGGCTCGTGACTAAATAAAGGACAAATAAATAACAATAATACTACTGCGGATTGGTAAAATACGTCATGAAAAAATCCCTACTCGCTTTAACCACTTGTCTCGCGCTTGCGTTGCCAGCTTATAGTCAATCGCTTGCGGACCTTACCACGCTCGAAGTGCAAACCAAAATACAAAATCAAACTTTATCGGCAACGCAACTCACTGAGTTTTACTTAAAAAGAATTGCACAACTTGACGATAGTGGTCCTATGCTCAATGCCGTGATCACGCTCAATCCCAATGCTTTACAAGACGCTAAAAAGCTTGACAACGAACTACTCGCGGGAAAATATCGAGGGCCACTTCATGGCCTACCAATTATTGTTAAAGATAATATCGACACCAGAGCGCCAATGGCAACAACCGCAGGCGCGCTCGCCCTGCAACACAATGTCAAAACCCAAGCTGCACCGCTTATCATCCAGTTAGAACAAGCCGGCGCTATCATCCTTGGCAAAGCCAATTTAAGTGAATGGGCAAACTTTAAATCAAGTTTCAGCTCGAGCGGCTACAGCACGCTCGGTGGTCAAACTAAAAACCCGTATGTGTTAGATAGAACACCATGTGGCTCAAGTTCAGGCTCTGCCGTTGCCGTCTCCGCAGGTCTTGCACTGCTCGCCATTGGCACGGAAACTGACGGCTCCATTGTTTGTCCTTCAGCACATAATGGTGTTGTAGGTATTAAACCGACTGTCGGTTTGGTTTCTGGTGAAGGCATTATTCCTATCAGTCATAGCCAAGATAGCGCTGGCCCTATGGCAAAATCGGTGATGGGCGCCGCTTTGTTACTCAATGCTATCGTTACCGATGCAAAACGGCCGATTGACTTTACTCAAGGCTTAAATACCGCCAGTTTCAAAGGCAAACGAATTGCTATCACCAGTCATCTAGGTCAGTTTCCGCCTGCAGTTCAAGCGGTATTTGCAAAAGCCGTTGCGACCATGAAAGCAAATGGCGCAGAAATAATTGAAGGGTTAGACTTACCTGAGCTGGAAGCGTTAGGCTCCGCCGAATTGGATATTTTGCTCTATGACTTCAAGCATGATCTCAATGCTTACCTTGCCACGACACCAGAGCAGGTAAAAGTAAAAAACTTAAACCAGCTCATCCAATTCAACCAGCAACACCCTTCCACCATTAAGTACTTTGACCAATATTTGATAGAGGAAGCTGCAAAAAAAGGCGATATCACGGAACACCGATATCAAGAAGCCCAAGCTCTGGTTAAAAAATTTGCCCGCCAACAAGGCATTGATAAAATAATACAAGAACATCGCCTTGACGCATTTATCGCACCAACTAATACCCCAGCTTGGAGTATCGATATCATTAACGGTGATAATTTCTCCGCCTCTTCGTCATCTCCCGCCGCGATCGCAGGATATCCAAGCATTACCGTACCGATGGGTTTTCATCATGAGCTACCGCTGGGTATTTCTTTCTTCGCTGAGGCTTATAGCGAAGCGAAATTAATCAAGCTTGCCCATGCTTTCGAGCAGTTGACTAATGCACGCAAAGCGCCTGAGTTTAAGGCGACATTAACGCCTTAAAAATAATAGTTGTGTTATAAATAAAAATGCCTTCACACCGATTGATGTGAAGGCATTTTTATTTGCGTATCGTGTTGGTACCAAGAAGGTTAAGCTTTACGCCAAGTTGTTTTGCCCGCGCTATCTTCTAACACAACACCTAAGGCAGTGAGCGCATCACGCGCTTCATCCGCAGCGGCCCAATCTTTATTTTCGCGAGCGCTGCGGCGCTTTTCAATCAATGCTTCGATTTGCGCTACTTCGTCGTCGTCTTGTTCGCCCTGTAAGAAAGATTCAGGGTCTTGCTGCGCAATACCTAAGACTTCCGCCAGTTTCACAAGAATAAATGCGTGTTCACCTGCAGCTTTTGCGTCACTGTCTTTTAAGCGATTCACTTCTTTTGATAATTCAAAAATCACAGGCAGTGCTTCTGGCGTGTTGAAGTCGTCGTTCATTGCTGTCTCAAAACGTTCAGCGTAAGCATTACCTTTAAGCTCGACGTCCACCAGCTCAACGCCACGTAGCGCAGTGTAAATACGCTCAAGCGACGAACGTGCTTGTTCAAGGTTTTCTTGTGAGTAGTTTAGCTGGCTACGATAATGACCATTGATCAAGAAATAGCGTACTGTTTCTCTATCAAAGGCTTTAAGCACTTCACGTACGGTAAAGAAATTGCCAAGAGACTTAGACATTTTCTCTTTGTTAACTTGTACCATGCCGGTGTGGATCCAGGTGTTCACATAACGGCCGTTATTTGCGCAGCAAGATTGGGCAATCTCGTTTTCATGGTGCGGGAATTGCAGATCTGAACCCCCACCGTGAATATCAAAAAATTCACCCAAATGCTTTGAACTCATTGCGCTACATTCAATGTGCCAACCTGGACGACCTTCGCCCCACGGAGATTGCCACGCAGGCTCACCCGCTTTGGCTTTTTTCCACAATACAAAGTCAAGTGGATCATCTTTGTCTTGTGCGACCTCAACACGTGCACCCGCCTGTAGCATTTCTAAATCTTGCTGAGATAACTGACCATATTGCTCAAATGTTGAAACATCAAACAATACATCCCCGTCCTTCGCAACGTAAGCATGGCCTTTTTCAATCAAGCGCACGATCATCTCGATGATTTCGTCCATATGCCCTGTTACCGTCGGCTCAATATCCGCAGGTAGCATATTCAACGCAGTAAAGTCTTCATGCATGGCTTTGGTCATGCGAACGGTTAGATCATTAATCGACTCTTTGTTTTCCGCGGCGCGTTTAATGATTTTGTCATCCACGTCAGTAATATTACGCACATATGTGACGTCATAACCTAAATAACGTAAATAACGGTTCATTACGTCAAATGAAACGTAAGTGCGTGCGTGTCCTACATGACAGTAATCATAGATAGTGATACCACACACGTACATATCAACCTTGCCTTCTTTGAGCGGTTTAAAAGGGGCTTTTTGGCGAGTGAGTGTGTTGAAAATCTGCAACATGTAGTTTTCTTCCTAAGTACGGTTCATTTTTTAACAAAAGTGCTTTTAATCATACCACCTGCATAGCAGCGCCTCTAGATTTTAATAACGAATTACGGCAGTTTTTTGATTTTTTACACTGATTTTTAAGGAATGCTTTTTCACAAAAGCCCAGTTGATATAAAATAGGGTTTTATCATTCAACACGATGGACATTAACATGGTTGTTTTAGAAACAAATCACGGCGAAATCCGTATTAATCTTTTCGCTGACAAAGCGCCTGAAACGGTAGCTAACTTCCTAAACTACGTAAACAGCGAGTTTTATAACGGTACTATTTTCCACCGTGTAATCGACGGCTTTATGGTTCAAGGTGGTGGATTCGCATCGGGTATGGAACAAAAACCAGTTGAAGCACCGATCAAAAACGAAGCAAACAACGGTGTTGCAAACAAAGTGGGTACCCTAGCAATGGCACGTACGCCAGATCCACACTCTGCAACTGCACAATTTTTTATCAATGTTAACGACAACGACTTCCTTAACTTCTCAAGCGAAACATCGCAAGGTTGGGGTTACTGTGTATTCGGTGAAGTTGTTGAAGGCATGGACGTAGTAAATAAGATTAAAGGTGTTGCTACTGGTTCTTCTGGTTTCCACCAAGACGTACCGCTTGAAGATGTGATCATCGAAAAAGCATACGTTGCTGAGTAATATCCTACTTTTTATTCAAGGCCAGTATTTATGCTGGCCTTATTAGTTTTGAGGTCCCATGGGTAAAACCTATTTTATCGCCGACTTGCATTTAACCGAGCACCGCACTGATATCACCGACGCTTTTTTCGCTTTTCTCGACCATCACATGACCGCCGATGTCGACGCTTTATATATTCTGGGTGATTTTTTTGAAGTGTGGATTGGAGACGATGAAAAAGACCCTTATGCCCTCCATATTGCACAAAAACTGCGAAGCTTGAGTCACCTTGGCATTCAAGTCTTTTTTATTCACGGTAACCGTGATTTTTTAATCAAACAGGCCTTTGCTGACGAATGCCAAATGACTTTGTTACCTGAACAAGCGGTGATAGATCTATACGGCACACCAACGGTGATTTTGCACGGCGATGAGATGTGTACACAAGACGAAGCCTATCAAAAGTTTCGTAAGAAGAGCCGCGGTTGGTGGTGGCCAAGATTGATGCTTGCTATGCCACTTTGGTATCGTCGCAGAGTTGCTGCAAATGCAAGGCGTAAGAGTATTGAAAACCAAAAAGGCAAGCCCCTCGAGATTTTAGATGTCACCGAAGAAGCAGTGGCTGAAATGTTCGCAAAACATGGCGTAGACAATATGATCCACGGCCACACCCACAGACCAAAAGTGCACACCTACCAAGGCGGTAAGGTACGCACTGTGCTTGGCGATTGGTATTCACAAAGTTCATATATCGTCGTTGACGAAAGTGGCAAACAGCAGCTCCTTTGCCACCCTTTTGAATAAATTTAGTGCTTAAATAGGCGCACCTGAGTGGAACTTGAAATCGGGGTCCGGTGAGCTGATAAGCTCGTTTTCCACTTGCTGAAATAGTTGAATGCGCCCAGCTACGTCACAGCGCTTAGGATCGGTTGCGTTGGCAACTTGATGCGCTAAATCAATATAGTCTTGATAATGTCTGGCTTCTGAGCGCAATAGCGACACATAAAACTTAGCAATTTCTTTATCTAAGTGTGGCGCAAGTTTGGCGAAACGTTCACATGAACGAGCCTCAATGTAGGCACCAATGATCAGTTTATCGACTAGGGCTGCGGGTTCATAAGTGCGAATGTGTTTAATCATTCCAGACGCATAGCGAGATGCTTGTACATACTCAACAGGAATATCACGTGCCCTTATGATTTCTAGCACCTGTTCAAAGTGATGTAGCTCTTCTTTGATAAGCCTCACCATCTTACTCAAAATATCTTGATTGTAAGCATATTCAGGTCGTGCAGTTAGCTCACCGATCAATTCATTTTTACTGCCTGAAAACTCGCCATCACCAACACTGCGATAAATAAAATCTTCGTAAGGTTGCAACCAACTTAACAATGTTTTTGCAGACGCATCATCTATTGCATATTTACGAATTAAGAAGGCCGCGCTTTGTGCCGCTTTTAACTCACAATGCATATGATCGATAAGCAATAATGGTAAGTGCTCGCTTTGCTTTGCTTTTTCAATCCAAGCTTGCGGGGTTTCACAGCCCAAAAACTGATTAATAGGCGTAAGTAAATCTGTGTACTTTTCTAACATAACAACAAAAGACTAATGTGTTTGCGCCATTTTATCATAACTTCTCGCTACAAGGTGCACCACTAGGCTATTCCCCAAGAAGTTTTAGATCATTCTGAAAATAGTAATATCGCTATTCAACTACATTTTCTTGACAAAAATTAACTCATCTCTCATAACTTAATTGAATTGTACAAAAATAGTACAAACCTATATTTGAGGGGCTAACTATGATCTTTAATCATCTATGGGGCTTATATGCTCACCCGCACGAAGAGTGGCAAACAATTGATAACCGTCACGAAAGTATGTTTTACAGTTTGTCACATATCGCACTTGTTGCGCTGATCCCAAGCATTATGGGGTACTATTCTTCAGTCTACTTAGGCTGGAGTGTTGGTACTGGGGATGCTGTCTATTTAACTCATGAGTCGGCAATATTAATTGGTGTTGCAATGTACTGCGCATTAATTGCAGGCGTCTTTATTTTGGCGTATCTCGCCCACTGGATGGCCATCACTTTTGGCTCAACGCCGACCTATACACAGACTCTTGAACTATCTGCTTACACGGCAACGCCAATGTTTATGTCGGCTTTTGCGGCATTTTATCCCGAACTTTGGTTTGTCGTATCGGTTGGGATGGTTGCACTCGCGTACTCCGTTTATCTGCTTTATACGGGCGTGCCTATTCTTATGCATATTCCTGAAGAGCGCGGGTTTATTTATGCCAGTTCGGTTGTAACTTGTGGCCTGGTGCTGTTAGTCATCATTCTTGCTGCAACCGCTATTTTGTGGACTAATGGCATAATTAGCCCTACGTTTACGTAACCTGAGGGCGAGATAAGAAATAGATTAATCTATTTCTGCTAACGCTAGTTGTATTTGGTTGGAAAATGAAAAGACGAACGTTCTCTTGGCTTTTATCCTAAATGATGAATAAAAAAACGGCGCTTGTTTAGCGCCGTTTCTTTTTTGTAGTTCGAAACATGGACTTGTCGATGTTTGTCGCTATTTACCTTACCGATATTTGTCGACATTTACCTTAGCAATATTTGCCGACATTTACCTTACCGATATTTGTCGACATAAATGTCGACCTACTGTGCGAATACTTCGTCAGTTTTAGCGGCACAAATAAAATCGTTTTTATGAAGACCTTTAATAGAGTGGCTCCACCACGTTACCGTCACTTTACCCCATTCGGTAAGTAGACCTGGGTGATGGCCTTCTTCTTCAGCCATATCGCCCACCTTGTTTGTGAACGCAATTGCTTGTTTAAAGTTTTTAAACTTGTAAACACGCTCAAGCTGCATAATACCATCGCGTACTTCAGGTACCCAATCAGGGATCTGTTTGATTAGAACCGCTAGTTCTTCATCTGATACTTTAGGCGCATCCGCACGACACGCTTCACATTTTTGTGCACTTAAATCAGACATTGATAATTCCTTAACTTGCTAGTTTTTCTTTTGGCGGAAACTTAGGTTCAAATAACCCTAGCTCTTTTGCTTGTTCAACCTGCGACATGATATCCATTTTAGAGATCTCAAATAAGTCGTTGATTGAGTTAATTGTATAGTAAACAGGTTGCATAATGTCGATGCGATAAGGTGTACGTAACACATCTAACACTTTAAGCGGATTAATTTCTGGTTTGTCAGAGTAAACATATTGAGTCTCACCTGGGCTTGATAGCACACCGCCACCATAGATACGCAGACCTTGCTCGGTTTGCATCAAACCGAATTCAACGGTAAACCAGTATAAGCGTGCAAGGTATACGCGATCTTTCTTCTCAGCGGCATAGCCCAGTTGACCATACTTGTGTGTAAACTCGGCGAATGCTGGATTCGTTAGCATTGCACAATGGCCAAAAATCTCATGGAAGATATCTGGTTCTTGCAGGTAATCAAACTCTTCTCTTGAGCGAATAAAGGTCGCTACAGGAAACTGTTTGTTGGCAAGCAATCGAAAGAACTCATCAAAATCAATCAGTGCCGGTACTGGCGCTACCTGCCAACCCGTTTCTTTCGCTAGTGCTTCGTTTAACTCACTTAGTTGTGGAATGCGGTCTTTTGGTAAATTAATTTTCTCAAGACCTGCCAAATATTCATCACAGGCTTTGCCTTCGATACACGCTAGCTGACGTGCAACTAACTCTGACCAAATTTGATTCTCTTCATCTGTCCAAGCAATAACGCCATTTTCATCTGGCTGCTTAGATACATATTTACTTGCTTTAGCCATTTTACATTCTCACTTACTTCACCCCGAGTTTATGATCTTGCAATTTCAATTGCCGTCCTGTTGATGGTTCGGAGCGCTTCAACTTGTGACTTTGATACTAAGTAAAAGTGAAGGAAAGTTTAATAGTGAGCACGTTTATCACATTTCGCACAATAAGCATTTTTGTAAACTATAAAATACACACCTGTAAAGTTAAAATTACACACATAATAAAAAGGGGCTTCATACAGCCCCCTTGTAAAAATTAACTTACAGCTATATTTTATCAAACGCCTGCTTAAGATCGTCAATAATGTCTTCTACGTCTTCAAGCCCCACTGAAATCCGAATTAGTCCATCGGAAATTCCCGCAGCTAACCTTTCCTCTTGTGTATAAGGAGAGTGTGTCATTGATGCCGGATGTTGAATGAGCGTTTCTGGGTCACCTAGACTTACCGCTAACGTACACAGCTCAGTCGCATTGATAAATTGTTCACCCTGCTCTAGCGAGCCGTTGATTTCAAAAGCAATTACTCCACCAGCACCTTTCATTTGTTCGCCAAGAAATTGGTAGCCCGGGTGCGAAGGTAAACCTGGGTAGTAGACTTTATTCACTTTAGGGTGCGCTTCTAGGAACTCTGCTACCGTTTGTGCGCTTTGACAGTGGCGTTGTACACGTAAAGCTAAGGTTTTCAATCCTCGATTGATTAACCAAGCATCGTGAGGACTGATTGTAGCGCCAATGTCTTTTAACACAGTTAATTTGATAAGTTCTACGTGTTCTTTTGAACCGCACACGAGCCCTGCTACCACATCCCCATGACCATTTAGGTACTTGGTTGCGCTATGCACAATAAGATCAGCACCATAATTCACAGGCTTTTGTAAAAGCGGTGTCATGAAAGTATTGTCAACGACAAACAGGAGCTCGTGCTGTTTAGCGATTTCCCCTAACATTTTCAAATCTAATACCGTCATGTTAGGGTTGATCGGCGTTTCGGCAAACAATAGTTTTGTATTTTCCTGTACCGCATCACGTAACGCTTGCTCATCGGTTAAGTCAACAAATGACACCTCAATACCGAATTTAGGCAACATATGCGCAAATAGTGCGAAGCTACAGCCATACAATGCGCTTGATGCAATCATATGATCGCCTTGCTGCAAAAAGCTCAGCACCGATGCAGACACGGCACCCATACCTGTGGCGGTCGCCGCAGCATCTTCCATTCCCTCAAGTCGGGCTACTTTTTCTTCTAGCTCTCGCGTCGTAGGGTTGCCTAAGCGAGTATAGATATAACCGGGCTCTTCTCCAGCGAAACGTGCCGCACCTTGCGCTGCGTCTTTAAAGTGGAATGTTGAGGTTTGATACAAAGGAGCGGTTAACGCCCCATGTGGGTCGTCAAAATGATTGGGTCCGTGAATACACTGACTGTCATCTCTTAATTTTTTCATACTTGCCTGCTGATTTTATTATTGCCAACCAAATAAACATGGTAGTGAATTGATTAGCGTCGTTTTTGTGTAATAACCAATATGTAGGGCAGTTTAGAAAAATAGACAAGCATGCCAGATGGGGAGACGGCTAGTTCACTTATTGTGACTAGCCTATTTTACTTAAAGAGGTGTATAAAATTGTTGCCGTTTAATCTTTTTTGCTACGTCTTAGTAGCACATCAACGACTGAGCTAATCGCACTTTTCAAAAGGCTTTGTTTGTGCTCCAAGCGTGGTAATGGTCGACAAAGTTCCATCGCCTTATAGCCCAAACGAGCTGTGAATATCCCAGCACTCAGGCCCTGTGCTGAACGGGTAGAAAGCTTGCCAAGTAATTCAGCCCCCACACTGGTAGCAGCAAGGTCGCTTACCAGTTCACTTGCGCCAACAAACACCATTTGCTTCAACAACATTTTGTACAACGTGATGCGGCTGCGATACGCTAATCGAATACCATAATGTTTGCTGATCTTTTCCACCAGCACGACTCCGCGCCAAAGCACCGCCAGCATATCCACAAGTGCAAGTGGACTTAAAGCAACTAATAGCGCCGATGTTGTCGCATGCTCTTGGATTAGCTTTTTAGCTTCAGCATCTTGGCCTCGGAGCAAAGTTTTTTCATATAAAGTGATGACTTCTTTGTCTGTGTGGTGAGGCTGTAATGCTTCTTCAAATGCGGCAACCTTTTGTTCTGGGTGCGCTTGTAATAGCGGCGCAAGCCAAGCTCGCGCCTCGCCGATCTGATCGCTTTGTAATAAGCGCTGGGCATCATGCTTAATTTGCTGATGTTGTTTAAGCTTGCTAAGTGCGATAACTTCCGAAAATAAGAACTTAAATAGCGCAAGTAAACCAAGAGACAACACGGTGGTGTATAAACTAAACAGCAGAATATTTTGCTCATAGCTTTCTATCAAGGTCAGTGCAGCTTCCACAATAATAAGTACTAATAGCGCGAGCAAAAAGCACTGTTTAAAGCCGAATCGCCAAGGCGATTCGTAAATACGTTCAATTTTCGGTAACTCGGGTTCAGGCACAGTATCAAGGCTCTCACTCACAACCAGCTCATTGCCGAGAACTTTGCCTTCACCACCCAAATGTTGAGACTCATCTTGGCTTTCAGTGTCGATATTTAAGCGTCTACCCGAACCTTGGTAAGATTTTGTCTGATCTGTCATCTTAATTTATCTCCAATTAAGAACTGCAAAGCATGATCAAGCCTGATATGCGATAAGTTTCCTTGCCTTGCGGGTAGCGGCTCAAACGCTAAAAACTCAAACCCATTTTGAGGCCAAGCCTGCGCTTTTGGAACGTGATCAGGCGGGGGTGGTGGCACATAATTAATAAACTGCTGCTCGCCGACTGGCTTACCATAGATACATTGTACATGTTGCGTCCCCTCTTTCACCGCCCTTGACTCAACACTTCTCACCGAAGAAAGAGACATCGTATCCACGGTTACCCCGTTGAAGCGAAGCTCATTGGCACTGTCCACCAGCATTTCATTTAACAACCTTGTCAAATTGGTCTGCTGCTCGTTCAAGACGCCATCACATTTGTTGGCAGCAAATAGCACCTTATCTATTTTTGGGTTAAATAAACGAGACAAAAAGCCACTTTTACCATGAGAAAACATGGCGAGGATCTGCTTTAACGCAACTTCTTGCTCTTTCAGTGTGTCATAGCCATCACTTAAGCTACCCAATAGATCAACTAACACGACTTGGCGGTCAAACTGACAAAAGTAATCTTTGTAAAATGGCGCGACGACTTGCTTTTTGTAGGCTTCAAAACGCTCAACAAGCTGTTGATATTGTGAATGTTCGGTAATGTCGTTTGGGTGAACTTGTACTGGGAAAAACAGCAATATTGGCGCTCCCTCAAGATCCCCCGGGATCAACGCTCGGCCAGGTTGCAAGTTAGATAAACGAGTGTCCCGCTGCAACTGCGCTAAAAGCGCATGGTAACTTTGTGCAAGCATTTTCAGCTTACTTTCATCCACCGCTTCCGTTCCATCAAACTGCTCGAGGAGATGTAAAAACGTTTGTGCAAATGGCCGGTATTTAGGCTTATTTAATAATGCAAATTGCTGCTCACACCACTCGGGAAAAGTCATTTTAAGCAGTGGCAAGTCCATTAACCACTCACCTGGGTAATCATATAGTTCAAGGTATAGTGTATGGGTTTGCGCTAAGTGCTGTTTGAGTCCGCGTTCACTATGATACCTAAACGCCAGTGTTAAGGTGTTGATACGTTTGGTTGACGCAGGCCATGTTGGCGGCTCTTCCAACAAACAAGTTATTGCTTGCTGATAGTCAAAAGTTGGTACCGCCAGTGCCTTCTGCGGCTCAGGACGACACGCAACAAGACGACCTTCACTCACAACATCTAAAAACGGTAAGTTGTCGGTGCTCGTTTGAGTAGTCAGATGCTTGATAAGCGCCGTGATAAATGCGGTTTTTCCGCTGCCACTAAACCCGGTTACGGCAAGCTTGATATGCTTATCAAAAGAGCGGTGGAGCGTTTTTTTTGCTTGTTGTTTTAACTTATCTAGGGAAGATGGGGTTCGAAAACGTGACGTAGTCATAAGTAGAAAAGTGCCCCTCAAGAAAATGCCAAGGCGGCCAATACCGCCTTATAGCTTGTCAATTTCTCTGCTAACCGTAAATTCAGGGGAAGTTACGTAGCGTTCCATGTTCTGAATGCGACCATCAAGTCGTGATAATCTGTCTTTTAGGTCATAAAGTGCCTGTCTTGGCGGCTCGCCTTTTTGCCACACCTTAAACTTCACCGATACTTTATCTTCATCTTTCGCATCAGGTGAACGGTTTGGTGTCACTTCACGTTTATCTAAAATAAACCAGCAAGCCACATACACGACGATAAATAATGGACCACCAGATAATAGCACGGCTGTGATGAATAAGATCCTAACAAGCCATAACTCCATATTGAAGTAATCACTAAGACCTGCGCATACTCCGGCTACCTTGCCGCGACTTGGGTCACGATATAGCTCTCGCTTTAGTCTACTCATAACTTGCGTCTCCATTGTGGTGACTCTTGATCAAGTAAAGCTTCTAACGTTTCAACACGATCTGCCATTTTTTCTGCCTTGCTGGCTAATTCGATAAGCTGACGATGCTCGTGTTCACTTAACCCTTGGCTTACCTGCTTTTTGCTACGGTAGTGCAAAATTAACCAAAGTGGTGCCACGATGACCATAAAAATAATCAACGGAGCCATCAAAACTTCTGCGTCAAACATAATCTTCTCCTGCCTTCAACCTAGCTGTTATTATTGTAGTTGGTTAGCACCTACCCTGACAGTAGGTGCGACTATTTTCACTTTTCAGCCATTTTCTTTTTCAGCTGTTCAAGCTCATCGTCAATCTTTTCGTTCTTTTGCAGATCAGCAATCTCATCCGCTAAAGATTTCTTACCTAGATCGTAAGATTCGATTTGTGACTCCAGGCCATCGATTTTGCTCTCATAACGCTCAAAGCGATTTAGGGCATCATCTACTTTACTGCTGTCGAGTGCCTTTTTCACCTCTAAACGAGATTCTGCTGAGCGCTGGCGTAGTACAATCGCTTTTTGGCGCGCTTTTGCGTCGGCCAGTTTATCTTGTAATGTACTGACTTCTTGCTGCAGCTTTTCAATGTGCGTGTCTACATGCTCTAGCTCTTTTTCAAGGGCTGCAACATCCTCCGCAGACTTTTGCTTTTCAAGTAAAGCAGCACGCGCTAAATCTTCACGTTCTTTACTTAGTGCAAGCTCTGCTTTGATTTGCCAATCATCTACCTGTGCTTTTAGCTGATCTAGACGGCGTGTTAACTCCTTTTTCTCAGCGAGTGTTTTTGCTGAGGTCGATCTTACTTCGACTAGTGTATCTTCCATTTCTTGGATAATTAGGCGAACCATTTTTTCTGGATCTTCGGCTTTATCCAAAATAGCATTGATATTAGAATTCACTATGTCTGCAAAACGAGAAAAAATTCCCATAGTGGTTACCTCTTTGGTTAATAGCTAAATTGCTTACTGTCTATGTATCAAATAGCTTGCCAACTTTAACAAATTTAAAAATACAATAAAATCATAAGGTTATTTTATTTTTAAAAAGTCTTTAGTTATCCCTTTTTTTGAAATACACTAGTTATTAGTAAAAACCACTAAGAGTTAGGCAATATGAGCCGTTTTCGCCAACAGGATAATTTATTAGGCCAATCTGACAGCTTTTTAGCTGTGCTAGACAAGGTTTCACAGCTCGCTCCTTTAGAAAAGCCCGTGCTTATTATTGGCGAACGTGGCACAGGTAAAGAGTTAATTGCGGCACGTTTGCATTATCTCTCAGAGCGGTGGGATCAGGAATACGTCAAACTAAACTGCGCAGCCCTAAACGAAAACCTCTTAGAGAGTGAGTTATTTGGTCACGAAAGTGGTGCCTTTACTGGTGCAAGCAAGCGCCATGAAGGTCGATTTGAACGCGCTAACAGTGGCACACTGTTTTTGGATGAGTTAGCTAATACCTCTGCAATGGTGCAAGAAAAGCTCTTACGTGTAATTGAATACGGTGAGTTCGAGCGAGTTGGCGGCAAGCAAACCGTAAAAGTAGATACTCGACTGGTATGCGCTACCAATGAAGATCTCCCCACACTCGCCGATGCTGGAGAGTTCAGACACGACTTATTGGACCGCCTCGCATTTGACGTCATCACCTTACCGCCATTAAGAGCGAGAAAAGAAGACATCTTATTATTGGCCGAACATTTTGCGATAAATATGGCTCGGGATTTAGGATGGGAGTTATTTAGCGGCTTTACCCGCAAAGCCATCGAGAAACTGCTTGATTACCCGTGGCCCGGTAATATCCGTGAGCTCAAAAATGTGGTGGAGCGTAGTTTATATCGTCATGGCAATGACCAAATTCCGGTTCATGATATTGTGTTTGACCCCTTTGCTAGTCCATTTAGGCCGAGTCAACGGATCAAAACGTCAAGCGCCCAGCCAGCAACTTCAGCCACTCATAAAGTTGAGCCTTTGCCTGCAGCACAACCGAGTAACGAACAACAGGCAGATCCTGCCCTCGAATTCGACTTCCCTTGTGATTTAAAATCGCTTTCCAACGACTATGAAATCACAATGCTGCAAAAAGCGCTTGAATTTAGTCAATTTAATCAAAAGAAAACTGCACAAAACCTTGGTTTGACGTATCATCAACTGAGAGGTTATTTGAAAAAATACAACCTACTGGACCAAAACCAAAAACAAGAGGCATAGTGGTGCGTAAATTGTTTTTTGGTGTGCTGTGTACCGCTTTATTTGGCTGTACAGATCAGGCGCCAAATAAAGTGAATGATAAGTCACAAGGCTTAGTATATTGTGCAGAGGCAAACCCTGTGTCATTTAATCCACAAGTGACCACAACAGGGTCTACGATTGATATTATTGCCAATCAGCTTTATGACACCTTGATCAGTATTGATCCTGAAAGCGGCGAATTCTTACCAGAGTTGGCAACGTCTTGGCAGGTCAGCGAAGACGGTAAATCTTTCACTTTTACCCTGAGGGATGATGTCCAATTTCACGATACCCTCTACTTCACCCCAACAAGAAAAATGAATGCCGATGATGTGGTATTCTCATTTAACCGTTTATTTGATGTTTACAATCCATACCACTTTGTTGGTGATGCAGATTATCCTTATTTTCAAAGTATTGGACTCGACCAACTGATCCGCCAAGTAAAAAAAGTGGATGAACATACCGTTCGCTTTGATCTGTTCAATGCGGAAAGTAGCTTTTTATCCAATATTGCCACCGACTTCGCCGTCATTCTTTCTAAAGAATATGCCGTTCAGCTTATAGAGCTTGAACATAAGCAAGATTTTGATCAAAAGCCCGTCGGCACAGGCCCGTATAAGTACCGTGAATTTTTACGTGATAACCTGATCCGATATTATCGCCATGAGCATTACTGGAAACACCCAGTATACATGGAACAATTGGTCTACGATATCACCACCAATGGCACTAGCCGCATCGCGAAAATGCTAACAAAAGAATGTGATATTACGGCGCATCCCAGTGCTACCCAGCTCACCGTGCTGGAGCAACGAAAAGACATAGAAGTTGAAAAGGCCGCAAATCTGAATATAGGTTACTGGGCATTCAACACCGAAAAGCCACCATTTGATAATCCACTGGTCCGCAAAGCGCTGGCGCACAGCATAGATTTTGAAAAAATCATGCAAGCGGTATTTTACAACAATGGGATTTTAGCCCGCTCGATGCTTCCCCCTTCTTCATGGGCATTTGAAGCACAGCAAAAAATGCCAACATATGACCCTGAAAAAGCCAAAGAGTATTTGAAACAAGCGGGTCTTGAGGGCGGTTTTTCCATGACCTTATGGGCCATGCCGGTGTCGCGAATTTACAATCCTAACGCGCGGAAAATGGCTGAGCTTATTCAACGTGATTTACGTGATATTGGCGTCAATGCCAAAATCGTGGAGTACGAATGGAATACCTTTATTGAACGCGTTGGCCGCCATGAGCACGATAGCGTATTATTAGGCTGGGCAGCAGATACGCCTGATCCAGACAATTTCTTCAGCCCATTATTGAGCTGCACTGCAACATTTAGTGGCAAAAACCCTTCCAACTGGTGTAATCCGGAGTTTGATTTATTGCTCACTCAAGCTTTAGACACCAACGATATGGAAGAAAGAAAGTACTATTATCAGCAAGCACAAAAAATGGTCATTGAGCAACTGCCTCTCGTTCCAATTGCTCACGGGCTAAGGTTCCAAGCAACTAGCTCTGATATTAAGGGCGTCTCACTACGTCCATTTGGTGGTATTTCGCTCGCTGAGGCAAGGAGAGACTAACATGTTCGCAAAATATGCTTATCGACGACTGAGCTTGCTTTGCTTTATGTTGTTTACCTTGACGATTTTTACTTTTGCCCTCAATTACCTGTTCCCAGGTGAGTTGATCACCAACTTCAGTGGCGAAGTCAACTCAAGTTATGCCCAAACGCAGGCGCTAGTTGAAAAATACCGTATTGAAGAAAATATCTTTGTGCAATATGGCGCGTTTATGGCTCGTATGTTTGAAGGCGACTGGGGTTTATCTTTATCGTCGGGCCAACCCGTGCTTTCTCATGTGAAACATCTATTTCCAGCAACGCTTGAGCTATGTTTATATGCTTTGACGGTTGCAGTCATTATTGGCGTACCAAGTGGAGTAATAGCCAGCGCTTATCATAAAAAGTGGCCAGATAAGCTCATTAACTCATTAAGCTTGATGGGATTTTCCATTCCAGTTTTTTGGTTAGCCCTGCTGCTTATTATGGCATTTTGTCTGGGTCTTGGGCTTTTCCCCATGTCCGGTAGAATCGGCTTACTTTATGAAATACAGCCCGTTACTCATTTTATTCTGATTGATATTTATCTTGAAGGTTTCCCCTATGGCGGTGCCGCATTTTGGGATGCACTTCATCATTTAGCGCTGCCAACCGTTGTGCTGGCTATGTATCCAACGACAGTTTTGATCCGCTTTACTCGCGACTCTATGCTCGAAGTCCTCGACCAGAACTATATTAAAACAGCTAGAGCAAAAGGCCTTAATCGCAGCCAGCTTATCATTCACCACGCGCTGAGGAATGCGCTGCTACCAGTGATAAAGCAAATTGGTCTCCAATTTAGCACGCTCATCACACTTGCGATGATCACTGAGGTGATATTCTCTTGGCCTGGGATCGGTCGATGGTTAATTGAAAGCATCTATCAACGTGATTTCCCAGCTATCCAAGGGGGACTGCTCGCGGTGTCTTTCTTTGTTATTATTGCCAACATGTTGTCTGATTTTATTCATTCGATACTCGACCCGCTCGCAAGGAATCAGGCTCATGGCAAAGTTTAATCTATTTACCGAAGAGTCTAATCGCTCACCTTTATTTAGATTATGGCGTAAATTCCGCTCAAACCACGTTGCGCTAGTGGGTTTGTGGCTGTTTGTTGCCCTGACGGTATTGGCTTTAACAGCGCCGCTGATCGCGCCCTATGGAGTTAACCAGCAGCATGCTGATGCCCTGTTGCTGCCACCTTCTTGGCATGATGATGGCGATGTGCGCTTTATACTCGGTACAGATGATTTGGGGCGAGACATCTTATCGCGCTTAATGAACGGAGCAACCTACACCTTTGGTTTATCTATCATTGCGGCCTTGGTTACCACGGCACTCGGCGTAATACTTGGTACGCTTGCTGGCGCCAGTCGAGGCTTGAAATCTAGCTTTCTTAATCACTTATTGGATATTACACTCGCCATTCCTTCGTTACTGCTGGCCATTATCATCATTGCTATATTAGGGCCAGGTTTGATGAATACGGTGTGGGCGATTATCTTCGCGCTATTACCACAATACATCCACTCGATTAGAAACTTAGTGGTCACTGAGCTGAGTAAAGACTATATCATCGCCTTTAAGCTTGATGGTGCAACACGCTGGAAACTGCTCGTCCGTGGCATACTGCCTAACATCTACGAGCATATCGTGGTTATCTTCACCATGGCGCTGTCGACTGCTATTTTGGATATTGCGGCACTTGGTTTCTTAAAGCTCGGTGCGCAGCCTCCATCTACCGAGTGGGGTGCTATCCTACAAGAAAACTTAAGTTTAATTTATCTCGCGCCTTGGACTGTAGGCCTCCCAGGTGTATTGCTCTTTTTGGCAGTACTTTCTACCAACTTGGTTGGTGATGGACTGCGTGAAGCACTGAAACAACGTAAGGCAGATTAATGCAATTACTAGACATTAAGAACCTCACCATTGAACTACGTACCGAAGACGGTGTTATTCGCGCGGTTGATAAGGTCAACCTTAGCCTTAAGGAAGGCGAAGTACATGCGCTTGTCGGCGAGTCTGGCTCTGGTAAAAGTCTAATCGCCAAAGCCATTGTGGGGGTGCTCAATCAGCGCTGGACAGTAACCGCAGACCGCATGCATTGGCGTGGTGTCGACCTTATGCGCTTGTCTTCAGAAAAGCGCAGAAAGCTCGTCAGCCAAGATATTGCGATGATTTACCAAGAGCCAAGTCGAAGCCTTGACCCAACCGCCACTATTTTCGACCAAGTCGCGGAATCTATTCCCGATAGCGTCTTAAAAGGTGGCTTTTTTGGTCGTAGAAAAGAACGAAAAGAAAAGGTTCGAGCGCTATTGCACAAAGCAGGGATCCGAGACGATAAAAAGATCTGTAGCAGTTACCCACATGAACTTTCAGAGGGAATGTGTCAAAAGATCATGATTGCGATGGCCATAGCCAGAAGCCCTAAACTACTTATTGCCGATGAGCCTACCACCGCACTTGAGAGTACCGCCCGTGCGCAAGTATTTCGATTGCTCAAGGCATTAAACCAGCTTAAGAACATGTCGATATTAATGATTTCGCATGAGCTGGAAGAGATCTCCGACTGGTCTCATGCAATGCATGTGCTCTACTGCGGACAGATGGTTGAAGCAGGCCCTACTCAGGCTATTTTTAAACAGCCATTACATCCCTACACCCAAGCGCTGGTTAAGAGTTTGCCGGACTTTGGTCAAGGGCTCGGCCATAAAGAAGCATTTTATGCCCTGAAGGGCACTATTCCCCCATTACAGCATTTACCCATAGGATGTCGCTTGGGGCCGAGATGCCCTCAAGCGCAAAAAGAATGTGTCGTCACGCCAAGGCAAAGTCGCTCGCATGGTCATAGTTACGCTTGCCACTTTCCGTTAATTAAGGTGAAGCAAAAATGCAACCCGTCTTAAAAGTACAGTCTTTAAACAAGTCCTACACTTCTCGTCAAGGGCTGTTCAGACGTCGCTCGTTGCAGGTACTCAGAGATGTGTCGTTTGCGCTTGCTCCCGGACAAACTCTCGCAATCATAGGCGAGACCGGCTCTGGTAAAAGTACGCTCGCCAAAGTACTTGCCGGTGCCGACATGGCAGACTCTGGACAAATATTACTAAACGGCCAAATTGTAGAAGACGCTGGTATTCGCAATCATGACTGCCGTACTATTCGTCTTATTTTTCAAGACCCAACTCGCTCGCTCAACCCGGGTCTCACCATTGGGGACATACTTGATGATTGTCTGCAATACAATACAGAACTCACCGAAGAGCAGCGCTATAAGAAAATCCGCATCACACTCAGCCGCGTCGGGCTACTTGGCGAACACATAGACTATTATCCTCATATGTTTAGTGGTGGGCAGTTACAGCGGGTTGCCTTAGCGAGAGCCCTTATTTTAGACCCTAAAGTGCTGGTACTAGATGAAGCGTTGTCATCATTAGACCCATCCGTACGCGCACAAACTGTGAATCTGCTGCTGGAATTACAAGCAGCAACGGGACTTGCGTACGTGCTTATCACACATCATTTGAGTTTGGTTCGTCACATGAGTGATGAGATTTTGGTATTAAATCGCGGCAAAGTCGTCGAATATGGCGAAACCGAATGTGTGTTCAATACTCCAAAATCTAAAACCATGCAGAAGCTACTATCAGCTTAGTTTCGCGGGGATGAGTAATGGATTTTAGCGCCCATCTGTTATTTTTCTTCTCACTTGTCGGGGTGTTTAATGGCTTTATTCTCAGTGCCCTACTACTAATAAAGTTTCAAGAGGCAAAAGCATTGCGCTGGGTGTCGGTGCTGCTCATTTTACTCTGCATTCGAATTGGTAAATCAGTCCTTTTTTACTTTAACCCAGAGCTGGATAAAACGATTCTACAAATAGGTTTGAGTGCCTACTTTTTGCTTGGCCCCTGCCTGCTCAATTTTGTACTTGCAAGCTACAGTAAAACCAGAAATCGTTATCTAACAATGCATTTTTTGGCTTTAAGCGGCTTTATTATTGGATTTGGTATATTTATGCCCTATCAACTTCACCCTGAAATTTGGCAAACTTGGGGTTACAAAGGCACATCCTATTTTTGGCTAGGTTATTTACTGATAAGTTCTTATACTTTTTTTCGTCTAGCTACGGCCAAAAGCGCCAATAACAACGCCGAGTTTCATCTATCTTTGGTTGTGATCTGCGGTTGCTGGCTCATTTGGGCCGCGTATTTCTTTTCGTCATTCACTTCTTACATCACAGGAGCACTCACCTTCAGTTTTGTGCTCTATTTAAGTATCCTTTTCGCACCCAAATTACTACGAAAACCAACTGCTAATGAAAAGAAATATGCCAATACGCAAATAAGCGACGATGAATATAATCAGCTCGTAGCCAAACTTGAGTCGCTAATGTCAGAAAGCAAGCTATTTACTGAGCCGGATTTAACGCTACCCCGATTAGCTAAACGATTAGGAACAAGCCACAACAAGTTATCGCAAATAGTGAACCGTCACTATCATTGTAACTTTAAACAATATCTCAATGGCTTGAGAGTTGAATATGCGAAACACTTGCTTTCGAGCACCAACATGCCGCTGGAACACCTTGCACTGGAGTGTGGTTTTAATTCTGCATCCACATTTTTTGCCGCATTTAAGAAGCTCACGGGGTACTCTCCAAATAGCTTTAAGCACTCCGAAAACATACTCTCAGACTCCTAAAACATACTCTAGGTGACTGCTTTAATTCAATAAGTTTATGTTTCTTCTGAGTCATTACAGGAGAAACATATGACCCTATCAAAACTAGTACCATTGTTATTTTTACTACTTATCCAAACCAGCATCGCCATCGCTTTTGAGGATGAGACCGCTAAAATTACTGCTACACTAAACCACTACATCAGTGGCACCGCGAATAACCAGCCTGAAATGATAAGAAAAGCGTTTCATCCCAATGCGATGCTTATTTTAGAAAAGTCAGACCAAGCGATGTGGCAAGTCCCGTTGAAAGAGTATTTGAGTTGGTATAAAGGCTCTAAAAAAGACACTGGCAGGCGCGCCAAAATTCTAAATATCAGCGTGAATGACCACCTTGCACAGGCCAAAATCCGTATTGATATATTGAAGTCAAACGTGCAGTACATCGATCACCTACTCCTAAAGAAAATAGCTGGCACATGGCAAATCATCAGTAAATCGGCGCAGCAAACCACGCTAACTTCCGAGCAAGTAACGAACTTAGGTCGCCGAGTGCTCGTTGTCTCATCAAGCAAAGCCTTTCATGGCGATAGCAAGCTGCCAGCTGGCACGAGCTTCGAAGAGCTATTCAGTGCCTATGACGTATTTACTCAAGCAGGACTAATTGTTGATTTCGTCAGCACACAAGGTGGCGCGTTAAACCTGAGCTATATAAATACTTCAAACGGCGAACATAAAAAGTACCTTTACCAACCTGACTATATGTATGCGCTCAGCAACACAATGCGCCCAGCTGAAGTCGACCCTAGCCAATATGCGGCAATCTATTATGTTGGCGGCAGCAATGCCATGTATGAAGTAGCGGAAAACCCTACTCTACAGCGTATTGCTATGCATATATATGAACAAAACCAAGGTGTTGTTGCCGCCGTATGCCATGGTACAGCAGGTATCGTTAATTTGCGCTTGAAAAATGGCGAGTATCTCATCAAAGGAAAGCAAATCACCGGTTACCCTACCGCATTTGAAAATCCAGATAGAGCCTATTTTAAGCATTTTCCTTTTCAAATTCAGCCTAAAGTGGAAGAGCTTGGAGGGAGTTTTGTGTATGGAGAGCGGGATGCGTCTTTTATCAAAGTAGATAGCCGCATAGTGACGGGGCAGAATTATCAGTCTTCGCAGGCCGTAGCAAGGGCCGTATTAACTCTATTTTGAATATCAGGGCGGCTATAATATTGACCGCCCTATTCAATCACCGTTTTAGTTAACCTTAGGTTTGGATAAGGAATGAACTAACTTATTGTTTTTAAAGTTCAGATTAATTAGTCGTGTTACCCTTAAAATTCATACACTCACTGGTATGACAAAACTTTAAACCTTTCGCACTTGCATAAGCCAATACGTTTTCAAGATTTTCTGGAGTGATATACCACTCATTTCCAGTTTTACCAATGACATGCGTTGCTAAGTATAGAGTCTCACCACCTTTTAAGGTATCAATCGCATTCTGGATTTTGTCCAAATCAAAGCGGTGTGAGTCCATAGATAATCCGGTTGTGATTGGTCTATCACTGCGTTCACCTCTATAAATAACAGAAGACCAAGAAGCAAACTTACGTACATGAGTAAAATATTTCTTGATTTCACGATCAGTTTCTTTCGTATAAGCTCCGAATGGGTACGCATAAGACGTTACCGTCAAGCCATCTCTTCTCATCGCGTCAAGTTGTGGTGTTATATCGTCTGCTATCCACTTCTGAACACCATTTTCTTCGGAGTAAATCTTCGCATGACGATGAATTACTCCATGATGACCGATTTCGTGACCTCGGTTTTCTATATCAGCCACTTTTGAATGATCAATAGTGGCGTAATGGCTAACATAATAGGTAAATGTTGCGTTATATTTATCAAATAGAGCAAGGTGATCATGGATAGAGTTTAATGCGCCACCATCGTCAAAAGAAATATTAATCTGTTTAGGCCAAACAGAGCTTTGATTATGATGGAAGTCCTCAACTGCCCCCTGAAGCGCAGCATACTCAAAGTGGCTCTCTGGTATCGCTAAAATCAGCTCGTCATATGCCCACTCATCCAATTTACCATCTTCAAAAAATAAGCCCCGAAGTCCAACTTCCTTCAGTCTATTAGGTGTGAGTAAAGATTTACTATTTAATTCAAAAAGCTCGACAACTTTGCATAATCGATGTTTGAGAGCCGCCAACTGTAATTCATCTTGTGTCGTATTAAAATATCCCTGAATTACAGATAGATTTGCCGCGGTTACACATCCAAATTCAGCAATCTCAAAGTCTTTTAAAGCAAGAGAGGTAGTGCTTTCTGCTCCTTGTGCGCTCAGAATACGCTTAATTACCTCTTCTTTTGTTTCTTTTGTGGGATTATTAGAATTAGCATTATCTGAATTTGAATCGTCGGTATTGGTATTATCTTTATCTGAATTATCTGTATCCGAGGAGTTATCAGTATTAGTTCCATTATTGTCCGTTGAAGTGTTATCTCCTTGGCCTCCCTCTACAGGTAACTCTATAACAGTCTTACTGTCACTGTTACATCCCGATATTGCTAGCAATAAGGCTACAATCCATGCGCTATATCTATATTTCATAAAGTTCCTATTTAAAATACACCGTTCCGAAAATCGGACATGTTAAATAAGGGAACAATAATTGTCAATAAAGGAACAAATAGGAATTTATTATTTTAAATTAACCACTTATAAAATTAACAACAAATACACCCATTAGCAAATAAAACACAACAAACAAGTACTATAGTGAGAGGCCAAAAACAAAAAAGGCGCCGTGTTGGCGCCCTTTTTCTATCTAAAAGCGATTATTGCTGCTCTGTGGCCTGTAACTGTGGTCTTTTTACTTCCGACTTAGCTTCAAGTGCCGCTAGTAGCTCAAGATAGTTTTTGTTTGCGTAAGAAGCGGTGATTGACTGCTTCTGCTGCGCATCAACCTTGCCATCAACTTCAGGCGTGGTGACTGACTTCAGCACCACAAATGCCGAATCGCCATTACCAAGCTCTACAAGTGCAGATTCTGTTTCTGCTACACCCGGCTGAGGCAATTTAAATGCTTCAGCTGCAATAGCTGGTGGTACGTCGTAGCTACGACGCTTAAGCTCAGACACGCTCTTCACTTCGATACTCTGCGCTTTGGCAATCTCAGTTAAAGTAGAACCGCTTTGTAGTTGCTCAAATAGTGACTGTGCTTTCTCTGCAATCAATGTCGAGGCTTTTTCATTGCTCAACTGCGTTTTGATCTGCGCGCTGACTTCCTCAAGAGGCTTAGTCGCTGCCGCTTTATGCTCAGCAACACGGACGACTACGATATGCTCAGGTGCAACTTCTAACACTTCTGAGTTTACGCGGTCTTCTAGCAGCTCTGGCGTAAAGATAGTATTGCTTATCGCTGGTGAATTCAGTGGCTCAGGAAGCGCGTTACGACTTACCAGTTCAGTTGATTTGATCTCAACGCCAGCGGCTTCAGCAGCGTCTTGTAGCGAGTCGGCCATTTCAAAAGCAAGTTCAGCTACACGGGTTTGCTTTTGATAAAACGCATCGATCTTAGCTGCTTTTTCAAGCTCTGCACGAAGGTCGTCTTTTACGTCTTCGAAAGATTGTGCCTGTTGGCGCTGAATGTCTGTTAGCTTGATAATGTGAAAACCAAACTCAGATTCAACTACTTCAGATACATCACCTATCGCGGCAAGCGCAAATGCTGCATCTTCAAACGCCGGATCCATCATGTCTCTTTCAATCCAATCTAGATCACCGCCAAGCTCAGCACTCACCACGTCGTCAGATTTTTCTTCTGCAACAACGGCAAAATCAGCACCGTTATTCAATTCAGTCAGAATTTCATCTGCTTTTTGTTTAGCGGCTTCAGCATCTTCGCTTGCATCAACAAGAATGTGTGACACGCGGCGTCTTTCAGGTTCAAGATATTGGTTTTTTTGCTCTTCGTAATACGTTTTTAACGCTTCCTCAGTCACTGGTTCTGCAGGCGCTAAATTTTCAGCTTTTAGCTCGATATAGTTAACCGCCACCAATTCTGGAGCTTGGAACTGAGTTTGATTCAAGTCGTAATAGTTCTGAACTTCTTCATCTGATACTGACACTTCATCTTTCACCAACTCTTTGCTTAATACCGCATAGTCGATAGCACGAGTTTGTTGCTGTAGTGCAATAGATTGCTGAAGTTCATTTTTCAATACAAAATCAGTGCCAGCAACTGCAGAGATTAACTGCGCACGAGTCATCTCGTCACGAAGATATTCACGGAAACTATCTGGCTGGAAGTTCATTTGACGGATAACTTGTAGGTAACGGTCGTTACTGAATTCTCCACCAATTTGAAAATATGGCATTTCAACAATCGCTTTTTTAACTTGCTCGTCGCTTACACGAAGACCAAGCTCTTTAGCTAGTTGGGTTTGTAATTCTTGTTGTACTAATTGGTCAACAACACCTTGGCGAATTTGCGCCATATAATTAGGATCGGCTGCAATCTGTGCAAAGTATTCGCCAAACTGTTGCTCTAGTCGTGCACGTTCATTTGAGTAAGCACGAGAAAACTTAGTTTGTGAAATCTTTACTCCGTTCACTTCTGCGACAGGCTGCTCTGTGGTTTGACCTAGGTAACCACCGATCCCTGCTAACGCAAAAGATAAGATGACTAAACCTAATACGATTTTAGCCGCCGGGCCTTGCGAGCCTTCTCTGATCTTTTCAAGCATTTATTGTTTCTCTTATCTAAGTCAAAGCACCAAAGCACTTTGTGTTTGCTAGATTTGGGTTAAGCATTACACCAATCAGATTAGTGATGGTATAAAAAAAGCGTATCTTAGCAGATACGCCTTTTATCTTGAAGCAGTTCGCGATGGCTCTGCACCGCCTAATTCAAATTGAATTAGTTTACTGCGTCTTTAAGCGCTTTACCCGCTTTGAAAGATGGGATGTTAGCTGCTGCGATTTGAATAGTCTCACCAGTTTGTGGGTTACGACCAGAACGTGCAGCACGCTCGCGCACTGAGAAAGTACCAAAACCTACAAGTGCAACAGAGTCACCGTCTTTTAGTGCACCCGTTACAGACTCAATGAATGAATCTAGCGCACGACCAGCAGCCGCTTTAGAAATGTCAGCATCAGCTGCGATTTGATCGATTAATTGAGATTTATTCACAATATCATCCTCTTCCATAGTTATTGTCAAAAGTTACTTCTTACTGGTAACTTTTGCTATTCATTTAGAGACATCACAGCGACTCTCTAATTCTCGAAATCTTTCTCAAGCCTAGTGATTACGGGGCTTCCGAACCAGTAGGCTTGAATACAGTGCCTAACTTAACACACCTTTTAGATTTGAAAAGCCTTTTCACTCAATTTTTTGGCTTTTTTCTTAGTTTTTTTGCGATTCCACACTAAAACTGTCTATTGGGTGCGCTAACGCCAGTGATAATACCTCATCAATCCATGACACCGCATGAATATCAAGCCCTTCAAGAACATTCTCTGGAATTTCTTTTAAGTCACGCTCGTTCTTTTTCGGTATTAGAACTCGCTTAATTCCACCACGGTGTGCTGCCAATAATTTCTCTTTCAGACCACCGATAGGCAGAACTTCGCCACGTAAGGTAATTTCACCTGTCATCGCAACATCTGCACGCACAGGATTGCCAGTAAGGCTTGATACTAAGCCCGTTACCATCGCAATACCGGCACTCGGGCCGTCTTTTGGTGTTGCACCTTCAGGAACGTGAACATGAATGTCACGTTTTTCGTAGAAATCGTCATTAATGCGTAGTTTGTCAGCACGGTTGCGCACCACCGTCATTGCCGCCTGAATTGACTCTTGCATCACATCGCCCAGCGAGCCGGTGTAAGCAAGTTTGCCTTTACCTGGTACTGCCGCACATTCGATAGTGAGTAAGTCACCCCCGACTTCTGTCCATGCAAGACCGGTAACTTGACCAACTCTATCGCCGTCTTCCGCCTTGCCGTAATCGTGACGTTGTACACCTAAGAAGTCTTCAAGGTTTTCTTGGTTAATCACAACTTGCTTAACATTTTTATCTAGCAAGATGTTCTTAACTGCTTTTCGGCACAACTTAGATACTTCGCGCTCTAGATTACGGACACCCGCTTCACGCGTGTAGTAGCGGATAATGCCAATGATCGCGCTGTCTTCAATATTGATTTCAGACTCTTTTAATCCATTGCGTTTCACTTGCTTTGGAATTAAGTGCTGCTTGGCAATATTCAGCTTTTCGTCCTCGGTGTAACCAGAAAGACGAATGACTTCCATACGGTCTAATAATGGACCTGGAATGTTAAAGCTATTAGAAGTCGCAACAAACATAACATCAGACAGGTCGTAGTCCACTTCTAAATAGTGGTCTGCAAAGTTGCTATTTTGCTCTGGATCTAACACTTCTAGTAGAGCCGATGCAGGGTCGCCGCGCATATCCGATGACATCTTATCGATTTCATCCAACAAGAAAAGCGGGTTCTTCACGCCAACTTTCGACATGCTTTGGATAAGCTTACCCGGCATTGAGCCAATATAAGTTCGTCTGTGTCCGCGAATTTCAGCTTCGTCGCGCACGCCACCGAGCGCCATACGTACGTACTTACGACCCGTAGAACGCGCGATAGATTGACCTAAACTGGTTTTACCAACGCCTGGAGGGCCGACTAAGCATAAGATAGGACCTTTAAGCTTATTGGTGCGCTGCTGTACCGCTAGATATTCGATGATGCGGTCTTTCACTTTCTCAAGACCATAATGATCGGCATCAAGTATCTTTTGCGCACCAGCTAGGTCTTTTTTCACCTTTGAGCGCTTTTTCCAAGGTACATTGATCATCGTCTCAATGTACGAGCGCACAACCGTCGCTTCCGCAGACATAGGTGACATCATTTTAAGTTTGTTAAGCTCTGAAAGCGCTTTTTCTTCCGCTTCTTGCGGCATATTCGCTTCGCTAATACGCTTTTTCAGGGCTTCAAATTCGTCAGGAACATCATCCAGCTCACCAAGCTCTTTCTGAATAGCTTTCATTTGCTCATTCAGATAGTACTCTCGTTGGGATTTCTCCATTTGCTTTTTAACGCGTGAGCGGATCTTTTTCTCTACTTGAAGTAGATCAATCTCGCCTTCCATCAACGCCATCAAATACTCAAGGCGTTCGGTAACATCGTTAATTTCTAGCACCTTTTGTTTTTCAGGTACTTTAATTGGCATATGAGCAGCCATCGTGTCCGCTAAGCGTGCAGCTTCATCAATACCCGATACCGAAGTTAGTACTTCTGGTGGGATCTTTTTATTTAGCTTCACATAGCCTTCGAATTGGCTAATTGCGCTGCGAACTAATATGTCTTGCTCTTGCTCATCCACATCCTGAGATGGAATATACTGAGCTTGCGCCAAGAAATATTCGTCTGTAATTAGAAACTCATCTATTTTTGCGCGTTGAGTACCTTCAACCAGCACTTTCACTGTGCCATCAGGTAGTTTGAGTAACTGTAGTACCGTTGCAATGGTACCAGTCTGATAGACATCATCAGTGCTTGGGTCATCAACTGAGGCGTCTTTTTGCGCAACTAAAAAGATTTGCTTGTCATTGTCCATCGCAGCTTCTAGGCATTTTATTGATTTTTCTCGACCTACAAACAGCGGGATCACCATATGCGGATACACCACTACATCGCGTAGCGCTAGCACAGGAATTTCTACTCGATCCGTTCTTTCAAGCGTCATTATGTTCTCTTCGCACTTCAATTAATTTTGGGAATACTGAGCTATATGGGGATAACGCAGATAAAGTTCAATAGTTTATAGTAATCCGCATCAAGTAGAGATCAATTTAACGGATAAAAAGCTTAGTTTTAACACTCAATTTACCGTGGTGAAATGTATAAAAATTCATCCTAAAAACTTGTCTCACTATTGCCTTTCATCGTTATAGCAATTTGACTATATTGGTTTCTATCTGATGTGGACTAAGAAATAAAAAGGAGCGCTAGGCTCCTTTTTTCAATCTCATACTGAGCTATTCAGACGCCGCTTTTTCTTTACCGTTATTTTCGTAAATCATAATAGGGTCTGATTCGCCTTTAATCACTGTTTCATCAATGACGACTTTACTCACTTCTTCTAATGAAGGAAGCTCATACATAGTATCAAGCAATACGCCTTCAACAATCGAACGCAGACCACGGGCACCCGTTTTACGCTCCATCGCTTTATGAGCAATCGCTCGTAGCGCATCTTCACGGAATTCAAGGTCAACGCCTTCCATCTTAAATAGCGCTGCATACTGCTTAGTAAGTGCATTCTTCGGCTCATTTAAAATTTCGATTAGTGCTTCTTCGTCTAGTTCAGTCAAAGTCGCAACTACAGGCAAACGACCAATAAATTCAGGAATTAAGCCGTACTTAACTAAATCTTCAGGCTCTACGTCTTTAAACGTTTCGCTTAATGAGCGCTCAGAGTCTTTAGATTTAACTTCAGCACCAAACCCAATTCCAGTATTTTTTGTACTACGCTGCTCGATGACTTTATCTAGGCCTGCAAACGCACCACCACAGATAAACAAGATCTTAGAAGTATCTACTTGTAAAAACTCTTGCTGTGGGTGCTTTCTACCACCTTGTGGCGGAACAGATGCAACCGTACCTTCAATCAGTTTTAGTAGTGCTTGTTGTACACCTTCACCTGACACATCACGGGTAATTGATGGATTGTCAGATTTTCTTGAAATTTTGTCGATTTCATCGATGTAAACAATACCACGCTGTGCTTTCTCAACGTCGTAATCACATTTTTGCAGAAGCTTTTGAATGATGTTTTCAACATCTTCACCCACATAACCGGCTTCGGTTAATGTCGTTGCATCTGCCATTGTGAATGGAACGTCAAGTAAACGTGCAAGCGTTTCTGCTAAAAGGGTTTTACCACTACCCGTTGGACCAATTAATAGAATATTACTCTTACCAAGCTCTACATCACCTTTGCCGCCTTGGTTACGCAGGCGCTTATAGTGATTATAAACCGCAACAGACAAGACTTTTTTAGCGTGGTCTTGACCTATCACATAATCATCTAAGTGATTTCTGATCTCTTTTGGCACAGGTAATTTATCAGACGCGTCATGCTTAGGCGCAATATCTTTGATTTCTTCCCTAATGATGTCGTTACAAAGTTCAACGCACTCGTCACATATATAGACAGATGGACCGGCAATTAACTTACGAACTTCATGCTGGCTCTTACCGCAAAATGAGCAGTAGAGTAGCTTGCTATTCTTATCGCCGTCTGTTGGAGTGTCTGACATTCAGCTACCTCATTCAATTGCTGTTATCTCTAGATAACATCGTATTTCTTTTAACTATACCAAAGAAATTTGGCTTTGGCACAGTAGAAGCCGATGAATTCAATTCATCGGCTAATTCATAATCACTTAAGCTCTCGACGAGAGTGAACCGCATCAATCAGGCCATATTCTAACGCTTGATCTGCAGTCATAAAGTTGTCTCGATCTGTGTCATGCGCAACCACATCATAAGGTTGACCAGTGTGTTCCGCCATTAAGCGATTCAATTTTTCTTTGATCGCCAAGATTTCACGGGCATGAATTTCAAAATCAGAAGCCTGACCTTGGAAACCACCTAAAGGTTGGTGGATCATCACACGAGAATTAGGTAAGCAATAACGTTTACCTTTAGCACCGCCAGATAGCAAAAATGCCCCCATACTCGCAGCTTGACCAACACAAACCGTACTAACGTCAGGCTTGATAAAATTCATCGTGTCGTAGATTGACATCCCAGCAGTCACAGAACCACCTGGCGAGTTGATATACAAGAATATATCTTTGTCAGGGCTTTCTGATTCCAAGAACAACATCTGCGCCACAATTAGATTGGCCATATGGTCTTCGACTTGACCAGTTAAGAAAATAATACGGTCTTTTAGCAGTCGTGAGTAAATATCATAAGAACGCTCGCCTTTAGCCGTTTGCTCCACGACCATAGGTACTAACGCATTGATTGGATCGATCATACCATCATTCATGTTTTTTATTCCTTATTAGCACAGAATCTATTGCGTATTCGCAACAATTTTATTGGACTTAGCGCGATCCATAAAAACATTCTGTGATCGGTGTTTAGGCTAATACTTTTTTGAGCGAATTGAAACGAGTAGATATAACTGTAGCAGTAATACTCAACGAAACCTGACTCGTAAAATAAGTATAGCTAATAAAATAAGCCATGCCTCAAGATATAAGTACTTAATGCTTCAATATCAAGGCTTAAAAACAAAAATGGCCCGAATTCTCTATTAGAGTAACTCGAGCCATTTAAACTTCAGCTTAGCTGTAAGTCAATGATTTCTTCAAAGACTTATTGAGCAGCCTGTGGATTCATGATGTCGTCGAATGACTTTTCAACATCAGAAACAGATGCAGCAGCAAGTACTGCTTCAACTGCTAGCTCTTCCATCGCAACGTTGCGCATTTGCTGCATTAGCTGATCGTTTGCTTTGTAGTATGCCACTACTTCACTTGGATCTTCGTATGCAGAAGCAACTGTGTCGATTAGTTCAGCAACTTTGCCTTCATCAACTTTGATGTCGTTCGCTTTGATCACTTCACCTAGTAGTAGGCCAGTTTTCACGCGAGTTACTGCTTGCTCGTGGAATAGCTCAGCAGGAAGCTCAGGCATGTTTTGTGCGTTGCCGCCAAAACGTTGTGCAGCTTGTTGACGAAGTGCATCGATTTCTTGGTCGATTAGTGCTTTTGGCACTTCAACTTCGTTAGTTTCTAGAAGACCTTTGATCGCTTGATCTTTCACGTTAGCTTTAACCGCTTGGTTTAGCTCACGCTCCATGTTCTTCTTAACTTCTTCTTTAAGTGCGTCAACGCCGCCTTCAGCAACACCAAACTTAGTTGCGAACTCGTCAGTTAGTTCAGGAAGCTCTTGAACTTCAACTTTCTTCACAGTGATTGTGAATTGAGCCGCTTTACCTTTTAGGTTTTCAGCGTGATATTCTTCAGGGAAAGTTACGTCAGAAACAACTTCTTCACCTGCTTTTTTACCAACGATACCATCTTCGAAACCTGGGATCATACGACCTTGACCAAGCTCTAGAGGGAAGTCTTCAGCTTTACCGCCTTCGAACTCTTCACCGTCGATTGTACCAACGAAATCAACCGTTACACGGTCTTTTTCGCCAGCTGCAGCATCGCTCTCAGTCCAAGAAGCGTGTTGCTTACGAAGCGTTTCAAGCATGTTCGCTAGGTCTTCATCAGTGACAGAAACTGCTGGCTTCTCAACCGCGATTTTGTCTAGATCTTTAAGTTCAACTTCTGGGTATACTTCAAAAGTTGCGTCGAATTCTAGATCTTTACCAGCTTCTAGTGACTTAGGAGCAAAAGATGGTGCGCCTGCAGGGTTGATTTTCTCAGCAATGATTGCTTCGATATAGTTACGCTGCATCAGATCGCCAGCAACTTCTTGACGTACAGCCGCGCCGTAACGCTTAGTGATGATTGACACTGGAACCTTACCAGGGCGGAAGCCATCGATACGCTGTGTTCTTGACAGTTGTTGTAGGCGTTTTTTAACTTCAGTCTCAACGTTCTCTGCAGGAACGGTGATGGTCAGACGGCGCTCAAGGCCTTGAGTCGTCTCAACAGAAACTTGCATGATTTACCTCAATCTTCATTTTTGGGCGACAAAGCGCCTTCCTTACTAACAAGACAACCATCATGCTTTTTGTGGGCCTTCGGCTAAATTGCCAAACTCTCCGTTGCATGTGACGCTTGTTGCCTGCCCTACGGGCACTACGTTAATTAATAGACGCGGCATTATAACCTATTCAACGACGGAGTCGAGCAATCAGGTTAAATAATTAGGCATATTGGTGCTAATTGATTAAAAGTTAGTAAATTTGAAATAAATGACTGAGATACTAGAGAGAAAGTGGTCGGCGATGCAGGATTTGAACCTGCGACCCCTTGGACCCAAACCAAGTGCGCTACCAAGCTGCGCTAATCGCCGAACATATATATTTTGTAGAAGTGGTCGGCGATGCAGGATTTGAACCTGCGACCCCTTGGACCCAAACCAAGTGCGCTACCAAGCTGCGCTAATCGCCGACTAATTTTGGCATGTAGATGGGGCGACTGATGGGACTTGAACCCACGACAACCGGAATCACAATCCAGGGCTCTACCAACTGAGCTACAGCCGCCACTACATGTGGATTAAAATAAGATGGCGCACCCTGAAGGATTCGAACCTTCGACCGACGCCTTAGAAGGGCGTTGCTCTATCCAGCTGAGCTAAGGGCGCAAACTCGTAAACATCTTCATGCTACTTCTTATTTTAAAAGTGGTCGGCGATGCAGGATTTGAACCTGCGACCCCTTGGACCCAAACCAAGTGCGCTACCAAGCTGCGCTAATCGCCGACTGTGACCTTGGAGAACTAAGAACCTTTTTATCGGTGAGTCCTCGTTGGCAACGGGGTGCATAATAGTGATTTGCCCGAAGTAGGTCAAATATTTTTTTTAGTTTTTGTTTCAACTGCCTAATTTTGCCACAAATTGTTGATAAAACAGCTGACTTAAACAATTTTTGAACGGTTCTTGTAGAACAGATCATGAAAACCTTTGCTTTTACGCAATGCAAACTTGGCGGACTGGCTGTTTTTTGAGAAAATAGCGGGCAAATGTCCTCCTTTGTAGTAACTAAAGGGACATATAAATAGAGCGACCCCATTTTTCATCTTTATAAGCAATCATTTCATCAATACATGAAAGTGCTTGTATAGAAGAATTTAAAGGCTCTATCATCGTTCAAGTTTTTTAACCCTTAATATAGGTCAATCATGACGGCAAACATCATTGATGGCAAAGCTATCGCGAAACAAGTTCGTTCTACTGTTGCACAACGAGTTCAAGACAGACTAGCGCAAGGTCTAAGAGCGCCTGGCTTGGCTGTGGTATTAGTAGGCCAGGATCCTGCGAGCCAAGTTTATGTTGGTTCAAAGCGTAAAGCCTGTGAAGAAGTCGGATTTGTTTCTAAATCTTTCGACTTACCAGGTGACACAAGCGAAGAGCAATTACTTGCGCTTGTTGATGAGCTTAACGCAGATCCTGAAGTTGATGGGATCTTAGTACAATTGCCACTACCTGAAGGCCTAGACGCAGAAAAGGTGTTAGAGCGTATTGATCCTCATAAAGACGTCGACGGTTTTCACCCATATAACGTAGGCCGTCTTGCCCAAAGAATGCCAGCACTGAGACCTTGTACGCCAAAAGGGATCATCACCCTACTCGACTCTACTGGTGTTCGTTATAAAGGCATGCATGCTGTTGTGGTTGGTGCTTCAAACATCGTTGGTCGCCCTATGTCACTAGAGCTGCTACTCGCTGGTTGTACTACAACCGTTTGCCATAAATTTACGCAAGACCTCGAAACCCATGTGCGTCGTGCCGATCTATTGGTTGTGGCGGTCGGTAAACCTGAGTTTATTCCGGGCGACTGGGTTAAAGAAGGCGCGATTGTTATTGATGTAGGTATTAATCGCTTAGAATCTGGCAAACTGGTAGGTGACGTGCAATACGACATCGCAGAACAAAACGCGAGCTTTATTACCCCAGTGCCAGGTGGTGTGGGCCCAATGACCGTCGCAAGCTTAATCGAAAATACGCTAGAAGCGTGTGAAAAATATCATAGCTAAACGCTGTTAGTTTATAGCTATAATAAAAGCCTCAGTTGAGGCTTTTATTATTTTAAGCCTTACTAGCTCATTAGCGTGTCCTTGTTCGCCTTGTTTTCTTCCTGAGTTACCGCTTCTCTCATCGCTTCTTGTAAGGCAGCCATCCGATCTTCTAATTCTTCAGGTGAAATTTTTCCCTCAGCCGCAAGCTTTTCAAGTTCTGCCATTTTCTCTTTTAATTCGTCAATTTTCTCTTTATTTGCCCCTAAGCGGCTAAACATTACCGCTTCTCTCATTTTTTCGAGAAATGACTGATTGCGCTCCACCACTTCATATTTATATGGCTCGTTGGCTTTACTATCGAGTACTGGGGATGATTGACCTGCGATGTTAGCAGCCGCAACATAGTCTTGCTCCTGCGCAGCGGTATTAGCTCGTTTAGTTTGGGCAAGGCTTTGCTGCTCTGAAACGGACCCAGTGGTACGAATTGCGGAGTGGGTTTGGTAAGTGATCATGATTGCTCTCCTTGATTTGTCCAAGAAAAGCAATCACTGTGCCAAAATTAGCTTACTCGCTACTGGCTAGATATGACCAGGAATTGGCTTGTGCGGCAAATTTACGTCTTGGTTTTGACCACGGTGACGTAATAAGTGATCCATGAGCGTAATAGCCAACATGGCTTCTGCGATTGGAATGGCACGAATACCAACACAAGGATCATGACGACCCTTCGTCACAACTTCTTGCGGTTGGTTGTGGGTATCAATACTCTGCCCCGGTACCGAGATACTTGATGTCGGTTTTAGGGCAATTGATGCGATAATATCTTGCCCTGTAGAAATACCCGCTAAAACGCCGCCTGCATGGTTAGAGGTAAAACCCTGTGGCGTTAGCTCATCTCTATGCTCAGAGCCCTTTTGCTCAACCACATCAAAGCCATCACCAATCTCTACGCCTTTTACGGCATTAATGCTCATCAAGGAGTGCGCTATCTCGGCATCTAAACGGTCAAACACTGGCTCACCTAAACCAACAGGCACATTTTTCGCCACGACTTTTACCTTTGCGCCTACTGAATCACCTTCTTTTTTCAGCGTACGCATATATTCATCTAGCGCTTCTAGCTTAGATTCATCGGGAAAGAAAAATGGATTGTTTTCAACGGCTGACCAATCATAGTGCTGGGCTTTAATCGGGCCTAATTGAGAAAGACAGGCGTTGATTTCGATGCCATGGACTTGCTTGAGATATTTCTTCGCGATTGCACCTGCTGCAACTCGAATGGCAGTTTCACGTGCCGACGACCTACCACCACCGCGATAATCTCTATGTCCGTATTTGTGCCAATAGGTATAGTCGCCATGACCCGGACGGAACAAGTCTTTGATGTTTGAGTAATCTTTTGAACGTTGATCGGTATTTTCAATCAACAATCCAATGCTCGTGCCTGTGGTCTTGCCTTCAAACACACCCGAGAGAATTTTTATCTCATCGCCTTCTCGGCGCTGTGTTGTGTAGCGGCTTTGACCTGGTTTACGTCTATCTAAATCGATTTGTAAATCAGCTTCAGTGATCTCAAGCCCTGGAGGTACACCATCTACCACGCCACCAAGCGCGGCGCCATGGCTTTCACCAAAGGTCGACACCTTAAATAATTGGCCAATGCTATTGCCTGCCATCGTTTTTCCTCATTCCTAAATAGACGATAGAGAGCATTGGCTCCCTATCAGTTTTTAAAGTATTCCAATAGTTGTTGTTTGGATACGACAAAGACCCCTAAACCACCATGCTCAAAGTCTAACCAAGTAAATGGCGCTTCAGGAAATTGCTGCTCCATATGTACCATAGAATTGCCAACTTCGACAAATAACAAACCATCATCATTTAGATGATCAGCCGCTTCTGCCAGTAGTGTGCGGGTCACATCAAGGCCATCTTCTCCTGACGCCAAGCCAAGCTCTGGCTCATGATGGAACTCCTCTGGCAGATCTGACATGTCTTCTGCATCAACATAAGGAGGGTTCGCTACGATTAAATCGTACTTTTGACCCGGTACACCACTAAATACATCAGATTGGATAGCAAAGACTCTGTCTTGCATCATATGCTGATTGATATTGTGATCAGCCACTTCTAAGGCTTCAAAAGAAATATCTACCGCGTCTACTTGTGCGCGCTCAAATGCTTTGGCCAATGCAATCGCAATACAACCAGAGCCCGTACACATATCTAAAATACGCGTTACTTTATTCGGTGCAGCTACCCACGGGGCAAAATGTTTTGCGATTAACTCTGCAAATGGTGAGCGTGGCACTAATACGCGCTCATCAACATAAAACGGCATACCAGCAAACCAAGCTTGATTGGTTAAGTAGGCGACGGGAATACGCTGCTCGATACGTGCTTTGATAAACTCCATCAGATGCGCTTTTTCACTTTGCGTCATGCGCGCATGCATGATTTCTTTGGGGGCATCAATTGGCATATGCAACACCGGAAGCACTAAACTGACCGCTTCGTCCCAAGGATTATCCGTACCATGACCAAAAAACACCTCGTTACTCACAAACTGGCTTGCTGTCCAGCGCACCCAGTCCTGAATGGTATGTAAGTCTTGAAAGGCTTCAACGGCCATTTCTTCGGTAATAAGTGGTTGCGACATTTCCGTCATGATGACTCTCTAAAGATCAAACTATATGGCGCTATTGTAGCGGTTTTTAAGCTAGGTTTTTATGCTTTTTTTATTTAAAATGCCACCATGAACAGAGAATCTAACACTAATGCTGACCTAAATGACGATTTCGCGATGTTTCGTGAGTCTTTGAATGGTGTAAAACCCCTCAAACAAGATCAGGTGCAGCTCAAACAAAAGAAAAAAATTCAGAGCATTGAGCTGAAGCAACAAGTTAAGCAACAGCAATCTGAGTTTTACTTTTCTGACGAGTATATTCCTGATATTGATACGTCGGGAACCATCAATTTCGTAAAGCCCGGAGCTGATCGCTATTTAGCAAAGCAGCTAAGGCGTGGTGACTACGCACCCGAACTCATCTTAGATTTACACGGGCTAAATAAAGAAACGGTAAAACAAGAACTGGCAGCATTAATTCATGCTTGTAAGAAGCAGCATATTGCTTGTGCGTGCGTGGTGCATGGAATTGGTGAGCGTGTGCTTAAACATAAAGTACCGCAGTATCTTGTTCAGCATCCAGATATACTGGCGATGCACCAAGCACCTTTAGAATATGGCGGTAAAGGGGCAGTATTAATCTTGGTTGACTTACCTGATGACCCTAACTTTGGCCGTTAATTCGGCCCAAACATTGTTTTTTATCCTTTCTTGCTTCGCTTAATCCAGCCTTAATAAATTTAACTAAATCTTAGCCATTTCACCCATCCTACACTGGTCAAATTCACCACCCCATTAATTCTCCTGTGCAAAGTAAAAATTAAAGAATATAAAAATCAATAACATAAAAATTAAATTCATTTTGGCACAACCTTTGTAATAGTTATTGCGACTAACAAATTACAAGGAAACTTATTATGACTACTTTAGCGAAAATCACCATGACAACTTTATTGTTTACAGCAAGCATGACAACAACAGCTGCAGAAATTGATGCTTCATTACTTCAAGAAGTAAAAACCAAAGTAACGCAAGCTATCACAGAGTCAATCAAAGCGAATCTAGAAGAAATAAAAATTGAGACCAAACAGTCTTTAGAGAAAGCGTTTCAAACAACCGATAACAGCGAGCAAGAAAAAAAGGAAGAGACTAATGATTAATGAACTCGAATTTCTGAGTCTGCTCGCAACTCCCGTGATCAGTTTATTTGCCGCTTACTTAAGCATTCAACTGATAAAATCACTGGGTCAGTTTATCAACTTTAACTAGCATGGCACTTGCTAAAGTAGGCAAGGTAGCCGAGTAGTCAAAGTATCATACCAATTGAATTAATTCTCTTATCAATTTGTAGGATGAAATAGCATATTAGCGTCGTTAAAAATTTCTCATTTAGAACAACTAAATAGCAAAATTTTTGCCTAGCTACTAAAGCTATTTCTCCGCTTCAAATAGCTTATTTGCTAAATACATTTTTTGGTATTACCCTGAGAAAGCTATTGAGGTATCAGTAGCCATTAAAAAACCCGCCAATTGGCGGGTTTCTTTTTTGATATCAGCGAGATATCACAAAGTCGACACTAAATTATAGTGCGCCTTCGTTTTCAGATAGGAACTTAGCAACACCTTCAGGGCTTGCATCCATACCTGCTTTACCTTCAGTCCAACCAGCTGGACATACTTCACCGTGCTCTTCGTGGAATGCTAGTGCATCAACCATGCGAAGCATTTCGTCGATGTTACGGCCTAGTGGTAGGTCGTTAACTACTTGGTGACGTACATTACCTTCAGCATCGATTAGGAAAGAACCACGGAAAGCAACACCAGCTTCTGGGTGCTCAACGTCATATGCTTGACAGATTTCGTGCTTAACATCAGCGATTAGATCGTATTTAACTTGACCGATACCGCCTTCGTTTACTGGAGTGTTACGCCATGCGTTGTGTGAGAATTGAGAATCGATAGAAACACCGATCACTTCAACACCACGCTTTTGGAACTCTTCGTAACGCTTGTCGAACGCGATTAGCTCTGAAGGACAAACAAACGTGAAGTCTAGTGGGTAAAAGAAAACAACCGCTTTTTTACCTTTAATACGCTCGTGCAGGTTGTAGCTATCTACGATCTCACCGTTACCTAGTACTGCTGCTGCTGTAAAGTCTGGTGCCTTGCGGCCTACTAATACACCCATTTTTATCTCCAATAGTTAGGTTTATTTCCAATCTTATTTGGTATCTCGTGTCGAGACCAAAATATCTTGTTCATAATATTGTGGCGTGCTTATGAAAAAACAACCCTAGCTAAATTCATAACCAAAGTCTCTTTGTCATTCTCACCACCAAAAACTGCGCCTAGTGTATTTGGCAAGTGCCATAATTAACAATCGAATTTACCGATAGCACCAATCTATAAATTCGATGAGACGCAAATACCTCCGCTCACGATGCCATTCGGAGATCAAAAAAGGCTTCACAAAGAAGCCTTTTTAAGATGTCTATCACTCAGTGGACATTAGTCCATGATATTTTCTGGCATATCACCGCGGATCTGCTGCCAAATTTCACCCGATTGGTGACCATACTTACGCATCAATGAAATAGCACCATCGTGTTCTTGATTTTCTGCCAGTTTGGTTAAATCTGCATAGAACTGTCTCGCCAGTCCTCGCGTTCTTGAATCAGAAAAGTAATGGCAACCAATTTTTGAGTATAACCCTCTGAAGCCATTTAAAATAAGCACGTAAATTTTGTTTTGCCCTGCACCTGCCAGCTCATGGTGAACTTGGTAGTCATAATCGGCAAACGCTTCTGCGGTGTCTTCTAGCTCTTCATGCTTAGACAAAATATCGATAACACGCTGCGGGTTGAATTTTATCGCCGCACGCGTATAGATAGCACTAATATTGGTACGCGCTGACAGCAGCTGATCGGTCAGCTCAGGCATCTTATCTTCATCAAGACGCGCTAAGGTTTCTAATATATTAAGCCCTGATGTTTCCCAAAAGTTATTTACTCGGGTTGGCTTACCATGTTGGATAGTCAACCAGCCATCACGAGCTAGCCTTTGTAATACTTCGCGCAGTGTTGTTCTTGTTACACCAATGAGTTCAGAAAGCTCACGCTCAGCAGGTAGAATTGATCCCGGAGGGAATTCGCCGTTCCAAATTGACTCAACAATATATTCTTCAGCAAATCCAGCTGGGCTCTTGGCTTTGAAAATTCTCATCTCACACCACTTTATTATTACATCAATGCCTTGATTGGCAGGTTGTGCTTGTTAATCCACTGATTGTACCAGATGAAGCTCAACTAACAAGCTACAAATCACCCTAGCTGAAAATAGCCATGTTTAATGCCGGTGAGATTGTGATGCGGTGTGAGAATGGTTAAATAGAATATACGAATTAGCTTATCCGTGATGGGGAATTGATTGTAGTAAATCCGCTATATTATCAAGCCAATGAGCAACTTCTTTCAATCACTAGTATCAATGCAAGGTTTATCGCAAGTACATAACCTTCAAATAATCCAAGTAAATTCAGGGATTACCTCAAGTCTTCTTTGCATATAACGCCTCAATCATGAGCGGTTCTAGAAGCAATAGCGTTCTATGTATAGTACTGCTAAGCGCCTATACTTTAGTTGTGTCAGGAACATCATAGATATTATCAGTTATCTCGCTCATAAGCCTGTGATCAAGAAGTACATTGATTATAATGCTTGCTGTACTTTCGCATGGGATTATAGTGTTGCTTTTTGGATCAAAATTAATCCCCCAGTTTCTAGTGTTATTTACTCTTTGCAGTGTCGGGATGAAATTTGGTCTGCTGTAAATGCCTTTTTCTTCTATAACAGCCATCCGTCTTAACTGTATGGCGTTCGTGCCTACATATTCGATAATAGGACTTATATCAGAAAACAAACCGCTAAATGCTGGGTTTTGCTGAAGCTGTGTAAATGCTTGAGCATAAGCAGCTCTATGTTGCATAGCTGACTCAAACCCGCGTTTATTAGCGATGAAAACAGTATCGTTAATTACGTAAAAATCAAAGTTTTTTTCTATCGCGAAGCTATTATCTTCAATGCCAGACAATTCGCCATTTGAAAAAATCATATTAATGTATTTTTTAGGATATGAAGTCTTCCAAGTGGAAGTGGATCGCTTCACGGCATAAACCGTAGTCCCGTTTGATGTAAATTTGACCACGTATCCCTTAGCACCTTTCAGATCTTTCGAATCTGTAATTCTATTCTCACCCTCAAGCCGATCCACTAGTGCTTTTAATTGTGGAAAGTCTGTACTTGAGGGATCAATCGATAAGCAGCTATTCTCATTGACTTGAGATATATAAGTGTAAGGCGTATATTCAGTAATTCTTTCAATCTCTGCTGCAATGAAATCCTTTAACTGAATATTAAGAGCATCTTCAGTTTGAACATAAAAAGCTCTGAAACGTGCTGCACTGCTACTGTCCTTGAATACCCATAAATGTGGTGTTGAATTTGAAAAATCAAAAGATTTTAAAGATTGAAAGTTAGCTGTCATTAGTTTTACCGTGCAATATAAAAATCTTGAATCGTTTGAACTTTATAATTCCCAGGGGTTAAAGTCCCTTTTCTTAACATTCTTACATCTCTATATTCTCCGTTTATATTGATCTTTGCCTCATACAACCTCCAGCCAAACATTAGCAAAAGTGGGTTCATAATAATCTGCCCAGACTTGTATGTTATTGCAAACATCCAAAATAAAAAAACGGCAAACCCTAACAACTTTTCTGGAGCTTCATAACTTATGCCCATAAATGAAACAACATATGGAAATACGTAATTGATAATGTCATTTGGTATTGTTTTAGAACTTTCTACATTCGCATCAAATGGGAATGATACTTTTTTCAAGGATAGATTTGAAACAACTACAGATACGATAGTTACAACAATAAATATGATCGATAGATAAGGGCTATTAAAAGGGTTAAATAAACAACTCCCTATGTCAGAGACATCACAAAGTGATTTGCTCCACCATGACATAGGAATATCTTGAACTGCAAGGATGAGAGCCAAAGGCAAATATGAGCCAATGAAAATTATAAAGGCTGATAGAACTCTATATTGCATATCCTATTACCACTTTGATGCTCTCCAAAGTACGAATGGCTGGTAGCGCTTGAGATGTTATTTTGGTAGTTAATAGCACACCGAAACAGCCTACATTACATTTGATTTAAATTCCAACAAAAATAATTTTCGTAAACAGTTAATTACTTTTAATCGTTACCTTATTCCTGATATTACTAATAAATAGCCTAGCTGTACCTTATAGATAACCAAACTGACGAGCCCCTTTGTTAGATAATTAGTGCCTTGATTTCATTTATACATAACCTAGGAATTTTCAGTTTATTTATATTAATATGTTGCAACTTTGCTAAATATTCTTCTGGTTCTTCATTCTCACTGAAGTTAAAGCACTTATCGAGATGAATCGCAGTAAAGCGTGAAAAACCGATAGACATAAGGTTTAGGACACTCTTTTGACATGAACCGAACTCAAGGTAAATGTGATAAGGCTCAATTGCTTCTGCGGATGGTAAGCCTTTTTCAAAAGCTATACATTTTATAATGTCCAGATACGCGGAAAAATATTTCACCATCTTGAATCTAATATCAGTCTCTAGAACTTTGAGGCAAGATCTTACCTCCTTTGTCGGATTGATGTTGTCACTTTTCTTTCTATCCTCTAGAAAAGAAACCCTTTCATGGAGTATTTTTCCAATTGGTACGCCCCATACCCATTGATGAGCTAGGTGGCTGAGCCAAAGTTTGAACCTTTCATGTAGTTTCCACTCGAAGCAATCTTCAAGTACCTCTAGTATTTTTTCGACTCTAGCCTTAGCACCTGATTGATATGGGTATATGGGGTAGAAGTCTTCAACATTTTCACGTTCCAACAAGTACTCATATAACCTATTCAATTGATCTGGTCTCAACGATTGGTTTCTTTTGATGATTTCTTTAGGAAGAGTAACCTCTAGCGATTTGACAACTTCAATCGTCTGATCAAGCTCGTTACTATTTATATCTGTACGGTACTGCTCCATGAATGAAAAATCTTTGGTATCAAGATAATCGTTGTAAAGTTTACCTATTGCTACGTCAGCTTCATCCTGTCTTTTTTCATCCCAAGAGTCTTCTGATGTATATGGATTAATCGCCTTCTGTAACTCTGTTCCACCATCGGCCAAGATATTGTTAATAGAAGAGGCTATAGTTTGTAGCTTATCCCCTTTATAGCATGGGCTATCCCACTCCTCAGGTCTGATGCACCATACATTTCCGTGAAATTCATAGAGTAGCCGACCTGCTCGTCCTGCCAAGTTAAGAAAATCAGCGCGGGTCATACCATCATCGCCAGATTTTGGGTTCTCAATAATAATATGCTTAGCAGGAAGGTTTACACCTTGCAATAAAGTACTGGTGCAAAACACGACTTTAATGATGCCATTTCGGAATAGATCTTCTACTCCCATACGTAAAAGAGAGGGCATATTCCCGTAATGAAAAGCGATGCCTTTTCTCAAGCAATTTATTAGCGCATAGTTAGGGTGAATCTCTTCCTCAATAAAGCTTATGAACATTTCTATATCTTCACTTGCATTTATGTTTTGAGCTAATTGTGCGGCTTGAACGGCACGCTCTTCAGCACTCGAAGGGCCGTTTGAAAAAGCAATAACGGAATCGTCATCTGATAAAGATAATGCCAAGTTGGCTATCTGCTGGTGTTTACTATCTCTTAGCTTAAAAGGAAGGGTGAACTTCCCTATTTCTGTAGTCCCTTTAGTGTTTAGCAAAGAGATACGCATTTGGTCTGGTTTTCTTGTTACCTGATTAACTAAAAGTATATTTTGAGAAACTGGGGAAACGACTTCTGTGAAGAATTTACCATTAGATGTTCGTTGAAATAGAGATAAGAAGTACTCAGGATTTTTTATCAGAGGACTAGCAAACAGTAGCTTAGCATGACTGAACTTCCTTAACGCTACATCTATTGCCGTTTGAAGTATTATTCCTCGCTTACCATTTTGTATTTCATGTGCTTCGTCGATGATTAGAATATCGATCTCTGGTTCAGTATCTGTTGTGCTTAAAAAACTCAACAGCCGCTCCTGTGTGAAAATGTACACAACGTTAGTACGAATCTTTTTTCTATCAACAGGAAATGGTGTTGTTCGTATAATTGCTTTATCTTGCCCAATTCGTTTGATAGTACCTCGGACCCTCATAGATACTTCAGAGATTAGTGCGCGAGTCGGAACGACATAGACAATATTACTACACTTTCTTTCCTTGATTTGATTGGATATAGAAAGGTTCAATACAAAAGATTTTCCTGCGGATGTCGGAGCTGAAATGCTCAGATTTTGTTCGCTTTCTAATGACCTAAACAACTGAAGCTGGAAGTCAGTAAGTTGTATTTCATTTTCAGTCTCATCAATAATCGTATTTTCTGATTCTCTAGCAATGATTTCCAGTCTTAGAGGGACTGGTATGCTTCTATCTATTACATACCTGCTTCTTAAAAGATCTCTACTAGGGAAATTACCAATCCTAGATAAAATAACTTCAGCAGCCACTTTAACGAGTTTGTTATTGCCTTTAGTTTGCTCAAGAAGCCTAGTAATAACTTCATAAGATTCATTTATTTCATCGCCTTCTCCAAGCGACAAAACAGAAGCGTAGCTTACGAGCGCCCTAATTTCCATTTCTGTGAAACAATCTGCATTTTCCGATTTAAAGCTAGGTGGAAGCTGGTTTTGAATGCTAGCCTTTTCTAATTTCCTTACTAGCACTTGAATATCGAGTATTTCACTCATGCTGTTCCCCTCTTAGTCTAGCGCTTTGTTAAAGGCATTTCTGAAATCATCTACGGAAGGAAATGGAAGGAAAAAAAACTCAAAAGAAAGATGGTTACAATTCATATTAGCTATTTTGGTCTGTAAGGATTTAGTTAAGCGCAATCCTTCTACCTGAAACTTTGAAACAAAGTTTTTTGTTAAAGCTTTAGGGTTTCCGCCACTAATAGAACTAAAGTCCTTATAGTTGTATCCGATAAGGCAAGCGTGATTTAGTCGAGCATTAGGCCCAGGTTCCCCACAAATGATCAGAGATGATAAGGCATTTTTAGTTTCTTCATTTGAATATTTGAAATGTTTAGTGACCATAGTGAACTCATGTTCTAGCATCTCTACACTATGAAAGTCATCAATACTATTCAATGCAGCCTGAATGGCTGAATTAGGATCGACATATAGCTTTGCTTCTCCAAAAAAAAAGTCTACAAGATCTTCTTCTTGGTTGTACTTAGCGTGTATACCATCCGAGCCCTTTACTTCGTCTTTGTGATTAGTTTTAAGTTCCATTTTAGAGACCATTTGAGGAGCCCCTAGAATAGCTTCAATTAAGAAGAATAGAAGTAACTCACCTGCTTCACCTGTTCTATCTGGATTGTCTTCATCTATTTCCGGATGGCGAAACAGCTTTCTAGCTTCCTTCGTTAACCTGGCAGATTCTCTCGCGGTGAGCTGATCTGGTCTATTCGCGGATGAAATGCAGTAATCGATGATAAATTCGTACAATAAGTTTGCAAGAGCTTTGACCATAGGTTGTCCGTTACCATCAAACTTTAGGTAGTGAAGCCTTATGTTAGTATTGTAATCTTCGATTACATACTCGTGCTCCAAACATCCAATACAAGCATCATATGTACTTTTATCTACAGATAAATAGCGATTAATATTAACGGTCATTTGCACCTCAAAAGTAAACCTTGACAACTCTAAAATTTATTTTTTTCATACCAAATAACAAATTGACTTGCGATATCGTTGGTTAAACTAGAACGATATTGAAGTCTTTCAGGTGCTGATATCCAGCTAGATGGGAAATTATCGGTCGTGAAACCCTGGGATTCGATAAAAATCGTACATTTATCCTTAAAGTCAGCATCACGAAAGCTGTATGAGCTACTTTCAAGTAAAGACCTTGCGCCGTCAATAAAGCATTGAAACTGACTCTTTGCTCGCGAACTTATAGCAGAAACATAACTCCAATCTGCTATAGAACCGTCGAAATGGACTACATGGAAACATTTAGTATTAAATTCTCCTGAGTTCTTTATAGTAAACTCTTTTATGTCAGATATGTCTCTAGTTTTCCAATCAAACTCTGGATGCCTTTGATAAAGTGCCAGTATGTTTGAAAACTCTTCATCATTTGGGGTGAACCTTTTACCTGAACACGAAGAGTTTAGGATGGTACTGAAATACGCCTTCGCTTCTGTTTGTGTTTTGAACATGGTTCCATTTGCAAGCACCACAGGTTTAGCCATACTCAATCCATTAATACGCTCGATAATATTGAAATTGAAGTATCACATAGAAAAGAGTAAGTTACAAAAATAAACATTTATTTATCAAATAACCATACTTCTGATATCCAGACTTTAGCAACAAGAGTTAGAAGCTATATTTTTAAATAAAATGCACAAAGACTCATTTTTAAATAGTCACGAGTAACAATCTGTTTTGCCTTATTCTCAATTGATGTGTGTATGATCAAAAATAGCCATGTTTAATGCCGGTGAGATTGTGATGTAGTGTGAGGCTTAGAACTCACTTAATGCAATATAGACTTGGCCATAACGGGCTCATCTTCGCTAAACACTGAGCTGTTAATGTAAACAAATTGCTCTTCATCAGACCATCCAGCCTCTGCTTTCATTTTGTATAACTCAAATACTTCTCCTAAAGTGCACACGAAACGACTGCGAAATAAACAGACAAAGCGGCATGTAATAATGCTATTAGACATCTTTTGCAATTTACTTTCGAGCGTTGCTTGCAAACAACAAAGCAGCTTAAGGAAACCAAAACTCACAGGCAACAAAATCGAACCCTGTTTTTAAAAGCCAATATCAAAGTCTGCCGAAACACAGAACCCCTATTCAAGGAATCACCAAGAAAATTCGCTCCCTACTTTTAAATCACATAGCGAACTTTATGCCTGAGTAACCTAACGTTTTAGAGCTCGTTTTGTCTGCTTTCAAGCTTATTCAGCCATGCTTGTTTAAATTCGTGGTCTGATGTCAAAGCGAGATAAAGGTCCGTAGCAAAAAAACTATCATTGTAGTCGGGTAACCAGCCAGTGTTGAGCAGCTGCGTTAGCGCTTGTTGTGTTTCTGCTGCGTCATTGTTAAGTGCGGACCAGTATGGAGATAAAGCTGCATCAAGCTGATTTCCTTGATTAAGGTATTGTGTCAACAACTGTGTTACTCGTTTGAGCTTGCTTGGTTGACCTGTACGTTTCAGCATCAGGGCATAAGTAAGGTATTGCCCTACATTGCCTGTCTCTGGAAATTTAAGCGCCGCGATATCAGCAAAATGATGTTCAAAAAGTGTTAGCGCAGGTTGTATTTTCTGCTGTGCAAGTAAAGCAAGAATATAAGGCATCACATAATGATTGCCCTTTGAGTCTAGCTCGTATCGCTGTTTTAAGAGTCCTTCGGCCTTTTCGACATCACCCTGTCGCCATGCGATCCCGGCTTCAACATAGAGTCTAAATGCAGTAGAAATTGAACCTAAATTAGCGGCTTGCTGATATGTCTCCTCAGCTTCTTCTGCTCGCCCTAAACTCAATAACACTAATATGTGGCTCAATTGCTGCGCGGGGTACAATTTACTATGACTGATGTGATTGTTTTGGTACCACAGCAAATATTCGCTTGCCCTATTCTGGTTAAGCGGATAAAAGTCTAGCGCATAGAGCGGATTGTTTTTGGTGTGGGGGGCAACAGCAACGCTACGATCAAAATATTTTCGAGCGAGCACTAACTCTCTAAAATTCAAATAGGCATAGGCTAATCCTCGGATAATAACCGCATCGTTTGGTGCTAACTGATACGCTTGTTTATGCGCAGCAATTGCATCGAGTATTTTGTGTTGGTCCCGAAGAAATCGACCATACCAATGCCATAAGCGAGCATACTCGGTTGAGAGCTCAAATCCTCGCTTAAAATAATCCTGTGCTTGCTCAATTTCATTCTCCATCACTGCAAAGCGCGCAAGAGAGGTTATCACTTCAATATTTGTATCATCTAAGATCCGTGCCTTCTCTAACAATGGTCGACACAAAGCAAGCGATTCATACTCTGACACCGCGCCATATACGCTAAGCCCCATAAAGGCATTGCATAAGCCACTGAGTGCCTCGACATTATCACTTTGTTTAGATAACACTTGCTGATAAATCGTTTTCGCTCGCGCTAACTCCTCCACCGCTGTACTTTGGGATAGGTGTGTGGCAAGAGTGATCTCATCAAAATATGGGTTGTTTTGTGTCTTGTGCTTTTGATCAGTTTGAATATAAAAAGCAAAAAAGGCGATGAGAGCGAGCAACGTAATGGTAACACCAAGCAGCCAAATTCGCTTTTTGCTCACTGGCATCACAGCCGCTTTATGCTCTCTAAGCGCAATGTTTGGATGAATGCGGTAGCCTTGAGCTGATATTCTTTCTATGTATTCTTCGTATTGTGGATCTGTGTTTAAAATCTTTCTTAACTGCGCCACAGCTTGGTAGACCGAGTTGTCAGACACCACCTTCGGGTGCCAAACTAACTCGACGAGGTTATCAATACTCAGAGGCTCAGCTTTCGCATCGACCAACACCAGCAGTAACTTCATCACTTTTGGGGTGACCGTATATTCACGGCCAGTCGGATACTCCACAATCTGGTTCAATTTAGGCACAACAAGCCAATTTCCCAAAAGCAAATTTTTCAACCCAAGAACACCTTACATTATTGATTATTATAGTTTTAATTAAATTAAGAAAAATTTCAGAGTTAATTTATATGAAAATTAAAACACAAAGTACCTCGCCAGTTATGCTCGAAGACATCTAATACGACACTAACTGGTTTTCATTATGAAAAAACAAACATTAATATTTGCGGCCTGTTGCGCCCTGTCTTCTCATGCATTATTTGCAGCAGTGGACCTTCGTATCGACAATGCTACCATTTTAAATCCTATTGATAAGCACCAAGTCAATATCATTTCCAATCATTGGCTCGCCATCCAAGATGGCAAAATTATACAAGTCTCTGACTCAAGTCAAAAACCGGATGCAGCACAGGTCATTGATGCTCATGGTCAATACCTCATACCAGGGTTAACCGATAGCCATGTCCACCTAAAAACAATGCCGGGATTACTTAACACCTCCCCTAGAGCTCGCCAAATGCAAACAGCATTTTTACAACGGCAAGGCGCTAATTATCTTTACTATGGCGTCACGCAAGTTGTTGACCCGTCAAACACTGCAACCGGCATGACCGAATTTACAGCAAATGGCCCCGCACCCGACGCCTACTTTTGTGGCGCAATGCCAGTTTACCAAGGGTATAATGCTGAAGGTCTTAGTTACTCAAAGCTACATCAACATAAACCCTACTTTGCTGCGCAACACGGCGATCCCGCTCATGAGCTAACACCATCTCAAGTACACGCTCACCAAGGAGCTCAGCCCTTGACGCGAATGAAATCTGACGGTGCAACTTGTGCCAAACTGTACTTTGAAGATGGCTTTGGAGAAAACAGTGCTATACCGCTTATTAATCAAGAAACTGCCAAACAGTTAGTCGAGTCCGCAAACTCAATGAAGTTACCCGTAATGGCACATGCGAATGCCATTGATATGCAACAACTTGCTGTAGATGCCAATATCAACGTTATGGCGCATGGACTTTGGAACTGGTTAGCGCCAAATACAGCCCCTAGCGAAAGCGAACTGCCAACCAATGTAAAAGCTGTGCTGGATACCATCATCGAAAAAGACATCGCATATCAAGCCACATTAAATGTGATGAATGCTCTGGCGAAAGTGACTGACAACACTTTCACCTTCTCGTCTGAATATCGTACCGTATTACCTCCGTCTCAAATTGCTTGGTATCAAAGTGAACCTGGTCGCTGGTTTTCTCGAGAAATGGGTCAAGGCTGGGGTGAAATAAGTAATCAACAAAAGGTGGCTAAACTTGAGCAAGTTTTCTCTCAAGGGCAACGAGCACTAAATTATCTATATAAAAATGGCGCAACCTTGCTGCTTGGCTCAGATACGCCACCCGCACCAACTTATGTCTCGCAACCTGGCTTATCGACTTATCAAGAATTAACGATGATGGATCAAGCCGGAGTAGACCTCGTTAGCTTGTTATCTGCTGCAACCATCAATAATGCCAAAGCATTTGCGATAGACTACCAGTACGGCAGCATCGCTGTGGGGAAAGTGGCTAATCTATTACTTTTAAATAGTAACCCTTTGCAGTCAGTCGCGGCTTATAACGATATTGAATATGTTATCTTACACGGCTCAGCCATTGAGCGTGCTACTTTTCATATCGATGCCCTCGAGAAAAGTGAGTAAATACGTCAGAATAGAAATGCTGATAATGTCGGTCTCACCTCAATTGACTTAATCAAGTGATCTATTCTGATATTTTCGAACTTCTGCTGGTAACAAGAGTCGAAAAATCGTCGCAAAGATAGCGCACACTGCGAAGTAAAGTTGCTCTAACGCGGCCAGATAAAGCATAATAAAACAAAAAGGGTTTCTCTATAATGAAGATTTCATCTTTTCATCTCTCTAGGCAATCTTGGGGATTGCTAGCACTATCCGCTGCTATTTTTGAAGCCGTTGCACTGTATTTCCAATACGGTATGGGTTTAGAGCCCTGCATTATGTGCATCTATCAGCGTTTTGCTATGTTGGGGTTATTAGCAGCTGGTTTAATCGGTATGATTTCTCCTCGCTCTTTCGCACTGCGTAGCCTCGCATTTGTTTCGTGGGGGGTAGGCAGTATTTGGGGTTATTTTATCGCCCGTGAACATATCAGTATGCAAACTACAACAGATCCATTTGCTTTTACCTGTGACTTTGTACCAAACTTTCCTGCGTTTATGCCGCTGCATGAATGGCTACCAAGTTTTTTTGCTGCAACAGGTGACTGCGGCAATATAGATTGGTCTTTTGCAGGATTGTCTATGCCTGGATGGATGGAAATTATCTTTGCATTTTATAGTGTTGCATTTATTCTTTTCTTATTTTTCCATGTTACTAAAAGAAGTTGAGATATCACATTCATGCATTTTAGGTTAAGCCAAATTGAGCAACTGAGAGCGTTTAAATTACGTGACAAGCAGATGATCTTACGTCTTGCACTTAGCCACCTTGATGCAAAAACAAAGGTCGTGTTAAGAATAGCCAAGTTGCTACTGCTCACACCGTTTTTTGCCTCATTGGTCGTATTTGAAGGCTGGCTGTTATTACCTGTCTTATTGGTAGCTGGATTAATTTATCCGCTACTGACCACACCGCTGGAAATACAGTTTGGCAAACCCAAGTTAGCACAGGCAATCGCTGAGTTTAACGCCTCGAATAAGCCCTGATCTTCAATCTACCTGTGTGCGAGCAGCTAAGCTCGCACACAATAACTACGACTAGACTCTAATTTTTCCCTCCAGTTTTGCCAATATTCCTTTCCCAATTCCTTTTACTTCCAGCAACTCCGTTGTTGTTTTAAAGCGCCCCATTTTCTTACGGTACTCTACGATGGCTTCAGCTTTACGAATACCAATCCCTGGTAAACTTGAAAGCGCCGAAGCGTCAGCGGAATTAATATCGAGTACAGCACTTTGCTGCTGTGTTTGAGAAGCTGACTTTGCTTGCTCCGCAGGTTTTGCGAGCACGCTTGAACAGCTTAAACCTAACGCCAATAAAATAGAAAGTATGGTGGGTTTATTGAACATATATACACTCCTTGTGCGTAAAAAGTATCCAAAGCTTTTTGCATTCCTCTCAATGGATGATTGCAGCAAGCTTATAAAATAACCTGAGCTTCGGATAATTAATGCCTTTCTAGCAGCTAGTTTTAGCGCTAACTGTGTTGAATTCACTTCCAATAGCCAGCTATTGGTGCGTAAATTCGCTTAGCTATCCCCAAAACTCTCTGGCTAGATAAAGGAAATAAATTAATGTGAGTTTAAAACAATGAGCTAGCTCATTCCTTATCCAAACCTCAGGTTAAATAAAGATTGGAATATTGACTTTGTCAAAAAACATTCATTCTTTCAAAAACCCAAACAAACATTAAGCTTTTGTTTTTAATCAATTTAATTTATTCTTCTTCACTCAATAGCACTTGAAAAATTTTCAAAATAACTTGCTTAATCACTCAATTCGATTTACTGTATAAAAAAACAGTGACTAGGGGAATAACCATGGCCGTTATCATCAAATATGTTGTTGAAAGAAATGGAGTCGAGCGTATGACTTTCACGTCTAAAAAAGAAGCTGATGCTTATGATAAGATGCTAGATGTAGCTGAAGCATTGGAAGACATGCTAACGAAAGTTGACGTGCCGCTGAGTGAACAACAAGTTGAATCCCTAGCGCTTGAAATTGCAAAACAAAAAGATGACTTTGTGTCTGTGTTAAAAGGTGGCAAAGTAGCACCAAAGGCCAATACCAAAAACAAACCTGAAAACGAAAAAGCGTCAGATCCAGATAAAGTGACAAAAATTAAGCAAGCCTAAATGATAATAACCACTTACTTCAGTGAGTGGTTTAGGCTGAAAATAAAAAACCGCAAATTTGCGGTTTTTTATTTTGTGCTGTGTAGCGTGGTATTATTTAATTACGCTTGCCACTGCATCAGCAAAGTAATCAATATTATCTTTGCTTACACCAGCTACGTTAACGCGGCTAGAGCCTACCATATAGATAGCATATTCAGTGCGTAGTCTGTCAATTTGCTCTTTATTAATACCTAAGAAAGAGAACATACCGTGTTGACGGTCGATGAATGAGAAATCTTGCTCAACACCTTTTGCAGCTAGGCTTTCTTTGATCAACGTACGTAGACCATTGATGCGGCCGCGCATTTCGTCAAGTTCGTCGTACCACATTTGCGTAAGTTCAGTACTGCTTAGAATGGTATTTACAATATCAGCACCGTGTGCTGGTGGCATTGAATAGATACTACGAACAACGCTAAGTAATACTGAGTTTGAAACATCAGCAGTTGCACTGTCTTTTGCAATGATTGAACACGCACCGATACGCTCGCGGTATAGACCAAAGTTCTTAGAGCAAGATGAACAGATGATCATTTCATCAACTGTATCCGCAACCGTTCTAAGGCCTTGTGCATCTTCCTCAAGGCTGGTACCAAAACCTTGGTATGCAATATCAATTAATGGTGTAAAGCCTTGCTCTTTTGCGAGTTCAGCAACTACTTTCCATTGCGCTTGATTTAAGTCCATACCACTTGGGTTATGACAACATGCATGAAGTAGTACCACATCACCTTTAGGTACTTGCTTCAGCGCATTGATCATCTCATCAAACAACAACCCTTTGTTTTCGTAGTCGTAGTAAGGGTACTCTTTAACTGTTAGACCAGCTGCTTCAAATAGGCTAATGTGGTTTGCCCAAGTTGGCGTCGTAACCCAAACAGTAGCATTGGTGTTGCAACGTTTAATAAATTCGGCAGCAACACGTAATGCGCCAGTACCACCTGGTGCTTGTGCCGTACGTACACGGTTTGCCAATAATGTACTATGCTCTCCAAGTAACAGTGTTTCCATCTTTTGACAGAAGTCTAAGTTACCAGCCAAACCAATATAAGATTTTGTCGTTTCGTTTTCTAAACGAAACGCTTCCGCTTTTTTAACCGCTCTAAGTACCGGCGTGTTTCCCTGCTCGTCCTTATAAACACCTACACCAAGGTCAATTTTGTTTGGGTTAGTGTCCTGTTTATAAGCGGCCATCAGGCCTAAAATAGGATCTGTTGGAAGTGGTTTTAGCTCTGAGAACATGGCTTATCTCTTTTATTTTAATTAATGCAAACTCGAGCGGCTGACGCCCGATTCCAGTAGACTTGATGGTAACATAGAGACTTGCATCTCAGTTACCATATTTATCTAGAATTTTATTCATTTTTGTAAACTTGGCAGCACCACAAAGGCGTCAAGTTTACAGCCGGACATTCCGATAATTATTTGGGTAAATATTCAGGGATTCTCGTACATGCCGCTGCAAGCAATGCTAAAATTTCTTCGTTGAAAAATGATTCAGAAAACGCTTCTGCATCAATAATTCCAATACAATTTTGAGCATCATCGAATAATGGCAGACAGGTTTCTGCTTTCACCTTTGGATCGCAAGTGTAGTACTCTCCTCCACTGGCGACATATTGAGGGATGTCATTAATCACTCGAGCTTTAGCACTCAATACCGTTTGAATATTATTTGACGTAGCGGCAAAAGCATCCGTTATAGGGAATAGCGGTCTACTCGGCGCGCCAGAATACGCTAATTTGAGAAGTTGTTTCCCTTCATTTGTCGCTCTTGCTTGGTATATGCCAAACCAATCAACAGCTGTAAATTCAACTACCGCTGACACTATCGTTTGCAGCTTGGTAAGCGAACGTGCATTAGCCGTGTTCTTTTCAACATAGTCACTCAATAAAAAAGGTGCTTCCTGAAGGTGTCCAAACAAGCTGCAAGCGCCCCCTTCCCCAAGTTCAGGGATCTGATATGACCATACAGCAGGGCTTGAGTTTTGCTCAATATAAGCATCTAGTTTTTCTAATTGCAGCAAAAGCAACTCGCGGGAGATAGATAATCCACTCAATGAAATATAATCTGACATTTTAGCCATCTAAACATCTAAAGTTAATGCAACTTTACCACGCTCTTTATACCTTGCCAACACTAAAAAACAGGTACATAGAGTAATAGGAGTAGATAGTAAACTAAAGCAGAGGTGAAATACGCTTGAGTGGAATTTAGACCGATTTAGAGGTGAGTGAATAAATCATTTCTATTTCATTTCCAGCACTGTTGTAGCTAACGCTTTGAGCAATTTCGTTAAGTAAGCTAACACCTCGGCCATGGCTATGCTCTTGCTGTGCTTTGTTACGCTCGCTTGATTCAAAACCATTACCTGAATCACAAATGTTGAAGTATAGCTTTAGCTCTTCAGGGCTGTAGCGCACTGAAATAATAATGAGCGCTTCTTTTAGCTCCTTCAAAACACTCTCTCGCAAACTGTAGAACTCAAAAAAGCCATCTTCTTTATTTTTAATCTCAGAATCTAGCCCCAACACACCGTGATCTAAAGAATTATTGTAGGCTTCGGAGAGTAGTAAAAAGATGTTAGAGCGATGCGCCGAAATACCGTCAACCTCACTAAGCAAGTCCACCAGCTCAAGTACCGGATCGGTAGTTTTCATCTGTTTGGCATCTAAAGATAACGAAATATTAAACGGCAAGCTTGAATAATGGTTAGGCGCAGAAACAATTGACTCGCTGGCAACGCAATTAATAATCGCGATACTTAAGTCATCTTGTTGCTCCGTATTGCCAGAAAACTCGCGAACTTCAGAGATAATTTGATCCGTGGAAATATGCTGCCGGCTCGCCAGCAAGCGCTTTAACCGTCGTTCGCCATACATTTCCCCCCGCTCAGACTCAGATTCGATGATACCGTCTGTCGCCATTACGAGGCGTTGGTCGGGGCTAACTTCAAAATGCAGCAGATTACGTTCAAACTCATCGACTTCTAAAATGCCGAGTGCCATATGTTGGCTCTCAATGGTTTTAATAAGGCTACCATTTTGGTCAATCAGATATAAATCTGGCAAACCACCAAGCCAAGCAGAAACACTTTTCCCTGAGCTGCTCAATTCTATGATCGCTGCTGCGCAAAACATATGGCCGGGTAATAACTCATTAAGGGCGGTATTGAGCTCAACGGCTATATCACTAACCGCCATTCCCTTTTGCACCATAGTGTAGAAAATGCGCGATGCGGGAAGCGCACCGACTGCAGCCGCTAAACCATGGCCAGTAAAATCACCCAGTAAACAATAAAAGCCACCCATTGGGCTCTTGGCCATTAAAAACATATCGCCATTAAACATTGACGCGGGGGACAAGTGGTATTCACAAATCTCAGGATATTCAGATTGTTGTGCAAGCGCATTACTAAAAATGTGCTCAACAATCTCGTGCTCTCGCTCTATCTGGTTATAGTGATATTCTAGTTGTCGGCGTTGTTCGTTGCTTTGTTGGCTGAGCCTACGTGTCCTCGCATGCGCTTTGATTTTGGCTGATAAAATGACTTTATCAAACGGCTTATGAATAAAGTCATCACCTCCTACAGCAAGACATTTTTCAAAGCTGCTTTGATCTTCAAGTGCAGTGATAAAGATGATGGGGAGGTATACGTCGCCCGCATATTGCTTTATTTTGGGGGCAGTCTCAAAGCCATCCATTACGGGCATGACAACGTCTAGCAGCACGATGTCGATGTCCTGACTTTCGAGAATTTTTAATGCATCACGACCATTATGGGCACAAAAAACCGTATAAAATTGTTGCTCAAGCATTGCCTTGAGCAGCTTACAGTTTAATACCTGATCGTCGACTACCAAGATATTCATGAGGGGCTAATCTATCAGCGATCAGTCAATATCAAACTTCTTATCAAAACGAGAGATCTGGAGGATTTTCTTAAGTTGTGGACGGCAGTTACTAATTTGAATGCTAGAAACTGAGCTTCCTAGTGTTTTTTTCATATTTAACAGCATACCCAAAGCGGAGCTGTCCATATAATCGGTTTCACGCAGGTCAACAACAACCTTTTCGGTTTGATCATTCACCTCCGCATACGCCTGACGAAACGATTGCACCAAATTAAAGTCGAACTTACCTCTAATTTGAATGGTTAGTGTCTTACCGTCAGCAGAAGCGTTTTTACTCAAGCTCATCATTAAGCTCCTAAATTATTTTGATTTGTTTCCCCTCACCAATTTAAATATAACGCTTAAAAATCATTTAGCAAAAAATAAAAAACATCTAATCTGCTTTTTGCTATGATCTCTGCAAAGAACCCGCAAGAGGACCAGAATCAATGTCAGAATCAAGACTTGTGTACTCCACAGATGTAGGCCGTATTGACACCAAAGAGCCAAAGCAAGAAGTTCAAGGGAAAGTTTTTAAAGACGGCGCCGTTCGTATTGAAAGACAAACTAAAGGGCGAAAAGGCAAAGGCGTTATGCTTGTCGTTGGCATCGATAGTGAACAGCATGATCTAAAGAAATTGGCAAAAACGCTTAAATCAAAAATGGGTCAAGGTGGCGCAGTTAAAGAAGGCGTTATTGAAATTCAAGGCGATGACAGAGAAAAGCTTAAGCAATTATTAGAAGGCCAAGGATTCAAAGTGAAAATCGCAGGCGGTTAAGCGCTTATTATTTTCAGCCCCAAGCGTTGGGGCTGAGCCGCTATACCGCTGGGGCAAACCGCAAAATCTCGGCTTCACTTAACGGCGGGCTGTAGTAATAACCTTGTACAATATAGCAGTTATTTTTCGCCAAGAACGTCATCTGAGCCTCAGTTTCCACCCCTTCAGCAATAACCTGCAAATTTAATTTTTGCGCCATCGCAATGATAGCAGCGGTGATTTCCATATCGTTTGGATCTTCAGGGATATCCTTTACAAAGGAGCGGTCAATTTTAAGTATATCAACTGGGAAACGCTTAATATAACTTAAAGACGAATAGCCTGTACCAAAATCGTCAATAGACAGTGAAACGCCAAGCGCTTTGATATCTCTAAGTTGTATGATTGCCGCTTCCACGTCTCCCATCAGCATACTCTCGGTAAGTTCAAGGTGTAGTAGAGTCGGCTCCATCTCAGTTCTGTCAATAATATCTGACAGCGTACTGATCAATTGTGCGTCTTTAAACTGTCTCGCAGAAAGGTTGATGGATACGTTGGCAATCTTGCCCGCGGCTTTTAAACGACGAGAAAAATGGCATGCTTCTTCTAACACCCATGCACCAAGCTCTACGATTAGGCCTGTCGCTTCAGCAATTGGAATAAACTTACTTGGCGGAATGGTTCCTTCGCTTGGGTGGAACCAGCGAATAAGTGCTTCATAGCCTACAACCTCACCACTTTCACTGTTCACTTGTGGCTGATAATGCAAGGTAAATTGTTGCGCTTTAATTGCTATACGCAGCTCGTTTTCTATATACAGGCGCTCGTTAGCAGCTTCATCTAAATCTTGGCTATAGAAATGGTAAGTGTTCCGCCCTTTTGCTTTGGCCTGATACATTGCCAAATCTGCATGTTTAAGCAGCTGCTCTTCTTCTTTACTGTCAAACGGAGCCATCGTAATGCCAATACTTGCACTGACGATCACCTCGTTATTCCCCAGTTTTATTGGTTCTGCCAGTGTCTTTTGAATGATATTGGCAACTTCCATGGCATTTTCTCGCTCATTGATGCCGCTCAGTAACACCGCAAACTCATCCCCACCCAATCTGGCAATGGTATCTTCTGCACGGAGCCGCTTTTTCAATCTCGTCGCGACTTCAAGCAATAAGCGGTCACCCGCGTCATGTCCCAAAGTATCATTGATGCGTTTAAACTCATCTAAGTCAAAGTAAAATAGAGCAAAGGCGTAATGACCACGCTCGGCAAGCGCCATAGATTTACGTAGCTGCATCCTGAAAAAAGTTCGGTTGGCAAGGCCAGTTAAGGTATCAAAGTAAGCCAATTCTTCCATTTTACGCTGGCTTTCTTTTACAAACGAAATATCTTGGGCCGAGGCAACATAACTTGAAATCGCGCCGCCCTCTTCGCGGATCGGCGACACACTCAAACTGACCCAAATAGGTGCCTCTCTGTTACCCGCCAACATAGTATCCCCGCGCCAATGATTGCGGCTGCGCAAGTCAATATCAATATCATCAATTAGAATTGCCATGTCTTTTGAAATAATACTCAAAAGCGGAGAGCCAATAAAATGCTGTTCATCATAGCCCGTCATTTCCTGCATTTTTGGATTGACGTACTCAATTTGAAAATGCTCATTGGTCAATACAACGCCAGTACCAGAGAAAGCCACAGCTTTTGACAAACGGTTTGCCGCCTTTTCAGCGATTTCTTTTTCTGTAATACGTTGATTTAGACCATTTACAAGCTGTTTTATCTCAACACTCATGTCATTAAATGAGGCGTTCAATTGACCTATTTCGTCATCGGTATGCGGCAAGGTTGGCGTATCCCACTGCCCTCGACCAAATCCCTTCACTGCTTTAACGAGCGCATTGATGCGTTTGAGTACTAATTGATACAAAACCTGATGCAGTAATATTGCGACAAAAATGGCATACAGAATAAACAAACCAAAGAACTTAACTTTAAGCTCTTCAATGGCCGAGATAGCCGACGCCCGCTTCTTGTAGATCCCAATGTACCAATCTAAATTGGCAATATGGGTCACGTGCATAATATGCCAGTTGTCTTTATATCTAAATTCATCTTGGATATTTGGCAGCTTAGTAATAAGTGCAGTTTGTACTATTTTACTCAAATCTTCTGGTAGCTTGTTGTGGTCCAATAGCTGCCCAGTCGCAGCGGTGGTTTTAAACAGGCCGGGAGCTGCCAATAATCGGCCCTGTTTATCAAAAACGATGAAGCCTTGCTGATGGTCAGATTTAGGTAGTTTTTCGAGTAAGGTGGTCAACTCTATATCGCTACCCGTTAACCCAAGGTATTTGTCATGTAAGTATAAAGGCACCAAAATACTGACAACCCACTTGTTCCAAACCCTATCAAAATACACGCCCGACCATACCGCTTCCCTCGTTGGGTTTTGTTCAGCATGTAAAACAGGCAAGTTATGAAGCTGATTATTTACCAGCCTCGGGTCTTTCGCTAGTAGGGCATTAGGAGGCGCAACACGGACAAAGCCGTCTTTTGTAGAGAGGTAAAAATTAAAGAAATCCTGTAACAGTGGGGGTGCAAGAATATTCCAAAGCAATTCAGATTCAGAAAATAACTTTTGCACTGACTGCAATTTTAAATCGCCAGTATACATAGCTGCAGAAAGGCCATTTTTGGCTGTACTCGCTAAGTTTTCGCCACGCTTGTCGACGCTCGCTTGCGCGCCAGATAAATCTTGAACACCATAAAGTAAGTGTTTGGAAACCACTGAATTGGCTTGTTCGGCCAAGTTAGCTTTAAGGTCGAGGTAATTTGAGAACTGATTGTTCACCTGCGCACTAAAACGCTTGAGCTCATCATACTCTTCATAGATTAACTGCTTTTCTTCAGATTTTAGCATCAATGCCGCAGCAAAAACCCCCGCGATCAAACACACGGCCGAAATCAACATCGACAGCTTTACACTTAAAGAGCTTGCACCATATCTTGATGGGGGACGACGATTGCCCACAAGTTAACCTATTCTTTTATTTACAGTGGTGGTGTTGCCTGAATATACCAGAATATTTTTCGACTCGCCAATAAGTTACGTTTGATTAACGTACTTAACTCACTGAGATTGGACACTTATCTACCAAATAACTTAGGTTTTTGCCCATACGTCCAAAGTAGTACTTGTTTTCTCGTTTAGTTCTATGCTAATAATGTATTCAGTTTCAAAGTAAGGTTTGAATAAATGAATTTCATCACACGCAACAGCAACACATATTTCTTTTTTAGCTTCTTTAGGTGAAGAGGCTTGACTGTTCGCGAGTGAAAAAGAATAGCTAAGCCTCCCAACTTCGGGAGGCTTTTTTTTTGGCTAAATGGGAGTGAGGACCTATGACACAAAATACATTAGATGCCCTTAGGCATGACATCAATGAGATAGATTCGGAATTACTGATTTTACTGGCAAAGCGACGTCGCATTAGTCATGGTGTGCTGGAATATAAGATTGCCAACAACAAACCTATCCGTGATGAAGCACGTGAGCAGGCACTGCTGGAGAAACTGATCCGATATGGTAAATCTCTGGGTCTTGATGCCTTTTATATAAACAGCGTTTTCCAAACTATCTTAGAAGACTCTGTATTAAACCAGCAAGCCATGCTGCAAAAGAACTTAAACCCCGATGCCGTAGGTGATACACACCGCGTTGCCTACTTGGGTGGACAAGGTTCTTATAGCCAGCTTGCTTGTCATAAATACTTCAGCCGTCGTCCCGGTAAGCTTGTGGAAATGGGTTGCCAAAGCTTTGAGCAAATCACCGAGCAGGTAGAGAAAGGCCAAGCGGACTTTGGTATTTTACCTATTGAAAATACCAGTTCAGGCAGTATCAACGAAGTATTCGATTTATTGCAACATGCACAAGTATCTATTGTAGGCGAAGTAACCCATACCGTAGAACATTGCCTCCTAGCATTACCAGATACAGAATTACAAGCCATCGACAAAATTTATGCGCACCCTCAACCTTTTGCCCAGTGCAGCCGTTTTATTCAAGGTCTGGGGGATATTCAGCATGAAACTTGCGACTCGACCTCTAGTGCATTAAAACAAGCAGCAGAGCACCCAAACAGTGCCGCGATTGGCTCGGCACAAGCTGGAAAGAATATGGGTCTAGAAGTGGTGAAATCTGGTCTTGCGAATCAGACCGAAAACCATAGCCGCTTTATTGTAGTAGCAAGAAAAGCACTTCAAGTGTCTACTCAAATCCCAACAAAAACTAGTTTAATTATGGCCACCAAACAGCAAGTAGGCTCACTTGCTGACGCGCTGATGGTATTTAAACAGCACAATATCAATATGGTTAAGCTAGAGTCACGCCCAGTACCTGGTAACCCTTGGGAAGAAGTCTTTTACGTAGATTTGCTTGCCAATATTGCAGACTCACAAGTCCAAGTAGCACTTGAAGAATTAAAAGATCATACCCAATTTGTACGCTTACTGGGCTGCTACCAAAGCGAGTCTTTGCAAGCCGTAGATGTGTTGTAATCATACTAAGTCACTCTCATAGAGACGAATAAAAAGCCAGAGCGCAAATTGCATTCTGGCTTTTTTGGTTGAGATTTGTTTAACCTTTGGATATTCAGGCTATTCGCTGCTAAGGCCAAGGAGCTCTATTTCTGAGATCTGTACTAGGCCATCGTTATTCGCATTTTTGCTAATATTTAGACGATAACTGCTATAGGCAAAAGCATTAGAGAAAGTAAACGCTCTTCGTTGTAAGCGCTCTTCCCAGCTCTCACCCACCCAAACCGCGACTTCTGTCCACGTCTCACCGCCATCATTAGAACCCAGTAACTGGAAGTTTTCGGGATCGCGTTCTGGTGCATCATTGGCACTGGTAATAGCCAAACCACTCACAATCTGTGGCGCAGTAAAATCGGCTTGGATCCAAGATGGTGATTCCTCTGTTGGCGGGCCTTGCCACTCATTGTGATCTAGCCATTTTGTCTCGGTATCATTATCAAACGCCTTTTGTTCACTTTCCGCATCTCCAATACGATTACGCGCGGTGAAGCTTGTTCCTGCCAAATCAGACAAATCTTCAAGTGCATACTGAGGTCCAGCGAGTTCAATTTCGGCTATTTGCACTAATCCATCATTATTCGCATTTTTACTGATAGACAAGCGATAATGTGTGTAAGCCAAGCCATTAGCAAACGCAAAGGCACGACGTTCAAAACGCGATTCAAACGACTCTCCTACCCAAGTATTTAATACTTGCCATACTTCCCCATCGTGAGATGCTAAAAGTTGGAAGTTTTCAGGGTCACGCTCCGGTGCATCATTGGCGCTAGTAATGTACAAAGTATTTACCGCTTGCGCTTGCGGCAAGCTAACTTGAACCCAAGCTGGATTTTCAACAGAGGGAGGCCCCTGCCAGTCGTTGTGATCGAGCCACTTAGTTTCAACATTTTTATCAAATGCTTGTGCTGCGCCCTCTGAATCACTAATACTAAAACGTGCCGAGTAACTCGCACCTTGTACTTGTGCATGATCTAATCCAGAGATTTCTGGGCCGATTAATTCAATCTCAGCAAGCTGCATCAAGCCATCGTTATTTTTGTTCTTGGTTATCTCAAGACGATAGCTTTGATATGGCAATTGATTTGCTACAGCAAAGCTTTGGCGCTCCCCTCGCGCTTCAAAAGATTCACCAACCCAATTGCTCAACCGCTGCCATGTAACACCATTATCGTTAGAGCCAAACAAAGCAAAGTTCTCCGGATCTCGCTCTGGTGCGTCATTGGCGCTCGTTATCGCAAGCTGATTAACCGCCACCGCATCATTAAAGTCTACTTGGATCCATGAAGGCGCTTCGACGGTAGGCGGGCCTTGCCAATCATTATGATCTAGCCACTTAGTAGTTGGGTCGTTATCAAATGCCTTATCCTGGTTTTCCCCCTCACCAATACTATTGCTTGCCGTGACCGCAAACGTCTCAGTATCTGTATGGTCAACGCTCGGATAAACCGGACCAACAAATTGAATTTCTCCAATTTGCAGTAAGCCATCGTTATTTTTGTTCTTTGTCACTGCTATTCGGTAACTTGTATATTTTTGCGCATTACCAAATACAAAACCTTGACGTTCAAAGCGCGCTTCAAACGACGCCCCAACCACATTACCCAAATTAACCCAACTCGCTCCCTCATCGTTAGAAGCTAATAAGGAGAAGTTTTCAGGGTCTCGCTCTGGGGCATCATTAGCACTGGTCATGTAAACACCGCTAATTGCTTGTTGAGTGGGAAAATCCACCTGGATCCAAGACGGCGCTTCCTCAGTAGGTGGCCCCTGCCAGTCATTGTGGTCAAGCCATTTAGTTTGTGGATCACCATCAAATGCTTTGTCTGCACTCTCAGCATCACCAATAGCATTTCTTGCTGTGATAGTGGCACCTGATGTCACGACTTGCTGCATTGGTCCCGTGGATACCGGTTCATCAAATAATGGTAACGCTAAGTCCATAATACTATCGGCACTGAGGCCTAGCTGCGCAGTTAATGGGTGAGCTTGAAGCGCGTTGTAAATTGGCAATCGAAGCGCTTCAAGTGCAACTTCATCACCGCCAAGTGCGGCGCTGAGATTACTAGCTGAGTCGCTTAAGACGCCTTGCAAAGAGCCTTGCTCGTCAAACTGTGCAAATGCGGCATTGAATAGAGAAAGCTTTTGCACACTTTCGGAAACATATGCCATCTCGCAACTTTGCTCACCAGAGTCAGAGGTTGTGCAAGTTTCCCCTAATTCAAAATTCGTTAATTGATCAGCGCTAACCACAGGTAACTCAAAAACATTGATGTTCCCGGTTTGCCAGCCAAGGGCCCGAAGCAATAACGCAGACATCTCCACTTTTGCCAATGCCATTAATTCGGGAGTAGAGACATTACGCCCCTCAGCAATTTGCTGCTCTACCAGCATGGTTGCTAGTGTCGTCAAGGCGTTGATTTGTAAGGTAGCATCAGCACTGCCATCGGCATTTGAACCAAACGGCACGGCGACATGACTCAAGGTAGCCAAAGTCACACCAGCAATGTAATCGCCACTTACCTGCTCCCCAATTCCTACAGAACCACAGCGACTTGCATCACAGCGCATCTGCGAGCCTTCGCTCGTTGTGGCGGTCACTTTAATGGTGGAATTAATACCAAACCCAGCTTTACCCGTCAGTTCTATAAACAACTCCCCCGTTTGACTGGTTGCCGAGTTCTCATCCATCATCATGCTAGAGCCATTGAGCGCAGTCACCGAAATGCGGGCTTGGCTCAACGCGCCTTTGATCACTGAACCTGATACTTCTGCCGTCGTCACAGCGGGAGTTACTGGCACTTCTTCAACTTTTGGGTCATCACTCCCGCCGCCACATGCAGCCAATAAACTGCTAACGGCAATGAGCGGGATCGCATTTCTTATTTTATTTAACGTTTTCATATTTATCCCTTCTTACATATCAACCAACTCGTGTGACTAAGCTGATATAAACGCACCACAAGCAGGTGATAAGCCGTGATATTGTTTCTCGTTGTGCTGACACGACTTCACCCTGTTTGCATTACTTTATGGTTATCGCCAAAGTTAAAATCGATAGGTGATCCCAGCATAGTAGCGCTGGCCGGTATAGCTGCTGCTGCGCAATCTCGCTTTAGAATCTTCACCATAAAAGGTTCTCGGTTCTTCTTTGGTTAGGTTGATCACAGACGCGGTTAGGATCAGGTTTTCCATCAAGTTATAAGAAGCGTTCACATCAACTTGTTGGTATGGTTCCTGATATACAGTGAGCCCGTCTGCAAGCCCCAAAGCGGTTTCTCCTCGGCGGTTATATGATGCTCTGACACTAAAGGTGTCATTCTCGTAATAGGCGGAGAAGTTAAATTGATTATCGGCACTGCCGACAAGTGCAGACTCACCGACCTTTTCACCGTCTACGCTAATGTCTGCCTGATTGGTATCGTTTAGGGTGTAGTTAACGTTGAGACCAAAGCCATTATCAAATGCATGTTGTGCAAACAGCTCTATTCCCCGAGAAGTCGCGTTTGTACCATTGGCGGTGGTGGTAAACGGCGTGACGGTAATATCACCCGGCGGCACAATTTCAACACCGGTAAAAGGGTTATTAAAGCCCTCAAACGGCCTTACTGAGGTAATAATCAAGGGCACGATAAAGTTATCTACGTCCTTGTTGAATACCGCAATGCCAACCGCAGATCCTTCGCCATAATAATACTCCGCAGATAAATCCATCTGTACCGATTCAAATGGTTTTAGCGCCTTGTTACCACCTGATCCACGCCATCCTGGCTCCACAGGGTTGCCTCTAAACTCGAGCCTGTCGTCTGCCCATTCTTGAGAGATAAAGGTCAGCTGCTCTGGCGCCCCCATGTCGTTGAATGGAGCTCGAGACATCGTTTTGGCGATAGCACCACGTATGACAAGGTTGTCGCTGGCATCCCAGACAATGTTGAAACTAGGTAAAAATTGCGAGTCTGTTACGGTACGCACGGTGGTGGTTTCAACATCAATGAGACGTTCATCACCTAAAATATCCTCTTCGGTGACATCATCAATGTCATCTAAAAAGTAGTTAATTTTATCCGATGACATAATCTGCGTTTCAGTCTCGACATAACGTACCCCGATGTTTCCTCTAAAATCTCCGAAAGAAAAATTAGCCTGTAGATAGGCGGCCATGATCTCTTCTTCTATGTCGAACACAAAATCAGGCTCACGGCGCGTGTGCTTAACATATTCACTGGTCACGATTTCGCGGTATCTATCCCAATTGATCGTGGGCATCGCATTCACTTCAAAACCGCCTGGGATATTTTGTTCAGACGTTGCATTCAAAATATCTTCCAGTTTTGGCATACCACCAATCCACTGATAAGACACTTCATCAATGGCACCTTGACTGAATGGGTCTAGCTCGCCACTGGCAATTCTGTCAGCCCCATCTTGAGTAATGAAGAAGGTGTTGTTGGTTTCGCGGTGCAGTGTCGCTTTACGATATTTAGCACCGACACGCAGCGTATCAACGATGCCGTACCCGACGCGATAATCAAGGTCTAACTGAGCATAGTCTTCTTCTAAGTCACTGACGACAAAGCTAGAACCAGTCGACCCCGGATCGGGATCGCCGGCAATACCAGCCTTAAGGTTAGACAGCAAAGCGGGATCGGCGTACAACGACACTCTGTCACCTAATCGCCATCCTGCAAATGAAGCGGCGTTTTCAACCAGCCCTGAGTCGCTGCGACTCGCAGGTTGGCCGCTTTTATACGCCGCGCTCCAAGATTCTGAAGGGCCTCCGCTGGCTTCAGTGTGACCAAATTTACCGCGTAAATCATATAAATCACCGGCATATTCAAAGGCGAAGTCGTAGGTATCCGAGGTATCTTTTTCTACCGTATAACTCCCAATGATCCAGGGAAATTCAAGATTCCCTTCAGTGCCACCAGCACCACTGGTAAAGTCCATGCCAGTCACAATCGTACCGGTTTCGTCTAGGGTAATACCGGTAAGATAATCTGGGTTGTACTTCCATTCTGGGATCCACATTTGTGACGTGGTGCGATTTTGCCCAAGCTCAAAATGAAAATGATTGAATGTTAAAGATAAATCATCTATTGGACGCCATTGAATGGTGGCTTGTAACCCCTGACGTTCGCGTTTTTCTTTGGTTACCCCAACACCTGCAACTTGCGGAGCCCAAACACCATCATAAACGTTGCCATAAGCATCTTCTAACGCTGCAAATCGACGTGTGCTATCGGCAATCACATTGCCCGCCGTGTCCGCAGCTGGCAAGTCTGAACTCGTTGCCCAACGCCAACCGCCACCGCCCGACATATCACCGCCTAAAGAGCGGTTGGTGCGGTCTTGTTTGGTATAACCAACTAGCAAGCCAAAGGTTTCTTCTTCGTTCTTCCAAGAATAAACGCCGCTAAAATTAGGCTCGTACTCTTTAGTCACATCAGCGTAGGTATATTCAACATTCAACGCCCCAGAATTAGCCTCCATATCCAGTGGTTTACGGCTGTGTAGAATAACCGTGCCGCCGACCCCACCTTCATCTAAACGCGCCTCAGAAGACTTAAACACTTCAACCGATTGCACCATGGTAGAAGGCAACAAAGAGTAACTAAAAGAGCGCGACGGCGAGCCCGGAGAAGAAGCGATAAAATTGCCGTTTAACTGCGTAAAAGTAAGATCAGAGGAAAGACCACGAATACTGACGTTTTCCCCTTCCCCGCCACTACGAGAAATCACCACACCGGGTACGCGTTGCAGTGAATCTGCCACATTTTTATCGGGAAACTTACCGATGTCTTCTGCTGTAATGGCATCCACAATCGCGTTTGATAAACGCTTAATCGCCAAGTTTTCGGCCATGGATGCGCGGATCCCGCGCACCTCAATCGTTTCGATTTCCTGCGCTTCCTCTTTTTCGGTTTCTTCAGCCATTGCCCAGTTAGTAGCTGATAACATAGCGAGGACCAGTGCAGACTTGCTAAATTGCCGTGACCTTCCTGTCACATGGCGTCTGTTATTATTATTGGCCATTCCTATCTCCAAGTTTTTATAATTTGTAAAGCCACGACGTCCCTTGCTGCTCCATGACGCATGACTTTGTGACGACCCTTTTTTGTTTCCCTATAGGGGTTAATGGTTTGTGAAACACTCGTTCAGAATAGGAGCGCTCTACAAAAAGTGATAATAGAATTTCGGTTTGCACTAAGACAAAATCGGCGTTTAGGTCAAAAAAAGATCCAATTTCAATTTCCTTGGTTTATAGTCTGATTAACATAAAAACTCATTATTAGTTTCTATATTAGGCAATTTAAAAACGTTCCAAACATGTGTAACCAAATGTTTTTATTGAACTAATTAAATATTCAAAACCAAGCATTTTAAACTTTAAAATTATTCAACTTCAAGAGTGAAATATGAATTTGGCAAACTATTCAGGTAAAAACTTGGAAATATGCCTCAGCAGCGATAATCCTCATTTGTTGCAGCGAAATGCACAAATTGCTTTTGCATCTGGGGCAACAAGGATAGAACTCTGTGGTGTACTGAGTTGCGGTGGCTTGACCCCAAACCCGACGGCGATAGCGGCAGTTGCCCAGTATTTACCAAGCTTTGGCGAATGTATTGTGATGTTACGCCAAGCACCGCATTTTTTTATTGATGACACCATGCTATATCAGTTACAAAAAAGGATAGATGGCATTGCTTGCGCTGGCGCAACCGGTATTGCGCTTGGTTTTATCGACGACAATCAAGAGATAGCGACTGACCATTGTCGAGCACTCATTGCCACGGCAAAATCCTTAGGCCTTTCTGTCACCTTTCATCGCGCTTTTGACGCCGCTGCAAACTGGCAGCAGGCAGCCGAGACGCTGCTAGAGCTAGGCGTTGAGCGGGTCTTAAGCGCCGGCAATACATGGCAAAGTGGTAAAGGCGCAGCGTTTGGTACCAGTCAGCTCATTGCCTTACTGAAAAAGCTCAATGCTGAAATCGAAGTTGTGATCGGTGGAGGGGTCAACACGAAAAACGCAGCGGATCTTTGGCTTTTAAGTGAATTTGGTCCACTCTCTCTACATACTCACTCTGGCGTGCACCATGGCGATGAAGTTTGCCCAAGGCTAGTTAATGCAATACTCACCGGATCAGAAAAGGCAATACAATGACAGCATCGAAGCTATTTTTAGGGATTGATGGTGGCGGGACGAAATGTAAAGTCCGCCTCGAGGATCAACATGGACAGCTCCTTGCCGAGGCCACCAGCGGCCCTGCAAACATAGCAACATCAATACATCAGGCCCAAGAGTCAATGTTGAGTGCAACAATGACAGCGCTGACAAACGCAAAAATCCCCCACCACGATATTGCCAACATCAGTGCTTTTGCAGGACTTGCCGGCGCGAATGTCACGACGGCTTGTGAGGCGATGCAACAATGGCGCTCTCCTTTTGCACGTTTTCAATTTTCAACCGATGCACACGTTGCTTGCCTTGGTGCGCATCAACACGAAGATGGCGGTGTAATCATTCTCGGCACCGGATTTTGCGCGGGTCTGGTGATGCATGGACAATTTAGGGAGTTCGGTGGCCACGGATTATTACTCAGTGATGGTGCAAGTGGCAGTTGGATAGGTTTGAGTTTAGTGAAGCATGCCATCGAGGTGCTTGATACACTGTCCCCTAGCAGTCTGATGATTGAGTCGTTTTTGGCTGCTATGAATTGCCACAGTACCGAACAGCTAGTCAAACTCACGCTAAACGCCACTCCCCAGTATTTTGCCCAGTTTGCTCAACATGTTTTTGCCACGCCAAACGATCCCTATGCCGAGCAGATCTTAAGTAGCGCGGCACGGTTTATTGAGCATTATGTCCGTCATTTGCAGAGCTTAGGGACACAGAAAGTCGCGCTAGTTGGAGGCATTGCTACGCCCATTCGTCCATGGTTAGCTGCCGAATACGCAGATGCGCTGGTGACACCAGCACTACCACCAGAAGTCGCTGCGTTAACGCTCGCTCGACGTTAACTCCTTACGTAATTGCGACGGGATTTCACCAAATAAACGACGAAACTGCTTGCTAAAATAACTTGGCTCTGAAAAGCCACACTGATAAGCGACTTGTGATACTGGTAAGCGTGTTTCGACCAATAATTTACGGGCATTTTCCAATCTCACTTCGTTGATAAATTGATTCGGGGTTTTGGCTAAATGCTTTTTAAATCTACGCTCCAGTGCGCTTACCGACAGGTGAGCAAGTTCCGCCAATTCTTCGATACAAATATGACGATGATAATGTGCCCGAATAAATTCAACGGGCGCTTCAATGGCTCTTACGTGAGATAACGCCTTTGACGTTTTCGCTAGATGTCGCGTAACACCATAAGTGCCCATAATCGCATTTTCGTCATCAAGTAACACTTTTTTTGACGTGGAAAACCATGCCAATTCCCCATTTGCGGTTTGGTTGAGTTCTAATCTATCCGTCACGATAAAGCCTTCCATCACTCGTTTATCATCGTTAACGTATTGGAATGCCAAGTGTTGCGGTGAAAAGTCAAAATCGGTCTTCAGTAAGATTTGATCTAGGGTTTTATAGCCCTGATGTTCAACAAAATGTTGGTTCGCATGCACTATTCTACTTTTTGTGTCTTTGACCCAAAAGAGGATATCTGGGATCAGATCAAATGCTGCAATCAATTGATTTACGCCAGCTTTATTCAATATTGTTTGCTCTTCCATTACCCTATTTACCGCCTTTTTATAATTATAATAATTTATTTTAAACGCCGATTTTGTTGCATTGTCAACCGAATTTTTATTATCACTTTGGCGCCTCTGTTACCTATTATCAATAACATCAGATTAACTTACCTCGATAACTCGACGGAGCTAAACGATGGATAATAACAAAATCCGCATGGCCATGATCGGTGGTGGAGAAGGCGCTTTCATAGGTGCAGTGCACCGCATAGCTGCGCGTTTAGATGGTCAAATTGAACTCGTTGCAGGCGCATTTAGCGCCGATCCAAACAAAAGCCTAGCAATGGGCCAGCAACTCGGGCTTAACCCAGCACGTTGCTATGCCAGCTACCAAGCACTCTTACAACAAGAGGCGGAATTACCAGAGTCGGAGCGCATCCACTTTGTTGCCATCGTGACCCCAAACCATTTGCATTTTCCGATTGCCACAGCCGCTATCGAACACGGCTTTCACGTTTTGAGTGACAAGCCAGCCACGCTCAATTTATCTGAGGCCCTGCGTCTACAAACACAGCTTCAAGATAGCAATTGCTTGTACGGATTAACACACACCTATACCGGCTACCCGATGGTGAAAGAGGCGCGCCACCGCATCGCAAACGGCGAACTTGGCAAAATACGCAAAGTCGTCGTTGAATACAGTCAAGGATGGCTTGCAAGTGCTGATGATGAAAACAGCAAGCAAGCAAGCTGGCGACTAGATGCAAGCAAGTCTGGCGTGAGTTGTTGTATGGGCGATATCGGTGTACATACAGCGAACCTTGCCGAATATGTGAGTGGCTTGGAGATAGAGGCGCTTTGTGCGGATTTAAACACGGTTGTGTCCGGCCGACAACTCGACGATGACGGTACCGTGTTACTGCGCTTTGGCAACGGTGCAAAGGGCGTGTTGATGGCAAGCCAAATAGCACTTGGCGAAGAAAATAATCTCACCTTAAAAATCTATGGTGACAAAGCCAGTATCGAATGGTCGCAAATGGAGCCTAATAGTTTGTGGTTACGTGGGGCAAACGCCCCAGCTCAGTTGATCCGCACAGGAGTGGGTTCACTTAGCCAAGCAGCCGTTAGCGCAACCCGTGTGCCAGCAGGTCACCCTGAGGGATATCTGGAAGCATTTGCAAATATCTACCTTAACTTCGCCAGCCTTATTCGTGCGCATCAGCAACAACCCGATGTGCAACACGAAGAATTTGACGTGCCAAGTATTAGCGCTGCAGTCCGTGGCATGGCATTTATTGAAAACGCGGTCGCAGCTAGTGCAAAAGACACTAAGTGGCACCCCTTTACTATTGGATAAAATAAGAATGAAGCAAATTAAAGGACCCGCTATTTTTCTCGCGCAGTTTGTCTCGGACGAGGCGCCATTTAACAATTTTAACAGTATTTGCCAGTGGGCAAGTAACCTAGGTTATAAAGGTATTCAGCTACCAAGTTGGGAACAGCGACTGTTTGATCTGCAAAAAGCCGCTGAAAGCCAAGATTATTGCGACGAGATCACTGGTATTGCCGCAGAGCATGGCCTTACTATTTCAGAGCTATCAACCCATTTGCAGGGTCAATTAGTGGCGGTGCACCCAGCTTATGATCAAATGTTCGACGGCTTTGCACCAGCAAAAGTGCATGGCTCTCCTAAGGCTCGTATGGAGTGGGCAACTGAGCAACTAATGCTAGCGGCCAGTGCCAGTGCTAAGCTCGGGCTGACCAGTCACGCAAGCTTTTCTGGTGCCTTGCTCTGGCATACCTTTTACCCCTGGCCACAACGTCCAAATGGCTTGGTGGAACAAGGTTTTGAGGAGCTCGCAAAACGCTGGTTGCCTATTTTGAACCGCTTTGACGAGGTTGGCGTGGATGTGTGCTATGAGCTTCATCCAGGTGAAGATCTACACGATGGCGTGACTTTTGAACGCTTTTTAGCGGCGACGAATAATCACCCGCGTGCCAATATTCTTTACGATCCAAGTCACTTTGTCTTACAGCAATTGGACTACTTAGCGTTTATCGACATCTACCATGAACGTATCAAAGCGTTTCATGTAAAAGATGCCGAATTTATCCCCAATGGCCGCTGCGGTGTTTACGGCGGATACCAAGGATGGCAACAACGGCCAGGACGGTTCCGTTCATTAGGTGATGGACAGGTCGACTTTAAGAAGATATTTAGTAAGTTAACACAGTACGGTTTTGATGGTTGGGCTGTATTGGAATGGGAATGCTGTATTAAGCACCCTGAAGATGGGGCCAAAGAAGGTGCTGAATTTATCAAACAGCACTTGATCAGACCAACCGAAAAAGCCTTCGATGATTTTGCAGGAAGTGGTACTGATACTGAACGCAATAATCAAATCCTCGGCATAAAATAAACAGGACTACGACCATGAATAATAATAATCATAATCGGACCGTGTTTCAGCTCTGTTGCCTTGCACTGGTCGTCACATCGATGACATTTGCTATTCGCGCAGGTATTTTGGGGCAATTAGGTGAGCAGTTTGAACTCTCAGATACAGAGCTTGGTTGGGTTAACGCCATGGCATTTTTGGGCTTTCCCGTTGCAACCATGCTAGGTGGTGCAATTTACAATACCATTGGCGCCAAAAAATTAGTTGCCCTCGCCTTTATTTGCCACTTTGCAGGATTGGTTTTAACCATTACCGCTGATGGTTTTTGGTTACTACTGATCTCGACGTTTTTAATCGGCTTTGCAAATGGCTCTGTGGAAGCTGGCTGTAATCCACTGATTGCCGAAATGTATCCGAAAAACACCACGACTATGCTCAACCGATTCCATGTCTGGTTTCCAGGCGGCATTGTGATTGGTGCTCTGGCATCAAATGCCATGACTGCATCGGGCTTTAATTGGCAATGGCAAGTTGCTTTGATCTTAATTCCAACGCTGATTTATGGAGCGATGATGGTCAAGTCACAGTTTCCTGAATTTGACCGCACAGATCATTCCACCACCAGCAATCTCAAGCACCTGTTTTCTCCGCTCTACCTATTTTTAATTTGCTGTATGACCTTAACAGCAACAACCGAACTTGGTACGCAACAGTGGATTGAACGCATACTGGGTGCGTCAGGCGCCTCACCTATGATGATCCTTGCGCTGATCACAGGCTTAATGGCATTAGGTCGCTTCTTTGCCGGTCCAATAGTCCACCGCTTTAACCCAACAGGCGTGTTACTAGGCTCTGCAGTACTAGCAACCGCGGGTATTTTCATGATGAGCCAAGCACAAGGATCAGCAATCTACTTGGCTGCAATATTATTTGCCTTGGGCGTCACTTATTTTTGGCCAACCATGCTTGGCTGCGTTGCTGAATACACCCCAAAAACAGGCGCACTTGGTATGTCTCTAATGGGCGGTGCGGGGATGTTTGCTGTCAGCATGTGGAACCCTGTAATTGGTAGTTGGATTGATTCGGCGCGACTCGAAGCCCAAGCGGCAAACTTAACCGCGCAGCAATCGGAACTAGTAGCAGGTCAAGCGGTGCTTGAAAATATCCTGTTATTCCCAGCTATTCTCATTGCCGCTTTTATCGGCCTTTACCTTTATATCAATAAAAATAAACGCGTTGAGAAATACGCGTAATACCCTTTGTATTAAGTAGCAACAAGTAAAAAGTGAACAGACGAGGTTCCAATATGCTCAACTCTATAAAAATGCTAACGCTGGCATTGGCCGTTAGTTGTACAGCTTGCGCTAGTACGACTGACAACCAATTGAGCCCGCAAGAACAACAAGCTGGATGGCAACTGCTATTCGATGGCAAAGATATGTCGCAATGGCGCAACTTTAAAAGTGACGGCCTAAATAGCCAGTGGCAAGTTGAGGACGGCGCGATGGCACTTACCCAAGGTGGCGGCGGCGATATTCTGACCAAAAAACAGTATCAGAATTTTGAGCTCCAGCTCGATTGGAAGATTTCTAAAAAAGGCAACAGTGGGATCTTTGTATTGGCGGATGAAAAAGGCGGTGCAATTTACTCCCACGCCCCAGAAATCCAAATTCTAGATAACAAAGAACACCCAGACAATAAAATAGACTCTCACCTTGCAGGTTCTATTTATGACCTGTTCGCCGCGCCAAGTACGGCACATAAACCAGCTGAAGCTTGGAACCAAGTTCGCATTAAGCTGCAAGATAACCACCTACAAGTTTGGCAAAATGGTGTTAGCACGACGAGTATCGTGATTGGCAGCACCACTTGGAATGCTTTGGTTAAGAATAGTAAATTTGCGACATGGCAAGGGTTTGCTGAAGGTAAAAAAGGCCATATAGGTCTGCAAGATCACGGCGACAAAGTCTGGTTCAAAAACATTAAGATCAAGGAGCTGTAACCATGGCAACATTTGATCATAAAGTATTGGTCGTTGGCTCAGGTGCCGGTGGCGCAATGGCCGCTTATACACTCACCAAGCTTGGTCACAAAGTTTTATTGCTAGAAGCTGGCAGAAATTACGACCCAAAAACAGAAAGCCCGATGTTCCGCCGTAATAGCGAAGCCCCACTCATGGGCGCTGGCAATAAGGATAAGAACTTTGGTTTTTACGACGCGACGATTGATGGCGGTTGGCAGGTGCCAGATGAACCATACACGCGCGCAGAAAACACCGATTTTTATTGGTGGCGTGCACGTATGCTCGGTGGCCGCACCAATCACTGGGGTCGCTACTCGCTGCGTTTTAGTGAGCACGACTTTAAGGGCAAAAGCCGCGATGGGCATGGCGCTGATTGGCCGTTTGAATATCAAGACATTGCGCCTTGGTATGATAAAACAGAAGAAATAGTCGGGATCTGTGGTACTAATACCGGCTTGGATGACATGCCCCCTTCTGCGCCTGGCGTGTTACAGCCACCACCAACACCAAGAGTACCCGAATTATTGGTTGCTGCTGCCGCGAAAAAAATGGGGATCCCAGCGGTTCCTATGCACAGAGCGGTGTTGACTCGTAATAAAGACGACCGCTTAGCGTGTTTTTACGCCACGCCTTGTGGCCACGGTTGCTCAATTGGTGCGGCATTCCAAACTACTACCTCACTTATTCCGATGGCCAAAGCGACAGGAAACCTTGAAGTGATCACCGATGCCATGGTGAAGTCAGTGGCGGTGAATGAAGATGGCAAAGTAACGGGTGTGACTTACGTCGATAAAAAGTCTGCACAAGAACATGCCGTCAATGCAGATGTGGTGATTTTGGCGGCCAGTGCCTGTGAATCTGCCCGTATTTTGCTTAATTCTAAACATGCAAAACATCCCAAGGGACTTGCAAACTCAAGTGGTCAGGTAGGTCGCAATCTAATGGATTCTACCGGCGCTTGGCTTGGTGCACAAATCCCTGCGTTAAAAGGCCGCCCACGTTATAACGAAGACGGCCATACCGGAAACCACCTTTTTATTCCTTGGTGGGGACACAAAGCCCATGAGAAAGGTGAGCTTAATTTCCCGCGTGGCTATCACTTTGAAATTAGCAGCGGCTTTAATCAACCGGGATCTGGTGTATCTGGCAATAAACAAGGTTATGGCCCCAAGTTAAAGCAACAAGTGCGTGATGCTTATGGTTCTTATGTTGGATTTGCACTGCGTGGAGAAATGCTACCGAACAAAGATTCTTACATGGAAATTGACGAAAACGTCAAAGATAAATGGGGGATCCCGGTTGCTAAGTTCCATTTCAAATGGTCTGACAGAGAGCTCAAGCAAATCGAGCATGGTCTCAAAACCGCTAAGCAGATCCTTGAGAACATGGGTGCCAAAGTCGGCGAGCTACCGCCTGCGGAAAAAGCCATTTCAAAAGGCGGTGAGATCATTCATGAAGTCGGCACGACGAGAATGGGCAGCTCAGCAAAAGAGTCGGTAACGAATCAGTGGGGCCAAACATGGGACTGTAACAATCTATTTGTGATGGATGCCGGTGTCTTTGCGTCTAACCCCCATAAAAATTGTACCTTAACCATAATGACCTTAGCGATGCGAAACTCCACCTGGTTGGCAGCACAAATTGATAAAGGAGCACTGTGATGAATACACCTGATCGCGTTGATTCTTATAAATATATTTCAGGCATGACACGTCGCGAGTCATTAAAGTGGTTAGGCTTGCTTGCTGCGGGATCAGCGGTGACACTCACCGCTGGATGCAGCAAGGCTATTGAGGGTGAAACGCCTACTGCCGGGCACTGGCCAGATATTGAAATAAAGCCAGTTAGCGCTCAAGGGTATGGAACCGATCCAAACATGATCATGCCGCCAGAGTCACCTTGGCCGCTCACCCTCACCGAAGCGCAGCTCACGTTAGTTGCAGTACTAGCTGATTTTATAGTGCCAAAGGAAGGAAATCATCCATCGGCTTCTGAAGTACAAGTACCGAGTGTGATCGATGAATGGGTAAGCGCACCGTATCACGGACAACAAAAAGACAGAGTGACAATACTCCATGCGCTTGCTTGGATTGACGATGAGTCGACTTTGCGCTTTAAAAAGCCATTTTTACAACTTAGCGCAACGCAGCAAAGTAAGATTATGGATGATATTGCTTATTTTAATGCACAAACACCAGAGCAATTTCAGCGTATAGGTAAGGCATTCTTGCGCTTTAAAGATCTCGTTCTCGGCGCTTACTTCTGCACACCTGAGGGCTGTCAAGACATAGGTTATCTGGGCAATGTACCAATTGCAGGTGATTATCCTGGGCCTACTGCTGAAGCCAAGACGCATCTAGATAGCGTACTCGCAGAGCTTGGGCTAAGCCAATATGCGTACCGCGACTAACCCTTGAGTCATTTTGTTATGGCTAACCGAAGCAGAGTCTAGCTCTGCTTTTTCTTTTGGAGTAGATCATGTTTGTTGAAAACACCAACCGATTAAAGCAAGTAATGCTGTTCATTGCTTTAATTTTTATCTCGCCACTGAATGCACAGCCTTCCCTTCAACCTTTGCCCGTTAGCGTTCAACTGTGGTCGGTAAAAGAGGAATTAACAAGAGACTTCGACGGCACCTTGCAAGCACTCGCCAACATGGGCTTTGAAGGCGTTGAATTTGCGGGAAACTTTGGCAACTATGCCGATAACCCAAGTAAATTAAAACAAAGGTTAGCCGAACTCGGATTAGTTACGAGCAGCGCCCACATCGGCTTTGATGCATTAACTGAAGAAAAACTAGCAAGCACCCTACTCTTTTACAAAACCTTAGGCGTATCCACGCTCTTTATTCCTTGGGATGAAAGAGCATGGGATAAAAACCAAGTGCAAGCATTTGTAAAACAGCTTAACCAAGTGCATCAAATTGCCAAACGTTATGATATGAGGATCGGATTTCATAATCATGAAAAAGAATTTAACCCATACGCTAATAGCACGTTTTGGGATTATATCGCCACCAACACCCCTAGCGATTTTCCACTGCAGCTCGATGTCGGCTGGGTGATTTACGCAGGTAAATCACCCAGCGATTACGTTAAGCGATATACAGGAAGAACCGTATCGACACATATCAAAATACGTACTCACCAAGGAGATGACAAAAGCCCAATCATCGGCGAAAACCACTACCCTTGGAAAGCGCTCATCCAAACCATGCAGCAACACGGCGGCACACAGTGGCTGGTCATCGAACAAGAAGAATACCCAAGCGGCCTAACACCACTAGAAAGCGTCGCCCGCTCAAAAGCGAATTTAGATAAGATACTGAGTGAGTAACAAGCGGGAATATGTTTATCTGAAATAGCTAATAGTCACTGTCAGGTTTGAGCTTTAGGGTTAATCAAACCTGATTGTTGTTGCGGTGCTAAGAGTCGGGGCGGTAACGCCGTGCTAATTTGCCAAAACGGACGCTTTTGTTTTGTGGTAGCGTAGCGTTAAACCGCAAAACAAGCGTCGCAGAGGAGATCAAATTGAGCACTTTGTTAGGCGCGGTGCGGATTATACTTTTCGTTAACTTCATTTGCTCCCTCATCATGAAATAGGTCAGTTGTATTTATGATAGAGTACGGGTCAAATTCATTGATGAACTTCTCTGCGTTTTTTGAGATTGGATTACCTGGGGAGAAATACAGATCCTTCTCTCCTTTACCATCGGTAATAAACCCCAAGTCTGTACGGGTGACTATTTGATCCACCAGATACCCTGCAATCTCTTTTTCCTGCGTTATTTCCAGCCAAACCCGATCCAGAAGTTGAACTATGCGAACTGAGACAACATCTGTTTTCATCCAATGAGAATATTTTGACATTAAGTCTTTGGTAATATCTATTGCTGCAAAGGTATCCTCTTCGAATGAGCTATTGCCCATGCTTTGTAGGAGACTAATTGCTTTATCCAAAGGGTACCTAAAAAACTCTCGATTACTGTTTATGCGAAAATCTGAAAGTCGATCGTGGATTTCACTCTCAGTTCGAACATGGTTATCACAAAATAACTCAAATGCGACTTGATAAGGGGTTGGAACTCCCGTTTTATACAACTCTCTAGCCCTTGAACGACTATCTCTTCGTGTCTTCCCTATTTTTATCAATCCAGGCATGGACTCATTAATTAATATGTATACGTATCCTGGGTTCAATAGCTTCTCCATTTTCGCCTAGCGCTTTAGTATTTATGCGTACGCAGTACGCATAGTCGCTTGTTGAACTGGGCCGCGATATTTAAACCTGAAGATTTAAACCAGACACCTACCACTAATTTGCAACAAGGTTCATTTCTACCAACTTTCATCATACCTACCTTTTTGCCACTAACGCACGCCTAACAGGCGTTTGTTATATTTACAACCACTCACTAGCGACAACCGCACTTAATGGCTGATATGCCCGTTGTACATTTAACACATTCGCATTACTGTCAAAACGATAGAGATGCCTGAATAAACCTTCGAGTTCCTCAATTTCAATGTTTGTAATATTGTCCCATACTTCAAATGCTGAGAAGTGAGACCATAAACCATCTTTACTTTTTAAATGTGATTCTAATCTATTTTTTATGCTGCTTCTGGCCATCCCGACATAAACAACATCATAATGATGGGCGGGATCATTTCTGAAGCCCCTCCGTTTGTAAAGAACGTAGATACCACGAGTTCCTTTTCCCACGTCAATTATGTTCTCAAGAGGTAGATACTCCATCGCATTCTTAATCAAGCGCATTTGACTTTTCACTGTAAGCTATCCTTGTAAACATACGCCCGGTTATGGGGCGGATAATGCTTGGCTAAAATAAGTGAGGAACGAGCGCCAGCCAAGCTTTGGGCATCCCATCCATTGACTAGATTTAAACCATAGTTTAAGCCAGACACCCACCACTAATTTGCACCCTCCAAAGATGCCGCCTAAGCTTTAGTTCTGCACTCAAAGGATTGAGGAAACTAAACTACGGCAACTGCCCGTAAAAGACAAATCAGTTTAACCGACACCAAATACTACCACTGTATCTCCCGCTGTGTAAGGCGTGCGTTTCTGTGCGGTGAAGATAAATTTACCGGAAAATCATACGAACACCGCCGGGATTGGGTTGAAGAAAAGCTCCTGATGTTGGGCTCCGTGTTTTGTATTGATGTCTGTGCTTATGCCGTGATGAGTAATCACACCAACATTGTTTTATATGTTGATGATAAAAAGGCTAAGCGCCTGTCGGATGAAGCGATTGTGATACGGTGGCACAAGTTGTTTAAAGGTAATTGGATAAGCAGTAAGCTTACTGAAGGTGAGCCACTCTGCGAGTCGGAGCAATTGATACTCAGTGAGCATGTCGCCAAGTACAGTACGAAATCGCTGACACCCACCTTAAACTTGGAGCTGCATTATCAGCATTGATGCAGATAGTCACGGGTGTTATTTGCGCCATAAATGGCGACCTACGTAAAATCGTGGCGTAAAGCCACTCCCACAACGCTATTCGCACTGTGATGTAGGAGGCATAACTTGGCGCTAAATACTTTCCTCATAATCCAACACTTTCGCGTCATTGGCTTTGTTAAGCAGGCCTCGGCTTTGTGATAGGAAGTGTTTCGCGCTCTCTGAGAAATAATGTTTGGCCTCTGAAAAAGACTGCATTAGGCCTTCTTTATCGCCTTGTTGTAGCTTAGTTAATGTCTGCTCAAAGGTATCTTGATAGCTTGCCAATAAGCCTTCTACATCGTTAAATTGCGCAAGCATAATGTCTGAATAAAGTTCTGGGGATTGTGCAAACAGCCGTCCCACCATCATCAGCTCTAATTGGTAGATAGGCGATGAGCAGCTTCTTAGGTCTTTTAGTGAATGGCATTGCTTAGATAAAAACTGACCATACACAAACGTGGTTAAATGGCGCATTACCTGAATGATCTGCATGGATTGGTCGTGTTTTTTAGCGTCCATCGGTACCAACTGGCTGCCCCAGATCTTTAGTTGCTTGATTAATCCTTCACATTGCTTTGGCATACGTCCTTCGCACACCACAACAGTTTGCTTAACCCAATGAGATATATCTGGACCAAACATAGGGTGTAGACCGACTACAGGGCCGTTGTGCTTGTTCATTAGTACTTTGAGCGGGGCTTGCTTCACAGAGGTAATATCAGCAAGAATACAGTCATCAGGCAGCGTAGGTAGCGCATTAACAACCTGCTCAAAGGCATTGATAGGAACGCTCACCAATACTAACTTAGCATCACTCAGTAGCTCAGTAGCCTGTGATTGATTGTCTTTGTCTAAAATGCGTACTTCGTAGCCTGAGCGTCTAAACTGTTTCGCAAACAGTTTACCCATGGCGCCTTGGCCACCGACAATAACGACCGGCGACATTTTTGGTGCAGCACAGGCGAGTTCACTTTGCTGGTTTTCGTAGGCTTCTCGCATCATACGACGCAGAATATCTTCGACTAAATCAGGGTTTACCCCTTTGGCATCAGCTTCTGCGCGCCGGGCTTTGATCAGCTCAGCTTCGCGCTTCGGCACATGTAGCGGTGCGCCCTTTTGCTGTTTTATTTTTCCAACCTGCTCGGTCAATGCTTTGCGCTTTGCAAGTAGCGCGACAAGCTCGCTATCGCAATCATCTATTGCAACGCGTATTGCTTCTAAATCGTTAGCCCCATTCATGATGTAAACTTATATATACAGTAGTAAATTAAATAGTACACCGAGTCTAACAAGAAGTGCGCCGCTTTAAAAGTAAGCAACCATGAAAATATCGTGACAAGACGCCTGATATGTCAGTGAGTATTCACAGAATGGAAATAATGAGAGGGATAAAACCAAAACAGGCCGCATAAAGCGGCCTGTTTTATCTGCATTTGATAAATGCGACGTATTAGTTAAGTTTCTCTTTAATACGTGCAGATTTACCAGAGCGCTCACGTAGGTAGTAAAGCTTAGCACGACGAACCGCACCACGACGCTTAACTGCTACGCTGCTGATAAGAGGGCTGTGCGTTTGGAATACACGCTCAACACCTTCACCGCTTGAAATCTTACGAACAGTGAAAGATGAGTGTAGACCACGGTTACGCTTAGCGATTACAACACCTTCAAAGGCCTGTAGACGCTCTTTGTTACCTTCTTTTACGCGTACCTGTACAACTACTGTATCACCAGCGCCGAACGCAGGTACGTCTTGCTTAAGCTGTTCAGCTTCAAGCTCTTTAATAATATTTTGGTTTACTTTTGCCATTTTATTTCTCACATTCCTAGGTGTAACTGTCTTCTAGCCACAAGCTTGGCCATTCTCTTGCTGAAATTCAGCAAGTAATGCCGCCTGCTCCTCAGTCAGAGCTAGGTTACGCAACAAGTCAGGACGACGTTGCCAAGTTCTACCCAAAGACTGCTTTAAGCGCCATTTGGCTATTTCTTGGTGGTTTCCGCTGAGTAATACAGCAGGCACCTGTTTATCATCCAATGTTTCCGGCCGAGTATAATGAGGACAATCCAACAAGCCATCCGAAAATGAATCTTGTTCTGCTGATTGGTTGTGACCTAACACACCTGGCACTAATCGAGCTACTGCATCGATTAATGTCATGGCAGGTAACTCACCACCACTCAGTATAAAATCGCCGATGGACCACTCTTCGTCTATATAAGACTCGATGATCCGCTCATCAATACCTTCATAACGACCCGCTACTAAAATCAACTTTTCAGATTGCGCCAATTCAGTCGCACCTTGTTGATCTAGCTTTCGCCCTTGAGGGGACATATAAATTACTTTAGCGCCATCTCCTGCTGCCGCTTTGGCATCAAGAATGGCCTTTTTAAGAGGCTCAACCATCATCAACATTCCCGGGCCACCACCATAAGGGCGATCATCCACAGTTCTGTGTTTATCAGTGGTGTAGTCTCTCGGGTTCCAACAATTTAACTCAATCAAGCCGTTTTTCACAGCTCGACCCGTTACGCCTTGCTGAGTTATCGCATCAAACATGTCAGGAAAAAGTGAAACCACTCCAACCCATAGCTTTTGCTGATCGCTCATTAAAACGCTGGATCCCAATCTACCGTAATCTTTCTCTCGTCATGATTAATATCCAAAATAACAGAGTCTGTTAAGAATGGAATTAATCTTTCCGATTGGCCAAATGCATCTTTTTTGTTTGCTTTCACAACCAAAACGTCATTTGAACCAGTCTCCATCAAGTCATCAACTATGCCTAAGTCGTAGCCTTTATCGGTTACTACTGACATGCCGATGAGATCTCGCCAATAAAACTCCCCTTCAGGTAATTCAGGAAGCTGCTCAGCATAAACAGCGATTTCAGCATTGGTATAAGCCACTGCTTCGTCTCTGTCGTTTACCTGTGCAAATTTAGCGATATATCCCTTGTTGTGACGACGCCAGTCGCTCACTTCAAGGTTTTGCCATTTACCTTGTTGCCCTATCAACCATGGGCTGAAATCGAAGATCCCTTGGGGATCGTCAGTAAATGAATGCACCTTAAGCCAACCCTTGATGCCATAAGGAGCACCAAGCTTACCAACAACGATTGTCGAGGTTTTACTTTGACTCATGGTTACACTTACGCCTATTAAGCCGCTTTACGAGCGTCTTTAACCAGCTTCGCAACGCGATCTGAAAGAGATGCGCCTTGACCTACCCAGTGATCAACACGAGATAGATCTAAACGTACTTTTTCTTCCTGACCTGCTGCGATCGGGTTAAAGAAACCTACTTTCTCGATGAAACGACCGTCACGCGAGAAACGGCTATCCGCAACCACGATTTGATAGAATGGACGCTTTTTAGCGCCGCCACGTTGCAAACGAATAGTTACCATACCGTCCTCTACATAGATTGACTGTTTTCATTAATAAGTTTGTACTTCCCATTACGGGAAGCTCGGGCATTTTACGCATTTTTCAGCGCAATGCAAGTTTGAATTAGATAAATGCCCAACAGCGACGCAATTGTCGCCCTTGAGCACCTTGATAATAGACTAAAATGTGGCGTAGAAACGAATTCAGTTATTCCATTGGTTGCTGTAGCTTATCCATTTCTGCGATCAAAGTTTTTATCGCCTTCTGCTGCCCTTCAGCCGTGCTAACATCTCCTAATAAAGGTAATGTAGACGACGTTGCTTCAACCTCAAGCTTACCGTGAACTCGTTCCCCCATACTCTCTATCGTTTGCTTGAGCTGCTCTCCAATTGCGGGTTCACTGAGCAGATGCTGTAGCCCGGCTTGCTGCGCAGATATGGGGATTTGGAAGTACTCTAGATAGCTGTTTACATGTTGATACGCAGCTTGCTGTAAGAAATTCACAAAGTCAGAATTCTCTGAACTAATGATACTGGTATTGAGCTGTCCTTCAAATGGAGGGTCACTTGGTGCTAGTTGCGTGTAGTTTGTGCGATTGGCAAGTTCTTTTGCAAAATCAATTAAACCATCAACAATCCGGCTTGAAATTTCACTTCCATAAATTGTCTTAATCTCCTCCAAGCTACTTTCAGCCCACGCATGAGGAACGATATCTAAACTATTTGCAAAGCGCACACTCACCGCTTTATCGTCTGATAGGCTGCCATTTGGAAGCTGCTGATTAGAATGAGCGGCAAAGACATCGTTGCCCGCTGTTGGGCCAGCCGTACCCATGGTTTTGACAGTGGCGTTACACGCCGGATCCCACAGTAGTGCTTTACCTTGCAGATCTCGCAGCATCAAGGCGACAGTGGGAGCAAGCGCACCACCTTTGCTATGCCCCGCGACCGTAATGCCACAAGGCGACTTAGCCGTATCGCGTAAAAAGTGCATCAAAGGGATACCGCTTCCTGGGACATTCCCCTGCGGGATCATAACATTCAGCATCGCTAAACCTAATGCCGTAGCCGCTGAAATTTCGGCCCCTTTAACATTGGGAGCAAAAATCCAAGGGGTTGTGATGGCAACATTAAAGTCTTGGAAAATCCAATCAAATAATGATTTTCCATTAGTACCTGCTATTGCTACTATGTATTGGTCAGTTCCACCCACCCGTGCAACATACATCGTGTTAAATGCTTCACCATTGGGCATCATTTGAGCATGAGGTCCCCATACTATGTCGACATCAATAAATGGTATTTCTTTTAATGAGTTGGAGATGGTGTGGTACAGAGACTCATCGCTGCCGCCTGGATTTTTAGAACCAGCATTTGCGAATATCTCCACGGCAAAAACGAGTTTTTCAATATCTGTTGGTTGATTTGACATGACTTGCTCCTTGTAGTGATAGACCACAAGCGCACACATAAAACGATAGACTTTTAGAATACTCACTATCGACAATCGCTGTTGTCGTAATACGCAGTGTAAGTCAACACTACTTGCCGCCGCTGTCGGTCTGCTTTATAAATGTAGAAAGAAACTCACGGGTGGCAACGCTATGCCACTGAACGCCACTCATTATGGCTCGATGGCTAGCTGAGCTAAAGCGACAGATTGAGGCTAGTCCAACGACTGAAGAGTGTCAAAAATATTTGGTACTTACATTAAGTATGTTAGAAAGACAAAAAAGGGGGAGTTAAACGACCTCACAGAGACTACAGCATAGTTTTACATCAACCATAGTCGAGAGCAAGTTGAAAAGGCCAATGACAAAATCACTGGCCTCTAAAAACCGTCAACTAATTTTAGGACGGGACATTTTTGTTTGATTTAGAACTTAGGCCCACCGCCACCGAACATGCCCGGTGGCATCATGCCTTTCATGTTCTTCATCATTTTCATCATGCCGCCTTTGCCTTTCATCTTTTTCATCATCTTCTGCATTTGGGTAAATTGCTTCAGCAACTTATTAATGTCTTGTACTTGCGTACCAGAACCCGCAGCGATACGCTTTTTACGCGAGCCTTTGATGATTTCAGGACGTGCACGCTCTTTTGGCGTCATTGAGCTTATGATGGCTTCCATTTGGTTAAAGGTCTTGTCGTTTACTTGACCTTTTACTGCATCCGGCAAGTTCGACATACCAGGCAGCTTTTCCATCATCGACATCATACCGCCCATGTTTTTCATCTGGCGCAGCTGTTCAGCAAAATCTTCCAGTGTAAAACCATCGCCTTTAAAGACTTTCTCAGCCACTTTTTGGGCTTTGTCTTTATCGACTTTCATTTCGACTTCTTCAATAAGCGACAGTACATCGCCCATACCTAGAATTCGAGATGCAACACGGTCTGGGTGGAATGGCTCTAAGGCATCCGTTCTTTCACCCACACCGATAAACTTAATGGGCTTACCAGTAATATGGCGAATAGACAGTGCCGCACCACCGCGCGCATCACCATCCGTTTTAGTTAAGATAACACCGCTGAGTGGCAGCGCTTCATCGAACGCTTTTGCTGTATTTGCAGCATCCTGACCTGTCATTGAGTCAACAACAAATAAGGTTTCAATTGGGTTAATCGCCGCGTGTAAATCTTTGATTTCATCCATCATGTCTGCATCTACGTGCAAACGACCTGCGGTATCCACAAGTACCACATCAATGAACTTTTTCTTCGCGTGAGAAATAGCACCCGTTGCGATATCTACCGGCTTTTGTGAAATATCACTGGGGAAGAACTCTACGTCAACCTCTGCTGCTAACGTTTCAAGCTGTTTGATAGCCGCTGGACGATACACGTCAGCACTCACCACCAACACAGATTTCTTTTTGCGCTCTTTAAGGAATTTAGCCAGCTTACCAACACTGGTGGTTTTACCCGCACCTTGAAGACCTGCCATCATCACGACAGCTGGCGGCTGCGCGTTTAGGTTCAGCTCTTCGTTGGCCTCACCCATCGACTTTTCAAGTTCTTCACGAACAATCTTGATGAAAACCTGGCCTGGGCTCAGACTCTTTGTGACTTCTACACCAACCGCGCGTTCTTTTACTTGTTTTACAAAGTCGCGCACAACTGGCAAGGCAACGTCAGCCTCAAGCAATGCCATGCGTACTTCACGGAGTGTTTCTTTAATATTGTCTTCAGTTAGTCGGCCACGGCCACTGATGTTTTTAAGCGTTTTTCCTAAACGCTCTTGGAGGTTTTCAAACATGTATCGGTTCCAAAATCTCGAAATTGTCGGGCATTATACTGATATGCGAGCCACTAATACAGTATTCAAGCCGATTGTTCTGCTTTTTACGCTTTCGCTGAACGAAAATAAGAATAAGTTAACGGATTGAGATAAAACCCTATGCAAGTGGATAGGCTTTAAATACAATAGCTAAAAAAGGAAAGCAAAAATTAGGCACTTATTTTTATGTTGATTATTAGCTTGTCATTAATCGCCTGTCTCTTTTACATCATGGCCACCAGCCATGTTTTATCGCGCTTATTTGACAAACAAGGTCCAGATCAAAAGAAAACCTTAATATTAAGCACCGTCGCCATTTTGACTCATATGCTAGTGTTGGTGAATTCAGTGTTTACGCATCAAGGACAAGATCTCAGTACCGTCAACGTTGCCTTGTTAACCTGTTGGGTTATCGTTGTTTCTGTAACGACCGTATCTTTACGCTTCCCTGCAACATTATTGCTGCCCGTGGTGTATGGTTTCGCCGCTATTTTGTTATTAGCAAGCCTATTCATTCCACACCATATTATTATGCATACAATAAACATAGATGTTGGTCTCGTTTTACATATTTCACTTTCTTTGTTGGCTTACTGTGTACTTATCATCGCCACACTCTACGCCATTCAATTTATGTTTATTGATAAACGCTTAAAACAACGGGATTTGGCGATTATGACCAGCCATCTACCGCCACTTATGCAAGTGGAAAGGCAACTTTATCAGCTGTTATTTGTAGGCACAGGTTTATTAACACTGGCATTGGCATCCGGTTTTTACTTTTTAGACGGTATGTTCGCCAAAGAGACTATTCACAAAACCATTTTATCTATCGTTGCATGGCTTATTTATGTCGTCGTCGCCTTTGGGCATAAGCAGTTCGGCTGGCGCGGTAAGTCTGTGGTGATTTCAATCATAGCGGCTTCTGGCATCGTGACTTTAGGTTACTTTGGTAGTCGCTTTATACAAGAAGTGATTTTAGGCAGGTTTTAAACTTTAACTTGACTATCGTAACTCACTAACGCTTAATACTCTTTCGTAAGTAAAAAAGGGATCCACTGTTGGAAGACATATCGACCAGCGCCTTGTTTATCATACTCGGCGTGCTCATTTTGATGTCGGCTTATTTTTCTAGTTCAGAAACCGGTATCATGTCAATCAACCGTATTCGTCTACGCCATCTTGAAAAAGAGAATCACCGTGGTGCGAAGCGTGTAAGTAACCTCCTTAACCGTCCTGATAGACTGATTGGTCTGATCCTGATCGGAAATAACCTCGTCAATATTGCCGCTGCACAAGTTGCTACCATCATTGGACTGCGCCTGTATGGCGATATGGGTATCGCAGTAGCTACTTTTGGCCTCACACTCGTGGTCCTTATCTTCGCTGAAGTCACACCTAAGACTCTCGCAGCTTTATACCCTGAGAAAGTCGCGTTCCCAAGCTCTGTTATCCTCAAAGTATTGTTGAAGGTCTTGTTTCCTTTGGTTGTTGCGACCAACTGGATCACCAATGGTATGTTACGTTTAGTCGGGATCACACCACAAGAGATTGAAGAGCATAGCCTAAGTAAAGAAGAATTAAAAACCGTGGTAAATGAGTCAAGCGCTATGCTGCCCTCTAACCACCAAAACATGCTCACTTCTATCTTAGACTTGGATCACGTGACCGTGGAAGACATTATGATCCCACGCAGTGAGATCAATGCGATAGATATCAATGACGAGTGGAAAGATATTGCTCGCCAGCTCACGAATGCGCAGCACACCCGAGTGCTACTTTACCGTGACCAAATTGATGATGCGGTTGGTTTTATTCACGCTCGTGATGCGCTACGCCTACTGACAAAAGAGCAGTTTGATAAGCCGTCACTACTGCGTGCGGTAAGAGAGATTTACTATGTACCAGAGAATACCTCGCTCAATACACAGCTGATCAAATTCCAAGAAGCCAAAGAGCGCATTGGTCTTGTTGTTGATGAGTATGGTGACATTCAAGGTCTGGTTACGCTCGAAGATATTCTTGAAGAAGTCGTAGGTGACTTTACCACTACGCAGACGCGTGCGCCGAGCGAAGACGTAAACATGCAGCGTGATGGCTCAGTTATGGTTGACGGCAGTGTAAACGTGCGTGACTTAAATAAAGAAATGAGTTGGGACTTACCTACCGAAGGTCCTAAAACCCTCAGTGGTCTGATTGTAGAGCACCTTGAGGATATTCCAGATGCGCCTCTTGGCTTAACGATTTCTGGTTATAAGATGGAAGTCATTGAGATCAAAGAAAACATGATCAAGATGGTGAAAATTTCTTCCAGCTCTTAAGCAAGTAAAAGCTAAACTCAATTGCGGTGTTGAAAGTAACACCGCGGTTTACTCAAGAAAAAATTCTCTCGAACCAGTTCTTATCTAAATCATCTTCACAGCGTTTAAGTTGAACGGCATAGCGCGCAGCACGATGCTTTACCTTATTTGCGACTTGCATTAACCATTTCTTATTTTTATACGTACCACGACGATAACCGCCCCAGCCTTCATGATAATTGAGGTATTGTGCGTAAGCGTCCCATTTAGACACGCCGTTTACCTTGTGAGTCTTGTATACGAACCAAGCCATAAAGTCGATGGCGTCTTCAAAGTCATCGCGATCTGCACCTGAGTTTCCAGTTTCACGAATATAATCAGACCAGGTCGGGGTTTTGGCTTGAGAGTAGCCATAAGCAGAGCTAACTCTGCCAACAGGAATAAACCACAGGAAATATTCCATAGGAGGAGCCGCATCATGCCGAAAAGAACTTTCTTGATACATCATGCTCATTAGTACATGCTTTGGTGACCCCCATTTTTCTTGAGCATCACGAGCGTCATAATACCAATCTTCTTTTTCCTCAAAAATCTTACAAATATCATGAGGTTGTTTAGGTGGTGCAGTAGCACATCCGGATAAAACAGCGACGAGGCTAATTAAAATTAATTTTTTTTGCATTTTTTTCGAAACCTAATGAACTTTTACAATTTGCATTGGTCTGAACTTATGAATGCAGCAGTTTAGCATTGTTTCATCCCTGAAATTTATTTGCGCAGCCTTATGGCTGCGCTTTTTTATGCCTTGTGCATTATGCCCTTGAAAAATAATCGTCAAGGAAAGCCGTGAAGTCTACCGTATCAGCAGCTCTAACCGCAGCCTCATCTTCGAAAGACTGACGTGCAAATGACTTCAGCGTATCTTCATCGTAATAGCCGTATTTGATATCTTGATGAAGTTGCTTATATTTTTTCGCAAGTTCAATGCCCATTGAGCCTTGTTCTAAGGTACGACTCTTCAGTTGAGATAGCAACTGCCCAGAAAAAGTAAGTGCAGGTGCTTCAATTGACAACATTAATTTTTCCACTGTTGCCACGTAGACTGATTTTTCGGTACTCGCATCTAACATTTTTGCGACTTTGAGTAAGTCTGTAAAAATCTCTGTGCCCCACTGCTTCACACTCACAGGCTCACCCGCTTTACTCAGTTCAAGTGCTGTGCAGCGACCTTGGTTAACCACCTGATGTAAATTCTTACCAGCGAGCTTCTGCGCTTCAAACGAAAGCTCAGGGCTTGGCTTTAACAAACAATAGGTTAAGAACACATCAAGGAAGTGGATTTGCTCAAGACTGACACCAGTATGCTCGAATGGGTTAACATCCAGCGCACGAATTTCGATATATTCGATACCACCACGTTCAAGTGCCTGAGTCGGCGTTTCACCAGACTTGGCATTGCGCTTTGGTCTAATTGGCGAGTAGAACTCATTTTCAATTTGTAAAATGTTGCGATTCAGCTGTTTTGGCTCTGCTGCTCGATAGTCTGGAATTTCATGATATAAGTCGGAGCGACAACGAATGGCTTGTCGCAAGCCCGCAATATACTCATCCAGATCGTTATACATCACCTTAAGCGAGCTTTGTGCGCTATTGGTATAACCTAAATCACCCAGTCTAAGCGCCGTGCCATATTCAAGGTAGATGGAGCCATTTTCTAGCTTACTAAATGGCAAGTCGCTCTTTTTGCCTTGCAAAAATGACGGACAAAGCGCAGGAGATGCGCCAAACAGGTAGCTTATCAGCCACATTTCACGCTTGAAATTACGAATAAGGCCTAAATACTGCTGGGAGATAAATGATTGTTGAGGGTTATCATCTTCAGACATCACTTGCAGGCTTTGCCATACGGTCTCTGGAAACGAAATATTGAAGTGCACACCCGCAATGGCCTGCATCATGCTGCCGTAACGGTTTTTTAGCCCTTCACGATATAGGGTTTTCATTTTGCCGATATTAGAAGTGCCAAACTGCGCTAGGACGATATCTTCTTCGTCCTCAATAAAGCATGGCATCGACAAAGGCCACAGTAACTCATCACCCATGTTAGCCAAAGTAAACTTCTGTAGATCAGAAAGTTGCGCTAATGTCTCTTGTGGGTCTTCACTCACTGGAGTGATAAATTCGAGTAGTGACTCAGAAAAATCAGTGGTGATATGACCATTGGTCAGTGCGTGGCCCGTCTTTTCTGGATGCGGTGTTTTCGCTATTTTTCCCGACCCTTGGATCCGCAATGCCTCACGTTCGATACCTCTTTTGATACCTTTGAAAACGCCGCGATGCGCGCCGTCAGACAATAAGTCCAGCTTAGTGTTTAAGTCTAATTGTTTCAAAAATTCTTCCTCGAACCTACAGGCCAATTTCAAGTTTATGGGGTCGAAACCAAATTATACCAAGTGTATTCATTAAATGAGTGATTTAAACCGAGCAATCAATTTAAATATGGCTACTTTTAGTACACTTAGGCCTTAATAATAACTTTGCCAACATGCTTACCACTTTCCATACAGTGATGAGCCTGCGCAATATCCGCCATAGCAAAGTAATGACTTACATTTATGCTGATTTTGCCAGCTTGATACGCCTGATACAAATATTTAAGATCGTCTAAATTACTCGCAACCAGCATCCCCTCAGCCCTTACACCCCTTATCGTAGCTCGCTCACAGACCATTTCTTTGGTGACGCTGGGAATAGTCACTAGGTGCGAATTCGGCTTCATCGAGTCGACACACTGTAATGCAATATCGCCACCAATTAAGTCCAGTAAATCGCACTCAACTTGGTGCTGATAAAATTTGTCATAACTTATTGCCGTTACCTTGAGCTTCGACAACAATTCGTGCTCAGGACGGGTCGAGACAGCAATGACTTTTCGCCCTTGGAGCTGCGCTAGTTGAATTGCTAAATGCCCCACACCACCAGTTGGTGCCAATACATATAGTGGACGATTATGATTCGAAAATTTATCTAACGCTTGTTTTGCCGTAAGACCCGCAAGACAAAGACCTGCAATATCTGGATTTTCTTGCAAAGAAACCTTGATGAGCTCTGACTCAAGCGCCATTGTATAGTCACTATAGGTCCCGGGGTTACTTGCAAATCCAACCATACCGATGACAAGGTCGCCTACTTTAAACTGGCTATCTGGGCCATAAACCTCAACCACCTCACCATACAGATCGTATCCGAGCGGCAAAAAGGCATCTGCGCTTTTTTGCGCTGCAACATAACCAAGGCCTTGTCTGGTTTTCACTTCAATAGGATTTATGCTGGTACTGTTTACTTTTATGCGCACTTGGCCTGAAGTAAGCGCTGGCAAAGAAATGATGGTGCTACACAGCTGGTTGCTATCACCAAATTCGTAGATACCGTAAGTGGTTGACTTATTTATCATATGCGGCTTTCTTAGAAGACAGTTTGTTATCTTTGTAGAATACGCGAAAGGGTAAGGAGTTTGAAGAAATTTACAGTATGGGAAGGAAAAACGCGCTTACAGCATGGCTGTAAGCGCGTTAAGCTATATTAGTGATTAAATACGATTTGGTCGTCAACCACCTCGACTTTAATGGTATCGCCAGTCACAAACTTACCTTGTAACAAGTCCTGCGCCAACGGGTTTTCAATGTATTGTTGCACGGCTCGTTTTAAAGGACGCGCACCATATACAGGATCAAATCCACTTGCAGCGATTTTATCAAGCGCGGCGTCACTGAGCTCAAGCGCAAAGCCTTTTTCAGTTAAGCGTTTACTCAATCTGTCTAATTGGATACTCGCAATTTCTTTAATATGTTCATTGATAAGCGGGTGGAACACCACGGTTTCATCAATACGGTTAATAAATTCAGGTCTAAACTGACTAGCGAGCACGGCCATAACACGCTCCTTGAGTGCTGCGTAGTCGTTATTTCCTGCTTGCTCTTGAATGACATCCGACCCTAAGTTCGAGGTCATGATGATCACTGCATTTTTAAAATCAACCGTGCGACCTTGACCATCGGTCAAGCGACCATCGTCCAAGACCTGCAATAAGATGTTAAATACATCTGGATGCGCTTTTTCCACTTCATCAAGTAAAATCACAGAATAAGGGCGACGCCTTACCGCTTCTGTCAAATAGCCGCCTTCTTCGTAGCCGACATAACCAGGAGGTGCACCAACCAAGCGCGCAACTGAGTGTTTTTCCATAAACTCGGACATATCAATGCGCACCATGGCATCTTCCGTATCAAACATAAAGTTGGCTAACGCTTTGGTCAGCTCCGTTTTACCAACCCCCGTTGGACCTAAGAACAAGAACGAACCAATTGGGCGATTTGGGTCTGCAAGCCCGGCTCGTGAGCGACGGATAGCGTTGGCAACCGCATTAACGGCTTCGTCTTGACCAATCACTTTTTTATGAAGCTCGTCTTCCATTTGCAGTAACTTTTCACGCTCACCTTGAAGCATTTTTGCGACCGGGATCCCAGTCCAACGAGATAAAATTTCTGCAATTTCATCTTCACCAACCTGATTTTTTAAAAGGCTCATTTCCTGCATTTCAGCCTGAGAAGCAAGGTCTAGTTTTCGTTCAAGCTCAGGGATCCGACCGTATTGTAGTTCGGACATACGTTGCAAATCACTTGCTCGACGCGCGACTTCTAGATCTAAACGCGCTTGCTCAAGCTCAGCCTTAATCACTTGTGTGCCTTGTAGTGAGGCTTTTTCGGCATTCCACACTTCATCAAGCTCTCGATACTCAGCTTCTAATTCATTAATGAGCGTTTGCATCTCAGTGCGACGCTTTTGACTCGCTTCGTCTTTCTCTTTTGCCAGCGCGTTATCTTCCAATTTTAGTTGGATAATACGGCGCTCTAGTCTGTCTAATTGCTCCGGCTTTGAGTCAATTTGCAGTCGAATTGAAGACCCTGCTTCGTCTATCAAATCGATAGCTTTATCTGGAAGCTGCCTGTCTGAAATATAACGATGTGATAAATTAGCCGCAGCGACAATCGCAGGATCGGTAATATCCACTGAGTGGTGCAACTCGTAACGCTCTTTTAAGCCACGCAGGATAGCGATGGTATCCTCTACGGTTGGCTCTGCAACAAATACTTTTTGGAAACGACGCTCAAGTGCCGCGTCCTTTTCAATATACTGACGATACTCATCGAGTGTGGTCGCCCCTACACAGTGAAGCTCACCACGAGCTAGTGCGGGTTTTAGCATGTTGCCCGCATCCATTGCACCGTCGGTTTTGCCCGCCCCTACCATAGTATGGATTTCGTCAATAAAGAGAATAACTTGGCCTTCTTCTTTAGCCAGCTCGTTTAATACCGACTTTAGGCGCTCTTCAAATTCACCACGGTATTTGGCTCCAGCCACCAATGCGCCCATATCTAGCGATAGTACGCGCTTACTTTTCAAGCCTTCTGGAACTTCACCGTTGATAATACGCTGCGCGAGCCCCTCAACGATGGCGGTTTTACCAACGCCCGGTTCACCGATAAGTACAGGGTTGTTTTTAGTACGGCGCTGTAGCACTTGAATAGTGCGGCGGATTTCGTCGTCACGGCCAATAACCGGATCAAGCTTGCCTTGCTCGGCACGCTCAGTGAGATCGATAGTAAATTTCTCAAGAGCTTGGCGAGTGTCTTCGGCATTAGGGTCATCCACTTTTTGACCCCCTCGAATAGCCTTAATGGCTTGCTCAATCTTTGGTTGGGTGATGTTAAGCGCTTTGAAAATCTCGCCTAATGGGCCTTTATCTTCGCACGCAGCAAAAACAAACAACTCGCTGGAGATATATTTGTCTTTACGCTTTTGTGCATATTTATCACACAGATTGATCAGCGAAATAAGGTTATTTGAAAGCTGTACATCACCACCTACGCCTTCTACTTTAAATAGCTTTTCAATGGCTTGTGACAACTTAGTATTAAGCTCGTCGGCGCTCACACCTGCTTGTGCTAATAATGCGCGCACACTTGAGCCGCTCTGTTGGAGCAAAGCATACATTAAATGAACAGGTTCAATAAATTGGTGATCGCGCCCAAGCGCTAATGACTGCGCATCGGAAAGCGCAGCTTGGAATTTGCTTGTAAATCTATCTAAACGCATGATTTATTTACCCATATAAAATATCGAATTACCTTATTTATGGGTATTAACTGAACGAAGATCAAGCGTAAAAGTAATAATTTACCCTGATTATTTGCGCCAAATCAAAGTTGCCATACGGCCCGTTGTTTTGTCTCTACGATAAGAAAAATACTGCTCGGACATAGTTACTGTACAGTGTTTATCGCCGTAAAAATCCTCTACACCTTGTTCGCGCAATAACGACTGTGCAAGCTCGAAAATATCCGCAAGATATTTACCGTCTTTTTTGGCAACAAATGCCGTATTTCGTTGCGCCTCAAAAGCCTGTACTACGTCTTCGCCCACCTCGAATGCACTAGGCCCAATCGCTGGGCCAAACCATACACAGATCTCTTCAGGTGCACAGGTAAACTTAGCCAGTGTTTGCGAGATAATTCCAGCAGCAAGAGGCTTCCAACCACCATGGATAGCGGCCACCTCTGCACCATCTTTTGATGCAAGCAGAATGGGTAAGCAGTCTGCCGTCATAATAGCCAGTGGCGTTTGGCGCAAGCGAGTGTATAAGGCATCGGCTTGATGGACCTGCGCGATTTCAAACTGCTCGTCGACCACCACCACTTCTGCGCCATGTACTTGCTCAAGCCATACAATCGGGTTGGCCACATAGCCATGTAAAATTCGACGGTTTTCGGCTACCTGTTCGGCATTATCGCCAACATGAAAGGCTAGATTAAAGCTATCATACGGCGGTGCTGAAACACCGCCCTTACGCGTTGTTGATAATGTCCCAACGAATTGGGTTAATGGCCACTGAGCAAGTTGCATCTTATAACGTTAAATCCGGGTTTTCTTTGGTATCTTCTCTAAGCGCTGCCACCAGTTTAATCATATCTTCAGGCACAGGCGCTTCCCATGTCATCTTCTCGCCAGTAATAGGGTGAGCGATACTCAGTTTTATAGCATGCAATGCCTGACGTTTAAACTCTCTTAATTGTTCGGTTAATCCTTGAGTCGCATTTCTTGGTGGACGAGGACGGCCGCCATAGAGCTGATCGCCAATTAGCGGGTGATTCAAATACGCCATATGTACACGAATTTGGTGCGTTCTACCGGTTTCTAGGCGCAGGCGAAGGCGCGTGTGTGCTCGAAACTTTTCAGCAACACGGTAATGAGTGATAGCAGGCTTGCCCATCTCATGTACTGCCATATGTGTACGCTTAGTTGCGTGACGACCGATTGGCTTTTCAATCATGCCACCTGCGGTCATCGTGCCATTACAAACAGCTTCGTATTCACGTGTGAAGTTTTCACGCGCTTGTAGATTCTTCACCAAGTGCGTTTGTGCTTGAATAGTTTTCGCCACGACCATTAGACCGGTAGTGTCTTTATCTAGACGGTGCACGATACCAGCACGAGGCACGTTAATGATTTCTGGGTGATGGTGCAGCAGAGCATTTAACACAGTGCCATCTGGGTTACCGGCACCGGGGTGAACCACCAGCCCCATCGGCTTGTTTATCACAAGAATGTCATCATCTTCGTAAACAATGTCTAACTCTATATCTTGCGCTTCGTATTCACGTTGTGCTTCGATAACCGTCTCGATAGCGACACTTTCACCACCAAGTAACTTTTCACGAGGGGTGTTGAATACTTCACCATCTACGGTGACTTTATCTTCAAGGATCCAAGTTTTTATTCTTGAACGAGAAAAATCCGGGAACAATTGCGCCAATATTTGGTCTAGACGTTTACCACCGAGTTCGACTGGAACCTCCGCTTGGAGGGAAATTTGCTCTGACATCTGAAACTTTACCTAATTTACCAGTGCAAGCCGTGCTCGACTGGGTTAGAATCGTATTAATGCATAGTTTACTCGGTTTTGCCGAGTTGGCCTAGCCGAAGAAAACAAAGGTAGTAAAATAAAATGATTAAAAACTTAAGGACACACGCCTTTAGGCTGGCGTTAGCCGCGTCTGTTTTGGGTTTGGCAGCCTGTTCATCCGCACCAGAACAAGAAGATATTGAACGCGTACCAAACAAATCCGCCCAAGCGCTTTATGAAGATGCTAAACAAACATTAGATTCCGGTTTATATGCCCGCGCCATTGAATTATTGAGTGCGATTAATGCTCGTTACCCGTTTGGCCCTTATGCAAGACAAGTTCAAATGGACTTAGTCTACGCATATTATCAAACAGGTAACACTGACCAAGCACTTGCCACTATTGATCGTTTTATTCGCTTAAATCCAAATCATAAAGACCTAGACTACATGTACTACATGCGAGGTTTGGTAAGTATTAAAGCCGACGAAAACGCATTCCAAGAATATTTTGGTGTAGACAGAGCCGACCGCGATGCCAATCGTACCCGTGTTGCTTTTCAGGATTTAACCACGTTAGTTAAAAACTACCCAAACAGTCCGTATGCACCAGAGGCGAAAAAACGTTTAGTTTGGCTACTAAACAAAATGGCTCGTTACGAACTAAGAGTCGCTGAATATTACTTCGAGCGTGAAGCATATCTTGCCGCAGCAAACCGTGGTAAATATGTAGTAGAACACTACTCTCAAAGTAGTTATCTTACCCAAGCTTTTGACATTATGGAAAAAAGCTACCGCAAACTCGGCCTGCCAGACCTTGCGGATAATGTGAAAAAAGCCAAATCGGTTAACGCACGTAACAAATAAATACACTGTTAAGTCACGATATCACCGATGTCGTGACTTCTCTCCCACCAACACTCGCCTTCAAGCATTCTACAGCAGTAAAAAATACTTGTTTTCTGTACATAGACATTAGCCGTCAGCCGTCAGCCGTCAGCCGTCAGCCGTCAGCCGTCAGCATATTTTATTTGATTGTAGTTGTAATAAGGAAGGAATTAGGCTGCCCATAATAGAAGGTAAGCAGCCTTAAAAGGTAAGCATTTGACTTAACAGCGCATTAAATCGCTTCTTCGTCCTCTTCACCTGTACGGATCCGAACCACGCGCTCAACATCGGTCACAAAGATTTTACCATCACCAATTTTGCCCGTTTGTGCGGTTTTTAGGATAACTTCAATGGCTCTGTCAACGTCTTCATCTGCGGTAACAATATCAAGTTTTACTTTAGGCAAGAAATCTACCATATATTCAGCACCGCGATATAACTCAGTATGACCTTTCTGACGACCAAAACCTTTTACTTCACATACCGTCATACCTGTGATCCCCACATCCGAAAGCGCTTCTCGGACATCATCAAGTTTAAACGGTTTAATTATTGCTTCTATTTTCTTCATGACTATCTCGATTCCTTTGGTATAGCGTCGATTTTAGACAATCCGCTTGCCCAAGGCAAACAAAGACATTGAAAGTTGAAGTGATTTCACGCAATAATAGTAATCATAAATTATTACTTTTTGATTGTGAGGCGGTAATGAAACAATCAGCAGGATTCAATCTACTAGAACTGATGATAACCATCGCTATATTGGCTATCGTATTGGCCATTTCATTTAGCTTTGATGGCAACCTGCTGCAACGCAACCGAGCAGAGTCCTTCTTACAAGAATTACAACGTAACATCGCTTTTGCTCGTGTAAAAGCAACCGCCGCAGACGAAATTGTCATTCTCTGCCCAGCTCCCCCAGCCAATATTCAAGCTAGGACTGCATTTACTTGCCAAGATAATTGGGCAACGAACAGAATTAGCGTGTTTGTTGATAGTGATAAAAATGGCACATTTAGTAATGGTGATACTATCCATAGAACGATGGAGGTCGTAGACGATAACGACACTATGGTATTTTCTGGTGACAATCGTCTAAGGTTTGATTCAAGTGGACTCTTAAGTGGTTCAAACGCCGGAAATTTTACCTATTGTCCTGGTAGTGACGACAACAATCAGCAGTTGAGTGTTTCAACCGCTGGTACAGCATTATATCGAGGAAATACAACAGATACCTGTGGATAGCCACAAAAGTACTGATGCGCGAAATATCTCAAAGTTCCAATCTTGCCTTTAATATATAAACGACTAGGCTTAAAGAAAATATAAAACGAGGCAAAGGATATGCATCGTCATATGGGTTTTTCCCTATTGGAATCTTTAGTGTGTTTGGCGATTATCACTATCGTCAGTTTATTCTCTCTTCCCAGTCTTACGGCTTTATTTCAGTTTGATAAACCAAAAATAAAACTTGAAGCGTTGCGACGAGCCATTAATTTTGCTCGCATTCAGGCCGTTGCAAGCGGTGCAACCGTTACTTTGTGCCCCCTGAAAAATAATCGCTGCGACGACAAAGAATGGCACACTCAGTTAACGGTTTTTATCGACTACCACCCTCAAGGTGAGTTTTCAGGCGATGATTATAAATTAGCGGTTGTGGACTCAGTAGACTCAGGGGACAAGCTCACCTACCCAAGAAACGCCATTATATTTCGCCGCTTTGGTCATCTCGCGGGACTCTATAACGGTACTTTTGTCTACTGTAACGCAAGTTCTACCGTGGGATTGTCTCTGTCAGTTAGCTACACAGGGAGAAGCACTTTAAAAGATACTGATGAGTGTCAAAAGTAAATAACCTAAGCTTCGGATAATTAATGCCTTTCTAGCAGCCAGTTTTTGCGCTAACAGCGTTGAATTCACTTCCAATAGCCCGCTATTGGTACGTAAATTCGCCTTGTTAATCCCAAAACTTTCTGGCTAGATAAAGAAATAATTTAATGTAATATTAAAAACAATGAATTAGCTCATTCCTTACCCAAACCTCAGGTTAAATAACCTAAGCTCGGGGATAGTTAGTGTTAATACAAAGGGGAGTTAACTACTCCCCCGAAAATTAACGTTCCCAGCACCTATCTATAGCGTCTTGATTGGTTGTCCCAGTCACACCACGAACCCCAAGTTCATCAATAGTTAAAGCTGGGCACTGTTCATCGCCTCGAACCGGCCCTGCTGCGGCTGTTGCAACGATTCTAAAGGTATCTGCAGTAACGTTTTCAAGTGTTACATTGAAATAACCATTTTCTGTTGCCGTCGCTACACCGATTGCCGCTAGATTATCGCTGTAAACTCTATTATCAACAAAAAACTGCTCTTGCTTATTCGCGGCGTCAAGTAACAAAGTCATGGCATCAGCCCTTGCCCCTCTTCTCACATACTCAGTGTAATTAGGGTACGCAATCGCAGAGAGAATACCGATGATCACCACCACTATCATTACTTCTATCAGGGTAAAACCTGATATTGCTTTGTCTAGGGTACTATTTCTTCTCATCGCTATCTTCCCTCTTATAAATGTAAAGTTGTCTTGTTCTGATACCCGAAGTTTTATTTTTAAAGATAATAACCTTGTCATCATCGCCTACCACTGGCACTGGTTCACCCGGTATCCCTGGCGGCACAAATGGATTACTGTCATCAGCTATAATCCCAGGGCCTGCAATATAAGGAACTCTTTTACCATTTTCATCTTTGCGTACAACTAGAGTCGGCGTATCTGGTAGGTCTTGTGAGGTCACGTAAGTTTTCCCTGTGCCATAATGTAAATGGAACATGTAAAGCTGCCCTTTACCACCTGTTAATGTGCATTGTTGGGTTGTCTGATCTGCTGGTGTAAATGAAGTAAAATATGCGACTCCTCCAATAACAGTCGCACCAGAGAGCGACTTTTCGCCCCCTGATAATTGATACTTCCAGCCATTAAACTTAGCCAGCTCTACTTCTAGTTCAACAAAGTCGTCAATATCATCTACAGCATTCCCAAACGGATCGCTCTTCATTTCCATTAAATCAGAAATTAATATAGGGTCTGGAATATCGTTTACAAAAGATTGCGTTTTCGTATGTATATCCCTAATCATGAAAAGATAGTCAGTCACACTTGAATCTGTCGGCTTAGAGCGATTACCACTACCAATAACAATGGCGTCAAACGGTGTATCTCTGCGCTCTTTAATCAAATTCCCGTTATATCTAGTCTCTGTTACCTTACTATAAAAGGTACGAGCAATATTTGGACGATAAAAAAAGCGTCTATCCTCATCAGCAAAGCTACTCCCCAAACGTGCCAACTCAAAATGAGTCCAAGGCTCAGTACTATCAGATGGGTTTGGACCGGGTATATCAATTCTCCAGATACTCCCTGCGGTATCCGCTAAATAAATTCTGTCAATATAGCCATCGTAGTCTGAGTCCGTTAACGTTGGCTCCGCAACAATACTGTGCTTACCTTTAAACGCATCACCAGTCAGCGACCAAACGATATCAGCATTGTTTGACATGATATCAACCATGTAAACCCCTACGCCTTTATCATTATCATCGCTACGTGAAACATTATCTTTATTGGTATTGTATCCTGCTGCAAAAACCAATACCGGTCTATCCTTTTGCTTTTCAATGAAAGTCACCACAGGCTTGGACCACGTTTGCCCCAAGTTCTTAAACTTATTTGAATCACCGGAAATAGGCCCACCCCACAATAGTTTGGGTGAATCTGGATTGGTAATATCAAAACCATAGTATTTATTGCCGCCGCGGCGCATTCCCACAAAGGCCCAAACCTTATCACCCGCTTCTACCTTGCGATTTTTATTCACATCGTGAAAGTACACAGTAATAGGTCCATCTAGGCCATACAGTTTCGTTTCTGCTTTACGTGTTTTGACTGGATTCAGGATAGGTAATAAAGAACCTGGGATAAATGCCCAGCTTTCAGTTACGCTATTTCCTTGATCTTTAAACATATGGAGCATGCCGGCGTTGGTACCAATGAGCACGCGAATATCGCCATTGCCATAGTCAACCGTTGCAGGCTTTGAGTGTAATGGATCGGCGAATATGTCTGGCCTTCTTTCAGATCTCAAACCGTCACCATCATCATCGTCGACGTCTTGACCTATCGCCCAATTAAAAATACTTTGTATCTCACTTTTACTTGCACCACTTAACTCCATTGCTGTGGCAAGTTTAGTTAAATTACCATAGGCACTTTCGGCATTATTATAGGTGAAATCAACTAAATCACCGCCACCAAAATCAGACAGTACTTTTCTAGTAACCTGATTTTCAAGCGCATAGTTAACTCCTCCTTTTTCAATATTGTTGCCATCTTTTGATTCCGCTTGCGACCAATACGTTGTGATATTGCTATCAATCGCACCTTTATCATTTATCGCTTTAGTCAGTTCCTGACCTACTATCTCTGTACCCACAAACTTAAGCTTTTTCAGGTTGCCACGCCAGCGAGTATGTGTCTCTGGTTTAAACTGAGTGTAGTAAAGTGCATCACCTGTTTGGGTTTGATCTTCAGCATTGGCGGATACCGTTGGTGAACTAAAACTTGCACTCACATTTCTGATATTGGTAATCGTGGTTTTGAGTACATCCGACAGTTCATTTGCGGTATTGGCGTGCAGGTATTGCCCCCCTCCTTCCTTAGCAGTTTCCGCAAGCAACTCTTTACCTGTACTAGACATACCGTTACCAAAACCGATCGTAAAGACTCGCGCAAAGTCATGTTCATCTGGAGTAGAAGGATATAAGTCAACTTTAACTTGAGATGTACCACGCATTGTTTTGGCTAAAGCTGGTAAATAGTTTTTGGTAACACCAGAGCCTTCATTAATGTCGAAATAATTAGGGTAGGCGCCATACACTGAGTAATATTCATTAACGATGCTTGTGTTAGAATCAGTATCGCTGGTAGGGTCGCCATCCGTCATTAAAATTAAGTTGATTGACGTATCACACCGCTCTTCTTCGCCACGGACAGGCGTAAACGCAGAAATATAGTTGCTCCCACGTTCAATCCCTTTATCCCTGTCGTTTCCTCCGTTAGTGCCCCAGTATACGCCGCCACCTTTAAGATAGTTATATAACTCCCAAAGCGTTTCTGACAATGGTGTCGAGCCATTTGCAGGCAATGCGTTGATCTTATCAACAATATCGCTGCGGCTACTGCCAATCCCATTAAGAATATAACCCCCACTCGAAGAATAAAGTCGAGACAGGCCAAATCTAATATCATCATTATCGCTAACTAAACTGCGCATTGCATTTTGTGCTACTTTTAGGCGGCTATCCGCGCAGCCCTGAACCGCTTGATTATATTGGTTCGCTTGATAACAGTTACTGCCATTAAAACACTCGGTTTCTCGGTAGCCATAACGCGTTTCATAGTACCAGCCATTCCAAACACGATATGAATAACGCTCATAACACGCCTTACCATTTTGAGAGTCCCACGCCATACTGCCTGATGTATCGAACAGCATCAGTACCCGAGGTTGCTCACGGGTAGAAACATTATGTTTAACATAAAGCTCAATGTCTTCTGCTTGAGCGGTCTGTAATAGCGCCATTAATGCAACTATCGTGTATATTAACTTATTCATATCAGTTTCTCGAAAAAGGCTGTTAATTTGAAACGCTCACAATTTCCTGACCAATTCCCATCACGATAGTGACGTTGTGACGTCCCCTATCACCATACTCCACAGTGGCTTCGACTTCCGTCATGTTGCACACAAACCCCTCGGTATAGTCATATTGACGTGGACAAAACAGCTCTAGCTCACCGTTATTTAGGTTAGTCACAGTGGCTTGTAAGCCATTAGGCGTTTGTACTGTTGTGCCTTCGTCCGCTAACTGCTGCCTTGAACGCAGAAAAATATTGTTAGGAAGCGGCTGCTCTTGCTGAATTAATCTTTGCATTTCACCAAAGAGTAAGCTTTCAGCTTCTTCTCGTTCCATGACGGCATGGGTCATTTTTATATCCAACGCACTGGTACTCATTAACGTTACTGCAACCGCCATTATGGCGACTACCATGACCATCGCCATGATCAGTACTACACCCCGTTGCTTTACATTTCCCATGCTGAGCCTCCCATGTTGTACATTGATATTGTGGTTGAAAATACGGTACGTCTAATGGCATCGTTATAAGTCAACGTCCTTTTATCAGGATCATTACCTAATACGTAAGACCGCGACTGTACCCCAAAGTCAACATCCGATTCTAGCACCCTTACCAATACAAACAGCTGTAGGGATAAGATGCCTCTTGTAGCGCCCCAGTCAGCATCGGACATATTTGTTGTATTTCTATATCTATCCACTCGGCCGTCAAAATTGGTATCTAAACCAAAAACAAAACGAATTTGTTCAACGCCTTCGATCACTAGTTCATCCTTCATACCACCGTTTACATGTAGCCTTTGCCTTCTTAGAACGGGAATAGTAATAGTACGATTATTAATTACCTGCTGCTCTTCACTCACATAATATACATGGTGACTATATGGCCAAAGTGTCGCATTCACGCTTGGCATGTTGCCAACATTGCCACCTGCAATAAATTCGGCTTGCTCTTGCTGTGCAATAAAATAATACCTAGTTGATTGGATAGCACCTGCGTCTGGCACAAGACCTGTTATCTCTACAGGACTCCCTTCCAGAAACTTCACCTGTAACACTTCTGACTGCGGTCGAGCTTTGGTTATACACCCCATTGCCGTTGCATTTGTTGTGAATGTTGCCCAAATAGGTCTGAAATTAGCAGGCTGATTGTTCGGAAAGCTACCATTGTTTATCCCGCCAGAGCAGTCACTTCCAGGGTTAGCTGGAGCGGCTTGATTATCATCCGTGAAACCTTGATCGTAAAATGTCCCCCAAAAGCCAACTTGCTCGATATCCCGCCTCATAATGGAAAGCGCTAAACGTCCTTTTTCTTGTAGCTCTCCAATACTCATGGTGTCGTTGGTCGTCGCTTTCATACCGACATAAGTTGCAATGACACCGCCTAATAACAATACGCCGATAAACATCGCTATCATGAGTTCTAACAATGTAAAACCTCGGATTTTGTTCACGGCTGACTCCTTATCAACACAAAAGTTTCCATTACGACTGCACGCCGTCTATCGTCTTCAACACCACACCCGGCTGCTGGATTATTTTCCAATGCAGTCATTGCCTGACGCCCTCGCCAAGTGACAATAACCTGCACATTTACTCCAGATGGAGTGGCACCTGCAGTTGGATTAATACACACAATCGCGTTATCCAACGAACCTGTATTTTCCCTTGCTCTTATCGCTTGACGCCAATTAGCAATATCTGTTTTCGCAAGCGTTTCTGCATTACAGCGCTGTGTATAACACGTAGTGTTTGCCTGTACGTCTTCGGTGCTATTAAAGTCAACATCGTAAAGTGTGGTGATATTTGCCGCATCATTTGTTCTTATTCTGTGCATGATGTCACTGGCAAGCTCTACCGCAGCGGCTCGTTGCATAGAATCAAAACTTGCTTGTTTCGCTTTTGCTTGTAATGCCACCGCACCAAGCAGTCCAAAGCTTAAAATCATAAACGCAATAAGCACTTCTAACAGTGTGAAGCCATGTTGCTTTAGCGAAGTATGCATATCTCAACCAGAATTCAATTGTCCTAGCCTCAGTGTAAGCCGTCGTCTTTGAAACTCAATATGGGATAGTATGAAAGGTCTATTGAGGCGATAAACGGTTTATTCACCGCTTAACACTCAAAATAATGTTTTTAGTTGGGTGTAAGCTCTACGGCTAACTTCATAGCGATTGGGCAGCGACTTGAGGCAAACGTAGTGCTTTTGTTCATGTAGTTCTAAAGCAGAAATTTCTGTTCGCTTAACTAATGTACTGCGATGGATTTGAATGAAATGTGTTGGAAACTTATCTAACAGTGACTTGAGTGACATGTCAATTAATGCTTGTAGGCTAGAATTCAAGGTTACTCGCGTATATTTTTCATCTGCCTCGGCAACAATAACATCCGAAACCTGAACGTAACGCAACTCACTGCCAACGTAATAGCTGAGCGTCTCCATACTCGGAAAGATAGTAGTCAATAAAGCATCTAGCTTATCACTATCTAGTGGCTTCACTAGATAACCATTGGCGTGCAGCTCAAATGCTTCTAACGCATATTCCGGATGCGCCGTTAGAAACACGATTTTCATCCTCGGAAATTGCAAGCGTAGTTGGCTCGCAAGCTCAACACCTGACTGACCCGGCATCGAAATATCAAGAAAAATTAGCTGCACAGGCTCCTGATTTAGCAGCGCTTTCACACTGCCCGCGCAGTCAACTTCACCGATACAACGAAAGCCTACATGCTTTTGCATTAATCGTTTAACGCGAGCTCTTGCCAACGGCTCATCATCCACAATAAGGTAAGATATTACTGTTTTCATAGCGGTAGCGAAAAACTGACAGTATAGCTATCTTGACTGGCTTCGGTTTTAAAATCAATGGGCTGATTGTAGTGTAAAGCCAAGCGGCGTCTGATGTTGCTTATCCCAATGCCATGCCCTTGGTGCGTCGGCTTTAATTTTGCGTCATAGCTGTTAAAAATTACCACCGTTAAGGTGCGTTTACTGCAGTGAATATGGATACGAATATCCGCTCCATTTGGGTTTGGCTCTACCCCATGACTAACCGCGTTCTCCACCAATGGCTGCAATATCAACGCAGGGATCAAAACATCTCCCAAGACATTGTCTAACTCCCACTCTACCCTCAAACGCTCTGCAAAGCGCCACTGCTCAAGTGCTAAATACGCTTTGCATAAAGATATTTCACTTTCCAGCGGAACAATATTTTGTGTGGACATCGCAGCACGAGATAAATCGGCAAGGGCTAATGCTGACTTTTCTGCTGCATTTGGATCGATATGAGTCAATTCGGCCACGGTATTGAGTGAATTATATAAAAAGTGCGGCCGAATTCTCGCATGTAACGCTTCAAGCTCCGCTTGAGATAGTGCTTTCACCTTACGAATATTATCGGTAAAGATAGCTAAGAAATGCGCGAAAAGCGTGATAATGCAAAGACATATTGCGATGTTACGCCATAAGCTCAATTCAATTTTTGCTTCATCAATCCAACCGAGCAGTGTAAAACCATAGGGAAAAGCCGTACTAGTGACAACAGTACAAAGCACGAAGACAGAAATGAGAATACCAGCTTCAACTAGATCTGAGCGCTTCTCAACAGCGTGGCGCACAATCGCTATCACTGCAAGTGATAAAAAGGCAGTGAAATGAATAAATAAGCTGGTTAATCCAAGGGATTGCCAAAACGCTGTCGCGGCAATCAGCGTATATAAAAAGGCTAGGATTTGCGAGGCAACTAGCAATGCTAGCACACCTCGCTCACTCAATAGTGCAGACAACAACCTGATACGCGGTGTCATCGTGCTAACTCTCTTATCTGAGTTCTACAGGTACGGCAAACACGACATTTTCTTCTTGCCCAGGGTTCTCAACTACCGTTTCCCCACCAAGCTCTTTAAGTCGAGAGATAACCTGTTGAACCAGCACTTCAGGTGCAGATGCGCCGGCAGTTACACCAACCTTTGCAACCCCATCGAACCAAGTTTCTTCGATGGAAGAGGCATCATCGATGAGAAATGCCTTAGTTCCCATTTTATCCGCAAGTTCTCTTAAGCGGTTAGAATTAGAACTATTTTTCGCACCCACCACAAGCAATAACTCAACTTTGTCCGCTAAGTCGCGAACCGCATCTTGGCGGTTTTGCGTGGCATAACAGATATCATCTTTTCGAGGACCACTGATGTTCGGAAACTTGCTACGCAGCGCGTCAATTACATCCGCAGTGTCATCTACCGATAACGTCGTTTGACTGCAATAGAACACATTGTCAGCATCTTTCACTTCGAGTATTGCTACATCCTCTGGTTTTTCAACGAGATAAATACCACCGTTCGGATTGTCATACTGGCCCATAGTACCCTCAACTTCAGGGTGCCCATGGTGCCCAATCAAAATACACTCAGTACCTCTGCGGCTAGCACGCGTCACTTCCATATGCACCTTTGTCACTAACGGACAAGTTGCATCAAAGACTTTTAACTCTCGGCGCTTCGCTTCATTGCGTACTTGCTGAGAAACACCATGCGCGCTGAAAATAACAATACTGTCGTCTGGCACTTCATTTAGCTCTTCAACGAATACCGCACCACGAGACTTCAGACCATCAACAACATATTTGTTATGAACAACTTCATGGCGAACGTAAATAGGCGCTTCGAAAATATCGAGTGCACGCTCAACAATGCTGATCGCTCTATCTACACCTGCACAGAATCCTCTCGGGTTTGCCAGCAAGATATCCATTAGTTATTTACCTCAAGAATTTCAACTTCAAACGTTACTTTTTGGCCTGCAAGCGGGTGATTGAAATCGACAGTTACCGAGTCGCCAGCTACTTCTCGGATCAATCCAGGTAAGTCAGTACCATCAGGTTGCGTAAATGCAATAATACTACCTACTTGAGCAGGTGTTTCTGCGCCGAACTTGCTTCTGTCAACATAATAGATATTATCAGGATTTGGTTGTCCAAACGCGTCTTCTGGCTCTAGCTCAAAAGATTTCTCATCGCCCGCTTTTAATCCAAGCAAACACTTTTCAAAATTTTCCGTCAGGCTGCCATCACCCATAAACAACTTAGCGGGTTTATTATGAACTTTGGTAGAATCTGCTGCTGAACCGTCTGATAACTTGATTGAAAAATGGAACAAGACTTCAGACTTTGCTCCAATTAGTTGCTCACTCACGCATTTTTCTCCTGTGGTTTATCGCCACTGGTAAAGGCATCGAAAATTAATAGTGCAGCACCGCCGACAATCGCCATGTCTGCCACATTAAACGCTGGATAATGCCAGTCTTGATAATAGAAATGAAGGAAATCAATCACATAACCATGAATGATACGGTCGTATAAATTTCCTACAGCACCACCTAATACCAGCGCGTAGGCCAATCCCAACTTCCAATTTGATGCGGGCAATTTACGTAGCCAAAAAATCAGTAAAGTGCTAATCGCCACGGCAATGCCACTTAAAAAGTAACGCTGCCAGCCACCAGCTTCACTTAGGAAGCTAAAAGCCGCACCATAGTTATGCATATAGGTGAGATTGAATATAGGAAAAATATCAATGGATTCATAGAGTTCCATTTCAGCCATAACCAGTGCTTTGGTGAAGTAGTCTACTGCAAAAAGCAGTAGACTAAGCCACAACCACACCAGACCACTTTTCTGTGTAGTTTGTGTCACGTTTTACTCCTAGGCGAATTGACGCTGCTCGCCGTCACCTTCAACGTTACTAATACAACGGCCACAGATGTCTGCATGTTGCTCATCCGTACCTACGTCGTCGGTATAGTGCCAACAACGATCACACTTTTTAGCCGATGTTGCCGCTACACTAATGTATAAACCATCAATTTCTGATGAAACTGCATTTTCTGGTTTGCTGTTGACTACTTCTACCGTTGCCTTCGAAGTTAGTAATACGAAGCGTAATTCGTCACCGATAGCATTGAGCTGCTCAGCTAAATCCCCGCCTGTATATAGCGTTACTTCAGCCTGTAGCGTTGCACCGATCACTTCTTCTTTACGTGCATTCTCAAGCACACGGTTTACTTCATCACGTACCGCGAGTAAGTTCTGCCAGTACTCGTTATTCAACGAGCCTTCTGTCGCCCCTTCAATTGCATCATACCAAGTATCCGTGAATACAAACTGGCCACGCTCACCTGGTAATACTTCCCAGATTTCTTGTGCAGTAAAGCTCATGATAGGTGCCATCCAACGTGTCATCGCTTCGGCGATATGATAAAGCGCGGATTGACAAGAACGACGCGCATGGCTATCACTTTTCGCCGTGTACTGACGGTCTTTGATGACGTCTAGATAGAACGAGCCCAATTCACCAGTACAGAAGTTCATAAGCTTCTGTGTTACTTGAAGCATTTGATACTTGTCGTACGCTGTTTTGATCTCAGTTTGTAGCTGTGCAGCGCGCGCTACAATCCAGCGATCTAGCTCAACCATATCTTCAATTGCTACTAAATCCGTTTTTGGATCAAAGCCGCTTAGGTTCGCAAGTAGGTAACGACTTGTGTTACGAATACGACGATAACGGTCAGCTGAGCGCTTAAAGATTTCATCAGACACGGTCATTTCCGCCGTGTAATCGGTAGAAGCTACCCATAGGCGTAAAATATCTGCGCCTAGCTTGTTCATGATGTCTTGCGGCGAGATCACGTTGCCTAATGATTTAGACATCTTATGGCCTTTTTCATCGACCGTGAAGCCATGCGTTAACACTTGCTTGTAAGGTGCATGGCCATTGATAGCAACTGAAGTCATCATTGATGACATAAACCAACCACGGTGCTGATCCGAGCCTTCAAGGTAAAGATCTGCAGGACCTGTTAATTCTTCTCGCGCATCAACAACACACGCATGTGTTACACCTGAGTCAAACCATACGTCTAGTGTGTCTTGTACTTTTACGTACTGTTGAGCATCAGCTTCACTTAATAGCGCGCTAGGCTCTAAGTCGTACCACGCCTGAATACCCTTTTCTTCCACTAATTTAGCAACGGCTTCGATAAGGGCTTCCGTTTCAGGATGTAGGCTGCCGGTGTCTTTATCAACAAATAACGCGATTGGCACACCCCAAGTACGCTGACGTGAAATACACCAGTCAGGGCGACCTTCAACCATGTTTGCGATGCGGCTTTCACCCCACTCAGGCAACCATTCTGTCTTTTTGATTTCATTCAGTGAATCAGTGCGAAGGTTAGCCTGATCCATGCTGACGAACCATTGTGGCGTCGCACGGAAAATAATAGGAGTTTTGTGACGCCAGCAATGTGGATAACTATGCGTTAGCGCCTTATGACGGAACAATACGCCTTTCTCAGTTAATAACTCAATGATGCTGTCATTTGCTTTAAATACGTGCTGACCTGCAAAAATCGGTGTATCTGGTAGATAAACACCATTTGCACCAACCGGGTTTGCAACCTCTAGACCGTAAGCTTGACCCGCTGCAAAGTCTTCTTGACCGTGACCAGGTGCAGTGTGAACGATACCAGTACCTGAGTCTGTTGTTACGTGCTCACCTAAAATAACAGGCACATCGAAATCTAAGAATGGGTGTGCAACGCGCAGATTCTCAAGCGCAGCGCCTTTCGCGTAACCTAGTACGTGGAAGTGCTTGAATCCAAAGCGATCAACAGCGTCTTTGACTAATTCAGAACCAAGCACAATACGCTGCTCTTGACCTTCATCTTCAATTTGTACCAGCGCATACTCTAGCGCACCGTGTACTGCCACAGCGCGGTTTGCTGGTAATGTCCAAGGCGTTGTAGTCCAAATTGCGGTACTTACTTCGCCTTTGCCCTCATGGCCTTCGGCCAAACCAAACGCACTAATGATTGCCGCTTGATCAGCAAAGACAAATTTTACGTCGATTGCCGGCGATTGTTTGTCTTGGTATTCAACCTCTGCTTCTGCAAGTGCTGAACCACAATCCGTACACCAGTGAACTGGCTTTGCACCTTTGTGCAGGTGACCATTTTTGATAATACGACCAAGCACACGAATAGCATTGGCTTCAAAATCAAAGTTCATGGTTAAGTATGGCTTATCCCAGTCACCTAACACACCAAGGCGTTTGAAATCTGTTTTTTGACCATCAACTTGCTTTTTAGCATAGTCGCGGCACTTTTCACGGAATTCAGCAGCCGATACTTTCTTACCTGGTTTGCCTACTTTCTTTTCCACCTGTAGCTCAATTGGAAGACCATGACAGTCCCAACCTGGTACATAAGGCGCATCAAAATCAGAAAGCGTTTTTGACTTGATAATAATATCTTTTAGGATTTTGTTTACTGAGTGACCTAGGTGAATATCACCATTTGCATACGGAGGACCGTCATGCAAAATAAATGGCTTTTTACCTTTTTTCGCAATGCGAATTTGACCGTATAGGTCTTCTTCATACCATTTTTTCAGCATCTTTGGTTCGCGTTGCGCCAAATTACCACGCATCGGAAACTCAGTTTCCGGTAGATTTAAAGTATGTTTGTAGTCGCTCATTTATCCTACTTTCCGTATCGGCTACGTTAAAGAAAAACACTGTTTTGCATTGCTAACATCACGACTGATTTGTTCTGTTAACTGCGACAATGTTTCGAATTTTTGCTCATCGCGAAGCTTTTTAATTAGCTCCACTTTCATAAACTGACCGTAGATGGTCTCATTAAAATTAAACAGATGCACCTCTAAAAGGGCTTTCGTTCCGTTTAGCGTTGGCTTAGTGCCAACATTCGCTACGCCATAATGTGTTTTGTGATTCACAGTCGCTTTGACCGCATACACACCGCGCACAGGGCTCACTTGGCGCTTTAACGCAATATTTGCAGTGTGGAAACCAAGCTCTCTGCCTTTCTTCCAACCGTGAATAACACGGCCTGAAATGGCATAAGTATGGCCCAACATATCATGTGCTTGACGCAAATCACCAGCAGCCAGCGCCGTGCGGATCAACGTGCTACTCACACGACAATCTTGCTTGCGAAAACTTGCAGTGTCTTTTACTTGCATACCTAGCGGTTCGCCTACTTGCTTTAGCATTGCAAAATCACCAGCACGTTCACGACCAAAACGAAAGTCATCGCCGACCGTGAGCGCCTTGGTTCCAAGCTTTGTCACTAGGACTTCTTTGATAAATTGCTCTGCATCTTGCGAGGCAAATTTGCGATTAAAGTTGACGCAAATGACTCGCTCTATACCAAGCTCTTGCAACAGGACTAGTTTATCACGTAATCGCGTCAGCCTAGCCGGTGCTTTATCTTTGGCAAAAAACTCCAAGGGCTGCGGCTCAAATAACATCACTGTGCTTGGAAGTTGATAGTGTTTTGCGTCGCTAATCAGCCCCTTCAAAACCTCTACATGTCCAAGATGAACCCCGTCAAAGTTTCCAATCGTCAACACACAACCAAAATGATGTGGTCGAATATTATGGATCCCTCGGATTAGTTGCATAGTGCCGTGCCTTTGTGCAGCAAATATCAAAGAGCCCGATTATACCCAAGTTGCTTAAAAATGCGAATCAAGCATCTCGGATTGTGCTCAATCTTACCCCTAGTATAAATAGTAAACTAAAATAGCTCACCATCGCAGTTACTAATAATCCGCAAAGTAATAGCACCTGCTCCATCAGTCCCCACTCTAGCCATTCAAAGCGGGCGCCTAGAAAGTATACGCATGCAGCCATCGAGACCGCTGAAACAAAGCATTTGGCAGTAAAACCAAGAGAAAATGCGCTTAGCTGATACACACCTTGATGTGACAGCTGACGATAAAGTAAAAACGCATTACAAGACGCTGACAATGAAGTTGCCAATGCAAGGCCTAGATAACCAATAAAAGGCGCTAAGATAAGATTGAAAACCATATTGAGTGCCATAGTAATAATACCAATACGAACAGGCGTTTTAGTATCTTGTCTAGCGTAAAAGCCCGGTGCCAGTACTTTAATCAACATAAAGCTTAATAAGCCAACGGAATATGCGGCTACCCCTAAGCTTACCTTGTTTATATTGTCTGCATTTTGAGAAACAAACTCACCATGGCCAAATAATACTGAAATGATAAGTGGGCTTGTCACCATCAGCCCTAGCATCGCTGGTAATCCCAAGAAGATGACAAAACGTACACCCCAGTCTAGTGTTTTCTGAAAGTCTTCACTTTTTTCTCCTGCATGTAATTTAGAAAGTGCAGGCAGTATCACGGTCGCAATACCGATACCAAATAGGCCGAGTGGAAATTCAATTAATCTGTCTGAATAATAAAGCCAAGCAATCGATCCCGTCACGAGAAAAGAAGCAATGACGGTGTCCAGTAGTAAGTTAATTTGACTAACAGAAACACCAAATAATGCAGGGATCATTAATGTTCTGACTTTGGTTATTTCAGGGCTTCGCCATGCAAATTGAGGGCGACTCAAGACTTTTAAGCGCAACAAAAATGGGATCTGGAATAATAGCTGAACAATACCACCAATAAATACACCGAGTGCTAGAGCGTACGCACCTTGTGCAAATTTATCATGGAGAAAAATAGCACAGCCGATAATCGACACATTGAGTAAAACTGGCGTAAAGGCCGCTGCCGCAAAGCGATTATAAACATTCAGTACCGCCCCGCTAAGTGCAACTAATGAAACAAAAAATAGGTAAGGAAAGGTGAGCTTTAATAGTGCGCTTGCAAGCACAAATTTTTCGGCATCTGCACCACCTTGCCACCAGTCAATAAACCAGCTAGTGCCAAATAATGCGGCGATCACAGGTGAGCCAATCACCCCTAAAATAGTAATAATAAGCAATACGGTCCCGAGTGTCCCAGCAGCTTGTGCAACGAATAACCTTACTCTATCGTCTCCATGCTTTTCTTTAATTTCTGAAAGTACAGGAACAAACGCCTGAGCAAACGCGCCTTCTGCAAATAACCTACGTAAAAAATTAGGGATCCGGTTGGCGAATAAAAAGACATCTGCGGCCAATCCTGCGCCCAATAGGTTTGCCACGACGGCATCTCGAACGAGCCCCAGAACCCGCGAAATCATAGTCATGGCACTGACAATCATACCCGATTTAAATAACCCTTTTGCCACCTTAACTCCTAAATTCAGTGAATCGCGGCAGATTATGCCACAGTCGTTGTGCATTTAGCACTAGGCGTGCCCTGTCAGCTTTGATACAATACGCGCCATTAACCTTGGTAGGCCTGTTTCACCTCGTGAAATTTGACTGTTTACTTTGGTTCAGACCTGAGATTTTCAAGGCACTTTGTGAAGCTACGCTTTGCAAATTATTAGTGCAACTTGGGATATTACGGGTTTACTTGCCTGCTATAGAAGTAAAAATGTCGCATAGCAACGTTTTGATTTGTACAGGTTAAGAATTGAGAATAGCCCAAGTCGAGTCTTGGGTGTTGAACATTAGGCCGCGCTTGTTAATTTATATTGACTTTTGCGATTAAAACAGGCATATTCCTCGGCCTTTAAATTAAGCTTATTTTAAGATTGTTAGGAGCAAACCTTGGCTAACATCAAGTCTGCAAAAAAACGCGCTATCACTAGCGAAAAGCGTCGTAAGCACAACGCAAGCCGTCGTTCAATGATGCGTACATACTTCAAAAAAGTAATCGCTGCAATTGAAGCTGGTGATAAAGAAGCTGCAACTCAAGCATTCGCTGTTGCTGCACCTATCCTAGACCGTTACGCAACTAAAGGTCTAATCCACAAAAACAAAGCTGCTCGTCATAAGAGCCGTTTAGTTGCTAAGATCAAAGCACTTTAATTTGTTGCTGGATTGAAAAAACCGACATTATGTCGGTTTTTTTATGTCTATAATTTATATACTTTGGTATCAAAAGATAAAATCAGTGCCGTTTTAAACCAATTCTAAATCTGGGTAAAACTTCTTCAGCATAGCCGCGATTTTCTTTGGCGAAAATGGTTTAACAACAAAACCTTTAGCACCACGCTCAATAGCATCTTTAACATTGTCTACCGTTGAGTGTGCCGACACCATAACGACATTAATATTCGGGTTTATTTCATTTAGGGTTGCAATTAACTCTTTACCATCACCATCGGGCAGCTCAATATCTAGAAAGACAATATCAAAATGTTGCTCTTCACATAACTTTACACACTGCGTTGCAGTGGAGGCTTCTCTTACATGATCAATGCCTAAGTGCATTAAGGTTTGATGTAAAAAGCTGCGAACTGTCCCTACATCATCGACGATTAAAATAGAGATATTTTGATCCATAGTCCTTTCCCGTAGGCTGTAGTGTAAAAATAAGCTATTATACTTAGCATAGAAGCATTATAGAGACCTGCAACTAAAAGGCTACTTAAAGCATGGCAAAACCATCAAAAAAACAATCGCTTTTAGGTCAAGTACAGTCCAACCAAAAGAAACGCACTAGTACAACAAAAAACCGTCGACCATCGCCACAACAAATTGCAGCGATGAAGGCTCAGCAAACCGCACAAGCACAGCAAGCACAAACTGCTACAGATAATGATAGACCTAAGGGAAAAGGTAAGTGGATAGCACTTGCAGTCATTGGAATACTATTCGTTGTCTTACCAAAACCACAACTGATTACTTATGAGAAATTAGGCCTTGTGGCTAGTAGTGTATATTGGTCTGGTCTTCCAGGTATTGATGCTGTGCTATTTGACTCAAATTTACACCCAAAGCCAGCACTTGAGCGCAATACACTATACCTATGTCACGATTTGAAAAACCCAGATACGTGCCAAAAGTACCAAATAATCAAGCAAGAAGGCTTTATAGCGGCCATGATGGAGTTAATAAGTGGTTAGAACTTCACTAAAAATGCCTCATTATTGAGGCATTTTACTTTGTTAGGTAGGTTAGTTAATTACAGCCACGCCAGCTACATGCTGAAGTACAAATTTTAGTACAGTTATCTGTAATTGGATCCCTTACCACACCTGTTCCACCTCCAATGTAAGGCGTTTGTGCTTTTGGAATTTGCTTATCAGTCGATAGGTTTTTTAATTTTGCAACTTTAAGTGATAATTTTTTCACAATAATATCCTTTTATGTTTCCCTTAGTAAACCTAAGGCCCCGTTAAGCTAACATAATAAACAAAAGGTTAAAACCCTTAGTTAACCATTAAAAATAATCTAGAGCTACACAATATCACCATGAATCAACGAACTTCGGCTCTGTCGTAGTAAAATTAATGAAAAGCGCGAGCCTTAATTGTCATCGCTGCTAGTAACTCACTTCTATCGATTAATCTACCAGCAATAACATGTACCACTTCCCCTTCCTTCTCTACTATGCCTTTTATTTCTAATAGCTGAGCGCCCATATAGGCTTGCTTTTGTGCTCGAGCAGTACCAGACCACACAATTACATTGATGTTGCCTGTTTCGTCTTCCAAAGTAAAAAAGGTCACGCCTTTTGCGGTACCTGGGGCTTGCTTTCCTGTTACTAGCCCTATCACTGTTACTAACGATTTATGCGGTCGATAAAGCAGTTCATTGGCCTTAACCGTTCGGGCTATAAGCTTAGCTTGCTCAAGTTGCTTGATTGGGTGAGTGCGTAAGGAAACCTTAGTGCTATTATAATCTTCCTGTAAGTTTTCAAACTCTGTGGCGCTAAAGTGACTATATTGCAACTCTTTCTCTTCAATATCGCTGAATAGTGGCAAGGTTTTACTTTGATCTGCAAGCGACCACCTAGCAGCATAACGGCTATCCACAAAGTGATGTAAAGCATCCGCAGAAATCAACTTTTCAATAGTACTGTTGGTAATACCAGCTTGTTGTAACTGCACGATTTTACCAAACCCTTCTTGAGGTCTGCATTGTAATAATTGCAGTGCTTCTTCTTCACTTAACCCTTTTATAAGCCGAAGTCCTAAACGGATCGCAAACGTTGTTTGTCTTGGCTCTTGTACGACTTGATGTTCGTAATTGGACTGGTTAACACAAATAGGTAAAATGCTAACCTTATGCCTTGATGCATCTTGCAACAGCTGTGAAGCCGAATAAAACCCCATTGGTAAACTATTAAGTAGAGCGGTATAAAACATTGCTGGGTAGTAGTATTTCAACCACGCAGAGGCATAAGCCAACACAGCAAAAGAAGCTGAGTGACTTTCAGGAAAACCATATTCACCAAAGCCACAAATCTGCTCAAAAATCCGCTCAGCAAATTGTGCTTCATAGCCCCGCTCCAGCATGCCTCGAATAAGCTTTTCTCTAAACTGCATCAGCTCTCCGGTTTTCTTCCATGACGCCATAGCTCGGCGTAGGCTATCTGCTTCTCCTCCAGTAAATCCAGCTGCAACCATAGCCAGTTTTATCACTTGTTCTTGGAAAATAGGAACCCCCATGGTCCTCTCTAATACAGATTTAACCGCTTCTGATGGATAAGTCACTTGCTCTTCACCATCCCGTCGCTTTAAAAATGGATGCACCATATCCCCTTGAATAGGGCCGGGACGTACAATTGCTATTTGGATCACTAAGTCGTAGTAATTCGCGGGTTTCAGCCTTGGCAACATACTCATTTGCGCGCGAGACTCTACTTGAAACACGCCAACACTATCCCCTTTTTGCAACATCTTATAGACCAAAGGGTCGTCTTGCATACGAGTCAATTGGGCAAGATCCAGGTTTCGCTTCGTATGCGCTGCAATATAGCCAAAACACTTACGGATAGCGCTTAGCATACCCAAGGCCAAGATATCGACTTTGAGTAACTTAAGGGTTTCAAGGTCATCTTTATCCCATTGAATAATTGTGCGCTCTGGCATAGCTGCATTTTCTACGGGCACTAATTCATGTAATGGACTTTCTGAGATAACAAAACCACCAACATGCTGCGATAAATGCCTTGGAAACCCCATAATGTCATTAACCAACTGAATAAAGTGCTGACCTTTTAATGAGTTTGGCTCTAACCCTAGCTCCACTAATTGGGCCTGCCAGTTAAGTCCTTTATCACGTCGGTTGAGATGCTTAATAAAGTACTCTATTTGCGCCATTTCAATGCCTAAGGCTTTGCCAACATCACGCATGGCACTTTTTAAACGATACGTGATCACCGTTGCTGCTAATGCTGCGCGTTTACGGCCATATTTTTTGTAGATATATTGGATCACCTCTTCACGACGTTGGTGTTCAAAATCTACATCTATATCGGGTGGCTCATTACGCTCTTTACTAATAAAACGCTCGAACAATACGCCCACTTGCCGAGGGTCAACTGCGGTTATCTCTAAGCAATAGCAGACCACAGAGTTAGCGGCTGAGCCTCGCCCTTGATATAAGATTTGATGCTGTTTTGCATACATCACAATGTCATGAATAGTGATAAAGAAAAACGGATAATCAAGCGCTTCGATAAGCGAGAGCTCTTTATCAATAATGGCTTCTATATCTGGCGGCACGCCATCAGGAAAGCGAACTTGTTTACCCTTTTCGACCAACGCGCGTAAATAAGCCATTGGAGTAAAGCCTTTAGGCACTAACTCCTGAGGATACTGATAATGCAATGAGTCTAAATTAAATACACATCGCTTCGCGATATTGGCACTTTCTTCAAGAAAGGTAGGTGAGAACAACTTATTAAGCTTAGAGATAGATCTCAGTGCCGACTCGCTATTACTAATCATTTTCTCAGGGATCTCGCTTATCACACGATTCTGTCGAATGGCTGTCAGTGTGTGCTGTAGCGCTAGTCTAGACGGGCAGTGCATAAGCACCCCACCAACAGCGCAGACAGGTATTTGATAAGCTTTTGACAGTTTTACACAATGGGTAAAGTAATGTACATCTTCTGCACTCAAGTTACGTCGGTAGCCAATCCATACTCTATTTTGGTGATATTTACACAGCCATTGCAATGCTTGAACATCTTGACTGTTCCCCTTTGGCAACCACAACAATAAGACATGCTTAAGCGACATAATATCCCACTCACTAAGCTGATATTGTCCCTTCTCCGTTCGCTGGCGAGCATTACTGATCACTCGACATAACTCTGTATAAGCGAGCTGGCAAGGACAAATAGCAACCAATTCAATATTGTTGTACTTCAGCAAACTTCCAACTATGAGTTTTATCTTGAGCTTATGATCACGAATATAAGCATGAGCACGGACAATGCCAGCCAAAGAGCATTCGTCAGTAATTGCTATTGCGCTATAACCTAAAAAATTTGCTTGTTTGACCAACTCTTCTGGTCGCGATGCGCCAGTCAAAAATGAAAAGTTGCTCTGACAAAAAAGCTCGGCATAAGACATTAGCTAAATACTCCATGAATATACCAATGATTATTTTGCTCTCGAAATACCCATAACCGCTGTGCTTGTTCATTTTGTACAATAAAATAGTCTCGCTGGACTGGCTCACCGTCCCACCACCCTGAAGCAATACGTTCTGGACCAGAAATAACATTGACTCTTTCACATAAAGGCTGTGGCTTCGGAAATAAAATGGTAGGTCTTAATTTACTCTTGAGTGTCGTGAAATGTGGCTCGTGGCTATAAGTGCTGGCCTTTTCAGGACGAGGATCGCCTGTAAGTTGTAAACCTTGCACAGCCTGCTCACCGAGCTTAGCACATAGAATAGCCCGCAACTCTTGCGCAGACATCGCACTTTGCTGCGTTGAGAAGAGATCTTTTATTATGGCATGCTGCGTCTCTAGTGCATCAGCTTTGAGTGAAACACTTTGTACGGGCGCATCTAAGGTTATGGATTCTAGCTTGAGGTTTAACAAACGCTGCCAATTTTCCGCCTTATATTCAGGCTCCACGCTATTTAATGTGATCTCTAAAGCCTCTTTATCTCGAAGTGCTAAGGTAAAATAAAGCGTTCGAGTTACTAAGTTACGTTGCTGTAGGAATAATGCTAAACGCGATAGCAAATGCTCGATTGGCTTTTCTAACCAAGCCATTACTTCGACTTCGTAAAGTAAAGGTACAGTAAGCTCAAAGGTTTCCGCAGGTTGGTAATAGTTAAGGGTTTCCTTTAGTTTTCCAAACAAGCAGCCTACATAATGTACGAGTTCAGTATCAAAACGTTTAGCCAGCTCACTGAATGCAAACTGCTCTAACTGCGCCACGTTTTTAACTCCGGTGCGAGCAAGCAGCTCAACCACCCGACTGTCTAGACTTGTACGTGTTAGCCCTATCCTCCTCAAGTAATGACGCTTTTGGCAAGGCGTTAACACAAGCACATTGCAATGCTCTCGCGCCAAGAGTTTAGCCATTATTGTGGACTCACCCATGCCGTAATAATAACTCTTGTCAAGCTGCGCTAATTGTCCAGATATTACTTGCCAGTAACTTGGCAAATCATGATAGAGCGACAGCATAGAATCGACTTTAAGCACAAGGCCATTAGGTTCATCGATTACAATATCTGCACTTACTTGATAAAGCATATTGGCAATTTCTAATAGCTGCTGTCTTTCTAGAAGGTCGTCGTAGGGCAAAACATGAAGCTGTGTACACAATGCACAAGCAGTCCCAAGGCCCATTCCTATTTTTATACCTCGCTGCTGCGCTGCATCATTTAGCTGCACTATCTGGTTTTTGCGGCCATCAATAATAACAACGGGTGTCACAAAATCACCGGAAACCGTTTGCTTTGTCATTCCCTCTAGTTGCAGCATAGGAAAATAGAGATATAACCACATAACTAGCTCGTTAAACGCCGCTCATAGCCTGAAAACGCAACTATATTATCGCTAACATGAGGTAGATCTGGCTTTTCAAGCTCTGGCCAATAGTGGGGATTCTCTAGTTTAAGACTGCGATGTGCAAAGTGCCCTTTGTGCTTCTTTACTATCACACCCAAGCCGCTGTGCTGTGCTTGTAATGCCACTGAAAGTGTAAATGGTAAAGTCTGGGCGTACTGCGCTTGATATAAAGCAAATAACCTACAACTTCCCGCCTGTGCACCTAACTGCAAACGCTTTACAGCAGCAATAGAAAGCGCTTCGTGCCAAAGTACAAGCGCACTACACGCACCACTTTTTACACATTGTTCCGCAGCCCACAGCGCTTCTTTTTCACTTGGTGGCTGCAATATCATAAATTCACTCAGATCTAACGATAGATAATGCAATGCCGCGGCATGTATTTGCCCTGGAGGATTAATTAATATCTTCAAACGGTTATCATCCACAAAATGGGGCAATATCAACCTTAACTCCCCTATTCCCATTGCAGTTTTTACACCAATCACACCTTGTTGCGGCCAACCGCCACACAGCACATCATCAAGTGCAGCAAAGCGAGTACTGACGACATCATGCTGCACAGCCTGTCCACGCCCACGCCAAAGCAAGTTTTTACGCTCAAGAAGATCTATATAATTTGCCATACACCACCATATACTGTTTATATATACAGTATATTTAAATAAAGACAGATCGCAAGTAGATCGCTAGAAAAGAGGCGAGTTAAAAATAACCATAGTTTGCGCTTTAAGTTAATCGTGTTTTGCTTAGGAGAAATGAGATCTACAAAGTGTATTTGTGTAAAAGGCGACAAGAACTGAGACGTAAAACAATGAGTGTGGCGCGTAGATAATCGTCTTTTGGCCTCGATGAGTGCTACCCACTTAGGCAACAGCTAACCAACTGAACTACCACTTCGCTGCAACTGGCAAAGTTATAACGACATTATTATAAGCTTATGTTGAAAAATAAGTTACTTGATAGTGATGACAAAGGAAAGACTAAAGCAAATGAGCTATTTGATTTTTGATTTTTGATTTTTGATTTTTTATTTTTTATTTTTTATCAAGGAAGCTTGCTAAGAAGAGAGATTGCAAACTGGCGGAGTGGACGGGACTCGAACCCGCGACCCCCGGCGTGACAGGCCGGTATTCTAACCAACTGAACTACCACTCCGCAGTGATAGATTTGCAAGATATCTTAAATGGCGGAGTGGACGGGACTCGAACCCGCGACCCCCGGCGTGACAGGCCGGTATTCTAACCAACTGAACTACCACTCCGCAGAGATATCTTAATGACATTATTTTACTCGTTTTAGTGTTGGCGGAGTGGACGGGACTCGAACCCGCGACCCCCGGCGTGACAGGCCGGTATTCTAACCAACTGAACTACCACTCCAGCGAGTAAACAAGCTGTCATAAAGCTTGAATATAGTTATGCGATACATTGGCGGAGTGGACGGGACTCGAACCCGCGACCCCCGGCGTGACAGGCCGGTATTCTAACCAACTGAACTACCACTCCACTGAGTATTCGCATTTTTTGCTTCGAAGTGTTGGCGGAGTGGACGGGACTCGAACCCGCGACCCCCGGCGTGACAGGCCGGTATTCTAACCAACTGAACTACCACTCCATAAGAAGCAAATGCACGTTTGTAATAAGTATTGGCGGAGTGGACGGGACTCGAACCCGCGACCCCCGGCGTGACAGGCCGGTATTCTAACCAACTGAACTACCACTCCAGCGCGACTTATTGATACTACGAAGAAATTTGGCGGAGTGGACGGGACTCGAACCCGCGACCCCCGGCGTGACAGGCCGGTATTCTAACCAACTGAACTACCACTCCGCGTCATATTCTTGCAGTGTTTGCTGTAAGGTGTGCTCCCTGACAGCGGCGTGAATAATACGAATGACCCCCTCATGAGTCAACCGTTTTTTGAAAAAAAACCGTGTTTTTTAGTTATCTTTCATTGAAAGGTTCAAAATATCACCTGATTTGTCATTTTTTGAACCATTCCCTGCTGCGTTATTTTCAGATGGTCCTAAATCATCAAGATCAATGACTTCTTCGGTTTTCTTAAATGGATTCTTTGGCATTGGTATTTTTAGTCTAATTGGCTTTTTTTGCACCAAAATACGAATGGCTAACCAACCGAGCAATAATACAACTAAGTTACCAGCAACAATAATACTGACCAATAGCGCTGTACTTATAGTCGGCTCTGGTTCTGGCTCAGGTTGTTCCACTGCCGGTAACGCAGCGGCTTCCAATTCAGGCACTTTTTCAATGGGTCTTTCAATTTCAAAATTGTAATTTGGCAGTGTTGCCATAAACTCACGGCCATTGATATTTTCACCAAATGCGGAGATTTCTACACTATAACGCCCCCAATCATAATTCTTGATTGGCAGCTGACGATAAAGCCGCTCTTCTGCATCTAAAGTAAACATCTGCTCTTCACCATTGGGGTAGAAAATTTTACCCTGTAGCAATATGGTCTCAGGTTTCACAACCGTGTCGTCTATCGTAATAGTAAGGCCATGTTCAAGCTCGTTTTCACCCGCTAGCATCAATTCAAAGTTGAATGGCGGCTCAGCGATAACAATAGGTGATTTGATCACTCTTCTTTTTAAAATGGGCGTTTCAATGAAGAATTCAGGCTGCCACTCTCCCGCTGGAAAGTTTAACTTAAACTCACCAGTAAAAATTCCATCCAAGGGTCTTTCATCAAACTCTCGGCCATCATCTTTAAAGTCGGTCACGCTTTGCGTACCTGCACCAAAGTTGGCATATTCATCGTTATTGGTACTAGAAAACTCCACATACAAAGTCACGACATCCCTGAAGTAACCCACATCTATCTGTTTGCCATCATTAGTCACACGCCCTGTTACCTTCAGCACTTCACCACGGAATAATAGCGGGGGCAAAGCCTCAACTTCGAGCTCAATGTCACCAAGCACCATTATGCGGCTGCTTTTTTGGATCTGTCCGATGACTTGCCAAGGGCCTGGCGTTGGGTTCTTTAGAATGATCAAGTCATAACTGACTTCGTCGTACCATTGCAGTGCATCATTATCTAGCGAACTGGTCGCATAATATTTACTACCATCAGGCTTCACAAGTACCACGGCGGGAGCGCCTGGTGCACGAAAAAACAGTAAAGTGATCTCTTCAATATTATAATCAATGCGAAAACGGTTATCTAAAAGAGGGATTTCATTTACCTTACCGTCCCGCTGCAACATCGTTATCTGTGGTGTTTGAGCGCCAACAACCGTACTTACTAGCAGTACAAACCCCAAGATAAGCTGTTTTAGATTCATGCATTAACCTTACATTGCGTTGATGGCCTGAGCGATCTTTTTTGGGATAAAGTCCCTAATTAAGCGTCTACTCCACCCCAACGATACCGATTATATTCATTATTGTTGCCACAGACTTTGTCCACAAGCTTTGTTTACAAGCTCTAAACGTTCTGTATGTGCTTGTTCTTCATCGGCAGAAGCACGTAAAACTTTAAGTGCAGGGCGATTACTGTCTAAACGAATAATGCCACCGGCTGAATTAGCCTGTTCACCTTTATTTTGATTAGCCAAATTCAGCTTTTTTTGGCCTCCCGTCATCGACAGGTAAACATCAGCAAGGATCTCAGAATCCAGTAAAGCGCCGTGCAGCGTACGCTTTGAGTTATCGATATCATAGCGACGGCAAAGCGCATCTAGGCTGTTCTTTTGGCCCGGATGAAGATCCCTTGCCATCACCAAAGTATCTAGCACTTGGCAATAGTCATGTGTAGCAGGAAAGCCTTGGTTTAACTTAGCAAACTCGTGATCCATAAAGCCGACGTCGAACGGCGCGTTATGAATGACAAGCTCAGCTCCTTTAATATAGTCAAAAAACTCTTGCGCAATTTGATGGAAAAAAGGTTTATCACGTAAAAATTCGTTGGTGATACCGTGAACATCAATGGCTTCTTCTTCAATGTCGCGCTGAGGGTTAATATATACGTGGAAGTTATTCCCCGTTAGTCTGCGATTGACCAGCTCAACACAACCAATTTCAATGATCCTGTGCCCTGCTTTAGGATCAATACCTGTGGTTTCTGTATCCAGTACTATTTGCCGTGTGTGCATATCGTTACCCGCTTAACTTTGCTATTATTTTGCCCTATTCGCACATTTTACATAAAAATAGGCAATTCAGTGCAAAAAACCGTAGAGATTTATACCGATGGCTCGTGTTTAGGCAACCCAGGTCCAGGTGGTTATGGTGTTTACCTTTCCTATCAAGGACATGAAAAAGAAATGAGTGCAGGGTATAAACTCACAACCAATAATAGAATGGAAATGCTTGCAGCCATTGTTGCACTCGAAACATTAAAGCGCCCCTGCGATATCATTCTCTATACCGACAGCCAATATGTTAAGCAAGGCATTGAGTCTTGGCTTGAAAATTGGAAAAAGCGCAATTGGAAAACCGCAGCCAAACAACCGGTAAAAAATGTCGATTTATGGCAAAGACTGGACGCTGCCACCAGCCGACACACGATCCAATGGCGCTGGGTAAAAGGCCACGCTGGAAATAAATACAATGAGCTTGTTGATGATTTAGCGCGTGAAGCGGCTTCAGGTTCAAACCTACTTATAGATGAAGGCTACGAAGCCAGCGTCTAACTAAGGGATCATTCAATAACAAATAACAGCTCCCTTAAGATTTATCTTAAGTAATAATACTCGTTATTCTTTATCTTGGCAGGTTTGCCTGAGTCCAGCCCCTTTCACAGCGGGTGTCCACTTAGGCTTTACATGCCACTTGGGTTTGATTGGAGTGAGCGGCATCACCCGCTTTCTTGCCACCAACATATACACGCTTCCCATCGGCTTTAAGTAATGACGACAAAAGCGGCGCCATGGCGCAAAACGAGAAAGCCTCGAGCCTCGCGCTAAAGACGCATAAATAAAGCGCTCGTCACCAACAATCTCAAACCCGAGTAAATCTAGCCAATCCTTCACCCGCGATGGAGTAAAGAAGCGCCCTGACCAAGGTAATTTTTCTTTACTAAAGGGAAGCATTTGCGCCACGCCACATAAACTAAACGGATTAAAACCTGAGATCACAATATAACCACCGGGAATAAGCGTGCGATGGGCTTCGCGTAGAATATGATGCGGATCAGAATGATATTCTAAACACTGGCTTAAAATACAAGCATCGACTGAGTTTTCGTAAAAAGGTAGCTCGTCAATTTCAGCAAATACCCCAACATGTTTGCCTTGTGGGGCAACACAAACTTGATGCTTAATCGGGCTGGCAGAGGTATTCATTTGACCGCTCAAACAGCCGAGTTTTAGCATATGGTAACCAAACATTCTTGGCAGCCATTCATCCAGTCGTTTTTGGATCCCTACTTTTAAATATTCACCGTGAGGAAAGTCTTGCCACTCATCGGGTTTGGGTCCTTGTAAAAAACTTAACGCTGGTTTCATTTACTAAGCTCGTTATACTAGTGTTATTAATCACTTTATAGAGCATTGCGTTATGGTGCAAGTCGATGCAATCAAAGCATTTGATGACAATTATATCTGGGTGATAAAAGACCCTCTAAGTTCAAACTGTTGGGTGGTTGACCCCGGTGACGAACAACCTGTTTTAGATTACCTCGCCAAGTTTGATTTAACACTCCAAGGCATATTAGTCACCCATCACCATTGGGATCACACTGATGGCATTGCCCCGCTTTTATCACATTTTCCCAGCTTAACAGTGTACGGACCTAAAAATGGTAAATATAAAGGCATTACTCATGGCCTTAGTGAACACGATAAGATCACACTTTTTGATACCACGCTGAACATTATTGCCACCCCTGGACATACGTTAGACCATATCTGTTATGTAAATGATGAGCTGGCCTTTACCGGTGATACCTTATTCAACGCTGGTTGCGGCAGACTTTTTGAGGGAACACCAAGCCAAATGTGGCACTCCTTTGAAAAACTACTCACCCTACCTGACACATGTAAAGTGTATTGCACGCACGAGTACACGCTCGCGAACCTTGCTTTCGCTGAGGCTGTTGAGCCTACTAACCAAGCACTAACCCAGTATCACCAACAAGCAAAGTCATTACGAGCCAATAACGAGCGTACAGTACCGACAACAATTGAACAGCAAAAAGCAATCAATCCTTTTGTACGTGCCGCAAATGAAGCCATTCTCACCCATGTTCCACTGCAATTTATCGCGTCAGAAAATACACCAGAAGCTCGCTTTGGTGCGCTGAGAAAATGGAAGGATAACTTCTAAAATATTCAATAGTGACCTAATGTAACGCCAAAATGACGCTTTTTTGGCGCACTTACATGGGAAGTATTGAATAAATTATCCATTTTCTTTGCAATACCGCCAAGGATAGGCATATCTAACGATTTTTAGGAAGTCGAAATAAAATAATAAAGAAGCTTTAAATGCTGATACAAACTCGGTAATATTGCCGAGTTTTTGTCCGAACCCCCAAGCAAAAGAACGCATTTATGAAAAAGCTCGCCTTTATTGTTGCATCAACAGCAATATTAAGTGGTTGTGAAATCACACAAGAAACCCCATTGGAAACTGCAACTGAACAAGTGAAGCAGGCCAACTTAGATCACGCGAGCCCTTATGATATCTCTCAAACACTCAGTACCTCATGGCAAGACGAAGATGAAGATGCTGTGCCTGTATTTGACGACGTTTGGGAGCGGATCCGTTATCAGTTATCTATCGAAGTGCCACAAAATAGACCGGTTGTCGCCGAACGTAATTACTATCAACGTCACCAAGCCTATTTAGACCGTATCGCAAAACGCGCAGAACCTTACCTCTACTATATTGTTGAAGAAGTAGAGAAGCGCAATATGCCGGTAGAAATCGCGTTGTTACCTATTGTGGAAAGCGCATTCGATCCATTTGGTTACTCACACCGCACCGCTTCCGGTATTTGGCAGTTTATGCCACAAACTGGTGAACGCTTTAACCTTAAACAAAATTGGTGGTATGACGGTCGTCGCGATATTATCGCATCAACGCAAGCGGCACTTGATTATCTCACCTATCTCCATAAAACGCTGGAGGGCGATTGGTTAAACGCAATTGCCGCTTACAACTCAGGTGAAGGCCGATTGCTCAATGCAATCCGGAAAAATCGTAAAAAGCATTTGCCTACCGATTTTTGGTCTCTCGATTTACCTCGTGAAACCACCGCGTATGTGCCTAAATTACTTGCCTTATCCGACCTCTTAAAACGCTCAGATGAGTTTAAGGTCGCGTGGCAACCTATCATCAATGCCCAAGTTGTTGATATAGTTGAGGTAGGGTCACAAATTGATTTAGCACTTGCCGCTGAAATGGCTGATATATCTTTAACTGAACTCTATCGCCTCAATCCAGGTTTTAATCGTTGGGCCACCGATCCAGATGGTCCACACCAGTTATTATTACCCATGGAAAAGGTTGATGCTTTTCAAGAGAAATTAGCTAAAACTGAAGTAAAAGATCGACTGCGTTGGCAATATTATACAGTGCAAAAAGGAGATAGCCTGTCGGTCGTTGCGACTAAATTTAATACTAGTATCGGCGCCATTCGCTCACTTAATAGCATCGATGGCAATATGATCCGTGTTGGCCAGAAGCTATTGGTGCCACTAAGTGATGGCGAATTGCAAAGTGAGCATTTACCCCCAGAAGTGCGCCTTGCCGCCAACAAAGTAACCAAGAAAAAGCTCAGCCACACGGTAAAGTCAGGCGATACATTGTGGGATATCAGCCGCGAATATGATGTTACCGTTAAGCAATTAGCTAGCTGGAATAAGTTAAAAACCAATGCCGTTTTGCGCCTTGGACAAAAACTTACTGTCTTTAAAGATGAAAAAGCAGCGGCTCAAACCGTACTCGTCAACACTGAGCGCACAATCACTTATAAAGTGCGTAAAGGCGACTCACTGGCACGTATCGCGACTAAATTTAACGTTAGCGTGAATGAAATCGTCAAATGGAATAACCTGACTGGGCAGAAGTATCTCCAGCCAGGTCAAAAGTTAAAACTGAAAGTTCAGACTAAACGTGTTTAGCACTAAGAAATAGGGTTTAAAAATAAAAATCCAATATCAGTGATGATATTGGATTTTTACATATTAAAGCAGCACTTTTGACTCACTTTTCCTTAAAAATTACGACAACACTATCGTTTAAATACACAGTTTTTCAATGTTACTTACAGCTGATTTAAACCCAAAAATTTGGTTAGACTTCAATACTTATTAAAGAAAATTTCATAAAGAACTGATATCGTTAATACATTATTGGCGTACCACCAATCCTCCTGCAAATTCTCGATGCGTTATCCGCATCCCGATAATCAGTAAACGAGTCAGCCCATAACAACTCACCATTTTTGTAACATTCAAGGTAAATTTCCTCGTATGCAGTTGCGTCGGCAGACATAGCGGTGGCAAAGATTGCAGAAACAGCAAATAGAATTGGTTTAATCATTATTTTTTCCTTTTCATTATTTATGAATTCTAAGTGTGATTGATTTTTACACAATCAACACTACTGTCACACAATGAAATGGAAATGTAAACATGCATACAAGATGTTACAAAAATGATAACCCACATCTTTCTTTGCATAAAAAACGCGACCTATTAAGCCGCGTAAAATGGAAGGTAATACTTGAACAGAAGATAAAACCTATAGGTTTTTTGCCAATGCTTGAAGCCAAGGCTCAGCAGGCTCCCAAGGCTCAAAATATTCACAGGCATCGATGTCTAAGCGCGGTTGTGCTCGAGTGGCGTTCAGCTCTTCAATCAGGGCATCAATTTGCTTTCCAGCACCACAATAAGTATCGCCATAACTAGAATCTCCCAATGCGATGACTGCTACTTTCTTGCCCGTTAGCATTGGAAATTCGCTTTGCATTTGCAAAAATAAAGGCAACAAGTTATCTGGAATATCACCAGAGCCGGTGGTAGAGGAAATAAATAAAATGTTTTCAGCTTGCGTTACATCAGCGATGGAAGCTGGTTCAATAACACTTGCCTCATGACCCGATTTATTCAAAAACTCAGCACTGTCGTTTGCCAAGTTTTCAGCATTGCCGTACATACTTCCCACAAAAATGGAAACTTTTGCCATTATTTATAATCCTTCTCGTTGTCTGACCAGCCGAGCTGAGCGAAGACAGCCAATGCTTCTTCTCCCAAATCCGCAGTAATTGAAATCGTAGTGTTGGTATAAGGATGTACAAATTCCAATTTAGTTGCAAATAACATCAACCGACGTAAACCAAAATGATCGACAAAAAAGTGGTTGTGTTTATTATCACCGTGATTGACATCACCAATAATCGGATGTGCTAAATAGTTGAGGTGGCGCCTGATTTGGTGTTTTCTACCCGTTTTAGGAAAGCACTCCACCAATGAGTAGCGGATACTTGGATACTTACCAAAAGGAATTGGCAGGCTACCCTGCAATAAACAATTTATCTGTGTTTGCGCTTCCTGCGGAGCTTTATCCTGACAGGCAAACTTATCAGCGATTTTATCAAGTTCTTCCTTGAGTGGTCTGTCAACGAATCTAGATTCAGGAGCAAACCCGCGAACAAGCGCTAAATAGCGTTTTTGAATATTACCGCTAATAAAGACTTCATTCATGTCTCGCGCGGCCTCAGAGCTTAGCGCAAACAGCAGCACGCCTGACGTCGGTCTATCTAAACGGTGAACGGGGAAAACATGTTGACCGAGTTGATCACGCAGCATTTGCATCGCAAATTGTGTTTCTCGCTTATCCAAAAATGAGCGATGAACCAATAACCCTGACGGCTTATTTATCGCAACATAATGCGCATCTTGATATAAGATCTCAAGCATTACGCGCTCTTTGCAATTGTATTATCAAGGTTTTTTAAGCACTGATGAACCGCATTAAAATAAAGGTGCTCACTCAGCACCATTTCAGCCATTGGCGCAATCGCCATATTTTCCGGTAATGCTTCACCACTTTCTACCATTGTTCGCATTTTGCCCAAGAATACAAATTGCAACCACTGCGCGAAGGTCATGGTATCGCAGCAAAATGGCTCCGTAGAGGTAAGTGCCTTAGCCGAAATTGGCTCGTCTTGCCAAAGACCAGTTGCTTTTAAACAAGTCTCAAGTTCATCTAATTGAATCAATAATTCCGAGTTCATCGGTTCTGTCTCTTTTTCTCAATTTTTTACATTATAGCAATTTGCATTATTTAGGAGCTAGCCAATTCTCTCAAGTGCACCTTTTTCATAGGCTTATCAGCGCACCTAAAAGTAGCTATAATTGCCGCTATTGAAAATATAAGTAACATATAGAGCATTCATGACAGCGCAAATTTCAACTTTAGGTGAATTACTAACAAACGCCGGTACGCAGTGGCGAGTCTATGATCTGGGTCGACGTATCACAAAAATAGATAAGAAGCAGTTTGCGCAAATTGAGAATACTCAAGTCCCTTATCCTTATCCGCTTGGTGGTTATGCCATCATGGCAATTCAATTTTGGGATAATGAGGCAACAGTTGATCCTTATGTTTGGTTTTTAAAATTTCCACTGGATGAGCAAAGTAAGCTCATTATCGCCAGTCGTGACCACTTTGCCTCCATGGTACTCGAAGCATTAGGTACACAACTTACGGGTGAGTCCGCTCAAGGGAAACTTGATAACAACCCTTATGTCTTCACGCCAAATGCGAACAAACTCGCTGCGTTCAATGCGCTATTAAAGCGTGAGCTTAATCGCCCAGCTTCTCAATATTACGAGCACGCCGAACTCTACTTTTCTGGCAAACTTGGGTTCGAGCGCTGGCAAGAAATAGCGCTACAAGGTATTGCTGACTTTGCCCTTCGTCTAGACCACTGTCATAACGCGAACAACCTGCAACAGGCGTGGTCAGTTTTGCCAGCAGAAGTTAAGACCCCATTAGCCGCAATGCTTGAGCACGTTACGATCTCAACATCACAAACCGAAGACTTTTTAGCCGCTTTAACCCATGCATGCCAACAGCAAGATAAGGACGCCGCAGTCACCAACTTGCGTGCGATGTCGGGAAGTCACGCGCTTGGTCTCATCACACAAGCAGTAGACACCATTTTAGCATCCGAATTGGGATCAGATGCAGATTGCTTACTCACTATTGCAGGGCGTGCTTGGGAGACTCTAACTGACCAGCAAAGACTCTTTTCCTATATGGAAAAAGCCGCTGAGAATAATCAAATCGATGGACTTTTCAGCAGTATTTTCGCAGACTTAGTTGCAATACCTATGTTACGCCCACATGTTTTAGGGATTATTAGAGCAGAAAATCGCAGTGAAACTCTGTCTCGTGCAATTGGAAGGTTATTTTCTTAAATGACAACGCTTTGGCTTTTTATCATCGTTTCATCTGTTATCGCGCTATTTTGGTATAGTCGCCAGATCGCAGAAGCAGCAAATAGGCATGCACAGCATCAAGCTGAAAATTTGCAAGTGCAACTGTTAAGTGTTGCCTGTATTAAGCGCCGTTTCGGGGTATTAAAGGACGGTAAGCTTGGAATAAAAAGCCAATTTATGTTTGAGTTTAGTTCAGATGGCGAGTCAGCCTATCAAGGTAAGCTTTACTTAGAAAATGAACGATTAGTCAAAAAAGAATTGCCCACTTATAAAATCGCAAGTTAATTCGGTAAGTGCGAAAGTAGGCACTTAAATTCATATGAATACAAGTGCCTGCTCTGAATTTATAGTACGACTATTTTAAACATATCCTTTGACGCTTGGTCCGTAGTCGTTTTCACCAACCTCACTATCCATGGTGGTGAAATATATCATCACTAATAAACCGACAATAGGCACAAAGCTCACAAGCAGCCACCAGCCCGAGCGTCCAGTATCGTGAAGACGACGAATAGATACGGCAACCGTCGGTACTAGAACTGTCAAATAATAGATACCTGTCAAAATAAGGGTTCCGAAAAGCCCATCGACAATCCCAATTGCAAAGCCTATCAACGCATTTATCAATATAAACATCCAGTATTCTTTGCGTCTTGAACGTCCACTAAAATCGGAATATCTTTTTAATACTGTTAAATACCATTCCATTTCTTTTTCCTTAGCTATTACGCCAACACCGTGCACTAAAAAATAAGACTAAAATGAGAGTAAAATAATCTAGCAATGAGATCGAAAGGTAACAATGAAACTGCAAGCGGAAAGTTTTGAAAACTTCAACTAAGTTACTAGGAAAATAAATATCAAATTTACAAACGCCACAAAAAACTAAGGCGCTAGCCTGTCTGCTGCGCCTCAATCCTGACGATTATCCCAAGAGGTATCCAATCCCTCTGCTTTACAACCCAAAAGCAATCCGCCAATTCTTCTTCCCCTGAACGGGTATGTACTCCGACCTACCCGAATCCCATCCTTGTGTCATCCATTAGCACTTCCAGTGCATCTCCATTTTAGCCCCCTTGGCCTCCACTTCGCTTCCCGCGCTCCTATGCCAACTTGGCTCCGCTTCACATATTCCCTATGTGCTCCCTATACATTGTTACGTCCAGTGTAACCCATCCACTTCGCAATCATCCAGATTGCGCTCCTTCATCCTAGAGCCTTGCTCATCCCTATTTACTCTTCCTTGCTCCACTACGCTTCCCGCGCTCCTTGACACTCCATGTGTCTCCTTATCCCTAGTGAAGCTCCGCTTCACACTCGCTTCCTCGAGTTCCTGATCTTCCTTGCCTTATGCAATACATCCTTCTCTTGTTGTCAAATTCCTTATCCTTTGACGCTGAGCTCCTGCTCTTGTGTTTCCTTACATTGTTAAGTTTACGGGGATTGAGTATTTTTGTTAGATAGCTAGGAACAATCTTTTTGCTGTCATTTAAAAGAAAAGTAGAACAATTCATTTAAAAACAAAAAGATAAGCAAAAATAACACTACAAATTCGGTACTACAAAGCGCCTTAACCCACATTCTCGTAGGAGATATCTCACAGGGTAATTTCCATTGTTGCTATTTGCTCTTAAATAACAATGTGCCTTCTACAGAGCTAAACGCCATTTTTTGTAAAACTTGATAACCGTGACCCGCAAAAAACTGCGCGTGTTCTGGCTTAGTAATAAATACTGCCATCCCTTTCGTTTCTTCACTTTGTGCAATTAAATCATCCAGCGCGGTGAGTAAATAGTGACCATAGCCAAGACCTTGAACATGTGGGTCAACGGCAATTAGGGATAAAAAGTGACACGGCTCCTGCGTTTGCAACGCTTGTCTAATCGACTTTTCTTTATCAATAAGCTGCTGCGTTTGCAAATATCCCGCACTCATCATGAGTCGTAATCGCCAATGCCACTGCCGATTTGCGTCCAATTCATCGCCATTCGCAATAACGCATGCTACCGCGACCAATCTATCTTGATGATATAACCCCACCATAGGCTGACCCGTTTGGCCAAATGCCGACAACTCTTCTCGTATTAAGGCTCTGAGTTTTTTTTCAAAAATTGCTTCTTGTTTTGCCTCCAATACCTGCTTGAGTAGCGGATCATCGTGGTAAGCCTGATACAACACACTCGCGGCTACATTGATATCTTCTGGGTTTAAATATCTAACTATTAATTCATGTTGAGAAGTTTCTACTGACATCACGGTTCCTTATTGTTATTTCCCCAAGCTTCTGATAATCATGCCGAAATACTACCTAATATCAAAACCTCAGAATTTTTCTGTGTACTCCAATAATTTACGGCTACTCGCTTGTGATAGATATTGATACAAGTCACAATTTATTCAGTCGTGGACAGGTATATTTATCCTCGCATTAGTCATTATGGTTTTTATCGATGATGACTTGCTAAAGGTTTTACAACCACCTTTACTATAGTTAGTGAGTAAAATTCAAGCAAACGAGGGAGAACGAAATGGATACTAGTCGCCACACTATGAGTACTTTATTTGCCCAACTAGGGCTCGACAACAATCCCAAGGCGATTGAAGGGTTTGTCAAACAACACCGCCTTCCTGATGATATGCTGTTAAGCCAAGCACCATTTTGGAATGAAGGACAGCGTCACTTTATTGAAGAATCATTGAAAGAAGACGCTGATTGGAGTGAAATCATTGACGAACTAGATGCGATGTTAAGATAGCTAAAGCAATCGCTCCTTGCGTAACTTGGTGCTATGATCCACTCCTATGATTAAGGCGTTTAGGAACCTCTATGCACCCTGCCGTTGCCAGAGCTATCAAAAAATTAGTCGATAGTGGAAAGACTCCAACCGTCGCGCTAACAAAAAGCAAATTAACTCAAAGCGTCGCAATGCCAGACGTCATCTCAGGCATTGCTGCGTACAAACAAGACCCTACCTGTATTGATCACTTTCAAGAGGTTGAAGAGGTCGTCAAAGCAAGTTCACAAAGCCAATTAGATAGAATTGAAGCTAAGCTTGATAAGCTCATTGCCTTATTGGAGAAGTCGTAGTGTTTGTTGTCGACTTAACTTTTGATTGCTATGAGGAAACCACCTTAGATGCTGCCGAGCAGGCCATTAACCGTGTGGTCAATGCGCTTCGCTTTAATGGTCAAATCATTGGTGACGAATTTCCAACTGTACTTAAAGATGGCTATTTCGTTACTCGTGTGATGTGTCCAGAAGAAGACGCTTTGCATCCATTAAACCATAGTCCTTTTGTGAAGTTTGCAATTGACCAGCTACAGCAATCAGGCTTGCTTGCACCTAAGGTCAAAGTTTTTGGGCAAGATATACATGCCAACAGCGCTGATGCCTGTCATGAACCGTCAAGCTACATTCTCTACACCACATACGTACACACTTGTAGTCCACTGTATTGTGGCGACGACTTTTTACCAGTACCTTTATATAAAATCCCAGCTATTGCCAACGGTGATTACAAAGCACTGATCAAATGGAAAGAAGATTGGCAAGCCTGCGATCAAATACAGATCAATGGCGCAACTCGCTGCGAATTTGCTGCATTGGAAGAAATTTCCAGCACGGGTAGCGATTTGTTTAGACGCGGCATGGATTTGAGCAAACGTATTCGCTATCTCACGAAAAAACCGGTTTACTATTATCTGTATCGTGTTGGCGGCGAAAACCTCGCCGCAGAAAAAGCAAGAAAATGCCCAAGCTGCCAGGGAGACTGGTTACTTGAAGAGCCTTGGTTCGGCCTTTTCGACTTTCGCTGTGAAACTTGCCAATTGGTCTCGAATATTTCGTGGGACTTTCAATAAGGAGCGCAAGCTCCTTTATATCAATTAGCTATATTGGGTAGTTGACTGTCAGTTTTTCCACAAACTCTGCGATAGAATCAGCCAAAACATGGTGCTGCTTCTTACCGACAAACTCTAACCCAACTTGACCCGTAGCGATATCGACCGACACCAATAAGTCATCTGCTTCTGTTAAGCCAATAAACACGGTTTCAGGTTGTTTGAGCCTGCGCTTCATTAAAATATGGCCGGTGATATTTTGCTGCAAGCGCTCGAAGTCATCTTCGTTCCATACTTGCAGTAGCTCAATTTGCTTACCCTCAATGAATGCCACGATATTGCCAGCAAAGAAATCACCATACAGTCCGTTCAATCCCTCAGGAAATTGCGTTTCCAACGCTTTGGCTAAATCATTTAAATGTCCCGCTGGTGAGCGCTCTACCGCTAGCCATTTTATCTCGTTAAGCTTGTTCGGTTCACCCTGCTCACATGGGCTTGGCCAACTTTCATCATGCTCGGTGCTCGGTAAATCTTTAAAGGTCTGTTGATGATAATCTACATAGGCTTGATGCAAGCGCGCCATATTTACGGGCTGAGTCATATATAAAGCTCTCTTTATTTTTCTCACTGCGGGCTGAATACTTGTTTCGTGCAATTAAGCAAATTGCTATTAATCCCGAGGTGAACATTCGTTATAATGACCGCATTGTAACGAGATTTGAATTAACATGACAGACTACAGTAACTCGCCAGAGCTGCAATCTTCTGTGCTTGGTAAAACCACAGAATACGCCAGTGTTTATACTCCAAGCCTGCTGCACCCCATTGCACGTAAACTTAATCGTGACCAAATCAATGTTGATGAGTCCGCTTTACCATTTAAAGGTGAAGATACCTGGACAGGCTACGAATTGTCTTGGCTCAATAACAAAGGTAAACCTCAAGTTGCGGTTGCCACTTTTGTGTTTCCTTGCCAAAGCTCACATATCATTGAGTCAAAATCGTTCAAACTTTACTTGAATAGCTTTAACCAAAGTCGCTTTGATACGATGGAAACCGTGCGCCAAACGCTAGCTGCGGATCTTTCCACGGCATCAAATAGCCAAGTTAGCGTGACATTATTTGGCGCAGACGAATTCGATTGTATTCCTTTCTCGCGCCTCCCTGGTGAGTGTATCGATGAGCTTGATATTGAAGTTGATAGCTACACACCAAATAGTGACTTACTACAACTTGCCTCTGAGGATATGGTTGACGAGACGCTTCACAGCCACTTACTCAAGTCAAATTGCTTGATCACCTCACAGCCAGACTGGGCAAGCGTGGTGATAAGTTACCGTGGTAAGCAAATCGACCGAGAAGCGCTGCTTAAGTACCTGATCTCATTCCGTGATCACAACGAGTTCCATGAGCAATGTGTGGAACGCATTTATTGTGAGCTTTGGCGCACCTTTAACCCTGAAAAATTATCGGTTTATGCGCGCTATACTCGCCGCGGCGGGTTAGATATCAATCCATATCGTTCGAGTGAACAAGATCAAACTCCGTATGCGGTAAGAACTAACCGACAGTAAAACGTAAAAAAGCCATGTTCTCACATGGCTTGGCTTTTTATCACATCTAAGTATTGCTATTTATTCCCCTGTCGCGTCTTCCATTTCAACCGGGACGGGGACCGAACATATGTCGGTGTGATTTGGTGTATCAACAAACCAATCTCCCGCTCTATTTTTACGCGCAGCAATTAGCGACTCAAAAATCGGCGTATTTGTCTTCAGCCTTTTAAACGAAGGCGCACCTTTTACATCAGCAAGCACCGTAACCCCTTTGATAACATTGAACGCTTGTCCAGCAACAGGTTTACGATCTAGGTGCTGAACATGCTCCATTCCCGATAACAACTGTCCAAACACGGTAGTATTTTTGTCTAGGTATCGCTGCGGCGTCAACGTAATGTAAAACTCGGTACCACCACTGTTAATATCGTTGGTTCTGGCCATGGCAAACGAACCAACGCAGTGCGTCATCCAGGTTTTGGTGCCAGCATCATTTTGTCCTACGGCAAAACCATTTAAAAACCCGGTACGTGGCGCGTAGCCATCCACAGCATCTAGCGATGTGATCTTCAAGGTTGGTTCTGTGCTATGAAAAAACTCGGCGGCAATCGCTTTTTTTCCTTTTTGCGGCATTTTCTTGTCCGACATATCGCCGCCTTGGGCCACAAAGTTTTCCACAAACCGATACATACTCAAGTTTGTGTAAAACCCCTCTCGCGCTAACGCTTTAATATTTGCCACATGATTAGGCGCAAGTTCAGGGTTAAGCGCGATATAGACCGGTCCTGTTTGTAGTTCTATTTTAAGAATATTTTCAGGGTCCAGCTGCTGCCAGTCGCTGCTTTTGGCCTCAGCAACGACTTCCGATGGTGACTTTGTATCAGGTTTTGCTAAGACAGGGGATGTACTTATGGCAAGCGCAATAAGTAGTAAGGTTTTTTTCATTATTATTTTCCTTGTTTATACCAATAAAATGGCACCTCCAACGGCGCACTGGGTGGCAGGTTTGGATTGTCTAATTCTATGACTGTTTTGTTTTTAAGATCTAGCTTTTCAAGACGAGCGGAAAAGTGTTTTAAGAATAACGCCTCAAATCGGCCATCTTGTAATGCGCTTTTGAGGCCTTTCTCAATTTGGCTATGGAGCAACGGGTTGTCGTGAGAAACAAAAAAGTATACCGCCGAAGGGTAGTAAAACACCACGTGCTGATCTGCGACCAAGTCCGTGTCACTCAGTGCAGCTTCCATACTCACTAAATCGCTTGGCAACACATCAAAACGTTTTTTCAACAACATGTCGTAACCACTGTCTTCCTGTGAGAAAGAAGTCACACTAAGGCCGTTACGCTCAAAAATCTGATGGTCTGGCCAATCTCTGCGTAAACCAAAAGTAACTCGGCGCAAGTCGCCAATGTAGCGTACTCCACTCAGTAAGGCTTGATTATGTCTGTGTACTAAAGGAATGCGATAACCCAAAATCCCTTTCACTAGGGGAATGCGAATTGCGCTCGCGGCCTTTTCGCGCTGTGAGTTAGTCACTAACCAACTGACATCCAGCCCCCCTTTTTCTCCAAGTAGGCGCACCGCTCTGTCTTGAGAAGGAATACTTCTCACTGATACGAGCCTCGCTGACTCTATCTGGGATGACAAACTCAAAGTAAGCAACTCTATAATGTACGGATCGGCACCAGCGCTGATTCTAATTTCCGTTGTTTCTTGTGCTTTGAGAGGAAATATCACAAAACCTAGAGCGAGCCAGAGCAGTTTCATTTGTCATCCCAATCAAATTTGTATAAGAAGTCTATACTGTTGTACAAACCGCTCGTGGCTTCAACATAAAACTTCGAAAAAACACGATAACGCAGCGCAATTTCATTAATAGACTCAAATACCCCAACCCGATAACTGACCTGAACATTGGGGGTGATATAGCCTGACACCTCAACTTGTGTATCGTCACCACTGCCTTTTGCTGATAGGTTAACATCCGAAAGTCCAAGCGATTCCCCCGCCTTACTAAAGAATCCTTCACTGCGGTCAATTCCCTGTGAGAGTAAAAACTGCGTGAGTAGCGCATTGTTAGAGGTTTCTGACTCCCCTAAAGGCTGCCCGTTAAGTAGGTATGACAGTGCCTTGGCTTGGTCCATTGCTGGCTCTGAAAACACAGTCAAACGCGGCTTAGCAATATTGCCAGTGAGCTCAACTCCGGCTATCACATCATTGGCGGTTGTCGCTGGATTTCGAATAGCTCGAATGTTCAAATATGGTTTATCTAATGCACCATTGAAGCCAATTTGTCCTGTGCGGATCAACAAGTCTTGGCCAAATGCACGGTATTTCCCCTCTCGCAATTGCAACTCTCCCGTTGCCAGCATTGGCGACTCAACTTGCTTATCAATTTCGATTGCACCGGTAACAAAGCTATCTAGCCCAAGCGCTTTCACCCTAAAATTATCTTTAACGGTCAGTTTTAAATCTATTTCATGTTGAACTGGCACCGACATCTGCTTTTGCACCTTAGCATCAACAATAACTTCATCATCGCTTGGCGAGGTGACTCCCTCAGGCAGAGATTCAATGTTTACTCGGCCAAACGGCACCACAATTTCTCCAAGTACTCGCGCAATCTTATCTTTATAGGCAAGTGTTAAATCAGGGCTTGCGGTTAGTTCAATCTGTGAGTCAGGTTGCACATAAATATTCTCGCCCTTTATTTTGACTTCGGCAGAGAGCTCGGGCGACCAATAGGCTTCGCCAGTGAGTGCCACCTTGCCGCCTTTTGCTGCAGTTAACTCAGCCTCAAGTTGAGCAGAAGTGGTATTAAAATCAAGATTGATGTGACCTTTATCGATTTCCACAGGCAAAGAGTCCGAAGACATAAATAAGCGCTGAGCGGTTAGTTTACCGTTCACTTCTGGGGCTGCGAGGCTACCTGAGATATTTATATCCCCTAACACTTCCCCTTGCAGGTCAAAGCTTTGTTCCGTTACTCGGTTTAGTAGCGCTGACAATTTAGCTAGCTCAATTGACTCTATTTTTACGTTACCAGCTAATTGAGGGGATTGTTTATCTAGCGGCACACGTGTATCACCACTGAACTTACCTAAGGTATCGGAGGTCATGCGCCAATCAGCGTGGATTTGCTTGTTATTGGTTTTTAGTAACGCTTTAAATTCGGAAATTGAAAATGTTTGCCCATGAGTCGTAATGCCAGCATCAACAATGTTCAGCTCGCCATCGGCTCGCGTTACTTGGCCATTTTGCCACGCAAGTTTAGCCACGGCCTGAGTTTCACCTGTTATTTTTAGCTCTGCTGGCAACCAAGTTTGTAGTTTAGCCAGTGCCAACTTCTCCAGTTTAACATCGGCTTGCCCTTGTGTGCCCTTTTGCTCGGCTGCAAAACACAAATCAGTATCATCTATCTGCCAACACTGCTTTGCAATGCGCTGACTGACATCACTGATCACGATTGCGGCGGGACTTTGCAATGCAATTGTTTGCCCTTGAGAAGTTACCTCACCAGACGACAATTCTCCCTGCCAAGTTGACTGCTGCATCTTGCCATTGATTTCAAAGCTTGCAACCACTCGTTTATCACGAATATCCAATGTCGCGTTATGTTGCTGCTGGTTGCCATTCACAGCTAAACGAATGTCTTCAACCATTTCAGAGTCAATAATCAAACGGTCTAGTGCCAGTCTAATTTGCCCAGTCACTTCATTGGCAATATCAACCGAGCCTTTCGTCGTTAAGCCATGTAGTGCTATATTTTGGTAGCGCACAGAGTCAAACTTAATATCGGTCTGAATACTCGGCTTGAGGTGGTCGCCCTGAATAAAGATTTCACCACTGCCCTTCAAGTCGGCTGGAATAAGCGTATTTGCCGCCTGCTCAAACTGAAAGTCAATATCGAGATCTAACTGCTGACCAAGCTCACCGCTTACCGTCAGGCTATTTTTGCCATAATTCAGGCGTGCATGGCTAAACTCACCTAGCAGGCTCTCATCCACAACGACCTTAACGTCCGCATTAAGTGGTGTACCCGCTACTTTACCATCGAGCTTAAAGCGCTCAACATTAACTTGCCACTGTTCACCTTGGCTCACAAAATCGAGCGCGAATTGCCCTGCCAGCATATCGTTTTCCGTCAGGCCTGCATCGTATTGCACTAGTCCTAGCAGCCTATCGATTGGTAGCTGAGAAAAGTCCCCGTTCACTTTGCCCTTCACGCCTTGCGACCAGTTCACTTGTCCTGCTATTTGCGCTTGCGCTTTTTCAAGCTGAAGCTTGGCTTTAGCAAGTGTAAATGCTTGTAGTCCACCTTGCCCTTCAAGTGTCGCGGTGACATCACCAAACTGCACTGTATTAACAGCGATTGAGCCTGATAAATTGTATTTTGAGGCATCTCCGCTCAAGCCGAGTGTTGCACCTTTTAAAGTTGTGGACCCTGACGGAATGACTAACTTATCTATTTGACCCTGTAACTCAAAAGGCCAGTTTTTCGTTGTCAAATCCGCATGGGCTTGCAGTTTTGCAAACGCCATTCCCTCACTATTCAAAGTAAGCGTGAGATCGTGAGGGCGACCCGCCAGTGTTAAACTGGCTAACCCCTGTGGCGCACTCAAGGTTGACCTAAGATCAACAGTCCAGTCGTTAAGCAAGACTTCTGCCGCCGCTGATATAAACCATTCTTGATAGTTAAGCTGAACCTGCTCCACGTCCACATTTTCATCCACTACAACTTGAGAAAGCTTGATATTCTCAAGCGTCTGCTCATCTATCGCGAGGTTGTTAATCTTTAACTCGCCGAGCTCAGCGGTTAGCGGCAGGTCTATCTTAGGTAGTTGGAGTGGCGCTAATGCATTAAGTGGTACTGGCGATTTTGCAGGCACGGGCTTATCGGTTGCCTTTGTGGTCAACTTTACACTGTCTAACAGCAAAAAAGGGACATTAAAATGTGAGCCAGAACCTGAAAGCTGCGTGTCTAAGCCTTGCAATTGCACTCTAATATCCGGCGTTTCCAACGAAAATTGCTGAACTTGCGCACGTTTTATTGCAATTGGCAGTGGTAACTCAACTTGGCCACTTTCAGTAGTTTCCGCTTCACTGACACTTTTCTGCTTTTGTACAATCGCTATCTCTTTTGCGTCTAGCGCAATGCAAACGCTGGCACAAGTCAACCACTCAACAGTAACTTTGGTGTCTCTAAGGCGAATATCGATATCGTCATTGTGATAACGCAACGTAAGATTGGCGCCAGATAATAAGCGCTTGTCTAAGCTATCGATTGCTAACCCTGAAACCGTTTTATTCGCTACCCAAACCAGTAACTTTTGCCCCGGCAAGGTAAAGCATAAACAAACCAAAAGTAAAAATAGGCTGATAATGGCAGTAATGATTTTGATTCTTAAGCTTCTGAACTGCATTAGATTTCAGGTCCTATAACAATACTGAGACGGGTGCTTTTACTTTCTTTGGTCAACCCCCAAGCATGGTCGAGCCGGATTGGGCCAACGGGGGTTAAATAACGAAAACCAAACCCGGCCCCAACTTCCCAAGCGTCCGAGAAATCGTTCGTTGCAGTACCCGCATCAACAAACAAAGCGGCTCGCCAACTTGGATGGAATTGATAGTTATATTCCACTGTGCCAGTGGCTAAATATCTGCCACCAAGTATGCGCCCTTCGTCATCGCGAGGACCGATAGATTCATAGGCAAAACCACGGATACTTTGATCTCCCCCTGCAAGGAAACGATGGGTAAACGGAATTTGGTCAATATCCTTTGTCACGATCGCCCCTAAGTCTAAGCGACCAAAAAACAAGTGCTTGGTTTCAAAGCTTCTTAGCCATTCATTGTTCCATCTCACTTTCAACATATTTGCAGACGATAGTACAGAATCTGCTGCGGCTTCAATGGAGATCAGGCGCTCATTCCCCCAGTAAGGTAGCGCGCCACCTTTACTTTCTTTCTTTAAGTAGCTAATGCCTGGGATCAACATTTCCGTGCGTTGTTTTTCGCCTAACTGTTCTGTGGTTTCATGTTCACGTTTCAAAAACGCCGTTCTCACCCACTCATCATCCGTTAGCCATTGTCGCTGTACCTGTACGTTCCAAATCCGACTGTTGATCCCTTCCGTTACTTCATCCTGCACTTTATAGCCGCCTAACACACGCCACAAATCGTCGTTAGGATTGTCTACTGGAATGGTATAACTGGCAGTGATATCTTGTTGCTTTTGCGATAGCCTCAGATTGGACTCAAAGGAATGGCCATCCTCGGTGATCCAGGGTTTAGTCCACTTAAAACGGGTTTTTGCACCCACATCATCACTGTAGCCAGCACCCACTTCAAAGCTATTTGCGGGTTTGTCTTCAACACTCACTCGAACTGGGATCTGATCGCTCGTCCGGTCCTTTAACAGCGGATAAACCTTTATCGCACTAAAATAAGGGGTGGCATTTAAAGACAGATTAAAGTCAGACAAGAGGCTCGCTTCAAACGGCTGCCCTTTCGAAAATGGGCTTAGCGAACGTATATAGTTAGCCGCTTTGGTGTTTCCCTCAATAGCAAGGTCGCCAAATTGATATCGTTTACCAGTGTTGAGAAGCAGCCGCACGCCAGCATAGCGATTCGCTTTGTGAACAAGCAATTTGGACTCTTGCCATTGATAATCAAAATATCCAAGTTCTAGTAGCTCGCTTTCAAAGCGGCTTTTCGTTGCCTGATAATCACTATGATTGACTTGCTTGCCAACTTGGATCGGTACATCTTTGATAAGCGAAACTAAATCCGCATTGTCCCTACCCGCACCCACAAGCTCAATATTAATATCTTTCCATTTCAGTGGTGCTTCAAGTTTGACTTCGGCTATGACGTTTTGCCCTTCCCCACTGAGTTGAATATCAAAATGATAATAACCTAAAGCATGCAAAGCGCGACGTATGTCTGCACGCACCTCTTTCATCACCCGAGGGACTTTTGGCTTACCTTTGTAAGATTTTAAAAAACCAGTGATGTTGTCTTCTACGTCGCCGTTTTCGACTTTGACTTCAATGTTGGAGATTTTTACTGATGCAGGACGAGACTCAGCACCTGCGTTAAACGAGAAAAAGCAGCACAAAAAAAGCGCTAATGTTAAACAAGAGAAATACGGCTTCATTAAAATAAAACGACCTAAATATCGCGACTTATGGGCATCGATAATGCCATTGTGCTTGTGAAAATGGATACTGTAAAACGACTTTTCAGAGAAACTACTATTTTACTGAGCTGAAGCTGAACATAGGGTGTATTTTGTTGTAACGCAGTGGGTTTTATCGCACATTTATTTACATTCATCCTTTTTATTTTCTTGCAGATGACGGACAATAGCAGCAATTGAACCTGCAGAGTGAAATTATGCAATTCCCAAATGATGATAACGGTGAGCTTCTAGCTGAGATTGCCGCTGCTGGCGTTGATCTGACGCAAATGCAGAATATCGATTTTTATATTCTTTTCGAGCAAGCTGATGATGCTAAGCGTTTCATTAGCGCGATTGAGAAAGACGAATTAGCACCGAAAACCCAGTTACAACAATGTCCTGACACAGGCGTTTGGGAAGTGATCACCACGGTGACTATGGTCCCGATGCACGAGCTACTGAGTCAAACGGAGCAATACCTTGAAAGCATAGCCAATGGTTATGAAGGATATGGTGATGGCTGGGGCTTAATGGCCTCGGAAGAATAAACCGCCACAGAAAGGCTAACTTTTGTCAGCCTTTCTGTAGCTTCCTTGATAATCAAACAGCTTTTCAGAAACCTGCCAACCAAACTTCTTGTGTAATTTAGCAATCACGAAATCCGGTGCAATCAAATCAGTATCTATCACTTCTTCAGCTGACTGCCATTTTGCAGGTGCCGACGTAGATTTTCGCCGCTTTGCAAATTGCTGGTGGAATATAAATAGACTCTTTTGATTAGAGAAGTCATAGACTTCACTGCAACTTGCCCCATCCTCGTCAAAGTAAGTAATTTTTAACTTATTACCACTAAGCACTTCGCCACAGAGTCCGCTGCAGCGTAGTACCATTGCATGTTTTAAATTCAGTGCGGCACGCAATTTATCATCTGGGTCGGCCATTATTGCGCCGCACTGATGGCATTGCCTTGCAGCAATATCATTTTCTGCACCGCATTGCTCACATTCTTTATACTTAAAACGATAATCACATTGCTGCGAGTGACCTTCATCGTCTTCAAGCAATCCCTGACAGCGCCTACCAAAATGCTCAATAAGCTTGCCTTGCTCGTCTACCTTGCCCCAGAAAATATTGGCAAAACCACAACCAGGACACAGCACCTGTACGGGCTCATTGTCTGAATTTGGCTTTTTACTTCCCACTTCAGGTGCAAATAAGTCAAAGTCGTTGCCTGCATAATCAATGACAAAGCAATCTTCTTTGTTTTCGTCTAACCTAAGTCCTCTGCCTACAATCTGCTGATAGAGGCTCACGGACTCCGTGGGTCTCAAAATAGCGATAACATCAACATGGGGCGCGTCAAACCCAGTAGTCAGCACAGAAACATTCACTAAATACTTAATTTCTCTATTTTTGAACTGGATGATAAGTGCATCTCTCTCGGCAGATTTGGTTTCACCCGTGATAAGCGCACTATATTGCGTGGGTAAATAGCCGAGAATTTCTTTTGCATGCATAACCGTCGCGGCAAAAATCATTACTCCCGCCCTATTTTCACTGAGCGCCAGTAAATGAGTGATAATGCTCTTTGTTGCACGAGTTTGTGCTTGTAATAATGTATTCATATCAGATTCTGAATAACGCCCAAACGAATCTGTACTTAAACTAGAAAAATCATAATTCTCAACGGCAGGATCAATTTTATTAGGCGGCGTCAGATACGAATTTTTTATCATATATCTAAGCGGTAATTCGTAAATACACTGCTTAAATGGTGAATCAGCTTTTCCTCTAACAAAACCGTGATAATGTTTATGATATATCCACCCCATCCCCAAACGATAAGGGGTTGCTGTTAAGCCCAGTAACTTTAGTTCAGGATTAAACTGAGCCAGCTGGTTTAAAATTTGCTGATACTGACTATTATCTTCCCCACTCACTCGGTGACATTCGTCAATGATAACTAATGAATAAAATTGATTGAGTTGTGATAAGTTTCGAGACAATGACTGCACGCTGGCAAAAGTCACTTGGTGCTGTAACGACTTTTCTTTTAATCCAGCAGAAAAAATACTCGCTTGTAACCCATAGCTTTTATATTTTTGTGCATTTTGTTCTACGAGCTCCTTAACATGAGTCAATACTAATATTTTGTGTTTCGCAAGCCGTGCAAGCTCCGCAATCACTAGACTCTTTCCGGCCCCTGTAGGTAATACAATAACGGCTGACTCGCTTGATTTTCGAAAGTGATTCAGCGTATTTTGTACCGCTTCTTGTTGGTAAGGTCTTAAAACGTAAATAAGCACCTCAGGATATAAATAATTAAGTCAAAAAAGGCGTATCCATAAGATACGCCTTTTATTTATGCTATTTTAAAAAGCTGTTCAATACCGAACAACCTTCATAATAAAGTATTGTTAGATTAGATAATCATCTAGGTTAACACCTTGGAATACTTTAGGTGTTTTACCACGGCCAGTCCACTCAATTACTTCACCGTCTTTTTCAATTCGGTATTTTGCTTTTACTTTAGAACGACGGTCAGCTGGCGTAGTGCCTACTAAATCATCAAGCGTAAGTCCTTTTTCTTTCAGCATAGCCAATACTTCTTCTTTAGCCTGCTGTTGTTCCTTTTGCTCGTCCAGTGCTTTTTGAATAAGCTCTAACGCTTTTTCCAAATCACCGTAGCTTGCATTTTTAATAAAAGACTTGATCTCACGCATTGATACTCTCTCAATTAAGCTTAGTTTTAATATTTATATTGAATACTATATTAAAATTAATAAAAAACAAATTGTATTCTATGAATTTTAATTTTGTTACGAAAAAAGCGCCATAATGGCGCTTTTTAGTTAGAATTAAGAAGATTTAATTACATTTTGTTTAAATCTTATTCAACTTTCCAATCAATTGTCGACCCAGCTTTAATTGGCACGACCGTTCCTTCACCTAATTTGTATGTATCAGGCACTTGCCAAGGAGACTTAGTCAGCGTAATGGTATCCGTATTGCGCGGTAAGTCATAAAAGTCCGGACCAAAGTGACTCGCAAAACCTTCTAACTTATCCAGCGCATTTGCATCTTCAAATGCCTCTGTGTAAAGCTCAATTGCGGCATGTGCAGTGTACGCACCGGCACAGCCACATGCGGCTTCTTTTTTATCTTTCGCATGAGGGGCTGAGTCAGTGCCCAAGAAGAATTTTTTACTTCCGCTTGTCGCCGCTTCAATTAACGCCTGTTGATGCGTATTACGCTTTAAGATAGGTAAGCAATAATAGTGAGGACGAATGCCACCAGCCAACATATGATTGCGGTTATAAAGCAAATGATGAGCTGTGATAGTTGCAGCAACGTTGTCAGGCGCTTGATTAACAAAATCAACTGCGTCTTTTGTTGTGATATGTTCGAGTACAATTTTTAACGTTGGGAAGTTATCAACGACTTTGGACAGTTTTGTCTCAAGGAATACTTTTTCTCTATCAAAGATATCAATAGAAGAGTCCGTCACTTCACCGTGCACGAGTAGCAACATGCCAACTTCTTGCATCGCTTCGAGCGCTGGATATACATTTTCAATATCCGTTACACCCGATGCTGAGTTTGTCGTTGCACCGGCTGGATATAATTTAGCTGCAACAATATGGCCAGTTGCTTTCGCTTTTTTGATTTCTTCAGGAGTCGTGTTATCCGTAAGATATAACACCATTAGAGGCTGAAAGTTACCTTGAGGATTAGCGGCCATAATGCGGTCACGATAAGCCAAAGCAGTCTCTGTGCAAGTTGCTGGTGGTACAAGGTTTGGCATGATAATCGCGCGGCCCATGTAGCGACTTATATCTCTTACCGTGTCAACCAAGACATCACCATCACGTAGGTGCACATGCCAGTCATCTGGTCGTGTAATCGTTAACGTTTGTTTGCTCGTCATTGCTCTCTTCCACTGCTGAATTTGCCCGATCATAGGCTGCACATGGGTGTTAGTAAAGTTTTTCAGGCCAACCGCAGATTATTTCATTTTGTAAGTTTACTTTTAGCTCGTTTTCATTTTTCACAATATTGGTAAATATGTACATTTTAAGTTAACTTAGTAGCATCTTTTCTTGAGAAATATGTATGCTATCTGAGAACCAAAAATTAGAATCAAAAACTGAGCAGCTTAGCATCATCAACCAGTTTTCTTCGTCGCTGCTGCATCTAACCAAACTTGACGAATTATTTGAATACGTTACAACACAGGTCGTTAATCGACTGGGGTTTGTAGATTGTGTTATCTATCTCGCTGATCCTTATCAAGAGTATCTAGAAGTCGCTGCAAGTATGGGCGTTTCCCATGCTAATGGGGATTATCGTGTTGAACAAACAAAGATAAAGATTGGTTCAGGTATTACCGGGCAAGTCGCAACGACTAGAGAGCCCTTTATTTCTGGAAACGTCGCCTCTCACCCCATGTATATTGCTGACTTACGACCAGCGATGTCAGAGCTTTGTGTACCACTTGAGTATGACGACCACTTAATCGGTGTTATTGACTGTGAGCATCCAGAGGCTGATTATTTTACCTCCGCGCATTTACAAATATTATCGACGGTCGCACATCTACTCAGTGCCAAAATCCATCAGTTACGCACCTTAGAAAATCTCCAAACCACGATTGCCCAGTTACACCAAGCACAGAATTTAGAAAAGTCCCTGCTTAAAATTGCGAACATCACTTATCGCTTTGAGAACCTTGAGGCTTTTTATGATGACTTATATAAAATCATTGCCTCTCAGCTTTGCGCCGAGAACTTCTTTATCGGCCTTTACGATACTCAACAGGATATTTTAGAAATCGATTATTTGATTGAGGGAGGCGAAAAATGTAATGCACACCAAAAAGTATCAAAAGATCAGATTAAGCATACTGCATCCTACTATATTCTGAAGAACCAACGACCACTGCTGTGTGATAACGATCAATTTAGAATGCATATCACGCGGGGTGATTTTAAAATGGTGGGTCGCTCGCCACGCTCTTGGTTAGGCGTACCATTTTTGGTTAATGATCAATATCAGGGCGTGATTGTGTTGCAAAGCTACAATAACGACCAAGCTTTCGTGAATCATGATTTATCTATTTTGACTTATATAAGTCGTCAAGTCAGCATGGCCATAGACCGGCAGCTTTCAAGGCAGGCGCTAGAACATCGAGCCTTGCACGACGATTTAACGGGTCTTGCCAATCGTTATTTATTGTTAGAGCGGATCAAACATGCCATTTTGAGGCTAGCGCGAGTGGAGTCCTCTAATTTGCACTGCTTGATCTATCTCGATTTAGACAGATTTAAAAGCATTAATGACTCACTTGGCCACGATGTTGGCGACCATTTCTTGATTGCTATTGTCGAGATGATAAATGGCTGTATTCGCAAAACCGACACCTTTGCGCGGCTCGGGGGTGATGAGTTTGCGATTTTTATGGAAAATGTCCAAGACAGGCAACAAGTCACTCTGCTGCTTGATAGGATCACCACGGCTATAACCAAGCCCCTTCATATAGATGGTCATGTTCTGCAAGCTTCAGGCAGTATTGGCGTTGCGTTCACTGATAACGAGTCCGATAGCGCAATTAATTTACTGCAGCAAGCAGATGCCGCCATGTACGAAGCAAAATCTTCGGGCCGGGGTCAAGTCTGCTATTTTAATAATGCCATGCGCAAGCGCTTAAAACAGCAAGCCGATATTGAAAATGATCTGCAACATGGCATAAAAAACAATGAATTTGCGCTGTATTATCAGCCGATATTTTCTCTCACGACTGGCGCTATTGTGAGCTTTGAAGCCCTTGTCCGTTGGTTTCACCCCAAAAATGGTCTCGTCTCTCCAGATGCTTTTATTCCAATTGCAGAGCAAACCGGACAGATCATTGAACTTGACTTACATTTGTTGGAATTAGCAGCCAAACAACTCAAACGTTGGAAAGCGCAAAAGCTGCCGAAGACTCGCGTTACGGTAAATGTTTCATCGCGACATTTCGCAAGCTTAGAGTTCGTTGATACAATTCAGCAACTTTATCATCATTATGAGCTTACACCTGGCTCTTTATGTTTGGAAATCACAGAATCTGGATTGATAGCAAACCTCGCCCTCGCAACCAAAATTATTCAAGGATTAGAATCCCTTGGAGTGAAGCTTTATCTTGACGACTTTGGCACTGGTTACTCTGCTTTAGGTTATTTGCACCAGCTCCCCATTCATGTGCTTAAAATTGATAAGAGCTTTATTGACCAACTAACTGAAAGAGAAAACCCGCTAGTTGATGCGATTTTGAAACTTGCACAATCACTTAACCTAACCGTTGTCGCTGAAGGTATCGAGCTCGAAACCCAGTGGCAGCTATTAAAGCAAAAAGGCTGTCAGTTTGGCCAAGGTTATATTGTTTCTAAACCACTCGCCGCAGATCAAGCGATGGCATTTTTACTGAGTAGAAACTAGATACACTCGCCACATACCTCATTGTTTGTAAACAATGAGGTATTTGAACTGGTTTAGATTAACTTCCCCCTAATTCGCTTCTAAGCTCCTTGGTTGCTGTCACCATATTCTCAAGTGCGGCTCGGGTTTCTGTCCATGCTCGGGTTTTTAGCCCACAATCTGGATTCACCCATAATCTTTCTACCGGGATTTTCTTCGCTGCTTTGTGAATTAAGTCTTTTATCCATGCCACCTCAGGGACGTTTGGTGTGTGAATATCATAAACGCCAGGCCCGATGTCATTGGGGTAGTCAAAATCTTCAAAGGCGTCGAGTAAGGTCATATTTGAACGTGACGTTTCAATTGTGATCACGTCCGCATCCATATCCGCTATGGCGGCGATAATATCGTTAAACTCCGAGTAACACATATGCGTATGGATCTGTGTTTCGTCATTCACACCACTTGCAGATACCCTAAACGCATACGCCGCCCACGCTAAGTAGGCTTGCCACTGACTGGCTTTGAGTGGCATCCCCTCTCTAAATGCAGGTTCATCGATTTGGATCACCTTAATCCCTGCGTTTTGCAAATCCACCACTTCATCTCTCAGTGCTAATGCGATTTGATTTGCGATGCTCGGCTTGTCTAAGTCATCTCTGACAAACGACCAAAATAAAATAGTCACAGGCCCTGTTAGCATGCCCTTCATCGGTTTTTTGGTTAAGCTCTGTGCATAACTCGCCCAATTAACAGTCATTGGTGCCGCACGCGAGACATCTCCCCAGATCACTGGGGGCTTAACACAGCGCGAACCATAACTTTGCACCCAACCAAACTGAGTAAAGGCAAAACCTTCGAGTAATTCACCAAAGTACTCAACCATATCATTGCGCTCTGCTTCGCCATGAACCAGCACATCTAAGTTAAGCGCTTCTTGTTCTTCAACGGCATAACGGATCTCTGCTTCCATCTGGCTTTGATAAGCATCAGCACTCAACGTACCCGCTTTATAATCACGTCGCGCCTTACGAATAGCTTGGGTTTGTGGGAAGGAGCCTATCGTTGTGGTTGGCAATAAGGGTAAATTTAGCGACTGTGCTTGTTTTTTAATTCTGGTTGCGAATTCACTATTGCGTTGGCCATCTTTTGCTGTAAGCGCTGAAACACGCTGCTGCACCTCATTATTATTCACGCGAGTAGAAGTCAAACGCGCTTTTACAGGTTTAGAATATTCGACCAACTGGGTAATATCACGCTGCTCCAATGCATTTTTCAATAATGCCAGCTCTTGTCCTTTTTGTTTGGCAAATGCGAGCCAAGACTTTAACTCACTATCAAGTTTTTGCTCTTGATCTAAGTCGACTGGCGTATGTAATAATGAGCATGAAGGAGCAAGCCAGAGATTATCACCTCGACGTTCATGAACCAGAGCAAGTTGCTGATATACACCTTCAAGATCCGAGCGCCAAATGTTACGACCGTTCACAACCCCTAGAGACAGCACGCTATCTTGCCCAACTACTTCCTCTAACGCAGCCAAGTCGTAGTTTGCCGTTACGCAGTCAAAATGTACGCCTTCTACGGGATAAGACTGGATATCTTCAACATGCGCTTGTACGGAGTCAAAATAACTGGCCAACAACACTTTTACTCCTTGCCCGCTCAACGCATCAAAACTCCGGCGCAGCGCGTCACGATAAGCATCGTCGATTTCCAGTGCTAAAATAGGTTCATCAATTTGTACCCACTCAACACCTTGCTCAGCAAGCTTGTTAAGTACCTGCTGATATACAATCAATAACTTATCTAATAAAGCCAATTTATCAAACTCTTGACCAACGCATTTAGCTAAGTAGAGGTAGGTTACCGGGCCGACCAATACGGGTTTTGCTTGGTAGCCAAGTAATTGTGCTTCTTCTACTTGAGTAAACAACTCCGTCCAAGTCAGGGAAAATTCCTGCGTTTGAGTTAACTCAGGGACGATGTAATGATAATTGGTGTTGAACCATTTCGTCATTTCACTTGCAGCACACGCACAGCCGCTAGGTGCTCGTCCCCTGCCAATCCGAAACAAAGTATCAAGATTTACCGACTCATCATTTTTGTGACGACTGGGAATCGCGCCGACAAGTAATGAAGTATTCAACACGTGATCATACCAAGCAAAATCGCCTACAGGTAGAAGGTCAACACCAGCCTCAGCTTGCAATGCCCAATTTTCTGCACGAATGCGCTTTCCTTCCGCGATTAAGTCGTCCTGCGTTAAGTCGCCCGACCAATAGCGCTCTACTGCAAATTTAAGTTCACGTTTTTTGCCTACGCGTGGAAAACCCAAGTTATGTGTTAATGCCATGATTTTAATTCCACCTAGATGTATAGATGTCTAAAAATATAATTCTCATAATCAAAAACAACAATTGATGCTTTCTCAGATTTCATATGAATAAAATTAAATTGTAATTTTTTAAAAAATTTTTACATAAGTAGTGACAACGCTGTCATTTTTAGTGCTATAGTGGATTTGTGAATTTTTGAACAATTCACTGTAGGTATTTAGACGTCTAGACATTGATAATAACTAAATAGAATCGTAATATTGAGTAATGCTGAGATTTGCTCACTTAAAATATGAGAATTGTTGATAATGATTGATATAAAGCACCTAAAGACTATCTCCACCTTGAAAGAAACTGGTTCTCTCGTGAATACAGCACGAGAGCTATTCCTGACTCAATCTGCTTTATCACATCAGATCAAAGATCTTGAGAGCAAACTCGACTGCCAGCTTTTTGAGCGCAAAACGCAACCAGTACGTTTTACCCCTCAAGGGATGTTATTATTGGAACTTGCCAACGATGTTTTACCTAAAGTTGAAGCAACCAAATGTCGGTTGAAGGAAAGCCTTAATCAACCTATCTCGCAACTCAGGTTAAGCGTGGAATGTCATGCTTGTTTTCACTGGTTGCTGCCAACAATTAAAGAATTCAATACCTTTTGGCCTGACATTAAAGTCGATTACGAACGTGGTTTTAGCTACGACGCTATTCCTGACCTTATTGAAGATGAGCTGGACTTAGTGCTTACCTCAGACATTCGAGAACCAGAACAACTGGAATACGCGCACCTTTTCGACTTTAAATTAAAGTTAATCGTTGCACCAGATCACGAATTGGCCAAGAAGGCCTATGTCACAGCACTCGACCTAAAAGATGAAACCATCATTTCTTACCCTATTCCTCGCGAGCGTCAGGACATATTTAAGCACTTTATTCAAAATGCACGCTTTGACGGTACGCTAAAAACCGTCGATCAAGGTTTATTAATCTTCCAACTGGTTAGTGCAGGTATGGGGGTTGCAGCTTTACCGGACTGGTTAGTGACACCTTATGAGAGCCAAGGGCTAATTAAATCGATTCCTCTAGGCGCACTTGGGCTAAATCGTCCTATGTATTTAGCAATGAAGAAAAGCATGAAAGATAACCCTGTTTATCGTCATTTCCTCAATACTTGCCGTAAAACCACTGCAAGATAGATGACAGGGCTCTTTTTGAGCCCTAACTGTTATACATTTCTACTACTCCCATCTCATGCTAGCATTGCGTCAGGCTTATCTAAATCTAAGGCATGTTTAAATGTTTGAAGTCAAAAAGGTTATCGGTCAACTTATGATGCCGTTACCATTATCTTTAGTGGTGCTTATGGGGCTTATGCTTTTTATCGCCAAAACGCGTAAAGGACCTTACATCGCAAGCTGGCTCGTCTTACTGACCGCATGGGCGTTATCGACTCCTTATGTCGCACAACATATTATTGAATGGGATACAGGCACTCTCCCCGCATTCAATCCAAGCAAGCACAACAACATAGATAAAATCGTGGTACTTGGCTGTGATTTATATCCAGATAAATCTCTCCCCAGCAACGCCCAACTTGGCAGCTGCGGCCTAGCCAGATTAGTTGAAGGCGTAAGACTTGCTAATATTTACCCAAAGGCTCGGCTGTATGTTTCTGGTTACGGCTATGGCCATGCAACAAGCGCGGGACTCATGGCAAGAACCGCACAGAGCCTAGGTATTTCAGCTACACGTATTAAGCAAAATCCCAATGCCAAAGACACCGCGGACGAAGCAAAAATGCTAGCGCCTTTACTAGTCGATTATGACGTCGCATTGGTCACATCAGCATCGCACATACAACGCGCAAAAAACCTATTTGAAGCACAAGGCATAGAAGTGATCGCTGCACCGACGGAGTTTTATAACTTCAAGCAATACCCACTGAGCAGACAATTTATTCCGAACCATAAGGCCTTAGAAGTAGTCACTCGGATTTGGCATGAACAGCTTGGTAGTATGTGGATCACGATCCGTCGTGTTATTGACCCTGAGGCACTTTAAGCGCTGAAAAAGACACCAAAATCAGGCTAAAGTTCGACAAATTAGCGCTGAAAAACGTAAAAAATTGAAAATTTGCGCAAATATGGGTATAAATAGAGTTTAATCTTAACCCGCGTATCCGCGTACAACACGACTAGGATCTACGATGAGTAAACTAGATAAAACTGAAGTACTAAGCGCTTTCGAAGCTGCGTACGAAGCTGCACATGGCAAAAAGCCTGAGATCACTGCAAAGCCAGGTTGGTATAGCATCGATGGTGGCAAAAACATGCGTCTTGCTGAGGTAGCCGAATTAACAGAAGAGCTAACTTCAGGGTCAGCTGTAGCAAGTGAGAAAACGCAGGCGCCTGCCAAAAAAGCGAAAACGACTAAGAAAGCGCCGAAGGCAGCAGCTGTAAAATCAGCAAGCTTTACTATCGTTACAGAAAACGAAGATGGCTTCAAAGCGGAAGAACAGTGGATTGCTGAACTAGCAGCAAAAGATCACGACTGCCGCTTACCTCGTGGTGTTGTTTAATCACAGTTTCATGAGTGAAGAAACCTCGCAGCTGCGAGGTTTTTTTTGGTCTTCAGCAATCAATTTCGACTAAAGCTGAGCGAAGAACTCCGATTTTTCAGGCATAAGTTGAGCAAAGCGATGCTCCAAAATAGGATAATCAAGCAAGTGAGCGACACCCAGCTTAATAAAAAAGTAAACGAAGCAATCGGTAACTCCGGCCACTTTCCTGCCATACCATAACCCGCAATAGTGTGTTGGGCATAAAAGCAAATACATAAGAGCAATCCTAAGCTCAACGCTAATGATACCACGACACCTCGGTATTCATCTTTGCGACGCAATTTAAACTGCCGCTTGATATACATGTAAGTACCACTGAGGACCAAAAATGAAAGTACAATCCCAAATATAAACCACAATATTTTCCCCCATACCCCCGCAAAGTTGCCAAAATGTAGGGGATCGGCGGTATCGGATAAGCGCCAATACAGCCCTTGGCTTGATGCCGTTTGGCTATAAACAACTTCCCCCGTGTAAGGGTTGACATAGATCTTGTTTGCCCTATCCCGAACTACCCAATCCTGCGATTGCCCTTCAGCATAAAAATAACCTCCAGAATAGCGAATGGCTTTCACCTCAAGGTCAGGTCTCGCCGCTTTTACTATTGCGAATAATTCCACAACAGACAATTGGGGTTTATCCTGTCGCGGCAGTTCAGCCAAAGGATTAACGGCAAAATCCCCAACATCAGTAAAAGCAGTTTTACCATCGACCATATCCATTCGAACAAACTCAAATAGATACCAGATACTCGTAAGCGAAATAACAACCGCAAGCCATAAGCCCCACGCCCCACTTATTTTATGCATACTTGCCATCTTGGCACGTGCATCCCCGCTAAACGTAAATGCAAATAACTTTTTCCACCAGAGGCGATATACATAATGCGCACTCACGGTCGAGATACATAAAGGAACTGCAAAGATAAGCACAAGATAGTATGAAATGATGCTGTCAAACACGCCAAAAAAATGCATATGGAAATCGCGAAAAAAGCGCTGAATATTAAAAAAACTACTTTCACCTAAGATAGCTCCTGAATATGGATCGACATAAACATGTTGCCATGGACTATCAGGCATTCGCATCACGATGTCATGTGCAAAATAGCTATCAGGACCTGTAAAGGCAATCCCAATTCGGGCGTCAGGATACGCCTTTTGTACCATCTCATAAGCAGCTGCTAAGCTTATGTTTGATTGGCCCTCCACTGCCCTCACCTGATCGTTGAATAGCCAATCTAGTTCGTGGGCAATACTCGCAAACGCGCCAGTCCAACATATTATGAACAGCAACACCCCAAACCACACGCCACTCAAACTATGCCAGTTGAACCATTGTTTTGCCGTCATGGACCACCTAATAGCGAAGACATAAAACGACTTCACTTCCTTGCCTTGTATTAATATTCAAACATAGATAAGCCCCTGTGACAGCGCTATCCAACCTAATTGACATCCCACCTAACAATCAGATCCTAACAAATCTGAGATTTGAGTAAGCCATTATTTTTGCAATAATTTATTTTTTCCATTACCCCTTATGGTAACAAAAAGAATTATCATTTAGAATTGAAAATAATTTCTGTTTTCAGTTAGAACTATTCAAAATCTTGGTTCAATCTCAGAAAAATAGCTCCTACATATCATAGGAACTTTCATCTTTATCTCTTGTGACGAAAAAACAATTTAGGAAAGGAAACACCCATGCAAACCAAAGCGCATCAATCTACAGCACTAGCTCTGATGTTATCACTCCTTTATTTTTCTCCAAATGCGGCAGCAAAAGCCGAGCGCGACAATATTGAACGGATCAGTGTTGTAGGCCAGCCAATCAAGCGTAACTCAGGTCCCACTGGACTTGACCTTACCATTAAAGAAACCCCTCAGTCTGTTACCGTGTTAAGCCACGATTACATAAAAGACTTCGAACTGAATGACCTTGAGGACATCATGGTACAGGCAACAGGTGTCTCAAGATACAAATTTGGCGCGGGTGATAATACTGAGTTTACTTCTCGTGGGTATCTCGTCAATGCATTGGTTAAAGATGGCTTACCGACCTCAATTGCTGGACCACAAGAGAGCCGCTTAGACACTATTGTCTATGACCGAGTAGAGGTTCTTCGGGGCGCTGCGGGGTTAATGGCAGGTGCAGGACAACCATCGGCAACATTAAATGTCATCACAAAACAACCAGACCGAGGTGGATTTGTTGAAGTTGGTGCCGAGATTGGCTCTTGGAATAAAGTGCGTACACACATAGATGCAACCGGCTCCCTAACGAAAGATGAAGCATTGGCCGGACGAGTTATTCTTGCCTATGAGGAAAAAGATAGCTTTGTCGACAAAGAGAATAGTAATAAGATCGTTGCATACACCCAGTTGCATCATTATTTCTCCGAAGATACCGAAGCCTCATTTAGTGTTCATTACCAAGACAATAAACTGAAACTATCACCTTGGGGATTACCAATTTTTTACTCTGATGGTAGTTCCGTCGAAATAGACAAGAAAACTAATTTATCTTCACCAGATAGTTACAACGGCAATACCCATCAAAGCTACCATTTAAAATTATCTCATCAAATCAATTTAGATTGGGAACTCAACTTTGGCGCACAATACAGTAAAACGGAAGCTGACATTACCTTAACCTACTTTAGTGGAAATCCAGACAAAGAAACGGGCCTTGGCCTTCAAGCCGGTGACAGACGCTGGATTGAAACGGTTGATGGAACCAATTTCATTTTGGGGTTGGTTGGCCGGTTTGAGTTATTTGACCGCGCACATCAGGTGAATATCACCTACTTAAATGCAGATTTTGAGTCCACTGACGATCGCTTCGAAGAACTGGATGAAAACGCGAGAACAATATTTTATCCACTCCAATCGATTAATAACCTTCACCCGGCCGCTCATTTAACCGCGACAGATAAGCAATTCATTGGCTATTGGGACAAAACGACGAAAGAACAGAGCATTGCCCTTAGCAGTAAGTTAACGTTAACGGATGACCTTCACGCCATTCTTGGTGTCAAATTTTTTGATTATGAACGTACCAATGAACGTGACTTTGCTTGGAGCGGGTTCTCAAGCGATAAAGGTGAAGAAACCGGTGAGAGCTTATACTTGGGACTGGTATACAATCTCAATGACCAGATCAGTACGTATGCAAGTTACACCGATGCTTATGAGCCGCAACTGGATAAAGTGGATGTCAATTTAAATCAATTAGCCCCAATCACCGCCCGGAACTTAGAAGTCGGCATCAAAACCACACTTTGGGATGACAAACTACGTCTAAACGTCGCTTACTTTGATAGTTTAAAAGAAGACTTCGGTGTTGTTATCCCCGAATATGCAGACGAAAGACCTGCTAGGTATCGACCCGTTGATGGTGCTGAAGCTGATGGATTTGAAGTTGAATTAGAAGCAAAGCTGACAGATGATTGGCAAGTAAACCTTGGTTACAGTGATTTTGATGTTGTCGATGAGCATGGCGAAGATATTAACTTGTATGCACCAAGACAAACGCTCAATGCGAGCACCAAGTATACTTATGGGGCTTGGCGTTTAGGCCTAAATGCAACTTGGGATACGGACAGAAAAGTCGATATTCTAAACGTTCCGGGTGTTGACCTTGGACTTCCAGCGGGTGGTCGTCGGGGCGCAGTACGCGCAGAGCAAGATAGTCAGCTTTTACTAAATGCGCACGTCAAATATCAATTCTCTAGCCAGCTGAGCGTTAAACTGAATATCAGTAATCTCACAGATGAAAGCTTTTACGATACTTACGGTTTCGTGCCGAAAAAGTACAGCGAGCCTAGAGCATACAATTTAAGTATGGAATATCGGTTTTAACATAAAGCACTAAGCTAATGCTATGGTGTGATAGGGTTAACAATTCCTTTAAAACTTAGCCGCCACAGGAAAATGCCTAAAATATAGTGCGGGCTTCTGACTAGAAACCCGCTCTTTCCTATCCCATATCAAGCAGCTTAACCGTGTTTTCTAGCTTTAGAGCAGAACATCTCAAGTTAATTACCAAATGGATATCATTAAACTTTAAACACCAGCACTTGGCTGTTTAGCTGCTCGGCCAACGCTTCTAAGTCGTTACTTACATCGGCATTACTTTGCGCATTTCGGGTAATTTCAGAAATGCTGCTACTGAAATCATTAATATTTTCGCTGATTTCCGCAACCACCGTTGTTTGTTCTTCTGTCGCCGTTGAAACCTGAATATTCATACCAACGATTTCATCCACTGCCTTATCAATATCGGTCATTATTTGAGCTGATTCATTAGCCCTATCTACCCCCGCAGCTGCGCTTGATTGCGCGTTCTCCATTGATGATACTGCGTTTTGTGCCATGCCCTGTAACTTGCTGATCATATCTCGGATCGATTCTGTGGCTTTTTGCGTATTATGCGCCAATTGCCTGACTTCGTCGGCAACAACCGCAAAACCTCGACCAGACTCCCCTGCTCTCGCAGCTTCTATTGCAGCGTTTAATGCCAGAAGATTTGTTTGTTCAGCCACACCTTGGATCATTAAAACAACCTGGTTGATTTCATTAGACTGATCGTTCAACGCTTTAATTAACTGCGCATTATCTCCTACTTCACTAGCAAGGCGCTCAATGGCCTGAATATTTTGCGAAATAACATCCATCCCTTGTTTCGCAAGCTTGCCGGACATCTCAGCTTTGTTCGCGGTATTCATCGCATTATGTGCCACTTCTTGTATCGCACTACTCATTTCTGTTGCTGCGGTTGCAATCATCACTGTTTGCTGCTCTTGCTCTTGCGAAGTGCCCGCAATCGACTGACTGATACCATTCAACTCGTTCGAGGTCGTAGAAAGGCTATTCACGATTGTAACTAGATTGGTAACTAGCTCATGTAAGCTAGACACCATGGTATTGAAGTCATTCCCTATCTGGCTTAACTCATCTTGCCCCTCAACTACCACTCGTTGTGTTAAATCTGCATCTCTTGCAATATTACCAATACGCATACGTAAGCGGCTAAGTGGTTCATTAATTGACCTAAATATCAACATGCCAATTAGCACCATTACTACCACAATAACAACGGAAGAGATAATCATCGCCGCTTTTGTCGCACTGGCTTCTGAGCGACCGACGTTCCGAAGCGCACTCGCTTCAGTAAGCTGCAATTCAATTAGGGCACTGTAGCTTTCGCTAAGCGGATCGAAGGCCGCATAGAGGTCATGTACAAATTTATCGTAAGGAATTTCTTCAAAGGTATTTGCGTTAACTCGGTTAATATAATTAGACAGCAGTTGTTTGACACTTAATTCTGCTTTTTCAACTTGCTTTACTAGGCTTCGCTCTTCGCTCGTAAGGTCCGTGGACAAATAGCTATTCCACTCTTTTTCAGCGATATTCTTAGCTTCTTCGATTTGCTTTAACGCAGCACCATTGGATAGTTGATGGCCTCGTAACTTGTGAAACGTATCCACAATAACCACCGCGTAGTTATCTGACACCACTTTTATTTGTCTAAGCGGTACAACTCTGTCGTCATAAATACGGTCAATGTAATTGATAAGGTTTGATAATGTTCCGATTGTGAAGATGGTTGCAAGAATAAAAAACACAGCAGGTATGCCTGAAAGCGACAACAATCTGCTTTTAACTGAAACCCTATTTAGCATAATCTGATTTTTATTGAGTAAACATAGAAATAAAGTATTACTCAAAGTTCGTAGATTACAATATTAATTGCAGATTAAGCAGCGCGATTTTGATGTGCATCATATTTATTTACTGTGTCCCCCCTTTTTAGGGTATTGATTTTTAAACTTATTACAAAAAAGAGGAGAAGCTTTATCGGCTTCTCCTCTTACATTCCACGTCGAAATTGTTTTTGCTTAACACTCTTCGTTTTCTGCGTTCAGGTTCTCTTTTACATCTTCACAGGCATCTTCTACACTGTTTTCCACTTCCTGCACCGTTTCATCGAAACGCTCACCCGCATCTTCCGCTGGACCTTCACTACAACCAAAAAGTGCTAAAATTGAAACAAAACCAAATGCTTTAGCTAATGTAATTGCTGATTTCATAATCTATCTCCTAAAACCGTTTTAGAACGTTAAATCCCTTTTACCTGGGAGCGCGTGCTTTACCAAAAATAAACGAAATAATCATAAAGGCGATAAACACAAAGAATAGAATTTTCGCCATACCTGCCGCAGCGCCCGCGATTCCGGTGAAACCTAACACGGCTGCGACAAGTGCTAGGAATAAAAACATTACAGCCCAACTCAACATAACATTCTCCTTAGGCAGTTAGCTCTTGCAACTGCTTCATTTGATCGTGACAAGCTTGCATTCTGGTTTGAATTTGCAGTAATACACTCTTGCATTTAGGTGGAAGATCTTTACTTAGCGCTTTATCAAGCTTGCCCAACACTTTATCTTCCACTTCTTCTAGCTGAGAAATATAGGTGTGCTCTTTGTCGGTGCTCACCATACCAACCAACTTGGTGTACGATTCACGAATGTCGATGCTAAGCGCTGAATCAGTCTCGATTTCACCCTCGTCAATAAGAACAAATGGTTGTAGATCCGAGATTGCTTGCGCTTTATCTACAATCATTTGGTCAAATACGCGGTTTAATTCGATATTATCTAGCTTCTTTTTAGCTTCGGTGTAAAAATCAACACCACCATTTAATACTTTAATGAGCTCTTTTACCGGCTCCATGTCGTAATTTGAATCTGCCATAAATAACTCCTTTCGCTTAAATATTTAATAAGTGCATTTTGCAAATATTATTTTCTGTCCATTTTACTAATGCAGATTAAATGCCAAAATATAAACCTTTATTTTTAAAGAGTTTTTATTCCACCTGTGTAAATACAGGTGAAAATATTACAAACTAGATGTAAATTATTCCTGTGATAATTGCGCACTTAAGGTCGTGCTGCCTTTGGCATTGAAGTCCATCGTCCTAATAGGGAAAGGAATTAAGATATCGTTATCGGCTAAAACACGGTTAATTGTACAAATTGCTTGGTGCCTGACCACCATAAAGCCGGGATCAGCTGGGTAGTCTATCCAAAACCACACGAGTAGATTGATAGAACTATCACCAAAAGACTCAGCATAGACATCCGTTTCTTTTTGGTTTACTACGAAATCAAGCTTGTTAATTGCCTCAACAATCACCTCTCGGGCTTGTTCTGGGTCATCCGCATAGGAGATACCAACTGGTACTTCTATTCTCCGCTTACCAAGCTTAGTGTAGTTTTGTAACTCATTCTTAAAGAGAATTTTGTTGGGAATATAAGACAGCTGGCCGTAAAAGTTTTCTACTAAGGTATTTCTCAAATTGATTTTACTTACCGTGCCAAAGCAATCCTTGGTTCTGATAATGTCACCGACCATAAAGGGCTTTCTGACTCCCATCACAAATCCAGCGATGAGGTTCTCGGTCATATCTTGGAATGCAAAGCCAATAGCAAGGCCAATGATCCCCGCCCCAGCCAACAGTGACATTACGGCACCTGATAGTTTTACTATATCTAAAGCGAAGAAAATCCCAATGGTAATAATAGAGACTTTAAATATGGAACTAATAAGAGAAGCAACTTGTTCTGTCTTTATTGCTTTTTTAATCGCTTTAGAAAACCAGATTGTTGATATTTTAGCCAGCACTGTAAAGAATATTAGTATCATTAAGGCTAGGATCATATTCGGTAGTAACTGCACACCGGATTCAAGCCAAGAGATTAACTTATCATTAATTAACGTCCAAAATTTTTCTAAATTCATAATTACTCATTCCTATATAAGTACGCGACAAAGATAGAATGCAGTAATCATTCCTACTGATATTAATTAGCCGTTCATGAAAAAGGTAATTATTACAAAGTAATGTACACATTTTCTCGGTAAATTCTTCCTTAAAACTTACCAACAAAATAAAAACACATAAAATTCAATAATTTACAACATGGCACAACAGCTGCAATAGGTAATTCGACTACGAAATTAAAGGAGTTTAATTATGAAAAAGACATTAATTGCAACTGTACTTGTATCTTCACTTACTACTGCTTCAGCGTTCGCTGCTGATAATTCTTGGGAAAAAGAAGCAAGCGATGCTTGGATAGACGGTAAAGCAGAAGCGACGCTACTTTTCAACGGTGAGCTGAACAACTTTGACATTAACACAGATGTAAAAAATGGCGTTGTAGTGCTAACTGGTAAAGTTGAACACTCAGTAGACAAAAAGCTAGCTGAAGAACTGGTACTAGGTATCGACGGCGTAAAAGAAGTGAAAAACGACCTGACTATCGTGGATATGTCCGATGAACGCAAAAAAGAGCGTAACTACGAAAGCGATAGCGGCTTTACTGACGCAAAAATCGCAACAGTAATTAAGTCTCGCTACCTGTTTGACACAGATGTAGATGGTACTGACATCGATGTTGATGTGGAAGGTTTAGTCGTAACACTAAACGGTCATGTTGGCAGCGAAGCAGAGCGTAAACTTGCTGTGCAAATCGCAAAAAACGCCAATGACGTTAAAGATGTAAAAGATAACCTTCGCGTTACTAAAAAATCATAAGCAATTTTGATTTGAGGGGGTACTCCCCCCTCCCATATTTATATTGATTTAAGGAGTAAAGATGAAACAATTAACTATTGCCGCTGCGCTACTAGCTTCTCTAGGTCTTGCATCTACCGCTGCTCACGCGGAGTCTGATTTTGGACTAGAAGATTATAAAATTTATACAGGTATCGGTTATGGCCAATACTCTTTTCAGTGGGAAGATCGTGAGAACGACACCTCGTTCGATGATGACTCGTCTATGTTAAAAGCGTATGTGGGTACAAAAATCAATCCATATTGGAGCTTTGAACTTGCCTATGAAAACTTCGACGAAGCAAGTGACATTGACAACTCTGCTGAAATCGACGGTATTTCTTTATCTACACGTCTCTCAGCCCCATTAAACGAATACTTTTCAGTTTACGCAAAAGGTGGTTGGCTTGAATGGGATGCAGATATCTATGCTGATATTCCAGCTGTGGGTCGTGTTTCATCTAACCTTGAAGGTGGCGACTGGCTTTATGGTGCCGGTGTAGAGTTCCACCTAAACGAAAACATTAACATGCGTTTAGAATATACGCGCTACGAACTTGAAGACGATATTGATCCAGATATGGACGTAGCAGCAGTCTCTATTGAGTATCAATTTTAAGCAGTACTGATGGCTAATTTATAGCCTCCCAATTATTTCCCCTTTGACTCAGTCCTGGCTCTTCCACAAGAGTCTGGTTTTGGCGCTACCTCTTGGTAGCGCCTTTTTTGTTTTCAATGTACAGCTCCCATATTGAATGATGTGAGTGCTTTCTTGCTATTCCTTTATTTGTAGAAAATAGAGTTTAAAGATAAACAATCTCTAGATGTAATATTTACCAGTCACAGCTAGAAATGAAATCTGTCGCATTTTCAAGCTCTACACCCTGTAGGTTCTGCTATGTAACATTTACACCCTTCGTATCGCATCTACCGACACAAAATATAAAAAATAGATAACAATCTGATATTTATAAAGTTTTAAGTTGGCAAAGGGTTTGCAACAAATACAGTGAACTAAACGAATAAGGAGTAGTTTATGAGTAATCAAGCAAACCAAACACAGACAAGTAATACAGCAAAACCACAGTCAAATGGCCATGATTCTAGTCACCCAGTTACGGATCAAATTGCAGATACATTACATGCGTCAGTAGATTCACTGCACGCTTCAGCGTCTCGCACAGAAACCTCGCTGCGCGAAAAAGGCCATAACTCAGGCGAGGCCATTGGTGCCAAGCGTAAAGAGTGGGAACGTGCGTGGAATACATCTGGTGTGAAAAAGTATGCAACGGAAAACCCAGTAAAAACGGCTGGTATCGCATTTTCACTCGGTATGTTGGCAACTATGCTGTTAAGGAATAAGTAATCATGCAAGACCAAGCTCAAGTAAGAGACCGTCAAGCAGCAGCTCACGAGCGCACGCCAGCGCTCGCTGAGCTTAAAGATTCTGTGTCTCTATTATTCGACAGTTATCAGCAAATCGCGGAAGCACAAATTAACCTATTAGGTGCCAAGTTCAGAGCTAATTTAAAAACTTTATGTATCGCGCTCGGGTTAATTCTGTTTTCTTTAATTTTAACGGCGATGGTATGGGGCAGCTTGCACGTACTATTTGCTTACGCCTTAACCTATGCAGGCCTAAGCTGGTTTATTTCGGCGGGTATTGTACTTACTATCAATATCGCAATGATTTATTACTTGATCATCACAGGGCTAAAACTCTTTAATAACAGCATAAACGACCTGACGTCTGGGTTTTATACTCCAGTTGCGAAGCAGGAGGCAAGTAATGACGAAGCTCGCTGAATTCATCACTGATAAGTTGCACCAAGAAGTGGTGATAGAGAAGAAAAAGCTCATTACCGCTAGACATTTTAATCACCTTACCCAAGTGAAAGCCAAAAAAGTATTTACCGGCGCGATTAGCTCACCTCAAGGGTTAGGCTTCATGTTTATGTTTGGCGCACTCAGCGCTAAATATGGCAAGTTTGGTGCACTAAGAAAAATCGTACTACTACAAAGAATAGCGCAAGGTATCATTTAATTCCTTGCGCTATTCTTTGGTTCTTATCTAAACCAGCTTTTCTTTAATTTCTTTCAAATCCACAAGTGTAATTGGCTTTAATAACACTTCATCCACTTGTGACTCAGCCAACTTTTCCGGCTCTGGATCAAAACCACTAGCAATCACGATATGCTGATTAGGATCTTGTGCTTTAATCTCTCGCGCAAGCGTAAGCCCGGACTTATCGGGCAGGCCTATATCCAGTAAAATCGTGTCAAAGCGCTCAGAACCAACAAAATGCTGCCAACAAGTTTGCGCGCACTCAGCCGTAACCACATTCACTTGCAGTGAATTAAGTAACAGCTTAAGCAAGTTGCGTGTATCTGCGTCGTCTTCTACCACTAAAAACTGCAAAGTACCGGTAGTTTGCTCCACATCATCGCTAGATGTTGCCAATTCATCACTCAAGTAGTGTGCTAAATATTCGCCTAACTCAGAGACATTAACAGGCTTACTCATCATATCGCTAAAGCCAAGCGCCACTAACTCTTCTTTTGTGCCTTTTTGAGCGGCCGCCGTTAGTGCGACAACAGGTAAGTCAATACCACGCTCTCTGAGTGCAACAATAGTGTCTCGGCCATCCATTCTTGGCATGTGCAAGTCCATAAAGACTAAGTCATACTTATCAGGATTATCCTTAAGCATCGCAAGCGCTTCAATGCCATCGCCCGCAATTTCAGCGGTTGCACCAGTTTGGCCTATCAGGGTGCGCAACAACATCTGGATCTCACTAATGTCTTCAACGATAAGGATATGCCCTTGCAAATCAGATGGGAGCGAGTTATCGGTCGCATTTTGGGTTTTATCTAGCATCAATGGCGCCAGAGTCATTTCATCGATAGCATCAAGATCAATACTAAAACCAAACTCACTCCCCTCTCCCAAGGTCGACTCAACCGCAAGCTCGCCTCCCATCAATTTAATGAGTGCAGAGCTAATAGCTAAACCAAGACCAGCACCTTCATCCGTGCGCGTTGTGACGTTTTGTACTTGTTCAAAAGGTTTAAATATACGTTTAAGCTTCTCGCAAGGAATACCAATACCTGTATCAATCACCTTGAACTCAAGTTTTGCTTCAGCTTGTAACGTGATCTCAACCTTCACGAAACCGGAGCTTGTGAACTTAATCGCATTATAAATAATGTTGATAAGTACCTGTTTTAGCCGTGTTTTATCAATCTTTACATCTTGAGGAAGTGGTGTTTTAGCTTCAATGCTAAAACTCAAGCCTTTCTTGGCTGCGGCCATTTTAAACAGACTATATAAGTCACTTAGAAAGCTATTCAAACACGTGCTTTGCTTATTTAGCTGTAACCGGTTTTCATTTAGTTTGGATAGGTCGAGCACATCATTGAGCAAGCTAAGTAAGTGCTCGCTATTGTTATTGATTATGGAAAGCTCAGGCTTAACATTCTGCAACTCTTCCCGAGATAAGAGGAGATTGGTGTAACCTAAAATAGACGTTAACGGTGTTCTCAACTCATGGCTTAAATGTGCCAAAAAGCGGTCTTTTGCTCGACTGTCGGACTCCACTCGCAATCGCTCCAGCCGTTCACGTTCAAGTTCTTTGCGTGCCAAAGCATAGCGAATGGAACGAATAAATCGAGCGCTGCTTATTTCGGACTTAAGCACGAAGTCTTCAGCACCCGCTTTTAGGGCTTCGTTATCTAACACTTCATCTGATTGCCCCGTCAGCATAATTATCGGCGTATGAACCTGTCTTGCTCTGGCTTCTTTTAACACGCTCAAACCGGTTTGTGGGCCTAATTGATAATCCAATAAGCAGAGATCGAAGCCATTACTCTCCAGTGCTTCTAGCGCTTGATGGTATTGGCTTTGCCAAACGAGATTAAATTTAAAGTTAGGAATAGACTGTAAATAATCTAAGGTTAAAATATAGTCGTCTTCGTCATCTTCAATGAGCAGCACATTGACTTCACTGACCGACTCCTTTGTCATACTAGCCTCCACAAATGAAGTGATATTAATTCGTTTGGGTCGTCACGTTATATTGAAACAAGTATAGGACGACTTGCGGTGAGGTAGCGCTTGTTTGCACAAGCGCGATGGGATTAATTTGGCAGCTCTACTATTTCAATCCAGTACTTGCCTAAATGTTTCATCAAATCAACTAAACCATCAAAATCCACGGGCTTGGTAATGTAAGATGCAGCGCCTGAGTCATACCCTCTCAGTTTGTCTTCTTCCTCTTTGGAAGTCGTTAAGATAACCACGGGTATAGAGCGTAGTATTGGGTCTTTTTTGATTTCTTGTAACGCTTCTCTACCATCCATTCTTGGCATATTCAGGTCAAGTAAAATGAGGTTCGGTCTTGGGTATCGTTGTTTATCAGTAAACTCCCCCTCATTTCTCAAATATTCCAAAAGCTCAACCCCGTCCTTAACAAACTGAAACGCATTGAGTACTCTGCTCTCTTCTAAAGCATCTTGAGCCAACAAGCGATCATCTTCGTCGTCATCCGCCATCAAAATATGGATCGGCTGAGTTTTTTTATAGTTCATTCTTCAGTTCCTGAATAATTGGTGTTGGTTCAGCGAGTAGTGTGATCGTGAATTTAGCACCTTTACCATCTTCACTGGTCGCTGAAATCGTTCCGCCGTGTCGCTCAACAATGCGTCTACACACGGTTAAACCGATGCCAGTACCAGCATATTTTTTTCTGTCATGTAGTCGTTGAAAAGGCGAGAATATTTTCTCAGCATATTCAGCGTCAAAGCCAACGCCATTATCTTCTACCACAAAAGTATAAGCATCTTGACTCATCAATTGAGTGTTTTCAACCGCGATTGTAATAATCGGATCGCGCCCTTCTACTCTGAATTTAATAGCATTGGAAAGTAGATTTAAAAACAGCTGATGTATTTGACTAGCATCACATTTGATTGTCGGTAATACGTCCGAGTTTACGCTCGCACTGCTGTCATTAACTGCAATTTCTAAATCGTCCAACACAAACTGTAAAACTTGATTAAGATCCTGTTCTTCAAAAGGCTTTGCTCTGGTGGTAACTCGGGATAACTCAAGCAAGTCAGTGATAAGTGTCGACATCCGCTGTGCGGCGCTCGTCATTCGAGCCAGATAATCTCTGCCCTTATCATCAAGGTGCTCGCCATAATTCTTTTCGATGCGATCGCCAAAAGCGCGGATCTTTCTTAGTGGTTCTTGCAGGTCGTGAGAGGCAACAAATGCAAAGTCTTCGAGCTCTCGGTTACTACGGTTTAGCTCTTCAGCGTAATGTTCTAGTGCTTCGGTACGCGCTTGCACCTTTTCTTCTAAATGATCGTTTGCTCTTTCTAACTCGCTCTTTGCTTTCTTTGCACTACGAAGATTGACAACTAAAAGTAGCAAAATGGCAAAAATCATCACAGCGCTCAGCAAAGTAAACACCACTATATTAATTTGCGCTTCTTTGCGGACGCGTTTTAACTGATTAAGCTGAATGGTTCGAATATCCACTTCTGCGGCCATGATTTGAGTAAACTCTTCTCGTAGATCGCCACCAGAGTCCGCAGCTCGGTCCAGTAATAAGTTTTCATTACCTGTGTCGGTGTTACGCGCAACGATTACCGTGCTTTGTAAAGTTTTAAATCGTGCTTTTACACCTTCAACATAACGATTAATTTTTTGCTGCTGTACTTCACTTTCAGAGTGATTGCGACCAACTTTAGCTATGCTCTCATCAAGATTTTGCAATGCTTTTTTAAAAGGTGCTAAATCGCTTTCTTTATTTGAGATTAAAAATGCTCGTTGTCCCGCCTCCGCATTTAACATCGCAATATGCAGCTGATCCAGAGACATCATTACTTCGCTGGTGTTTCGGATACTCTCTTGAACTTGGTTTAATTCTTTAACGTTGTTAAAACCGATTAGGGCATTGGACGCAACGAGGCCAACACTCACAACAACCGCAAACCAGATAAAGTTAAGTTTATTACTTAAGTTCATAAAATAACTAAACTTGGACTCATTGTTCACTCATCATTTCCTTGCTCCACAAGCGTCTGTAACAGCTCGCTACACTCTTTGGTTGATTTAATAATCGTATTTGCTATCTCGATTATCTGTTGTTGAGAATCAGGTTGTTCAGCAATAAGTTTGATCAACTCTGAATTCATTGATATTTGATTCAAAGGCTTGCGTGCGTCATGCACTAACTTCGCGAGCGTACCTTGATCATGTTGTGTCATTGTTCCTCCACGAAATTATGACTGTGTTTCTCCCTCATAGGCGTTTAAACGATTGTAGAGCGTTTTTGTACTGATCCCAAGCATTCGCGCGGCCAGCGTCTTATTACCTTCTACTGATTCTAACGTTTGATAGATCAATTCTCTTTCTACTTCTTCAATCGTTTTACCTGGCTTCATTTCAGGCGTTGGTACTTGAATCGCATTTGCTCTGCTTGAAGTGCCCACCTGTGGTGGAATTGAAGCGCGATTTAACTGCGCATGCTCCACCATGCGTTTCGCCTGCGCGAATGGTGAAGCGAAGTTCGCATCAAATACTAAGCTATGGTCATCGTGATCTGCCATAATATAGGCACGATGAATTGTGTGCTTGAGTTCACGCACATTCCCGGGCCAGTCATAGTCAACCAAGCGGCTCATATCTGCCGCCTTAATCACATACTGACTATTACCTTTTTTATTCAAACCCTGGAGAAAATGCTCGGCAAGTAATGGAATGTCTTCTTTTCTCTCTCTGAGCGGTGGAATGTGGATTGGAAATACCGCTAAACGGAAATAAATGTCTTCTCGCAGTACGTCATTGGTAGCGATATCCTCGACACTACGGTTAGTCGCCGATATTACCCGGCAATTTACTTTTATCGGCTTTGTGCCACCGACTCGTGTCACCGTGTGTGTTTCAAGTACACGTAGCAAGTTTGGCTGTTGCTCGATTGGCATTTCGGTTAATTCATCCAAAAACAAAGTGCCATTCTCTGCTTGTTCAAATACTCCAACTTTTTGAGCATTTGCTCCCGTAAACGCGCCTTTTTCATGACCAAATAGTTCGCTACCGATCAAGTCTTTCGGGATTGCACCACAGTTTACGTTAACCAAATCCCCTGTCACTGTGCTAGCATTGTGAATTGCGCGGGCAAACATTTCTTTACCTACACCGCTTTCCCCCATCAACATCACGTTAGCGTCGGTACCTGCCACGCGCTCTATCATCTTATATAGATGCTTCATTTTGGCAGACTCGCCCAGCAACACACCAAAATGCGCTTGACTTTCGGTTCGCTTGGGTTTGTTCTTGGAAGGGCTTAACGCATTTCTAAAATCATCTGCGTCAACGGGCTTAGTGAGATAATTCAATCCATCATGACAAAGCTGCGACAACGCTGACTTTACTGATGGATGTCCCGTAACCATAGTTATTGGTGTACGGATCCCTGCGGCTCTAATTTCATCAACTAGATGTAAACCACTGCCATCTGGCAGCATAAAATCAAGAAAGATATGATCAAAACTTTGCGTTTCTAGCCATTGTCTGGCCGACGCCAAGTCATTCGCTAAGCACGCGTCATGGCCCAAGTATTCAACTATACGGCAAGCCAGCTCTGCAAAATCATGATCATCATCTACTAATAAAACGGTTTTCAATTGAGTCCCTCTCTCAATGCTCCAATAGTGTTTCCACTTTTGATTTTTATCTCGCACACTAATGAATGGCCGCAAAATACCTAATTCGGAACCAATACGTTCAGCGCGTGTTTCTGGATCACTATTTCAATACTTTTTGCACTAAGCACTTCACCATCTAGTGCAAAGTGTTGTTCTTGTTCAAATTCTATGTTTATCTTTTCGCACTGCTCGGTGCGAATATTAGAAGGTTTGCCGTCCAATTTAGGTAAAATAAGTTCAGCTACCGTAAGATTCTGCGCACCATCCGGTTCAACCGGTAAAATCGTAATATCTAGTTTGCCATCGTCATAGATTGGCTCTCCATGACCTTGAGCAAGAATTGTGGTTTTTGGTGCTGCATTCGCTACAACCAGACTAACACATTCTAACTGAGATTGCTCAGCGCCATCAAAGCTCACTCTAAAATTAAGGGGCTTATTCTCACTTACCGCCTGCCAAAGGCCTCGAATATAGGCTAATTGCCCCGAGTTATTCTTTTCTTCACGCCCAGCCTTTTCTATCATTTCCTGACCAAAGCCAACGGCTGCCGCTAAAAGCGCGGTGCGGCCATTACAGTTCATTATATCAATAGGCTTAGTTTTACCCGCTAAAATTGCTTCACAAGCGCGGTTGATAGGATCTATCTTGGACAGTGAACCGAGTAACACGGTCGCTAAGGAATTAGCAGTACCTAAAGGCAATATACCAAACAGTACATCGTTTTGATGAACACCATGGGCGACGCTTGCTAATGTGCCATCACCGCCCCCTGCTATGATGATATTTGGCTGTTTATCAGACATGATTTGTTTAGCCAAAGCCGCGACATCTGTCTCTTTCTCTGTAAAGTGAATCGATAAGTTATATTTTTCCGCCAGCATACCCACAATGTCATTTTCATAGGTAAACCATTTACCCGATCCTGATACAGGGTTTATGACTAACGCCGCCTGCTCACTATGAGTAAAGTTTTGACTGTGATGTAGCTTTGTCAGCCCTTTTAGCTGATGCTTGTTTAACCTTGCCGTTTCACGGCGGTTTTGAATTTTTTCGAGTGCTTCTCGGACGGTATAATCGGGGTTGGTCGCGAGTAAATAAGCAGTACAAAAGAACACTGAGCGTCCTCGACCTAACGCACAATGCACTACAACCTTCCGTTTTAGTTCGTGCTGCGCTGCTATCCATGCCATGCCATGCGCTAACTGTTCAGAGGTAGGCGCTTGATGATCTAACACTGGAATATTGAGGTAGTGTAAGCCTTGCTGTTCTGCTGACCAGTTTAACCCATCGAACTCAGCAGTTACGTCTAAAATGGCTTCAATCCCTTCCGCCTTAAGCATATCCACATCGCTTGGAAATAACCGACAAGCAACAAATAAATTATCTGTAAGCGGCTGAAATGCATCAACAACATCTCTACCTCTTTCAATTGCATTGTATAAATGTACACAGCCTAAGTAAGGCCAAAATAGCCAGGTTATATACCAAGGAATTTTGCCTGTACCGTGCTTTCTAAATATGTGCGGATAGTTGGTTGCATAAGCAAAAGTAACTAAAGAAATAGAGACGGTAAACCACGCAAGCGGCAACATTAGCCAAGATCCAATACTGTGGATCGTGAGTGCGGCTAAACAGAGACTTGCAAACAGGTAGTACTTAAGCATTTTCATTGCCTTTCCTTAATTATTTTTGTCGCCTACGGCTTTTTATTATCGCCTTATGCGGAACTATCTTAGGTTTGTACATATGTAACTAAGTATAGATATGCATTTATTAATCTGCGCTGATTCATCAACTTGTTTATGATAATCATGAAGATACTTAACTATAGCTGAGACTATTCACAAAGAAATAAAAAGTGCGTCTGGGTATTTGTAACGACTTATGCAAGCGCTGCTACATAAGTATTCAGCCACCATTAATCCATTAAAATTTCTAATGTGAAAATCATAAAATTTATCAGTTGAATGAAGCATAAATGATCACCATAATGGCGATCCTTTAAACGCATTTGGAGAACCAAACAGACAATGGCAAACGAGCTCGACTGGCTACTTAACTTAATATTACTTACTTTAGGTTTTGGTGCCTTTTTTATTAACCATAAAACGCTACTAAGAGTAGCTGCTGTGTGCGCATGTGGCGTACTTTTTATCTCGTTTAGCCTTGATCTGATGAACACCAGTGTAATTTCTAACCTTAGCTTGATTTTGATAAATACTTTTTATCTATTCAAAGTCTATACCTTTGGTCAGCTGGAAGTTCACTAGTTCTTTGCAGTAACTAGTTCCTAGCGACTAGTTCCCAGCGACTAGTTCCCTATTTCACTTCGGTGCGCTAAAATCATGGCCATCATTGCTTGTTAATGGAGAAGCAGTATGGCCATGACTGATGAAGAACTATTTTTAGCTTCAATGGGCGACGTCACTCCTCTCGCTCAAGACAAAAAAGCAGAATTACGCCGTCACAAAAACGAACCAACTATTTCGCAACTCGCAAAACGCGAGGCTGCCGAACAAGAACTTGAGTTTGATCCTAATTACTTATCCACAGAATACGTTGATCTATTAGATCCACACGATCTACTCGCCTATAAAAAAAGCGGCGTCCAAGATGGTGTATACAAAAATCTCAGATTAGGTAAATACCAAGTTGATGCTACCTTAGACTTACATGGCAAACCATTTCATGATGCCCGCAAAGCCTTGTTTGACTTTGTTACAGATTGCCATGCAAAAAGCATCCGAGTGTTGTTATTAAGGCATGGTATCGGTTTAAACAGTAAACCCTTTCCCGCTGTACTGAAAAGCTATACAAATAAATGGCTGCAAGAAATGCCACAAGTGTTGGCATTTCACTCTGCATTAAAATGCCATGGTGGTAGCGGCTCTACTTACGTACTACTAAGAAAGAGTGATGAGAAAAAACAAGAAAATAGAGAGCGTCACGCTAAACGCTAAGAAACAAAAAGCCGAGTAAAACTCGGCTTATTTGCTATTTGCGGTGGGTGTCGTCCCCTGAAGTTCACTTGCACTCGCTTGATTAAACCAAGCTGATACACCTAACAAAATAACCGAAACCACAACAAGTGATAATTTCGCGCCACCTTGACTTTGCTTCATGGGTTAGACCTTTTTATTATTGTTTTTTTGTTAAATTAATGCATCATTCATAAACACTCAAGATGTTTTTTTATACAGTAGTTTACACTATTCTCTTTACACCCTACTCTGTGGCTAATTACAACTATTTAATCAATTAGTAACCCTGCTTTTTCTGAACTAAATGAACAAGTGCTTTGCCCTCCTGCATCGCTAAATAGTTGTTAGCAATTTGCTGAGCTGCCGTATTCAAACTGGTTAATGCGGCAACATGTGGAGTAATACTAATGTTTGGCTGCTGCCAAAAGGCATGTGATGCAGGGAGTGGCTCTGTATCAAATACGTCTAAAATAGCCCCGCCAAACGTCTCAGCCGCTAACGCATTGAGTAAATCCGCCTCGTTCAGATGGCCACCTCTTGCGACATTAATGAGAACGCAATGATCTGGCGCGAGTGCAAACAGCTGGGCGTTCAATATCCCTTTGGTATGTTCAGTCAATGGTAGAAGGCACACAAGATAATCAATGTCTGAAAGAAAAGCTGCTAGCTCATCTTGCCCACTGAAGTGCTCAATATTGTCCAGTTGTTTTGCAGAGCCGGACCACCCTTTGATGTTAAATCCATTTACATGTAGCTTATGCGCGACCGCAAGGCCAAGTTGCCCCATCCCCATAATACCAACAGTGCGACCTGCTCTTGCGCGCCTTGGCTTCCATATTTGCTGAGATTGATTGTGGCCGTACTCTCTAACTCTAAGCTTATGACTTAATAGTTGGCCTAATACATATTCAACCATATCATCCGCTAAATTTGGGTCAACGATACGCGCAACTTCTACATCTGGTGGTAACAGCTGCATCGGAATGCTATCAACACCGGCACCGTAAGAATGCACTACTTTTAAATTAGGAAGCTTTGACCATAGCGTCTCTGGCGCATTCCATGCCAGCACAAACTCGACCTCCTTTAATAAGCTAACATCATCAACGGGCCATTCAAGCAAGCTTTGCTGCGGCAACAGAGCTGCTAGCTTAGCAACTAGCTTGTCATTATTACGACCAGTAACACAAATAAGTAAAGCCATATTGTTCCTTTATTCTCTCGACACGCTATCACTGCAAAATAAATGACATACCAATGCAACATGCTTGTCATTAATAGTTTTTACTCTTGCAAAAAAGCGCCAACAGGTGATGAAAAATGATCAGTGTAGATAAAGTCATTGAAGCAAATCTTCCACAACTTGAAAACTCCCCAAAGGTAAAAGGTTTAGTAAAAAAAGGGCTTGGTTATCTCTTGCATGAGCAAGAGTTTGTCGCGTTTGCTGACACCTACCCTCATTTGCAAGGACTCGAGTTTGTTGAACAAGTGCTCGATGAGTTAGATTTTGACGCTCGCTTTAAACCAAAGCAAATAGAGCATATCCCAAGCGAAGGTCCAGTGGTGATTGTCGCAAACCACCCTATTGGCTCTTTAGATGCACTGGCACTAATCAAAGTGCTGGCGCAAGTACGGCCTGACTTAAAGGTTGTTGCTAACCGGATGTTGATGTCGGTTACACCAATGCATCCCCTATTACTGCCTGTTGATAACCTCTCAGGAACCAGTAAAAAACAAGAGCTGGCAAACATTCACAAGCATTTAAAGTCTGAGGGAGCGCTACTTATCTTCCCAGCTGGTGAAGTTTCTCGCTTAAGCCCAACCGGTATTAAAGACTGCAAATGGAACTCTGGCTTTTTAAGAATGGCTAAAAAAGCCAATTGCCCCATTCTACCCATTTTTATCAAAGCGAAAAACAGTCCGCTCTTTTACGGCACCAGTATGATTTATAAGCCTTTAGCCAGTTTATTATTGGTCAAAGAGATGTTTAAACAAAGGCAAAAGTCGCTAGAATTTGAAATAGGCGCCAGCATTCCTCCAGAGTCTTATCTTATTGATAACCTTAAAGACAAAGAGATAGTCGCGCTTATTCGCAAACAACTTTATCGCCTTGCCAGTAAAAAGCCACTGCCACTCAAAACACAAACCCCTATTGCAGTTCCAGAAAATCGCAAAGAACTTAAAAAGGCAGTGGAAGCGTGCGAATGTATCGGTGAAACACCCGATGGCATGCAAATATACGTTTACCAATATACCGGTAGCTCGGTGATATTTAGAGAGCTTGGACGCCTTAGAGAAATTGCCTTTAGGGCAGTGGGAGAAGGAAGTGGTAACCGTCGTGATATCGATAAGTACGATATGCACTACCACCATTTGTTGTTATGGGACACCAAACAACTTGAGCTGGTGGGTGCCTATCGCCTTGCAAGTGCCAAGCAAGTGATAGAAGAACACGGGCAAGCTGGGCTTTATACCGATAGCTTGTTTTCGTACAGTGAAGCCATGACCCCATACTTTGAAAAAGGCCTCGAACTTGGTCGCAGCTTTGTGCAGCCCAAGTACTGGGGTCGCAAGAGCCTTGATTACCTATGGTATGGTATCGGTGCATTCGTAAAGCGCTACCCAGAGCACCGTTATATGTTTGGTGCAGTCAGCCTTTCAAACGCGTTACCGGATGAAGCAAAAGCCATGTTGGTTTATCACTACCAACATTACTTTTCAAACCTTGCAGGTATCGCCACGCCGAACAATGAAATGAAGCTAAGTAATGATCAGCTTAACCGTTATCAACACATGTTTAGTGGCGATGACATCAAAGAAGATTTCGCAGAGCTCAAACATATTCTTGCTAATATGGGTGCTCAAGTCCCTACATTATTTAAGCAATATACGGAGCTTTGCGAAGAGCAAGGCGTGAATTTTCTGAGCTTTAGTATAGATCCTGATTTTAATAACTGCATCGATGGTCTGGTACTCGTTGACTTAGCGAAATTAAAAGAGCAAAAAGCGAAACGCTACCTAGGCGACAACCCGTACGGTTAAGCTCAAATACATTGATCCGCTGCAATAAAGATCGATACACTGCGGTCTTTATTGTTGCTTACTGTTATCACGGGATCATTTGTATGCTCAAGCTACTTGGCCAAGCTGTCATCATTGTGCTGGTGTTCTTCGCCGTCTCAGCCTATCAAGAAAGGAACATGCTTGCCGACTCGGGAGAGCAAACGGCGCCGCCATTTCACCTACCCATTTTACAATCCAAGCAAACTTATTCGTCTATTCAGCTCAAAGGTCAACAAAGTATCGTGTATTTTTTTGCGCCTTGGTGCGGCGTATGTCGAGTGAGCATGCCGAATATTGATAAACTACATCAGCAAGGTAAAGTCAAAGCAGTGGCGATTGCGTTGGATTATCGTTCCACCGAAGAAGTAACAAAGTTTGTCAGCGATCTACAATTAGACATGCCCGTATTACTCGGCAATCAGAGCACGGCACAAGCGTACAAAGTGCAGGCTTACCCTACCTATTATGTACTTGATGAAGACTTCAAAATAACCGAGCGCTCTGTTGGTTACTCATCCGAGATAGGGATCCGAGCGAGATTGTAAGAAACCTAAATAAACCGCTTACAGTTAATTACGACTCTCTGAAATTAATCAACAATTATTTCGTTTAGGCTAACGCACATCTTAACAAAGGATGAATAGGAAGCCGACCATGCGCCACGCCCCACACTTTACGCTCAGTAAAATTTCACTCCTCGTGCTCTGCACTACCCTTGGCAATCATGCATTAGCCGATGAGGAGAAAATTGAACACATCGAAGTTATTTATAAACGCAGCTCAGTTATTTCAGAAATTACCGAAGATGCGCAAAAACTTGTAGACATGCCAGGAGCCATGGGCGACCCGCTCAGGGCTGCTTTTGCTCTACCTGGCGTTGTTGCTGCGGGTGGTTCTATGGGCGCACCTGCCGTACGAGGTTCTTCTCCTGACGACAATATCTTTGAAGTGGACTTTATGCCCGCAGGATATATCTTTCACGATTTCGGCAGCTCTATTTTCAACCGCAATACAATTCAAGATTTTCAGCTGAATTCTGCCGGATTTGGTACCAGTTACAGCAATGCCACTGGTGCCGTGTTTGACGTCACGCTGCGTAATCCAAAATACCAAAATATTGCCACCACACTTGATTTAACCATGTTTAACGCAGGTATTTTTGTTGAAGGTAAAGCAACTGAAAATTCTGCATTCTATGTGTCAGCAAGAAAAAGTACCCTACCGCTGTTTTTCAGTGATGGCGAGGAGCTTGAGGACGATGATGGCAAGCCAACAGGGATCACCATTAACGATCCACCGGATGATCACGATTACCAAGCCAAGTGGCTGTGGGATATCAATGCAAATAATACCTTAACGGTAAATATCAATGGCGCGGAGGATTCGGTTGCGGCTGGGTTTTCAGGCGCGTCAGATCTTGCCCTTAAAACCCCAGAATATCAGGGCGATGCTCGCTATATTCGTAAATTTAATAGTCAGAACATATTGTGGGACCACTACGCCAAAGACCTACATATTCGCGCAGGCGTCGGTTATCTCAATCACCAAGCCACTATGCGCTATGGTCAACGCGCGACTTTATCTGATGGCTACTTTGAAAATTTTGAAGAAGAACAACTCAGTTATAAAGTACGAGCCAGTTATAAACTAAATAAAGAGCAACGTGTCATTGCAGATGCCGGCTACTACGACAAAAAATCCACCTACCGCTACGATGCTTTTAACTATGTTTGCACCGAGTTTGACCCCGACTGTGACCTAAATAAAGGAGAAAGGATTAAGGGCACATCGAGTGCTGGAACAGATTCTGCCTTTATTGGGGTTAATCACGTTTGGCAATTTTCACCAAACTGGCAAAGTGAATTAGGAATAGTGGGTGAATATTATGACTACAGTGATGAGACGATTGTTCATCCACGCTTTGCGCTCAATTACTTCTATAACGATGACACAGTGATCTCAGCCAAGGCTGGCACTTACAGCCGCATTCAAGACCTTGAATACATATTACCTGTTGTTGGTAACCCTGAACTTGAAGCTCAGCGTTCAACTCACTATACCTTAGGTTTTAAACAGGAGTTGGAAAATGAGTGGTCATATTCCGTCGAGACCTATTATAAAACCATGGATGACCTGCCAAAAAGTGTCCCCTTATCTCAAGTAAACTATATCAATGGGACTTCCGGTACAGCCTACGGTGTTGATTTTATTGTTAACAAAAACAAAACCGATGACTGGTATGGTTGGGTTGCTGTAAGCCTTGCAAAAAGTGAGCGTGAGGATGAGCTAACCGGCATTAAGCGTGACTATTATGCCGATACCCCTTTTATTCTGAATGCCGTGTTTCACTATGACTTTGGCGAAAAGTGGTCTGGAGGCTTTAACTTTACCGCTCGCAGCGGCCAAGCCTATACCCCTATTGTGGGTGTAAAAGAGAACCCTGAATTTGCGAACCGCTACTTGCCAGTGTATGGCGACCCATTCTCAGAGCGCTTTGACACTTATCACCGCCTAGATATTCGTTTTGAACGCAAAACAGAATTATTTGGGCTTGATGGCAAGCTAATTTTGGAACTAATGAATGCATATGGCCAAGACAATACAGCCTATGTTGACCTTGACTACGATAGAGTCAAATCAATCAATGATTTATATATAGAAGAGGAAAGCGATGACTTTGAAATGCGTCCTTCTATTGGCTTCAGCGTAACATTTTAACTTGCCTTAGGCGCACAAGCTCTGCATGATCGCATTTATTTTTATAATGAGAGTCCCTTCATGCCTAAAGCGTGCGCCTATCATATTTTAGTAAAAACCGAAAAAGAGTGTTTAGACATCAAAGCCAAACTAGCCAAAGGTGCTGACTTTGGCAAATTGGCTAAACAACATTCCCTTTGTCCTTCAAAAAAGCGCGGTGGCGACCTTGGCGAGTTCAATAAAGGGGATATGGTGAAGGCCTTTGACGATGTGGTATTCAAAAAGCCGTTATTTGAAGTGCATGGCCCAGTGAAAACCAAGTTCGGCTTCCACTTGATCAAAACCGTCTATCGGAGTTAATCGCTTTTTTGGATTAATCTCATCATTTTAATTCAATTTACCTTCATGATTAATCCTCTATACTGAAGCTAACCGTTTAGAGGAGAAAAAGAATATGTTTACTGTTATTTTTGGTCGTGAAGGTTGCCCGTTTTGTGTTCGTGCAAAAGAAGTGGCTGAGCGTTTAACGCAAGAGCGCGATGACTTCAATTTTCGCTATGTTGACATTATCAAGGAAGGCGTAAGCAAAGCCGACCTTGAAAAGTCAGCGGGTAAACCTTGCCCTACCGTGCCACAGATTTTTATCGACCAAGATCACATTGGTGGCTTTACTGAATTTGAGGCCTATGCAAAAGCAAATTTAGGCCTTTACCAGTAAATTAGCAAAATCACATAGATTAAATTTTAACCAATATCAGGCACATATAAAATAGTGTGATTTTATGCAAGCTTTTATTTTATCTTTCCTGTACAATGCGCGCCTCTTTAAAATAGTTGAGGCGCATTAATGTCAGAACCAGTTACGTTTGAATCTTTAGACCTTTCTCCTGCAATCTTAAAAGCAGTCGAAGAGCTGGGATATAAAACACCTTCTGAGATCCAAGCTCAATGTATACCGTTATTGCTAGAAAGAAAAGACGTACTGGGACTAGCGCAGACGGGTACAGGTAAAACGGCAGCATTTGCACTGCCATTGTTAAACCAAGTAGACGCATCCGTTAAACAACCGCAAATTCTTGTGCTTACGCCAACGCGTGAGCTAGCTATTCAAGTTGCTGAAGCATTTCAGCAATATGCTAAATATACTAAAGGCGTTGAAGTACTGGCGCTTTATGGTGGTCAAAGCTACGGCATTCAGCTAAGTGCTCTACGCCGTGGTGCCCAAATTATTGTGGCGACACCAGGTCGTTTGATTGACCACATCAACCGTAAGACGATTGACCTTTCTGGTCTAAACGCACTTGTACTTGATGAAGCAGATGAAATGCTACGCATGGGCTTTATCGATGATGTTGAAAGCATCATGGAGAAAACACCGGAAGAGAAGCAAACTTGTTTGTTCTCTGCGACTATGCCTAAGCAGATCCAATCAATCTGTAATAAATATTTAGATAACGCTGAACAAGTTAAGATCACTCCGCGTAACTCTACAGTATCTACGATCGAGCAAGTTTACTGGCGTGCAACTGCACACAAAAACAAAGCTATCGTACGTTTCTTAGAAGCGGAAGATTACGACGGTGCTATCGTGTTCGTACGTACACGTAATGACACTGTTCAGCTTGCAGAGCTACTAGAGCGTGAAGGCTTCTCAGCTGCACCGCTCAACGGCGACATGAACCAGCAGGCGCGTGAGCGCACAGTAGACCGTCTAAAGAGCGGCTTACTAGATATCGTTATCGCAACTGACGTTGCGGCACGTGGTCTTGACGTAGAGCGTCTAAGCCTGGTTGTTAACTACGATATCCCACAAGACTGTGAAGCTTATGTTCACCGTATCGGTCGTACCGGCCGTGCTGGTCGTCAAGGTAAAGCAATCTTGTTCGTTAAGAACAACGAGCGTTATTTACTTAAAAACATCATGCGCCATACGCGCTCTGATATTGCACAGGTTGAATTACCAAGTGCGAAAGTCGTTGAAGAAAAGCGTATTGGTGCATTAGAGACTAAGATCTCTACAGCGCTTGAGCACAAAGACATTGAGTTCTTCTCAAAAGTGGCATCAGGCCTTGCACAAAAGCTAGAGCTTAGCCAAGAAGACTTAGCAGCAGCGCTATTGTGTCTTGCACAGCAGCAAACGCCGCTGAAAGTTGAAGATATTCAAATTCAACAGCGTGAGCGTAGAGAACGTGACGACCGTCGTGGCGAGCGTCGCGACAGAGATGGTAGCCGTGGTGAACGTGGCGAGCGTGGTGAACGCAAATCTCGTAGCCGTGACCGTGCATCAGGTCCAATGGATACTTACCGTATCGAAGTCGGTCGTGACCATGGTGTTCAAGTTAAGAACATCGTTGGTGCTATCGCAAACGAAGCGGATATCTCAAGCAAGTTCATCGGTGAAATCCGTCTGTTCAATGAACACAGCACGGTTCAATTGCCGCAGAATATGCCAAGTGATGTACTTAGCCACTTCAAGAGCGTTCACATCTGTCAACGCCCTATGAACATGACTAAGAGCACTCACCCAGCTGACCAAGGTCAGGGCAGAGGCGAAGAGCAAAGAGACCGTAAGCGTAGCTTTAAAGACCCACGTAGTGGCGGTGGCGATAAACGCCGTCCTGAAGGTCAAAGAAGAGAAAAACGCGAAAGAAAAGAAATTAGCTTTTCTTAAGTAGGTCACCTCTTCAATTGTCAAAATTCATTTGAATGACAAGCCTTAAATTAAACGCTCGGATCCCATATCCGGGCGTTTTTGTAGGTATATCAATTCTTAATGGCAATAAGAAAAAGTAATTTTTCCGAAGCCACTGCTTTATTATTGTCGTATTTTCTTTCCTTTATACAGCACCAAAGATACTGACTTCCTAATTAACTTGAGGTTGATAAGGAATGAGATAATGCATCGTTTTAATCCCAATCGAAATGTTTCCCTCGCCTAGTCAGCAAGTTTTATAGATAAAAGCGCATATCAATTTTGTCTTGCCAAGACAACAAACTGTGACATTATAAAAGTCAATATACTGGATTTAGCTAAAAACTCGAAAATATAGTGTGGAAATGAGCTACACCCGAGCATTTAGTAGCTAAGCTCAAAAGGAGATGATATGTACAAACTATCTTATATATTGGTTTTATTAATCGCGCTAATATTAACTACTACGTTTATTTGCTTTAATTACTTACAATCTATTGAAATAGCCAAAGCAGAACAAAGAACTTATTTTACCAAGTTAATCGGTGAATCGAGCAAAAATGATCAACTGCTACAAGCGGCAATCTCTGGCTTGCATGTTGATAAATGTGGCTTCCTCACAGACAGCAAATCTTGGTGGTTCAAATATACTCTTGCAGAAGAAATGAACCACACTATTGTTGAATATGAAAAGCTGGTAGAGCAATATCGCCCACGCCTCGATCTCAGTACTTTAACTTGTTCTTAACTGTGGATGGGTGTTTAGCGCACCCACTCTTCAGGATTAAACTGATAGTAATCTTTCAACAAATTATATAGCTCTGGGTTTTCCTGTTTGAGTTCATGGGGCTTTTCAATAAAGGTTTCTGTTACCACAGCAAAAAACTCCGCTTCGTTTGTCGCTCCATATGAATGAATAGCATGAGGCATATTGTAGGACAGCTGCATTTTTAAATGCTGATAGGCCTTTGATAGCACCCTACCCCAGTCTTGGTAACTCATTCCTACAGGTAACGCAGGCGTCCCATTTGTTGCGCCAGTTTGTTGGTCAAGTTGATGGGCGAATTCATGAAACACTAAGTTGTGACCATCCTCAGGCAACCGATTTCCCTCAAGTACATCGTGCCAACTCAGCACTAAAGTACCTCCAGGCCAAGACTCTCCTTGACGAACCGCTTGGTGAAAACTAACCAAACCGGCACCATCTCTAGAAGTTTGCGGTGCGTAATAGCTACTGGGATAGAGTAATATTTCTTTGACGTTGGGATAGAGTGGCCAAGCTTGCTTAAGAACCAGTAAACAGGCATCTGCGGCAATAATTAAAGTCATCGGCCGTGACACCGTTAACCCATCTCTACCCAATACCCGCTTCTCGCCAAGAAACCAGACAATATGTTTTTCCAGCTGTGCGCGGTCAGCATCTGTCATCTTACGATAGATAGGCATGTATTTTAGCAATACTTGCTTATCTGACGCGCTAAGTGTTTGATCTCGGTATTTCCTTTGCCACTGCAGTCTTTGAATTTTTTCCCAGTTCCAATACAGAGAAACAAATAGAATAAGGCCGACAATAAGCACTATTTCTATCATGGCTTTTGGTCTTTATTGAATAAGTCTTCAAATATTAATTGGTACTGACTCCCACTTTTTCAAGCAAACTTTGTTACTATGGCGAAAAAATGCAAATGAACTGCTATGTCTTTACCCATTGAATCTTTACAGCCTCAGTTTACTCAAACACTAAACGAACAAAATGCGATTGTGGTATGTGCCACAACAGGTTCAGGCAAATCAACCCAACTTCCGCTTTGGGCCTCACAACATGGCAGAGTCTTAGTCATAGAGCCTCGGCGTATTGCTTGTACCTCTTTAGCTGAATATGTTGCGGCTCAAAGTGGCTCACCGCTTGGTGAAAAGGTGGGCTTTGCTATTCGGTTTGAGGGGAAGTTTTCACCAGACACTCAGGTAGTTTATGCAACGCCTGGTGTAGCACTAAGATGGTTTTTTGAGAGCAAACTTGCAGAATTCAGCGTCGTAATGTTGGATGAGTTTCATGAAAGACGCTGGGACATGGACTTATTATTAGCGCTCTTAAAGCAGGCTCAATCACACAAACTAATTGTTACCTCGGCGACGTTAAACAGTCAAAAATTAGCCTCTTATTTAGACGCCCCTATCTTAGAGTCAGAAGGGTTCATTTACCCCGTTGAAGAGTGTTTTCACGCCTCTGATCCAAGAACTATGCCCCAGAAAGAGCAACTCGATACTCGCGTTTTTGCAGCTTGCCAATACGCATTGGAACATTGCCTAGGCGATATTTTAGTCTTTTTACCTGGCAAGGCCGAGATCCAAGCAAGCTTAGCTAAAGTAAAAGCGCTGCCAGCAACTATCGTTGGTTTATATAGTGGCTGCAGTCCAGAAGCTCAGCGCATTGCATTAACCGCACAAAGTACACGTCGAATTATTCTCGCAACCAATGTTGCCGAAACCTCGCTCACTATTCCCAATGTCACTTGCGTGATTGACTCAGGGCTTGAGCGTCGTACTCATTTACGCCTTGGAAAAACCGTATTAGGCTTAGATGCGATTGCAAGAGATTCGGCAAAGCAACGTCTAGGACGTGCAGGACGCACGCAACCGGGACTATGTATCCGGTTATATGGCCAATATGCGCCACTGATAGACAGGACCCCGCCTGAGATCCAAAGAGAATCATTGGCAGAGCTCGTACTTGCAGCGGGCTGTGCAACAACGGGCGTTTCGTCTATTGATTTTATCGACCCACTTCCTGAAAGCTCACTAAATAAAGCTAAACAACAGCTATTAACATTAGAAGCCATTAATGAACAAAATATAGCAACTCCGCTTGGCAAGCTGCTTTACCCACTACCCGTCGATTTTGAGTTTGGTTATGTGATCCATAAATTGACCTCAAATACCTTACGCCAAGCGGCTATTGACCTTATTTCGCTTCTATCTGTACCAGCCCGAGTTTACCAGCTACCTAATGATGTAGAGCGCTTAACAAGATTAAATAGCCGATTTACTCGAGGCTCAGATATAGAAATCGCTATCGCGGTGGTGAGAGGACAAGCTGAAGAATTAATTGATATTACGCCTGAGGCACTCACAGAAGCACAGCAATTTAGCATGCAATTACGTGAAGCATTTGCACTACCTCCTTTGGATAAAGCAGCCAGTTTTGACCATGACAAACTTGTCATTGAGTTAGCTAAGCTAATGCCACATTGGGTTTATATCAATAAGCAAAACCGTCGTAATGGTTTTAATAATGGCTTCGCTGAAGTCATGCCTTCAAACCATACTCGCGCCTCGGGACGGGCAGAAGCATTACTGGTATTAGATACTTTTTCACTCGCAGGTAAAGGTACCAAACAAGCCAAGACGCTCGCGATGTGTAATGCAGTACTAACGAAAAAACAATTACTTGAAATGGGCCTTGGCAGTCAAACATTGCACTCAGCTTATATTGATAATGGTGAGCTTTGGGGTGAGTTTATTACGCATTATAGTGACGAGGATTTAGGCCAACAAATTAAGCGCCTTGATAACCCCAAGGATGTTGTTTATGCCTTAGTATTTCTTATTCAAAATAATACGCTGTTTCCAGGTTTGGCCAAGCAGATAGAGGCTAGTATTGAGCAGACTGCATTGTTCTACCAATTCCACGAACGCAGTGAACTTGTGCCCACACTCAACTCATTTTTAAGTGACAAGCTAACAGCACTTGGTATTGAAAGCTATGGCGATATAGAGCTAATCAGCGAACAAGACTTGTTATTCAATGAAGTTGAAGCGTGGGAATTAACACCATTTGTTGAAAAGTTTCCGCTAACATGGTCGATTCCAGCGCTGACAATGGCTGTAAGTTATAATTTTAAAGGAAAAAGAATCGAACTTACTTACATCAACGGTACAAGGAAAGACGCACCAAAAAGGTGGGAACTGCCAGCCTGGAGTGGCTTCAAAATACGCTATCGTAAAGCCAGTAAGGTCGTCGATGTAAGTTAGCATACATGACTTTTGGATAACGAATAACTTATATAGTTAAGCACAGGTAGATCTTTATCCAATAGCGCATTAAACCAACTCGATTAATTAAATTATCTATTTTTGGACTGGAAAGTTTTCAATTTCAAAAACAAAAAAGCCGCTCAATGAGCGGCTTTTTATCACTATAAAAATTATAGCTTGATGTTCACACCAACAGTAGCGCGACGACCGATTGGATCGTACCAGCTAGTGTCTTCAAACGCTAGAGGATGTCTAGGTGGTGTTCTATCGAACATATTTTGAATACCGAAACGCAGATCTACGTTTTCAAGTACTCGATAGTTCATTGATAAGTCGAACGTTGTATAAGAAGGAATATCGTTATAGTTATGTTGCTCGATGTTCCAACCATTGCGCTCGTCTACAGTACTATGACGGTAGTTTGCAACTAATACAGCTCTGAAATCTCCGTACTCATAGCTAGTATTCAAGCGACCACGCCATCTCATGTGATCTTGCTCACCCGTTTTAACTAACAGGTCAATAGGGTTACCTGTTTGGTTAATTTCGTAGTTTTCAACATAAGTCGCTGTCAGTTTGACACCGAACTCACCAATACTAGTTTCGAAGTCGTATACAGACTCGATATCAACACCGCTCTTCTTCTCTTCAGCTGCGTTCAGAGAAGTTTGGAAGAAACTAGTAACTTCGTTGTTTGCACCACGAGTAATAAAGCCACAGAATGGGTTGTCTAGACTATCAGCACGGTAGCAGTTTCTTTGTAACTCGCCATAGTTATAGTTCTCGATCGCATTTTCAATCTCAAAGCTCCAGTAATCTACAGTGATATCAAAGCCTTCAATAGAAGTTGGTGTATACACAAAACCAAACACAACATCGCTTGAAACTTCGTTGTCTAATTGGTTATTACCACCAAGCTTACCTTCAATACTACCGCTATCTAACCACTGCTGAGACGGCATCCATCCAGCTGGAATCCCTGCCGCCGCACAGTTTTTGACTACATTATCACGATACTTGTCATCTGTATTCGCAATTTCGTCCGCAGCACATTGATCAAAGCGCCCATATGACCAGTACTGGGTTCCAGCAGCTGAATACAGCTCATTAACGTTTGGTGCACGTACCGACTCAGCTTTAGTTGCACGGAAACGAATGTCATCATTAAGCTGATAAGTCAGACCTACTTTATACGCAGAATCCCCACCTGTAGATGAATAATCCATGTAACGATACGCAAGCTCAAGGTTTAATTCTTGTGCCCATTCATGATCGGCAATTAGTGGAATAATAACTTCTGTTGCGTATTCTTTCACATTTACTGCGCCAGAATATGCTAAACCAGAGTTACCAAACACTAGACCTTTACGGATACCAGTTCCCGGCGTTTCGTATGCAGAATCTCTACGCCACTCGAAACTGAACGCAGTACCAATTGGACCTGCTGGCAGTTCATAAACATCACCTGTAATTGTAGCTCCAAAGCTTGTTTGGGTAGCACCATGTTCCGCAGTCGCTACTGTAGAGATGTAATCAATAGTCTCTTGTGAGTGACCTGGCGCACCTAATACATTGATTGGTGAACAACCAAAAATCGACCCAACAACATTACCGTCATCATCACGTTGCGCACAAACAATTTCACCATTGCGTACAACTGCGTCAAGCGCATTTTGGAAGTTATCGATTAACACTTCGCCTTGCCAAGACGTATCTTGTTGTAAGCGGCTGTGCTGGAAGTATGTAGAGTACGACCAATTATCACCAATGTAGCCATCAAGTCCAATTGACGTCCGGAAAGTAGTACGATCTTGATTGTATTTTCTTGAACCAAAGTCATCACCTAAACGGCGTAAAGAAATTGATTCTGCATTATTTTCTTCCATCAGCTGACGTAGATCGTCTTTGATGAAAGCGTTATCTTTGCGAATAACAATATCGCCTGTACGCCAAAATACAGGTGAGCCCTGGCCGAAAGCTTCGCTGATAGAGTAGATAGTATCGAAGGTCAACTTGTGATTTTCGTTTATCTCGTAGTTACCAGCAAGGTTAAATGTATGGCGCGTTAAAGGCGTGCGGAAGAACTCATCAAGACCTTCTTCAATACCATCTTTATATTCACCTGGATAATAGCGATAAGTGCCAGCTGTCGGGTCGCTTGGTAAATAACCGCTACCAATATCAAACTCTCGTAGATTTTTATTTTCATCGAATGTCCAGCGTTTGCCGCCTAAAGTAAACTCACTCGACTCATCATAAAGACCGTAATGCTTTCTGCCTTCATATTTAATTTCGGCAGGAACGCCGTCTTCACCGCTTCTGTTATCCGGGTTAGGTACAAAAGAGACAGGATTATCATACCACCATGATTTATCTTTTTTAGCCATTTGCTTCTGATCAGCAAAGTCATAGTTAAAGATGAACCCGCCGCCATCAAACTCTTTACCAAAAACAAGAGAGCCAAACGTTTGTTCGCCTCCACCTTCAAATGGACGAGTCGTTGCAGCATCAATTTCAATACCATCGAATGATTTACGCGTGATAATATTCACTACACCAGCTACGGCATCAGCACCGTAAACCGCAGACGCACCACCAGTTGAAATTTCAATACGCTCGATCATTGAAGTCGCAATGTTGTTCAAATCTACAGTGTTATCACCTGCAGAACCACCGATAAAGCGACGACCGTTCACTAGAACAAGAGTACGGCTAGAACCTAAACCACGCAGGTCGGTTGTATTTAGACCGTTGGCATAGATATAGTTATTAGAGTTTTCAGGACTTAGACCAACTTCTGCAGCTGGCATTTCAGATAGGAAATCATTGACATTGCTGACACCTGCATTTTCAAGCTCAACACGACCAATAACAACGACAGGCGTCGGCGCAGTAGCAGCGATACGCTTAATTTTTGAACCTGTAATTTGAATACGTTCCACTTCTTCAGTGTTTTCTTCAGCTGAAACAGCAGTACTCGCTAACACAGCAGACGATGCTGCACCGAAGGCAATAGCTAAACGAACAGCTTTACTTATTTTATTATTCAACATGATTGATGATCCCTGATTTTTATTTTAATGAACAAAAACTCAATAAAAACAACAGATTAAAAGAATTTAAATCTAGTACCTAAAATCGCTTGAGTTATCGTGTCGAGAGCTATACTACTTTTAGTACCAACATAGGGTCAACAATCATTTCATAAAACAAACCAAAAAACGCTTTATTTTAACATGAAAATAGTTTTTTTCTTTTGCTTTTCATGATGTTATAAAAGTAAAAATAAGTTCATTTTTTTTATCACTTTTGTAATTCATCGCAAAAAACCTCTCTTTACGCAACAATAAAGGTACAAACACTACATTTACACACACCAAGGAACAACATCCAATAAACATTGAGAATTCATATCTGCAATAAAAAAACAACTACCGAAGCACTTGTTACAAATTAGATGGGTTTAGTACTGAAGGAGGCAAACTAGAATGGGGAATTTAAAAAAAATCGACCTCAACAGAGGCCGATTTGGGTCAAAATTGCTAAATTTCGGTTAGAACTTCTGAGTTACACCTAAGAAGAACTGACGTCCGAATAGCTTGAAGTTACTTTCGTCAGTGTTCGCGTTGAACGCTGTTTCGATATAAGGAGGTAGTTCGTCTGTTAGGTTGCGAATACCAGCTTGCACCGTTGTGTTTGTATCAAATGAGTATTGTGCTGTTAAATCGTGGTACACATATGAATCAACTTTAGCAACTAAACCTGCTAATGAATCATAATTATCACGCTTAATGTAAGTTAGGTCACCGTACTCAAGACCAGACTGATAGTTCGCAGCCCACACTACACGTAGATTGTCTAGGTCATAACGTAGATTGAATAAGATTTTGTCTTCAAAGTAAGACGTATCATCTTCAAATCTGCCAACTAGATCTTCAACGATAAATGTACCTGTTTCACCATCAAAGTTTTCTTCGCCACGCTCTAAGAAGTGAGTCCATGATACGCTAGCTACAAATGCACCAAAGTCTGTGTCAAATGAATAGTTCACATCAAGATCGATACCACGAGCAGTCATGCTTTGTAAGTTTGTTGTACGACTGTCTACACGATCAACCGAGCCATCAAAGCCACGTGAGATTTTTGCACACATATCTTCGATAAGGCCGGCATAACAACCCTGCAGAATATCATCAGTTGCTAGAGAACCAATTTTACCGTCAATGTTGATATCCCAATAATCAATAGTAATACCTAAGTTTTCAACAAAGTCAGGAGCCCAAACAAAACCGATAGTGAATGTTTCACCTTCTTCAGATTGAACACCTGTGTTGCCGCCTAAACGTGTACGAACTTGCGCATCAGCACTGTTGTGGCCGCCAGCTGGAGCACCCATTTCAAGGCATTTAGCCTGACCTGCTGCAGATAAACCACCAATGTTTGCCGCAGAACACGGATCTGAAGCGCTTTCAAATGAATCAAGCTCTGGCGAATACAAATCGCTTAGTGTTGGTTCACGATATACTTCTGAATAGTTTGCACGGAACTTTAAGCCATCAAAAATATTTGACTCAATTTTAGCCATCCAAGAGAAGTTTGAACCCGTTGTGCTAAAGTCATCATAGCGTGCACCTAGCGTCAAATCTGCAGATTCAACACCTAAATCACGTACTAATGGGATTAAGAACTCTGCCGACGCAGCTGTGTAGTTCTTAGATAGACCTGTTAGTGGCTTGCTGGTGTTACCAGTCACTGAATCAAAGAACTTACCAGAATCATTTACTTGTTCAAACTCAGTGGTGTAATACTCAAGGCCAAATGCACTTGAAATATAACCTGCTGGAACTTCAAATAGCTCACCAAATACGTCTACACGAACTTGGTGGAATGAATCATTATAGTGATCGCCTAGTGGTGCTGTAATGTAATCAAGCATCTCTTGAGTCACAGTACCTGGGCCACCAAATACATTTAGCGATACACAGTCAGAAATAGGTGCGTCAGGCGTACCACATACCACATTGCCAGCGTCATCTTTGAATGATGGGCCTAAAGCTTTTGCTAGGTGTGGGCCGTAAAGCTGACCAAAGTCAGTATCTTGAAGGCTATTTGCACCATAGTTGTAGTAAGCATCGAACTGCCAGTTATCGTTAATTGCGCCCTTTAGACCTGCAACTTGTTGGAAACGAACATAATCTTGTTCAAAGTAACGACCACCTTCAAGCATACGACGACGAGAGCGATAAACATCTTCACCGAATGGATTGTAGTAGTTATCAGCTGATACACCGTTAGCCGTAGAACCATTTGAAAGTGTAACTACATAACCTGGATCATAGGCTGTGTCGAAAGGTACAGCCGCAAGTTCCTGTTTTGAAGTACGCTTATTGATGCGTGTTTCTGTATATACGACAAGGTCATCGTTTAACTCAAATGAAGTATCAACAAAGAAGTTAATCACTTCAAAAGGTGTTTGCATTAAGTTTACTGGGTTGTAGTTGTAAGTATCGTTTACTTCACCACCGCCGACAAATGGGCGCATGTCACTTAGAGAAGGCTTACCGTCGCCACCACTTGGGCATTTATCATTAGTAAAGTTACCTTTACCTTCAACGTAGAAATTACCACAAGGAGTAGAACCCGAACCTAAAATGAATACGTTCGCATTGTCACCGTCTGGGATTAAACCGTTCTCGTAAAAACTCTTAGCACCTTCTTCTGAAAGCACCTGCCAAGGATATTGGAAGAAGTTAACGTCTTTCACATCACCCTGATAGATTGGATCCTGCTTGGTATAATCGAAACCTACTGTGATATGGCCTGCATCGAACTCTTTACCACCAACTAGTTGGAAGCTTTGCTCTTTACCACCGCTAAACATGTCATACCAAGACGTTGTTGCTTTAACTTCAACACCAGTAAGTTCTTTTTTGGTGATGATGTTTACAACACCAGCCATTGCTGACGAACCATATGCAACCGAAGCACCATCTTTTAGAATTTCGATACGGTCGATCATTGCAGCAGGAATATTCTGGAAGTCTGAACTTACAGGCTTACGACCGTTGATAAGTACTAGCGTACGCTCTGAACCTAGACCACGTAGTTCTACGAATACACCACCACTACCGCCGTTGTTACGCGTTGTTGTTGCTGGCGATCCAGACATAACTGGGTTTGATTGAACAAATTCACCAACGTTGCTGATACCCATATCGCCTAGCGCTTCGCCGCCGATAACTGTGATTGGAGCAGTAGATTCAAGGTCAGTGCGCTTTAAGCGAGAACCTGTAACTTCAATGCGCTCAACGCTTTTCGCGCCTTCTTCTTCAGCAACTGCATTGGTTGCAAATACAGCAGCGCTAGCGCCACCAAACGCGATCGCTAAGCGAACCGCCTTAGTTAACTTATTGTTTAGCATGTGAATCACCCTGGATTGTTTTATTGTAAACAGCTTGTATTAATTATTATTTTGCTGCCTTGTTAATTTCTAAAATGGCAACATTAGGGGCAAGATATTAAACAAACACCAGACCAATGATCAAGGTTAATTGTGCTGTTTTTTGCAATTACCAATTTAAGGCACAACAAAATAACACCACAACAATTTGAATTAAAAGAATAAAAAACAATTTCAATTTAAATTAAAACCGAAAAATCCTCAAAAACGAAACAATAGAACAATAAATGAACAAAGAGGGGAGTTTTAGTTAACAAAAAAGGAACTTTATTTTAGTGTATTTAACTGACTAATTAATTTTAAGACTGGAAGACGCCGGAAGTTTGATAGCACGATCTCGATTAAAGTAAATCGAAACTTTGCTGCCCATCAGAGCGAATTGATAGCTTAGAAGCATTGGGAAGCATCTGATATATAGGCAGAATTTGCTTTTCAATGTATTGATAATAATCAATATCTACGAGCTTGCCTTGCTGCGCAAATTTGGGTCCATCGGTACTTAAATAGTACGGTATTTGTGCCCCCTTTTTGGCGGTTTGCAACAATCCATCTTCGATAGCCTGTTTCGCCGCTTTTACTTGGGGAGGAATATTTTTTGTATATAGTTCAACAGACTTACCAAGCTTCTTTTTATAAACGAGTTTTTCGTCTACTTTTCCAGCGAAAATCTCATTTATGTATTGGTGGGTGATCTCAACGGTGTCGAGCCCATCAAACAGCGCGCGAATGATTGCTTGCTGATATTCCTTTGCAATTTCCGTCCAATCACTACGCACGCTCTCCATTCCTTTAAAAACCAGCTTTTGCTTGCCAAGCTCAGTGATCTGCCCGACATATCGCTTTTTAGAGCCAACTTCTTGGCCACGAATGGTGGGCATAAAGAAAGGGCTATAATGTGTTTCAAACTCTATTTCTAAATGACTGTGGAGGCCAAAGCTTTCCATCAGCAGTGCGCGCCAGCGCTCGTTAATTTCTACCATTAACTGCTTGCCTACTGCTTGGCACGCTTCGCTACGCAAAGACTCGGGTAAACAGACGAAAGTTGAATCGGTATCGCCGTAGATCACTTCATATCCAAGCTGTTCAATCCAGGTTCGCGTTTGCTGCATAATCTGATGACCGCGCATCGTTATTGAGCTCGCAAGACGAGGATCGTAAAACCGACACCCCTTAGATCCAAGTACACCGTACAAACTATTCATGATGATTTTTATCGCCTGTGAGAGCATCATGTCTTTGTCTAATTTAGCTTGTTCACGTGCGCTGGAAAGCGCTGCGACTAAACCCGGTAAATGATGTTCTGTGCGGCTAAATTTACCTTTATTAAAGCCTTCTATGGCATGTTCAGGATGCTGTAATCCTTCTATTAACCCCATAGGGTCAATACAAAAAGTGCGGATAATTGAGGGGTAAAGGCTTTTGAAATCGAGTACCAAAATATTTAGGTAGAGGCCCGGCTTTGAGTCCATGACATAACCGCCGGGACTGTCAAAGTTAATGCCATGCTCAGATAAATTTGGTGCAATGTAACCACTACGGTGCAGTAATGGTAAATACAAGTTAGTAAACGCAGCGACTGAGCCGCCCATTTTCTCGAGTTCCAGTCCCGTCAACTGAGTTCGAGCGAGAGCAAAGTCAAGCAAGTTAAGTTTACTAAAAATGTCGAGCACCAATTGACAATCTTGTAAGTTATACGCTGCGAGCGCCGGCTTATCATGATGAAACTGCCTGATGATTTCCTCAAGCCTGTCGTCCTGTGCGATTAGCTTGGTAGTACCCAAAATCTTCTCAGCCACAAAGCTCAGTTTAAATGTTTCAAAGTGATAGGTCGCATTTTTCATCATATCAATGCCATCTAGCATCACTCGCCCCGGAATAAACACCCGGGTATAGTTACCTTTGAAGGTCGACATCGCTCCGCCATCTCGTCCTATCGCAAGTGCAACGCCGTTAGCCTGTGCGCGTTCCACAAGTATTGCGGCATCGAACTCAATCACGTTCCACCCGATTAACACATCTGGGTCTAAACGATTCACTTGCTTGACTAGCTCTTCTAGTAACGCAATTTCATCTTCAACCCAAACTACATTGACGGTAGCTTGCTGCGCCTCACCTATCATGATCACCAGCTTTTCCGTATTGGTCACTAAACCCACCGAAAATAAGACCCCCTCACCGTTACATTCTATATCGATAGAAAGCATTTCAAGGTGTGGTCTATAATCATCGCAAGCTTTAAATTGCGCCTGAGTAATTTCGATGTAGCCCGGCTTTTGCTTGGCTTTTCCTTTGACCCAAGCGGCTCCACGAATAAAGCGCTCCATTAAATAGCGGTCGGAATGGCGAATATCCTCTTCATATAATGCGACTTTATTTTCAAGTAGCTGTTTTCCCTCATAGAAGTGATTCAAGGTGCGAAATTTCACAACACAAACAGGGGCTTGATCGAAGTGCTTTAATTGACTTGGCGAGATACTAAACTGCAACTGAGCGCCACTTAGCAGCAGCTCTACTTCCGTTTTTTTATCTTGTTTAATGAAAAAAAGTGGCTGCTCATCCTCTACCCACACCTTGAGTAACTGATGTTGCGATTTGAGCCAATAACACAAGCGCAGTTGGCCATTTACCTGCATCTGCTGTCTCGATAAAACAAAGCCCTGATATATCGCTTGTGCCAACTCCAATACCACCCTAAAATAGACGAATCACTGTAATTATATCCACCTGTTTATTGAACATAAAGTCACAAACAGAATAAAACCTATCTATTAACGCAGTGATTAACTAAAAATCGAGACTCAAGTGGTAGGCTTGCTTCATATCAGAACTCTAGGCTAAATAGATTATGCTCTCAGACAAACTAAAAAAAACCATCCGCCAAGCACATCAAAATGTCGCCTCCGCTTTAGATGGCTTTCGTCCTCGTCCGAGTCAAAATTATCTGGTCGCCGAAATTGCAAAAACACTTTCAGGTGATTATCACCGCACTCAACGTATTTGCGTGATTGAAGCAGGAACGGGTACTGGAAAATCTTTAGCCTATCTACTCGGCGCGCTTCCTGTCGCACTCTCAAGTAAAAAGAAACTCGTCATTTCAACTGCAACCGTCGCTTTACAAGAACAACTGATCAACAAAGAGTTGCCATTTTTAAAAGAACATTCAGGTATAGACTTTAAATTTGACCTTGTAAAAGGCCGTCAACGCTACATCTGCGTACAAAAACTGATGGCTGCTGTCAGTGATGATGAGATGCAAATGTCGATGATGCCGACAACCAGCAGTCCGCTTTCTCAAATGGAGCAAAAGTGCTTAAGAGAGTTAGCACTTGCATACCAAGAAAAGCGCTGGCAAGGTGATAGAGATAGCTGGGAAGACACAATTCCAGATAAAGTTTGGAATGTTATCGCTTGTGATAAACACGCCTGCCAACGGCAATTAAAATCTCATCACTTATGCCCTTTTCATTTGGCTCGACAAAAGATTGCACAAATGGATGTGCTAGTGATTAATCACGCTTTGTTACTGGCCGACTTAGAACTAGGTGGCGGAACGATATTACCGGAACCAGAAGAAACATTTTACGTAATTGATGAAGCGCATCACCTGCCTCATATTACCAGAGATTTTTCTTCTGCTGCGGCGACGATTAAAGGCACTATCGAGTGGCTTGAAAAGCTACTTAAGTTTAGCGGAAAGATGGCAAACACTGTGGTTTCGCAAAAAGCCATTGGGCAGAATTTCAAACTGAATGATGCAGCCAATGACGCTGCGAAATATCTCAAAGCGGTAAGGGATATACTCGATCAGAGCGACTTTACCTATAACGATGACGATACCTACCGCTTTAGTCATGGCGAAGTACCTGAAGCCCTCACCGTAAAAGCAAAAGATATCGCAGATGCCACGCAAGATGCACTGCGTTGCCTTACCAAAATGCATGATGCACTGTCGGGCGATGTTTCAGACGGCGATGTGCAAGCTTTTTTAGCCGACCCATTATTGGTTGAAAGCGGTCAATATATCAATCGGCTTGAGCAACTCAACAAACTCTGGTTTAGCTATGCGCGAAAAGGCGACAGCGTGCCACATGCAAGGTGGATAAAACGCTTAGAATACAAACACCATCATGACCATTTACTTTGTGATTGCCCGATCGAAGTCGGCTATTATTTGAAAGATAACCTCTGGCGAGAGTGTGCAGGCGCGGTGCTCTGCTCCGCAACCCTCAGCGCTTTAGGCACATTCGATCATTTCGCCCACGAAAGCGGGTTGGCAAAAGAGCCTGGTGTTAAATATATCAAGGCTGATTCTCCGTTTGATTATCCCAATCAAGCAACATTGCATTTGCCAAAAACCCAAACAGATCCAACGGATAAAGCCTTTAGCGATTATTTAGCGGATGCCCTGCCAACCTACTTAGACACCAGTAAGGCCAACCTTGTACTGTTTGCTTCTTATTGGCAAATGAACCATGTGGTAGAAAAATTAAGAGGTAAAAATCTCAATATTTTGGTGCAGGGTGAGCTTTCCCGTGACGCCCTACTCACTCGTCACAAAGCAAATATCGACTTAGGTCGCGGCAGTATCTTATTTGGTACACAAAGCTTATCCGAGGGGCTAGATTTACCCGGAAAATACTTAGAGAACCTCGTGGTGACTAAGATCCCTTTTGCCGTGCCAACGTCCCCTATTGAGGAAGCCCAAGCGGAATTCGTGCAAAGTAAAGGGGGGAATCCATTTTTATCTATCACTGTACCCGATGCTGCAAAGAAATTAGTGCAAAGCTGTGGTAGACTGCTGCGTAAAGAATCAGACTCCGGCCGTATCACCATCTTAGATAGACGTTTAGTTACAAAACGTTATGGCAAAGCCATGCTTGATACTCTGCCACCATACAAAAGGCAAATTGATTAATAATGTTTGAACTCGCTTTAGATCCCACAACTTGGGGGTTACTTTGCTTAGTCGCACTGGCTGCTGGATTTATTGATGCAATTGCAGGTGGTGGTGGGCTGCTTACCGTACCAGCTTTGCTTACTGCAGGCCTTCCTCCGCACTTAACCTTAGGTACCAACAAGCTTGCCGCGAGTTTTGGCTCTTTAACCGCGAGCTTTACCTACTACAAAAAGCAGTTATTCAAACCTAGCTTTTGGATTGGCTCTATTATTGCCACTGCGATAGGTGCTGTATTGGGCACATTGCTTGTCGACTTTCTCAGTATCGAGTTTTTAAATAAACTTATCCCCGTTATTATCATCGCTGTCGCAATTTATAGCTTAGTCGGTAGACTAAGCCCTACAGATTCCCATACTTTGCCTGAAGCGAATCGAGCACTCAAAATCAAGCAATGGGTGCAAGGTTTATCGTTGGGATTTTTTGATGGCATGGCAGGGCCTGGTACTGGCACGTTTTGGACTGCGTCTAACAGTATGCTCTATAAAATGAGCTTACTTTTAAACTGTGGTCTTGCTCGTTCAATGAACTTTGTTTCCAACTTTATTTCGCTTATCACCTTTGTAGCCTTGGGCCATGTTAACTTTATGCTTGGTGTCACCATGGGCGCCTTTTTAATGTTTGGTGCTTGGCTTGGCGCGCATTCTGCGATTAAGTTTGGTAACAAACTGATCAAACCACTCTTTAACACTGTGGTTATTGTACTTGCGGGCAAGCTCATTTTTGAGGCTTATTTCTCGTGAGTACAGGACTTATCAAGCTTGAGCAACAAGTCAGCCGCTTAAAGCAACAAGCAGCGCAATTTGACTCTGCGAAATGGTTTGATAAGAATCGTTATATGCAGGCACAGCCCAGCTTATTTGATGCCCGTGTCTTTCGTACTAAAAGCTTAAAGCTCAGCGACTATGTTGAAGAAATAGCAGAAGCACTGTCGCACCTGCCACCAAGTGAGCAGCGTCACGCCTTTACATTTGCCATCGAGCGAATAGGCTCGCAAATGGAAGCCGTGTTGAAGGTGTTAAAATCAACCCCGGTCTGGGCGAAAGAAAACAAACTGAATACACCAAAAAAAGCCAAAGTGTATAAGAAGGCAGTACAGAAGATTATGCAGTCGTCCCATGAGTTATATCAGGAACTGTCGCAAAATCATGAATTTGAGCGTCGACTGCAAGAAATGATTGATCTCAGAAGACTACAGATGGATAAAGCAGATCCCACTCAAGCTGCCAAACTCAATGCCGAAATATTAGCCCTTCATGCCCGCCTTGGTCGCTGCAGAAAGGCCATTTCCGCCACCGAGCAAAAAATTCAAGAAGTTGAGAAAAGTCAGAGCCGTTAATGCTTTACTACCACCCTATTTACAGCGAGCTAAATCTACCTGAAAAGCATCGCTTCCCTATCAGCAAGTATAAAAAATTATACCAACGAATAAACGCCAGTAAATTTGCTAAATTTATCAAAGAGCCCGAGCAAAAAATCACAGCTGATGCACTGCAACTTTGCCACGACAGTAATTACGTTGATGCCTTTCTAAACGGCACGTTGAGCGAAAAAGCAATTAAGAAAATGGGCTTTCCTTGGAGTGAGCAACTCGTGCAGCGCACTTTGATTTCTCTAGGTGGCGGTTTAGCGGCAGCACAGTATGCGCTCGAATATGGATTTGGAGCAAACTTAAGCGGCGGCTATCATCACGCACATCGCGATTTTGGCAGCGGCTTTTGCATATTTAATGATTGGGCGGTGGTCGCAGCAACGCTCATTGCCCATCAACGGGTTGAGCGAGTGCTTATTTTTGATTGTGACGTGCATCAAGGCGATGGCACGGCAACGATCGTTGCAGATAGAGACGATATCATTACCTGCTCCATCCACTGTGAAAGTAACTTTCCTCGCGTTAAACCGCAATCCGATTTGGACTTTGCCTTAGCTGTGAATACACAGGACGCACAATATGTGGCAACCGTCCGCGAAGCCTTACAACTGGCGGTTCGATTATACCAGCCAGACATCATACTCTATAACGCCGGCGCAGATGTGTATCAAGGCGATGAACTAGGACACTTTAGTGTTTCAAAGCAAGGCGTTAGGGCTCGAGATTCGATTGTTTTTGAGTATGCTCATCACCTCAATATTCCATTAGCTTTTGCCCTTGGAGGGGGCTATCAGCGCGACGTTGATCATCTTGTAGATATACATCAACAAACCTTTTTGGCTTTGTTCGATAACCCCGCTATTATGATATAAACTTAAAAGGAATGTGCAGGAGGCTGTATGAAGTTACATGATGATATTCATAATTATTATGAAAAGCTGGTAGTCGAACATATCGTCCGTCGTAAGTTAGATAAAATCTATGATGAAGACGTAATGGCCGATTTTTGTTGTACTGTTTTGAACCAACTTCCATCGCGTTATATTCGCTACGATGTCGACATGGAGTTTTACCTGCCTCAGCCCGAGCGTGTAAAAATGGAACAAGCGGTAGAAAGTGCGATTGATTTTGCCATTTCACAAATCGCTAAAAAGGAACAATTTCAAGTATGAGCACCCCTCTAGAACAAGCGCCAACTCATGTAAAACTTGCCGTCGACCTTATTATGTTGTTAGAAGAGCATGATCTTCCAGCAGAAGAAGTCATGGCTGCACTTGAAATTGTCAGATCTGACTTTCAAAAAAAGTTAAATAACCAACAAAAAACTTAACATTAAATATACATTCAAGTCATACTTCTTTTTTAACCTTAGATTCTAATCGATAGCGGTTGTGCAAAACGGCACAACTGCATTTATTAAGGAAAGCAGTATGACAACAACACAACTCCCTTTATTGTCCCTCGCAATTGTTGCAGCGTGTACACAATACGCTTACGCCAATGACTTTGCGGCATTAGACGAAGCCCTACCAGCCCCCTACATTATCAATGGTACCGAACCTGTGTTCGATTTTGACGGTGATGGTTGCCTGCCTAGTGCAGGGATCAGTAGAACTGGTGTGCAAAATTCAGGGCTAAAAACATCGGGTCGCATCACTGGTGATTGCCGAGATAATCAATTTTTAAATACTTCTAATACTGTGCATCGCTACGCCTGTAAAACAACGACTAGCGGCGAGTATTGTGGACACTTCTATGCACTTTACTTCAAAAAAGACCAAGTGTTTGATTACTTTGGTGGTGGTCACCGCCATGACTGGGAGTATGCAGCGGTATGGACTCGAGATGGGATAGTTACACACGGTAGTTATAGCGCACATGGCGACTTATTCACTAAACCTGCTAATGAGCTACCTTTCGAGAATGGCCATTTAAAAATTGTCTATCATAAAGACGGTATTTTGACCCATGCACTGCGCTTCGCCAAATCAAACGAAATCGCTGAAAACAACTATTACCGCTTTGTCACACCCGCTATCATCAGTTGGTACAAAATGGCGGGAGATGGAATTTCGAACACGGAATTACGAGAAAAGCTCAATCAATATGACTATGGCTCCGCCACCTTGCCCGTTAAAGACAGTCGCTTCCTCAATAACCTTAATCGCTTTAAACCCAGTGACTACCCAGTGTACTCACAAAGTGATGTAGATAACGCTCAGTAATTGCGAAGACATACTCACCTCACCCATCGGTGAGGTGAGTCGATATGCTTATACCAATAGGTATTAACCTGCGTCTTGCTTTTGCCTAAGCTGTCTTGCTCGCTCTAGCTTATATTGTGCAAAGAAAATACTATCCATTTCACTTGTTTGCGGATCGATAAAATAAGCAACATCGCTTCGGTGTGGTTCAGGTGAAAAGTGTTTGCCGTCTTCCCAGTAGAGCACCGCGTGCTTTACTAATTCCCCCAGATAGGTGTGATCCCACGCATAGTGACAAAAGCCATGGTGCTCCCCCAAGTTAGGAGAGTATTTTTTTTCAATATGCGCCATTTGCCCAGTATTTTTGTAATCCGCAAATTGTTTAGCATCTTGCTCAGCAGATTGGGGATCGGTGAAATAGGCAATATCACGCCGAGGGGGTAAGGCTTGTGGCAATCCAAATTTGTCCGTTACGCCACTGCACTTTACGACGATCCACTGCACAAAATGTGCTCCGATAATATGGTCCCATTTTAACGCAACGTACATATAACCTCCTTATGAACATCATTTATCAATTATTGCAAAGAGCTGATCATACTCGGCTAAGTTTAGCCACTTCTATTGATCTTACTAGTACAAGTTCAGTTGCCTTTAATTCAGATCAAAAAGTTTTTCAAACTATAAAAAAGCGTTACAAGGTATTACAGAAATGCGCTTTGTCGCTTATTTTTGCCGATTTAGCGCTAACTTTAGCAAACGTGAATTTCACCTTACTGGCACTTTTTTTACATCCCACTACAATGCAGAAAAAGCAAGATTGGAATATACCAAATGAACGTGACACGCAGTTCGCTAAAAAATCCAGCGAGTGTAATTGTCATCTTGGTGTTGATTATTTTATTTGGGCTGTTAAGTATATTTAAACTGCCCATTCAGTTGACGCCAGATATTGAGCAACCACAAATCACGATTTTCTCGGGATGGCGCCAAGCCGCTCCAGAAGAAATAGAATCTGTGATCATCGAACCGCTAGAAAATGCGGTAAAAAACACACCCAGCGCACTTGAAGTTAATACCAACATCAATCGTGGTAATGGCTCTATTACGCTAACATTTGCGGTGGGTGCAAATATGCAACAAGCAATGCTAGATGTGCTAACAAGCTTAAATCAGGCTCCGCCGTTGCCACTTGATGCGCTAGACCCAGTCGTATTCGCCGGCGGTAATAACGGTGAAGCTGCAGCCACTTTGCTGGTCACACCTAAAGACTATCAATCAAATAGTCTCGACTTTGATATGGCGCAGTTTCAAAAGCAAATCGACGAGTTTATTGAACCAAGACTTGCACGTATTCCCGGCGTGGCACGTGTCGATCTCGCGAGTGAGCGGCCAAAAGAGCTGCGTATTACTTTCGACCCGCATAAAGCCGCCGCGCTTGGTATTAGTTTAGATCAAATCAGTAATGTACTTGCGAGCTCTCGCGATACCTCTGGAGGTCTTGCCAACGTTGGACGTCGTCAATATACCGTACGATTCACCGGCCAATACGACCTTTCCAGTATGGCCCAAATGCGTGTCGGCTATTCAGGAGACAGGCCAATCTACTTAGGTGATATCGCAAGTGTGGAACGCACCTTCTCAGACCGTTTGGGCATGAGTGGCCGCAATGGTAAACCAGCCTACTATATTCGGATCTCACGGGCTAACGAGGCAAATACCGTTGCCTTACTTGATGAAATCAACCTTGCAATTGATGAATTAAACCAAGGGCCGCTGGCTGAGAACGGCTTATCGATTGAGCTCAGCTTTGATGCCTCCGTCCACATTCGTAATGCACTTTCTTTAGTAAAAAGTAATTTAGGCCTTGGGGTACTCTTATCTTGTTTAATTCTGTGGCTATTTTTTAGAGGCTTAAAAGCAACTTTGGTGATTGCAGCTACAATCCCCATTTCATTGATGGTCGCCTTCCTCGCACTGAATATCTTTGACCGTAGTCTGAATGTGATCTCGTTAGCGGGGTTGGCATTTGCAGTGGGCCTTGTACTAGACGCCGCTATCATAGTTCAAGAGAATATCTCACGCTTAAGAGCAGAAGGATTCGATAACAAAAAAGCCGCCTTAAAAGGCGCAGCACAAGTGACCGGAGCATTATTTGCTTCGACAACCACCAGCGTCGCCATCTTTTTACCGATTCTCTTTATGGCGGGTATTGAGGGACAACTATTCTCCGATTTAGCACTGACACTCTCTATTGCCGTTATTGCGTCAATGTTGTGTGCAATTACCCTTATTCCACTGGCAAACCATTTGTGGCCAGACTCTGAACTAAAACCAGATCCTTACCATCAATACTGGCAAAAACTCACCAATTTCATCATGAAGTTGACCAATAATAGAGTAAAGCAACTTACTTGGATTGGCGTATTACTGGGTGGCTCGGTAGTTGCAACCCTGACCATGCTGCCAAAAACTGACTTTATGCCAAGAGCCCCCACCGACGGCTTTTTCTTTAACCTAGTGACACCACCTGGTGGCAATGTGCAGTTTATGGAAGAAGAACTACTGCTGCGCGTGAAAAAGCGCTTAATGCCCTATTACCAAGGCGAAAAAGAGCCAGGTATTAAAGACTTTAATTTCTATGCGTTTGGTTCTAATGCTGGCGGTTTTATCTATTCAGCCGACCCTCAACGTGTTGAAGAACTGATGAAAGTAGCCAGAGAAGAAATCTTTGTTGACCTTCCCGATACACAAGTGTTTTTCTTCCGCGGCTCCATGATCCAAGTCGCCAATGGCGGCGATGGTCGCGATATTAATATTGATCTTACCGGTCCCAATATGGACGACTTAATCTCAGCTGCTCAAGTGGCTTTGCAGGCAGTACAAACCGCGCTACCAAAGGCAACTGCCAGACCTCAGCCACGATTGGATATGGCAGAGCCAGAGCTTAGATTAACGCCTAACGATCGCAGGATCACCCAAGCGGGATTAACGCGTCGAGATGTATCTCAAGCGGTACAAGCTTATACCGGTGGATTATTCGTCAATGAGTATTTTGATGGTAACGAGCGTATGAACGTTATTCTTCGTGGTATCCCTTGGCAAAGCCCTGAGGAACTAAAAGCCTTGCCTATCGTAACCCCTCAGTCAGGAATTCAAACTCTCGGCGAGTTGGCAAATATAGAACGTACAGTTGGCCCGACGCAACTGCGGCGTGTTAATGGTCGTCGCACGGTCAGCATTGTTGTCACGCCTCCGGCTGATATGAGCCTGCAGCAAGTGCAAACCATCTTGAGTGAACAGGTGATGCCAAAAGTGCGCGCAAGCCTGCCGGCCAGTGCGGGTGCTATTTTGGCGGGAAATGCACAAAAGATGAATTCTGCAATGGAAGAAATGGCGTTGAATTTTGTCCTCGCGTTGTTCATTTTGTTCTTGTTAATGACCGCGCTGTTCAAGTCCGCCAAAGACAGCGCCTTGGTATTGTTAGTGATGCCACTGGCTATCGCAGGTGGCGTGCTGGCTCTGTATATCTTAAACCTCTTTACCTTCCAGTCCTTGGATTTACTGACCATGATAGGCTTTATCATCTTGCTTGGGCTGGTCGTTAATAATGCCATTTTGCTGGTGGATCAGACTCGCGTTGCGATGGCATCAGGTATGAGCCGTGAAGCATCGGTCAGACAAGCGGTGTTACTAAGAGCAAGGCCCGTTTACTTGAGCACCTTAACCAGTCTGTTTGGCATGCTGCCACTAATGCTCATGCCAGGCGTAGGCTCAGAAATCTACCGCGGCCTTGCGACTGTCATCGTCGGTGGTATGGCTATCAGTGCTTTATTAACCTTAGTGTTGATGCCGAGTTTATTGCAACTTGGGCGGCAAACTCCGCCATCCGAAACAAACAAATCAACGGCCAAAGCCCCGCTCAGCCTAGTTGCCAATCAGTAAGTAGTGAGAACAGAATGAAAAACCCGATAAAACAGACACTTCAGGCCCTAGCACTATGTGCTGGGATCGTTGCGCCACAAGCCATCGCCGTGGTGCCAGTCACCGTCGCAGAAGTGACAAAAGCCCCTCTCACGAGCGAAATTGAAGTTAGTGGCACACTGTATGGGAAAGACGACGTGACGCTGACCGCCGGAGTTAGTGGCCGTTTGTTGTACGTAGCAGAACCCGGTACCAGTGTCGCAAAAGACGAAATCTTAGTACGTATGGATACACTTCCGCTGGAACTCGATAAGGCCCGCCAAGCCGAATTATTAAATCGAGCCAAGATCAATTTACGCTTATATCAACAAGAATTGACTCGATTAAAGAAGCTCGCAAAAACCAGCAGTGCGGCAGAGAGTCAAGTCGATGAAATGCAAAATAAACATGACCTAGCGCTGTCGGATATCGCCTTAGCAGAAGTCGAACTTAAGGTTATTGACGATAAATTGACTCGCGCAACGGTCCGTGCACCATTTGATGGCGTTATCAGTGAACGTTTTAAGCGCGCGGGTCGAGAAATAAACCGTGCCGACGAACTGCTCACCATATTAGATATCCATCATCTAGAAGTTCGCCTATATGTGCCCGTTAAATACTTAAAGTTTTTGCAAAAAGGTATAGTGCTACCAATCCGTTCTGGTGACTTATCCCAGCCAGATAATACGTCAGCGAAAGTCACAGCGGTGATCCCCTCAACCGATCCGCGCTCACAGACCGTTGAAGTGCGTGCAACACTGGCAGCAGATCAAACCCATACGTGGGCAATTGGACAATTAGTTGATGTGGCAGTGCCGCTCACCAGCAAACAACCCGTACTGCTGGTTGACCGTGATGCCTTGATATTACGCAAGCAAGGCACCCATATCGTCAAAATAGATAAGCAAAATAAAGCCGAACAAATTCCTGTCACCGTCGGCAATGGCAAAGGCCAATGGGTTGAAATTACTCCCCGCACCAGCGATATCTTACATCCCGGTGATAAAGTCGCCGTTCGCGGCGCAGAGCGCCTACAAACCGGACAAGACGTAGAGGTGACAAACCCTTAATAGCAACCAGTTACTAGCCCAATGAGCTCACTCATGGATGAGCGGCTCATTTTTAAAAACATCACAGCTCCCAAAAGTGGTTGAATTAATTATCCACAGCTTTACGCCTGCCATTTTTGAGCTGTTTCGGTAAGGTCAATAAAAACTCGACACCATCATCGTTTGAATACGCCTTAATCGTGCCTTGAAGAACATGGACAACGCTGTTAAATACGATAGTTAAGCCAAGTCCTAATTGCATCGCTAAATTAGTACTAAAAAAAGGATTAAATACTTGCTCGGTATTATGATCAGGTAAACCCCTACCATTATCTTTGTAGCTCAGCTGCCATGCCTCATCATATTCACTCAAGCGAATCGCTATCTTAGGCTGATCTTCTAGTAAATTGTCCGTAAAACCATGTTGCTCTGAATTGTGTATAAACTCTTTCAATACCTCAAGCAGGATATTAGGGTAGGTTTGAACCTCAAGCTTATCGTTATCTAAGCTAAGTTTCACTTTTGGTGCAATACGAACTAAAATTTCGCGAATATGTAAATTTAAAAAATCAGACAACTCTATTGTTTTAACTTCCGCACTACCAATTGAGGTATTAATTGCTTTAAAGCGCTCGACTGTGGCATTAAGGCGATTAGCACTGCGGTCAACAATATCTGAGGCGACTAACGCATCTCCGATGAAATGGCTAAGGTGATTTGGCGACAACGTTTTTTGCTCAAATTTATTTTGAATGTCATGAAGTGATCCATTTAAGGAGGAGTTTGCGGTGATCACCAGACCAATAGGCGTATTGAGGTGATGTGCCATTCCCGAAACTAATCCTGCTAGTGAAGACATCTTTTCCGCTTCAACAAGTTTCTCTTGGGTACTCGTCAATTCTTTTAATGTAGATCTCAAACTACCATTACGACGACGAATAATCTGAATAACTAAGATAGTTGATACGGCATAGATCAGCATAAACACTATAATGCTCAGCAGCCATTTCTGTTGTGCGCTTGCCTCCGCTGATTGAACCGCTTGCACACGTTTAAGCGACTCAATCTCTAGTTCTTTCTCAACCATCTCAAGCTCGTAAGAAGCGCGAGATAAGGTAATATTACGCTGCTGAGCATAGATATCTCTTTCCACTCGGCTCAATTCCTGCGTTAAAGCCAACGCATATTTACTGTCTCCTTGTAACTCGGCTATTTTCGCTAGCACCGACAAAGCACTTGCCTGTTTATTTTTAGTATTTGTTTGCACTGTCGAATCCAAGACTTCTTCTGCCAACTTTTTAGCTTCAGAGATATCTCCTTGTTTGATATCCAGTGAAATCAAATCCAGCTTAACGTCATTGACTTCATTCGTGGTGCCAAGCCGCTGAAAGGTTAAGATGGCCTTTCTAAAATATTCAGAAGCTGCACTCAATTGCTCTTTAGCGAGTGCTATTTTTCCTTGGTAATGAGATGAATATGCTAGATGGTAGTCAGACTTACTACTCTTTTGAATTTGCTGTGCTTTATCGATAAATTTCGCAGCACTATCGTATTCATTTTTAGCTATATAGACTTTAGCAAATTTGTTATAAAGCAGTGATAGTGAAAGCTCATCTTTGTTTGAATTCAGAAAAAGCAAATACTCGTTATAGTAATCTAGCGCGACATCGTATTGACCAAGCAAAAAATAAACGTCAGCAATATTACTTTTCGTTTGGTACACCATGTCCTCACCTCGTTGCTCTGCAACAACTAATGCATCCTTGTACTGCACTAACGCAAGCTCATGTAGTCCCAGCTTAGAATAAATTCCCCCTGATAAATTGTAGTATGCATAAATCAACGACTTATCTTGTGCTTCATACATTAACCGTTTGATTTCATTTGTCGTGCGCATCGCTGCCGAAAATTGATTCAGTTCCATTTGAAACCAAGCTTTATAATTCAAAATAGCGACTTCCTGATCTGCACTTAAGTGGCTGTCATTGAGTGCTTGTTCACTAAGTTGAAGCGCTACCTTCGGGTCGATGGTGTACTGTTTCCTAATCTGTAGTCGCAGGGATTCAAAGTCCTCTTCACTCATTTCTGCTTGCACGCCAGAAATATACAAAAGAAGCAGAAACATTAATAACTTAAACATAATTTCACCTTTAATAAGAATAAGGTATTAATTAGCACAGTAATTTATTTTTATTTCTAATAAAAGAACAATCAGATCCGAGCTGTTTGTCTTAATTTATCCACACAAGACTAGGGCCTGTTGACCTTTGCTGTTTGATTTTTGTTCTCCTGATTGTGTTTTGGTCGCGACGCTCGACTTTTGCCTAGTAATCTAGGCAAAAGTTGAGCAACAATGAACAAAGCGCACTCAGGTGAACCCAAAGGGCAGCGCTTGATTGGCATTTCTTCTGTGTTGCCCCACAAGGATGTGGGGTAAGGTGACTTTGCAGGAGCACAAAGTCTTTATCGCCTGACTCACATAGAACAACTATGCTACGCAGGCTCTGCCTTGTATAAATACCAATCAAACTGCTGCAAAAACAAACTTGAAAGATAAACAGGCCCTAGTTTATCTTTGCAATCTTCCTTTTTGATCCTCAGTTAAACCAGTTAAACTAGCGCTATCTAAGAGTTAGGGGGTGTTATGAAACGAACCAAATTAGTGAATCAATTAACGGAATTACTGAAGCCATTTCAAATTAACGATTACTGTCCAAATGGTCTGCAAGTGGAAGGAAAAGACGAAATCCAAAAAATCGTCACGGGTGTTACCGCAAGCCAAGCTTTGATTGATGCTGCTATTGAACGTGGTGCTGATGCCATTTTGGTTCACCACGGCTATTTTTGGAAAGGGGAAGATCAATGTGTCACTGGCATGAAAAAGCGCCGCCTACAAACCCTGCTTGCCAATGACATCAACTTAATCGCTTACCACCTTCCACTGGATGTTCATCCTGAACTCGGGAATAACGCACAGCTCGCTAAGTTACTTGGGCTTGAATATGAAAGACCACTTGAACCTTGGAATAAAAATAGCGTAGCGGTAAAAGGCAAATTAACGACACCAATGACTGCTGTTGATTTTGCTGCTTTAGTTGAAGAGAAACTCGGTAGAAAGCCGCTCTTAAATGTTGCTGGCGATCATCCAATCAACACCATCGCTTGGTGTACCGGTGGTGGACAAAGCTTTATTGATCTCGCGGCAAGCCAAGGCATTGATGCCTACTTAACGGGTGAAGCATCAGAGCAAACCATTCATTCATCAAACGAACAACAGATCCATTTTATCGCGGCAGGACATCATGCCACAGAGCGTTACGGCGCTAAGGCACTTGGTGAATATTTGGCTGCGCAATATGGTTTGGATGTTGAGTTTATTGATATCGACAACCCGGTTTAATACCACTTTGCTTAATTAAGTGATCTCGCATATGGCTAGAAAAAAGCAGCAACAAAAACCGGCACCGACAGATAAAAACTTTGCAGAACTAACGCACAAGTTTAAAAACAATATCTATGGCACCAATAAAGGCAAAATCAGAGAAGCAGTGCTCAAGCGTGACTTGAGCGCACAAGTTGACTGGTTAACGCAATCAAGTGGCAAACGCATATTAGATGTTGGCGGCGGACAAGGGCAATTGGCGCTCTATTTAGCATCGCTTGGCCACCATGTCACTGTGATTGATATTTCAGAAGAGATGCTTGAACTTGCCAAAACGCGCGCGCATGAAGCCGGACTGAGTGACCAGCTTCATTTTATCCACGCGCCCCTACAAGCGCTCGATACGCTGAACTTAGGACAATTCGACTTAGTATTGTGCCATGCGGTGCTTGAATGGCTAGTTGAGCAACAAAGTGCGCTTATGCTGCTAAAGTCGCAGCTAAGCGAAACTGGCTTGCTTTCGCTAATGTATTTCAACCATGAGGCGCATCTGATGGCCAATATGGTGTACGGTAACTTCGACTATGTGCAAAAAGGCCTTAAGGTAAAACAAAAAGTAGGTCTCAGTCCCAATAAACCAATTAGCCAAACAGATATGGCAACTTGGCTTGATAAAGCAAAACTCAGCGTTATGCAAAAAACCGGTGTTCGCTGTTTTCATGACTACTTAAGGGAGTTGAATAAGGCGGATGAAGGTTTTGATGCTTTGCTCGCCTTAGAGCTTAAATACAATCGTAAAGAGCCCTATGCGTCTCTAGGTCGTTATACCCACTTGATGTTAAAAAAAGCGTAAGTACAGCACTGCTTACGCTTCTTCCGCTCTTAGGGTTAACACCTCAACACCGTCGTCTGTTACCAACACAGTATGCTCCCACTGCGCCGATAGTTTTTTATCTCGGGTTACCACAGTCCAGCCATCTTTTTTGGTTTTAATTTTTGCACTTCCCTGATTGATCATCGGCTCAATGGTAAAGGTCATCCCCGGCTTTAGCGTCATTCCGGTATTTGCTTTGCCATAGTGCAATACATTTGGCGCTTCATGCATCTCTCTACCGATCCCATGACCACAATACTCGCGTACCACAGTGTAACCGGCTTTTTCAGCCACTTGCTGTACAGCCGCACCGATATCCCCAAGTTTTGCTCCAGGTTTAACCATTTTTATCCCAGCCCACATCGCTTGGTAAGTCGTTGCCACTAACTTTTTGGCTGGGAGTAATGCGTCTGGCATCACGTACATTTTGCTGGAGTCGCTGATAAAGCCATTTTTCTCAAGCGTAATATCGATATTTACAATATCCGAAGACTTTAAGATTTGTGATTTACTCGGCACCCCATGGCATACGACCTCATTCACAGAGCTATTAAGAACGAACTGATAACCATATTGACCAAGGCTAGCAGGACGCGCTTTAAGCTCATCAACAATAAAGTTGTGCACTTTGTCATTAATCTCTAGCGTAGAAATTCCGGGCTCAATCCAACTATCAATGTAGTCAAACACCTGCGTAAGCAATCTCCCACTTTCGCGCATCAATTGGATCTCATCAGCGGTTTTAAAGGTAACCTCTTGCATCTCAATTTCCTTTTGGCTGTTGTGACTTCACTCGCGACATCTCTGCCGTAATGATCTCTGTAAACGTGAGTGTTGGATTGCGCTCGGCAAGTCGCCCAATTTTAATCCAGAACTCAGCCTGTGAATTGATTGAGCGCGACATCACAGTGCTCGCTTCACGGATCTCATCGTGTAGTTCATCTGAAATTTTTACGATACCCATTTATATAAACCATATACATATCATATATACTTTATATAATAACGAAGTTGCGGAACAATGCAAAATATAATGCCTATTTGCTTATTGTTTTGAGGCAAAAGATTTGAAGGAAAAAAATGCACCGCCTCGGCGGTGCACTCCGTATTTCAAGCTTATGTCACCCAAGCTTAGGTTGACTCACTAAAAGCTATAGCGCATCCCTAATTGCCAATTGAACGGTTCGCCGTGCATTACATAGCCGTCCCAAGATGAAATACTGTTGTAGTAACTTTCATCCAGTAGATTGTTGAAGTTAAGCGACACACTAAGTTGTTCACTCACTTCATATCTTGCCATTAAATTAAGTAACGCACCGGAAGATTGTGTGATCTTATACGCCTCGCTACCGCCGCCCGGCAATGGCCTTTGTGGTATTGCATAAAAGCTACCTTGCCAATTAATTCCAAGCCCCGCAGTCAAGCCGTCAACAAACTCGCTAAAGTCATAGGTGGTATACAGGTTTATCAGCTCTTTGGGCTGATCTGTTAAAAGCTCTTTACCATCTTTTGATTCAGTTTTGTGTTTTGACAGCCCTAAGCTGATATTCCACTGCTCATTGATAGAACCCGTAAATTCAACTTCAAAGCCTTCTGTCGTATCGCCTTCACCGCGCTGAATATATGGTCTATTGCCCTGCGGAGTTAGATAGCTATCTGGGTAGTTTGGATCGGCAATCGCAAGCCCATTTTCAACATTACGATACACCGCTGCCGTAAAGTTCAACGTGTCATCAAGTAACTCACCTTTTACCCCTAGCTCATAGCTTTCACCTGTGCTTGGGTCGAGCATTTTATCATTGATATCAAAATAGGCTTGTGGCTGGAATGCTTCTGTGTAGCTTGCGTAAACACTATATTGTTCATTAATATCAACCACGAGTCCGGCATAAGGCGTGACTTCTGTATCCACCTTTTCATGATAGCGGTTACGAAGAAACTTACCGTTGTTAGGATCATAAAGGTCAATATCATACTCCCAATTGGTGATCCTAGCGCCAACAATAAGCTTAACATCATCATGCGGGTTAATACGCACGGCCACAAATCCACCATTCGAGTCTGTTACCGTCAAACTATCACGGCCTAAATCTTTAAATGGATAGCGCGGCACGTCACCTGTCCAATCGTGAAAATTTAATCCTTCTAATGAAATCGCGGTTTGGTCTGCTTCATTACCAAATGAGGTACGCTCTCGCTTGAATTGGTTGTAGCTGAAAATAACATCGTGCGTACGACCAAATAGCTCTACTGGGCCTTGGAGTGACAAGTCTATTGTCTTTTGTTCATCTTCGGAGCTACTTATTACAGCACTGTAACCGAATCCATTATCGCTGCTGCCATCAGGGTTGATAGGCCCATCTGGATAGACGAAAAACAGCTGCCCACCTTGCATCTCAATAGTATTGTAAGTCGCAATGGCATGGAGTTGCCAATCGTTTTCAAACGCGTGATCAAGCCCAACAAAATAGGTGTATTCTTCGATTGGCCAGCTACTCCATTTTGCCGTCATCCCAGTGTCACCACGGCGTCCCTGATAGCGACTACCATCAGCGTAAAAGTAAGGTTGAGAGTGGCTATTTATCGCCCCTTTTGAAGCAGTATCAGCATATTCCACACCGAGTCGCAATAAGGTGTAATCGGTCAGATCTGCCTCAACAGTAGAATATATGGAAGTCTTCTCCTGGCTATACCGCTCAATGTAAGAATCTCTTTCATAATGTGCAGCAACAAAGCGGCCGCGAATACTGCCTTCTTGGTTTAACCCGCTCGCCACATCCACCTCTGCGCGGTAATTATCCCAACTACCGGCCGAAACCGCCACACTGCCCTTAAATTCATCGCTTGTTGCACGTTTTCTTACTAAGTTTACGGTCGCAGTTGGGTCACCAACGCCAGTTAATAAACCATTTGCACCACGTACAATCTCCACGCGCTCGTAAGCAACCGCATCCCCATTTACATTTGGTCTTCGGCCACCAGGGAACTGTTGCACACCGTCTATTTGGATTAAATTGACATCACCGCCACGTACAGAAAAACGAGTCCTATCGAGACTGGCTCCACGCTTTGCATAAAAGCCCGTTGCATGTTCCAAGATCTCATCAATGTTAACCGTTTGCCAATCTTGCATCATTTGATTTGTAATAACGGTCACCGCTTGAGGCGTTTCACGCTGTGATAAAATCATTTTTAATGCTGCTTTGTTTGCAGACTCGGTGTAATTTTTTACACTCGTGCCCGTCACATAAATATGCTCAAGCTCTTGAGCCCTGCCATCACCCGCGGCATCAGCAGCTAGCGTATCATCAGCGGCATGTGCATTGCCATGTAGTGAGAACAGCACAAAAGTGGCGCAAAGAGAGAGTTTTAAAGAATTGTTTCGTGTACGTGGAGATGAAGAGCGCATCGTTTTTCCCTAAATTAACTTCATTTTGAAAACGATAGTGATTATCATTTATATTAATAATTCTTTCAAGTCCCTTTTTTAGTGATATGAAGTTATTTTAAGCGCTATTCAAACGTACCAGCGACCAAACCCTTGAGCTTTGCCGTTTACCTTTTGTTTTTACCCTCTGCTATTCGCTCAAAAAGTAGGGAGCCCCTACTTTTCCACCACAGGTAAAGACTCCGCCAGCCACTTATTCATATCACCTTCTAGGTGTTTTAAGGTGTAACCTTTTGGCGCTAGTGCTTTAATGAAGATGCCAGCCCTACGCCCTGAGCGGCAGTACACAACGAGTGGTGTATCAGTCAATTTAGTCAGCTCTTCCTGATGCATTTCAATCTCATTAAAAGGAATGTTTATTGCCCCTTTGATGTGTCCTGCGGCAAACTCATCAGGGCTTCGTACGTCCACTATGGTGTAAGCGTCTGCAGACATTTGATTTACCATCAGCGCTTGCTGTGTGATCGTTTCCGATTGAGCATAGCAAATACTGCTAACAAACCACATAAAGCTAATAATCAGTTTTCTCATTCTTCAGTCTCCTTTTTGTATAATCCATCAAATACTATTTGCCACTCATCAGCCCCTTGCTTACTCTGCCAAACTTGACGTACCGTACCATCTGGATTCGCAGTCCATGTTATCTTATCCGTCACCTTAATACCTGCTGCATTTTTCCTATCCCCTTGTAATACCATTTTCCCTTCATGAAACTCACCATCCAACTGTAACAACAGCCCACTATTATCCACCCAAGTTTGATGCCAACGATGAGTGGAAGCATCATAAATATTTATACTCTCACCACGATACCCAAGTTCAGTGGTATAACTTTCTTTAATAACACAGCCATCATACTCACGGGTAATACGATTATGTCCAGACTCAAGGCCTCCTACGCTCGTTACCGACCAATCTCCAAGCCAAAAATCAAACTGTCTAAATACTTGATCTTCACATTTAGCTAAGCTGCTGCAGCTAAAAAACAAAATACTAATAACAAACCATACCTTCATTTCACTGACTCCTAATAGCCAACCTTGTTAGCTTAGCGGGGATTAACCAAACAGCTAAAGAAATCAGGAAATACTCCGATACAGTTAGAAATAGAGATAACAAGGATAACGTTATGGAAATTCAAACGAAGCCACATCATTTTGCCGACGCACTAAACGCAAACAACGACACATCCACTGCCACAAGTAACTCCACAGAAGAAACGGAAGAAAAACCAGCAAATGAAACCATACTGACTGAGTTTATGGATAAAAAGGCAAAGAAATACAAAGGTAACAACCCTAATTTTAAGCAACAATATGAAATGTTAGAACAGTCTGAAGCCCTAATGAAAGAGCAAATCCAACATTTACAACAGCTTATTAGCGAGTTAAAAAAGACACCTCTGCAGCGGGCCATAAAAGTATCCACAGTAAGTGATATTGATGTCCCAACGACACAAGAAGATACCCTGAGATATGAACATACCGGCGCAAAACAGTACCGTGATAATGAAACAGAAAAAGAAATCGAGATTTTAACCCAACAACTTGATGAGCTTAAATCACAGCATGCTGATATAAAGCAACAGATGATCCAAATGGTACTTGATGAAATGACTAGGCAACGAGATAAAAGGTATGAAGTCTAAATAGTCCTAGCGCGTCTATTACTTTATAACGACTTAACTAAATCAATATTATGCAGATTTCAACAACTAAAATTTAGGTGAATTTTAATTCACTTAGACTACATACCTCAACTTTGTCCTTCAACGCTATTTATAAGTCTCCATAACGTAAAGATTTTTAACAAAAAAGTAAGTGATGTGGCAAAGTTAAAAACCGGACATTTTTTAGAAAAGAAAATCACAAAAAGAGGATAAAAAACCACACCACCTTTCAGCTAAAAAATCACAAATCTAAAACACAAAATATAATCAACAAATAATACAAACTGCAAACATTAGCAAAAAACATTTAATTATTAATATCACCTGCTTTTCAAATACAATACCGCCCCTTTAAATATCAATCATCATCCATGGATTCATTGAGCTTCAATAATGCAGTTAAAAAAACTATCTATTTCTAACCAAATAACGTTAAGTTTCACCTTACTTTTTGTCATTTTCATTGGAGTTGGCTTGATGAGCTACCAAGGAATGAAAGAAGTAAACGCCAATCTGAACGACATAGTCAGAACCAGTATTCCATCGATGGAAACCATCAAAGACATTAAAATTGACTTAGCAACGATACGTAAAGATGAGTTTAGTACTGCATTAAACCCTGAAGACTCAGAGGTACAAAACTGGCTCGCTATATTAAGAGATCTGAAGAAGTCATTAAATGACAAGATAGCATTTTATCAATCATTATCGGTCAGCACAGAAGAAAAAGCGTTATTCGACGCATTTATTAAAGCTTGGCAGCGATACGTCAATGCGACCTATCATTATGAAAGCCTTATCTTAAGTGGCAACGCAAAAGAAGCAAATCGTATTATTTTGGATAGCTACCCCCTGTTTGCCAACGCCATGTCTGAGCTTAGTGAACTGGAAGCACTAAATGATAGCAGTGTTGAAAATTCTGAGCGTTCGGCTATATCAGCCGTTAATAGCACCCTATTTACTTTAGCGATTTCTGGATTACTCGTTGCAATAACCATAGTCATTATTTGTATGCTGTTGAGTAAAGCGATTAAGACACCGCTTGCTTTATCCGTGGATCTTGCGAGTAAAATCTCCCGTGGTGAGCTAAATCATGCGATTACACTTGAAGATACAGGCAAGAATGAGCTCGGTTTATTGACCCAGTCTTTAGAAAAAATGCGTTCACAGTTACACGCCTTAATCACCATGATCAATGACTCAGCCATTCAATTAACTGCAGCAGTAGAAGAAGTAAATGCCATTTCTTACCAAAATGCCCAAGGTATGAATGTACAACAAAATGAGCTGCAATCCGTCGCATCCGCGATGACACAAATGCAAGCGGCAATTAGTGAAGTAGCTAAAAGTACAGAAATGGGCGCTGAGTCAGCAAATCAGGCAAGTGAAAAAGCCAGAGAAGGCAGCGACGCACTCAAATCAAATATTAATCATATTTCAGACGTTGCACAAACAGTCACATCTGCAGGCGAGCTTGCCAATAATCTCGAGAAAAACTCACACAACATTAATGTGGTTGTTGACGTAATCAGAGAGATCGCGGAACAAACGAATCTATTGGCATTAAATGCCGCCATTGAAGCCGCTCGTGCAGGCGCGCAAGGTCGTGGTTTTGCCGTTGTTGCGGATGAAGTTCGCTCACTGGCCCAACGCACCCAAGATTCAACCACGCAAATTGTTGAAATCGTCAACGACCTACAAACCAAGTCGAAGGAAACTGGCGTGGCAACCAAAAGCTGTGAACAAGGTATTGCACTTTGTGTTGAGCAATCGGAAGTCGCTGGCAATATGATCCATCAAATTGAATCTCAAATTGATAGCATCGCAGCCATGAGTACACAGATCGCGTCAGCTTGTCATCAGCAATCAGTGGTTTCAGAGGAGCTGAACAAAAATATCGAGACTATCAATTACTCAGCCGTTGAAATGACCGAAGGTGCCAACCAAACCGCGACGGCGTGTAATGAAATGAGTAAACTTGCCCATGACTTAAAGTCACAAGTCGACAAGTTTACGCTCTAAGATAACCCGACGAAATTAATAGCGCTTAGGTAACGGCTAGGCGCTATATAATTGAGGCACTCTATCATCAGAAAACTATGCTCGGTAACAGACATAGCAAAAGTTAATTGCTGCGCTCACTTCAAAGTTGATTCTACAAATCTCTTAGCCGCTTCATGGCTACTATCTAATTGCAATAGCTGCTGGTAAGTAACACGTGCATTGGTTTTATCTCCTTTAATTAGATACGCCTCAGCAAGACTGTCATAGGTATTCACGCTTTTTGGGTGTGCCGCAACATTCAATTTGAAAAATTCAATCGCGGCGTCGTAATAACCGACATCCAATAATTGATAACCAAAGCGATTTAGTTGGCGCTCACTCAGCCCCTTCCCTGTGCGACCCTGTTGCTGATAGTTTTTAATCGCAACTTCAAGGCCGTCAGATAGAATCGTCGCAAAAAGCAGCCGATTTGGACTTAACTTGGGCGCTGCTACAGCCCTACCTGCAAGGATTTCAAGTATGCCATCAACCATCTGTGTCAATGGTGCACCACCTGTATTATCCAGTAAAATAATAACCGTTTTGTCCTCCAATACTCTTGCAATCTTAGCCCCAAACCCTGGGATTCCACCGGCATGGTGAATCAGCGTTTTAGTTTGACTGGCATCTTCTTTGTTGGTGATTTCCCAGCCAAACCCGTAATTTCTATGTTTAGAGGGGGTAAATAACAATGTCTTGGTCTCAGGCGTTAATAGTTTATCTGTGTATAATGCACGGTCCCACTTATACATATCTAGCACCGTTGAATACATTGCACCCGCGGAAAAAGGCACAGTCATGTCAATAAAATCGGCATGTTTGAACCCCTTTAACGTGGTATCGTAACCACTGGCTAGGCCTTTAATTACCTGCTCATCATCGGCAAATCCAGTTTCTTTCATATCTAACGGTACTAATATTTGCTTTTCAAGTAGTTGCCAGTAACTTTGTCCACTCACAAGCTCAAGGATACGTCCAAGTATAGTGTAACCGGCATTGCTGTAACGAAACGCAGAGCCCGGCTCAAACAACAAGTCTCCTGAGCAGAAATGGTCGATAAACTCATCATGGTTATAAGGGTTGTGACTCTGCACTTGGCGAAATTCGGGGTGTTGAAACACATCAGGTAGGCCTGATGTGTGATTAAGTAATTGTCTTATGGTAATTTGGTCTCCCGTATCCTTTCGGTATTTAGGTAAATAACTGGAAATATTAGCATCAAGCTCAATCTTTCCTTTCTCAACCTGTTGTAATACCAAAAGCGCGGTAAACTGTTTGGTCACTGATGCGAGCTTAAATTTAGTATTGGGCTGATTTGCTATTTGCCACTCTACGTTGGCAAACCCATAACCTTGTTGCAGTAACACCTCAGATCCTCGAGCAACCAAAGCGGCACCATCAAACTCTTTAATTTGGTGATACTGCGCGATATAGTCATCTAGTTGTTTTTGCAGTTGAGTCGTCGCCTGAGCAGGCATAGAAAACAAGCATAAAAATAACAGTAAATGGGGTAATGCTTTCATGGAAATCCTTGTTTATTGTTATGACGAGTCTTACTCTACGTATCTAATGTTGGCTTGCCAGTGTGCTTTGGTGACATTGCGTGACAGAACAATTAAAAGCTTTTAAATCAATAAAATAAAAAATACAGGATTGATGACTTGCAGTATCAGTTGAATCAAAAATGGGACTTTAATGTGTCTTCTCGTACCATCAGTCATCGCGATGTGTCTCATGTACTGACACCGCTCGCGCATAGATTGTTGCTGAACCTGATTGAGCATGCACCTCACCTTGTGAGCCACCAGCAATTAGAACAACAAGTTTGGCTTGGTCGAGTCGTGACTCATGATGCGATTAAAAAACAAATAGCAAGGCTACGAAAGCTCCTTGAAGATGATGCCAATAAACCAGAATATATCGTGTCTGAACGCAGCTTCGGATACCGCTTTAGCGCAACCGTTAATAAGATAAATCATGAAGCGCAAGCGCCAGCAGTAAAACGATTTACTACTCTAGCCGGCGGAAGTATCGGCTTAATTCTGGTGTCTGCAATCTGTATATATCACTCCCCTTTTACCTCACCATTTTCTCCAACAAGTTCGGATACAGCATTGAGCATCGCCCAGCAACACTTTACCCAACAAACTTTAGAAGATAATTTGCGGGCGATAGCGCTGTATCAGCAAAGCATCACAACATCACAAAATGTAGATGAGAATTATAAGGGCTTGAGTCGGGCATTATTGAGCGACTACAACTTATATAATCAGGTTGCAGACGCGCTGACGAAAAGCCGGATCAATACAGAAAAAGCGCTGGACTTAACACCTGATAGTCCATCAGCAAATCTGCTTTTGGCTCAAGCACAGACGCTTCAAGGGCATTACCATCAAGCACAAAAACTTCTAAATGACACCATAGCAAATACACCTAATTGGCCTTTGTTAAAGTCACACCTAGCCGAGACCTATCTCTTGCAAGGCAATACCATTGATGCATACCCGCTAGCACGCCAAGCTTATGAGGCTTCTCCCACCGAACCCAAGGTAGTTGCTAGCTACCTCCACTGCCTGCGCAAAATGTATATGGCCAACTGGTTTAGCAAGGTACTTGTCAACGCCAGCCCTGAAGTAAAGGGATCTCCTAGGATACAACTAGAACACGTCCAGTTTTTGCAGCAACAAGCGCGGCACGAACAAGCCATCCAACAACTTAACTTATTAGCCAAAGCCGCACCAAATTCCCAGACATTAAACTGGTTCACAGCCCTTTCTTATCTAAGTAACAATCATCATGATAAAGCGACCGATGTTTTAGCGCTGACTGTTGAAAAGCACGGTAAATACGCATTATTCAGTCAATTATACTTGTCACTCCTCACTGCTAAGCATCAATCAATAAGTAAATACACCAATGATATTGCCAACCAGATAAAGGCCGGCAACCAAGACCCTGAATTAGTCTTTAGCCTCGGTCTCATCAGCCTTTACCATCAGCAAAATGACAAGGCTCAGGACTATTTCAAACAGGCTATTCAACTGGGATTTAGTGACGAGTTTAGGTTGAAAGCATTACCCTTCAATATCACGGCAGCTCAAGCTCATTTTTTAGATAGCATTGTTGAGCAGCTTACTCTGACTAACTTAAAGAAAAGAATAAAGCGCACACCAAAGTAGTCACTGTGCGCTGTATACCAATAGATTAATTGGCAGGTCTTAGCATTTCGATGACCTGAGCATCAACCCAAAAAATATCAGCATCTCGTGAAGGTGTGGTACGGTTAAAGAACAAATATTTACCATCGGGCGTGACACTCGCTGACGCCTCCCGCGCACTGGTATTCACTTTGTCTCCCAAATTAATCGCTTCGCCCCAACTACCGTCTTTCAAGCGGAAGCTAATATAAAGATCCGAGTTACCAAACCCTGAATCTCGAACCCCGTCCCATATAATGTAAGAATCATCGGGCGCGATAAACGGATGTGCATTATAAAGGCCAGTGTTAATTTCAGGACCTAATTTAACCGGTCGTTGGCGCTGACCGTTTTTCACCTCAGAGATCCTAATAACATCGCCACTTTTATAATCGTCAAACACATACGTACCACTCGCAGATGCACTTAACCGCATGATCCCCCAACTTTCTTTATCAAACATAGGGCCTAGACTTTTGGCTTCAGACCAGCTCCCCTCTCGACGTGTCATAACATATTTACCCATATGCATGGTCACGCCATCTGGTGCTAATAATGGCCTGCCAACTCTTGGACCAACAACCGTATCATGCCACTGTTCACCTCGCTGCTCGTATGCAATTAAACTCCAACGGTTCACGTTCAGATCCTTTCGCGTAAAATAAAAGGTTTTCATGTCCGGGGAGAAAAACGCATTGTGATCTCTGTGCTCTGTTGACACCGTGCCAAGCGCAAATACTTGAGGTGTGTCCCCAGGAGGTGTTTGGCCAAGATAAGGACCGGATCTAAGCTGCGCGAAACTCTTAGCAGACATTGATATCATCAACAGCGCTAAACCAATGTTTATTTTCATTTTTATTACTCACTTTCTTCGGTTAGAGATTATTTTTTTGAGAGTGGGTAAGGTAACAATTTCAGCAAAATTCTCTTGAATTTCTGATGATTTATTAATGACCTTTATCTGATTTCTACCGTTTTCCTTTGCGTTTAAGCTCTTCTAACCGCTCTCGCTCCGCCAAAATCATCTTTAACATCTGGATGCGAAGCTCCGCTTCTTGCTGTTTAAATTCAGAGAGCTGCTCTTCAAGCACTTCCACTTCATCCACTTTTGTTTGGTCACGGTACTTTTTACTGCCTACGTGTTCGATTAAAGCTTGCTGCTCATCATTAGTCGCGTCAGGGTGTTGTTCGACCCGTAAAAAGCGCTGCTCTTGGGATTGCATCAGTTTATTAATTCTTTCTTGGAGTTTACGAATTTGCGCTTGAATAAGGTCCATTGCCTTTTCTAAGTTTTCATAATCCTCTTTAAATACAGGGTTATCTTCCTTATAACCAGCCGCTTCGTCATCGAGTTCTTTGGAAAGCATCGCGGGTACCTCTTGCTTTTCCTCCACACCGCTTTGGGATTGCGATTCTAACTGGTTGGAAGCAGCTTGAGCCGAGCCCTGTGATTTCAACTCAGCTAGTTGCTTTAACGGTGATAAGCCACCTTGATGTATTTGAATATCCATTTTCACTCCTTGGGATAGACACTGTTTGTTATACATATCGGAAAAGCTGGAAAAAACTTAATTAAATTTATGTTGTGCGTTCCTAATTTCGTTTCCGCTGTCTTCAAACTGACATCAACTCGCGACCAATTTGTCATAAATACCAGCAAAAATACTCGATAAGCTAACTCGGCTAGGAAGTATGTTGGTATAGCCTCTTTTTTTCGCGGGAGCGTTATGGAAAACAAGCAAATTGCAGTGGTAACTGGTGCCTTTGGTGGGATTGGTTCTGCTATTACGAAAACACTCATTGAAAAAGATTTTTTTGTTATAGCGATAGCAAGCGAAAGGCGTAATGAGGCCGACTTTGATCTCTGGCTTAACACGCTACAAATAAATCCAGCTGCAGTAAAACCTTTATTCTTGGATGTGACTAACGCTGAGCAATGCCACGCAGCGATGACTCAGGTCCTACAAGAATTTGGTAATATCGATTTACTCGTAAACAACGCCGGGATCACACGCGACTCAGCGTTTAAAAAAATGACCCACGCGCAATGGAGCGAGGTGATCAACACCAATTTAAATTCCCTCTTTAATATGACCAACCCGGTCTTTGCGGCAATGTGCGCAAATAAGCAAGGTCGTATCGTTAATATCTCGAGCGTAAATGGCCTAAAAGGTCAGTTTGGGCAGGCTAATTATTCCGCCGCAAAAGCAGGCATGATTGGTTTTACCAAAGCGCTGGCCTATGAGGGTGCGAGAAGCGGTGTCACCGTCAATGCAGTAGCACCAGGCTACACAGAAACGCCTATGGTGAGCGCCATGCGTGAAGACGTATTAAATAGCATAAAAGCACAAGTACCGATGCAGCGTTTAGCCACGCCTGACGAAGTTGCAGCTGCAGTTGCTTACTTAGCATCAAAAGCAGCCGGTTACATTACTGGCGAAACCCTGTCGCTCAATGGCGGCCTATACATGCAATAACCTAAGTACCACTGAGGGAGCGAGCTGTACCTGATGTTCGGTGGTGCCAACTATTCACTATCATCCATTGTGTTAACTTAATCGATAACAAGGAAAAGACCATGTACAGCGATTTATTCAAAACATTCAACGAACAAACTGAGCAATTCTTTGCACCAGCGGTACAGTTTAACCAAATCGTGGCAAAAAACATCGAAGCACTATCTAAAATTCAGCTGCACTCGGCTGAACAGATCACTAAAACATCCATTGAGCAGCTAAAGCAAGCGACTGAAATCAAAGATGCAAAATCTATGATGGATTTTAACGCAAGTCAGTTGAACGCGTTAAACGCACTAAGCCAACAGATGATCCAAGATGGTCAAAAGCTTTCTCAGTTAGGTCAAGAATTTAAAGACAGCTTAGAATCTCTTGGTAAAGAAACGCTAAAAACAGCGAAAGCGCAATAACCTGCAATTTTGGGCGGCTTAGGTCGCCTTACCCGTTCAAACAACACAAAGGATCTACCTGTATGGGCACTCAAGAAAATATTGAGCAAGGGTTAACTGCGTGGTGGCAATATAACCAAGAATTGTGGCAGCTCGCAGCGACAAATTTTGGTAAAGCGAATCCATTACAAAATGCATTAAATGAGCAAAACCAAGCCGACTTACAAAGTTGGCTCAGTGCACTCAATCAGCAACCAGAAACCTTTATTAAGCAGCAAAATGCGTGGTGGCAAACTCAGTTTGCAATTTTTCAAAACAGTTTTATGCCACAAACTACCGATGAGAAAGAAGACATTATTAGCCCTGAGCGTGGAGACAAACGCTTTATAGACCCAGATTGGCAAGAAAATCCTTGGTTTAACTACCTTAAACAAAGCTATCTTTGGTTTGGACAATCACTACAAAACACCATTGAAAATACCCCAGGTCTCGACCCAAAACTTAAAGAGCGATTAGCGTTTTTTGCAAGACAATCCGTTAATTCAGTATCACCGAGCAACTTTGTTTCAACCAACCCTGAATTACTCAAGCTGACGCTAGAAAGTAACGGGCAGAACCTATTCGATGGACTGGCGCGCTTAAAAAAAGATTTAGCCAAAAGCACTGAAATGCTCCGAGTCAGCATGACCAATGAAAATGCGTATACACTTGGAGAAGACCTAGCTTGTACACCGGGAAGAGTGGTATTCCAAAACCACTTGTTTGAATTGATCCAATATCATCCGACTACGGAGCAAGTACACAAGACTCCCCTGCTTATCGTGCCGCCATTTGTTAATAAATACTATATTTTGGACTTGAGAGCAGATAACTCGATGGTTAAATGGGCACTTGAACAAGGGTATACCGTGCTAATGATGTCATGGAAAAACCCAGATCCAAGCATGGCAAATATTGCGTTTGACGACTATGTCGTCGACGGTGTGTTATGTGCTTTAGAGCAAACAGAAAAACAAACAGGCGAAACGCAAATCCATACTGTGGGTTATTGTATCGGCGGTACTCTACTCACCACATGTATGGCCTATATTGCTGCTAAACGCATCAAACAAAGAGTAAAAAGTGCAACCTTGCTGACCACAATTTTAGATTTCTCGCAGCCAGGTGAACTTGGCGCATTTATCAATGAGCCCACCATTAATGCGCTAGAACAGTATAATAATCAAAATGGCGTGATGTCAGGGCATCTGCTCGGTACTTCTTTTAGTATGCTGAGAGAAAACAGCTTGTATTGGAATTACTTCGTTAATAACTACCTCAAAGGCAAAGCGCCCGCCGACTTAGATTTACTCTACTGGAATAGTGATAGTACAAATCTAACAGCGGCCTGCCACAACTTTATTTTACGAGACTTATATCTCAATAATCAGCTTATTGAAGACAAGTCTGTCAGTATTCGTGGCACTAAAATTGACCTCAGTAAAGTAAAGCAACCTGTCTACTTTCTCTCTACCCGTGACGATCATATTGCGCTGTGGCAAGGCACTTTTGAGGGGGCTAAAAAGCTCAGCAGCCCGCTCACCTTTGTGCTCGGTGAGTCTGGTCATATTGCTGGTGTGGTTAACCCGCCAAATGCAAACAAATATGGTTATTGGTTTGATGGACAAGACCAAGAAAACCCCGCTGAGTGGCTGGCCTCGGCAAAGCATGAAAGCGGGTCATGGTGGTCCCATTGGGCACAGTGGTTACATCAAATAAACCCAGAGCAAGTCCCAGCTCGTGCTGCACAAAGTGATGAACAACCGGGGATTTACGATGCCCCCGGAGAATACGTCAAACAGAGTATTTAAGAAACTTACAATCAAATCAATTAGAGGCAAGAAATCTTGCTTCTAATATTTCCCGTTATTGACACATTCTATACATTCGGTCAGTCTAGGACGCAAAAATATAGGGAAATAACATGATTGGATTTCTTATACTTGTTGCGGCGTTCGTAGCCTTTGTTGGCGTATTACAATATCAAAAAGTAAAAACGACGGCACGTAGACGTAGTTTTATTCAAGATTACAACCTCACACATTTAAGGCCCAAACTCAGCCACCATTACCCTGAGCTTACCAATGAGCAACTGACACAGGTTGAGCTAGGCCTTAAGCAGTTTTTTCACGCGAACTTATTGCTCGAAGATCAATCCTTGGCTATGCCCTCTCAGGTTGTCGATGCGCTGTGGCATGAATTTATTTTACACACACAAGAGTATCATTCCTTTTGCTACCAGGCTTTTGACCGTTTCTTACACCATTGTCCATCTGAGGCAATGAAAGGGAAAAACAAAGCTCAACTCAGTTTGCGTAAAACATGGAGAGCCTGCTGTAGCATCGAAGGAATATCTCCGCGCAGGCCAGCTGCTTTACCTATATTATTCGCACTGGATGCCTTACTTAACATCCCAAATGGCTATTACTACTCGGCAACTGATTTTCGAGAGCCCATTGCCAAAGGCGACTCCAGCAGCACAACCTATGCCGGGCACATCGGGTGTACGTCAATGGACAGTGGCGACAGCAGCACTTCCTCAAGCTCTTCAAACTCAAGTTGCAGTAGTGGTTCAAGTTGCGGTAGCGGCTGTAGTAGTTAAACACAAAGTATTTCTAGGATGCGGCCTTTTACATTCGTTAACGTTAAGGCCTTATATTGGCGCCAAAGATTAGCTACTATTTGTACCGGTTTAACTAGTTTTCTTTTGGTGATCCGGTGCCTATTTTCAACAAACATTACAGCCTGCTATTTTCAGCCTTACTGATGTCGGGATGCCACCAGCTGGGCGAAGGTCAATCTTTGTGGAGAATCGCCTCAGAAGGCATCATTTTTGATGGGCAGCTGCAAACGCACCTGTCAGCTCCCTCAATTCAATGTGAACAATGTGAAATCAAACGTCAGACCGATATGCGCCCTTCCGGTCCTGCGGATTACACATTGGTGTCGGAAAACCACAAACTCAAAGCGATTTGGGGTAAAAGTAGCAATGCCGCTTTATATATTCCAAATAACGCAGGAAGAACCTTAATAAACTTGGCTCCGGATACAGAAACTGGTGTCTGGATAATGGATTTAGATAGCACACCAAAACCGCTCAAGGTGGGTAAGGTGAATTATGTGATGCTTGGCGCTGACACTTACCAAGTAGTGATCAGCCCAAATTCACAGCGCACAAACTTCGAGTACGCCGTACTTGTGAAATAGCTTTTATTGCGCTTCTAAAATCGTTACTGAGTCCGGTTTGAGCCTAACTAGATTCATTCCCTCAGTGACTTTGCTTGCATCAAACACTTCACCGTTTTCATGTGCTCTATGAGCCAAATAACGCTTCGTTTTCTCAATGTCTAACTCGAACTGCTCAAGTATTCCAGTCGCATAGGCTTGCTTTCCAATGGCAGACATTGGAAAAACCATATCGCCATCCCGTACCTTTACATTTATTTCCTCGCCGTTATCTACTTTCAGTGTCATCCAACAACCGCGTTTTTTACACACCTTGACCACTTCACCCGACAGCGTGATCTGACTCCCCACAAACTGCTCAGTATTTTTCAATACGTCTTTGCCCGCAACGAGCTTACTCATGTCTGCACCACCGCCAAACTGAGTATCACTTGCATAAGATATAGTGCTAAGCAATGCCAACATCAGCAGCAACCTATTTTGTAATTTCATAAAACCTCCTTCTCAAAAATTACAGCCAGTATAAACAAAAATGCCGACTTAAAGTCGGCATTTTTAACGTCATTTTGGTTTTTGCTCGTTATAGTTTTTTCAGCTTCATATCAGTGCCAAATACAAGGCCATGATCTGCAACATCCATACTAAACTCAAACACCATATTTTGCTGTAAAAACGCATCAATACCTTCCGGCATTGGTTGACCTGTCGCTTTTGCCGCTTCTAACATTGGTGCTAAAAACGCTTGCATATCCATGCTGAAATGCGTCATGCCATTAGTTTCTAACGCTTGGTTCGCCATTTTCTCAGCAATAACCGTCGCCTTTTCACCCGTAAACAATACCAAGTGATCGCCTTTAACTGCTAGTTTAATATCTACATCTAAAGGCTGTGGAGATGGAATATACTGGTTAATTGAAACCGGAGTACCATCTTCTGGGATTTGAATTTGACCCAGCATAGGTGCAAGCCCTTTTATCGTATTAACAAGTACTAAAGGATCTTCGGCCGACAATGTGACTAGAGCATCAAACGTTTTAGGTTCCGGCATGCCTTGGTCGTTTGGCTCCATAACAAGATCAAAAACGGATGCACTCACGCCTTTAACCGAGTTCGCCATCCCTGTCATCATCGCAATAGCCATAGGACTGTTTTGTTTCGCCTGCTGCTGTAGTGCAACGAGTTCAGAGCACTTGAATTCAGCTTTAGTAAAGCGGCCCCAAAGGGTGTTTACAAGCGGTGCAACTTTTGCAACGTCAACACCATAGCCAAACCCGAGTACTTTCTCTTCGCCGTTGGTGACGTGCGCAGGAATAAAACCACGGATCGACCCAAGCGCTTTCATCAGTTCAGCATCTTTACCCACCACCACAGTATCAACTTCAAAGTCGATTGCAGAATTAGTAAATTGAATATTCTTGGTACCCAATACCGTTGCTGGCCACAGGTTGGCGATTTCACTATAGTCCGCCTGACACTCAGGAGCACGTACCGCTGCTAATTTCTCAGTACCACCACCTAGCTGCAATAGGTTATCTAACATACGAGTCAAATCGGACTGCTTATTTGCAGTAATGCCATCGACGATAGCCACATGGTTCAAAAATGCAATTGACGAACCATCAAAACTGAACTGCGTATTGTATTGCTCAAGTTTGCCAGATTGCGCCAGTGACTGGGTTGGTTTGGCAATACCCAAAGCGACTTTTAAATCTGCTTCGGTGTTAATTGGCGTGTTAAATGTCGTCGTTACCCATTGACCTTGCACGGATGTGATAAGCTCAATTTTAGCTTCTGGCGCGAACTCAAGCTGATAACGCGTTAATGCGACGCCATCAAGCGTATCTTCTTGGTATGTGATTTCGGCATCTTTTGCAGCCATTTTTATTGTGCGCTGAAAAGCTTCGGGATCTGCAAGCTCATAACGCAGTGTCGGTAACAAACCAACGGTGTAGAATACACTTCTAACTGTCTCACCCATACCTAAGATAGCTTTCATTTGCTCAGGGGATGTCATTGCTAGATTGTACTGCTCTAATAGCGTTGCCAGAAAATTAAGATGTTTGTCATTTTCTTTTCTAAGCAACCCAGTTACTTCTTCAAGATCTTGTACTTTTCTAAGCGATTCAGGCATAAAAGATAAATATTTTTGCTGCTCAAAAGGCGTTAATTGCCCCCAAAATACAGCGGTATCAGCCGGAACATATTCCAGTTGTTCCATCGCGATGCTTGAAGAAGATGATTGAGTGGTTACATAAGCACCAACGGCAATAGCCACCGCACCTAAGCCAACGAGAAGTTTTGTATTCATAATTGATTCCTTGTTATCACCACGGTACATAGCCAAACACGTGGTAAATTTATTCTTCCCTACGAACCGCAACGATTGCGCGCGTCAGAGGTCGTTGCATAAAGACAATTGCATGCCCAAAAATGCAGCGGTATTGTACCTCGATTATTGTCTCAATTCCATTAATTGTGAACGGTCAAGTTACTCTCAAAATTCGGTCAGTTTTAAAATGAGCTTGATCGTTACACCAATAACCACCAAGCTCTCATTTACAGGGTTATTGACTTTCTGCTTGTAGAGTCAATCCTGAAAAAGCAGCGTAACCATAGAGCCCAATATGCCAAGTTCCCGCATTTGGATTGGTGATTGTGCATGTTTCATTATTGCCATTTTCATAAGGCCGACATTCGTAGGTATTACTATTTGGTTGTTGACCAAAGCGCAGATATAAATCAGCATCTCCAGTACCACCCGATGCCTTTACTTGCAGGCTCTGTGTGCCCTGTGCCACGTCAAAAGTATAATACTGCCACTGACCTTTACTGGCGGATTGATCCAACCATTGCTGGCTATTGCCTTGATCTGGAGGAGTGTCAGTATAAACCGTAGCCGTTAGCGCAACGCCTGAATAACTCTCATAGCCATTAAGCATGACATAGTAACGACCTGTTTGTACTGGAGTAATCGCACAGACTTCATTATTACCTGATTTATAGGGTCGACAATCGTAGTTTTGTGTCGTTGGTTCCGTATTAAAGCGCACATACATATCTACATCCCCACTGCCGCCCGCCGTTTCAACTTTTAGCTGTGTTGCTCCTGCTGGCACATCAATGTAATAAAGTGTCTGAGAAGACTTAGCACCAGTGACATTCGCTTGTGTTTGACCACTGATAAGTTCAATTGCAGCTGGCGGCTCAACAATGGGAGTTTCTATCACAGATAGATTATTGCTTGCTTTGATCAGATTCAGTTCATCACCAATTTCTGCGGCATACCACCATGTCATATTCATAGGTAACGCGAGCGGATCGGCATCTCGCTGCGCTTTAGATAACGCGGTTGCATTACTTGAAAACTCAGCAGTTCGAACAATGAGCTTATCGTTTGTCACACTCAACACTTTAAACTGTTGAATACTCGCAAGATCGATAGTCCAGCTTTTTGGATCATTGGCGCTTCTAGCCGGTGCCCCCCAGCTTCCCTCACCCACATAAACGGTGCCGCCTTGGGTCGTTGCAGTAAAGCCATTGCTGGTAGGCGTTAGTGCGTAAGTCAGTTTATTGATATGAGTATCGGACTCTACCACTAAGTTCATCGCATTATTATAGAAGTCTTGTGCCCACCAAGTGTGTAATATGGTGTTGTCTGACTTACCAGAATAGTGAGGGTACATCGGCTTGTGATACTGAGCGATACGCCACGTTGCGCTGTTGCCCTGAGACTGTAAGTCGCTTTTCAGCCAATTGTTCATCGCCGTAGCATAGCTCGACCAGCCACTATTTTTAAATTGGCTGTTTAAGGTATAAACCCTTAAAAGCCCCGCCACGTTAAAAGCACCATAGGTATCTTTTGCTGTACACGCACCATCTTGGTCATAATCGACGCCAAATACTTCGCATAGCGTTTTGTAGTTATCGTCTTCGTGATTGCCATGTGTTGCTACAAATGGATAAATTCGCTTGTATGCAAGGCCATCTATCAAATCATCCGAAAAGGTTAATTGCCAATCTTTTAAGTACTCACGCATTTCAGAAACGGAGTTTGCATTGGTGTAATCGCCACCATGCATAATAAATAGCGGTCGAATTTTAGCGATCAACTCATTGCCTTTACGACGCGTTGTCCAACCTGTGCGCGTATCACCACCAGCTACAGCAGTGATCCCTGATGCCGTTTGCGGCGCAGTTCTGAACCACAAACGCTGACCGCAACCTTGTGAATCACAAACACGATAATAAACCGCACTATCTGGGGTTAAACCGGTTAATTTCACAAATGAACTTGAGAGGCCACCGTCAAAGGTATGCGTTGCGCCGACCGCAGCACTTTGCCAACTCTGCTCATCCGTTGTGCTGCCATATTTAACAATATGATTAGTGCCCGATGTAGGTGTAAACCCTATTGTTGCTGAAGTGCTTGGACTAGTGTCCCACACAAGACGGTGGTAGTCACTCGCAGCAAAACTGCTACAAGATAGACCAGCTGCAACCACAAAAGTTGCCATTTGAGTATATTTCATTTCCTTGGTTCCTAGTTTAGAGTAACAGGCTCAGCACGACTTTGAGCCAATGAGAGTTGTGTTGACGGCGTAGCCACCAACATGACAAATGCGGCGTTTGCATAAGGGAGCGAAAGCGTCTCTGCAGAGTGAAAATTCACGGCCGTTGCCCCTAACTTTTCTCGCTTAAACGACTTGGGTAACGGCACACCAGCCTCACCACTCCAATAATCACCATTTTTAATATGTGGGAAAAAATCACTTGCGATATGGGGTTGTCCGGGACTATTTGGTGTTTGAATTAAAGAGCGCAGCTCATCAGGTGTAGGTAAGCGCCATTCGGCACTACCACATAATCTAGCTTGGTTAGTTTTACGGATCAGGTCTTGGCTGTCGCAGTGGGATGCTTCGAAATAACAATCACCTTGATCAGCATGACCAAATTGACCGTCATACCAAGAGTAACTCCAATAGCCATCGTGGATAGACTCATCATCTCGTTTTACTTCCCAAAGCAGATTAAGCTTTTTGTCATAGACACAATGCCAAGGACCCTGCCATATAGACAAAAATTGCATGTCATTAGTGACTTTAATAAAGCGTACATGAGTTGGAATTTCTCGCTCAGAGGGGCTGAATAACGAGTAGCTAATCGCCACAGCGGCAATCGCTAAACTAAGTATTAAACGTGAGGCTACGGTCATAGCATATACCTCAATTGAATAGCTCTGTGGTGACGAGTATGCGCGATTTGTGCGTGATCAAATGCCGAAACCCACATGCAAACACCAGAGCGCAGTTCAACATCAAGAGGAGAATGCGTTTGGTGTTTACGTACCAGCTCTAGCGTCCAATAGCCATCGTGCCACTCTCCCCTAGCTCTAACATCGGCTCTATCTCCCTCAAAACGATTTGAACGGTACAACACGGACGGTAACTGTTCGCCAATTTTCGCCATGTCTCGTTGTGGGTTGTAGGTTTCGCTGGCAAACCAATCAAGGACTTTGCGCTCAGTGATATCTGGCGATGGGATTGGTATTCGCTTTGGCGTAACCTCAGTCGGTGAGTACCAGCGCCAGTTCATCACATAAGCACCGCTTTCTTTGCCATCAGGTTGATACCCTGCGGTGTAGCGTCTTTGCCCAAGTGCAACGCTTTGAGGCGGCCCAAAAAAATTATCATCGGCCAAGTACATGTCATTGGTTCTCAGCGCTTTCCAGTGCCATAAATCTCGCGTGCGGCCGTCCGTACTTGCATGATAGCCCTTGCCATGCCAGTTACGGGGCTTGCCTGCAAGCGGCGCATCGCCGTATTGAACGGTGCCATCACCTCCTAGTTCACAGGTAGTCGATAGCATAATGGCAAACTTATCTTCATAATAAGTGCGCTCGTCAAAGCGATAAAAGCCATTTTCTTGTACTTGCCAACCGTTCGAGGTTTTTTCCAGCGGCAGATGCTCTAGACTTTCGGTCGGATCTTGCCAGCGGATCAGAAAAAAGGTTTCATCATGGTTGCTCAACGCTTTTATTTCGACCTCACTACTCCCATCTAAGAAGTTTGCACCACCAAATGTAGTTAACTTAATAGGCTTGGCACGCAACCATTCCGGCTCATCTCCTTTACCGTCTATTTCAAGGTGGCTTTGCCTTGATAGCGGCGCAACTTCTAGCCGTAAATGCTGCTCTGCAACAATAAGCTTTATGCCAAGGCCGCAAAAATACACCAGGGCAACACTGCAACTGAGTAAAATAAGCGCGTTTCTAGGCAATAATACGCTCAGTACTTGCTTACCCTTAAACACGGTGTGCTTTATGCCATGTAACACCAAATACAAAAAAATGCCTGTCGCTGATAACCCATGAATGACTAGACTTAGACTCTCTGGATTGAGCCAAAGTAACCAACCTGTGGCTATACTCAGCACGATAACAAGATACCCAAAGTAGTTAACGGCTTTATCAAACTTGCTTGGTGCGCCATGAAACGGTGTGCGAATGGTTGCCACGGTAAAAACAATCGCAATCAAGGTGAGTAAGCAACCAAATAACACATGCACTGACAACAACGCGCCTTGGGGAAGCAAAGGCGAAAGAAACGTAAGAAAATCATGATTGATAATGCCCAAACGAGGACCTGTCAGTAACCCAACCAAGATAACTATAACCGCCATAACATGAAAAATGGCAAAACTACTTCGACGCACAACCGCTCCCAAACAAATAAAGTAAATTTAGTGTAAACAAATAAATTTACATAAATATTTCATATTTGGAAAGATGAGACTTTCTCATCTTGTGAATTAGCGGCACGTGTAATGTCGTGTAACTTGATTGTTAATTAGTTTGTACTAAGGTAGTTGGTACTTCCACCGTCACGGACAGTTCAACATGAACAATAGACTAGTAATAAAATATGTAAGTGCGGCAGTGGCTTGCACATTGTTTCTCGCAAGTTGTAGCTCACCAAGTAAAAAACCTTCTGTGCCAAAAGAAATGCTCGACCCGGTTGCAGAATCTGGTCAAGTGCCTGAGCGAGTTTGGCTCAATCAAGGGTGGTCAGATAAACTTCGGCAAGACTTTTGGTTCACAGGTCAAGGGTCTCAAATCATTCCCTATACTTGGTTTACTTGGTTAGAGCAACCCAACAGTAAAAAGCTCTTTCGCGATAGCGAACATATGGAAATGCTGCGCTACCTGCCCAGTAAAACCGCCGCCAATAACCCTTCAGGCTTACCCATCGGTTTTGCCGTGCATAACAATCAAACCACGGGACAAGCTTGGGTCGGGATGACCTGTGCCGCATGTCACACTAACCAAATTGACTATAATGGCACAAAAATCTTGGTAGAAGGTGCGCCCACCCTCGCCAACTTTGTACTCTTCTTTAGCCGCCTAAATGCCGCGTTAGAAGCGACCCTTAACGATAATCAAAAGTTTAGCCGTTTCGCGATGCGCGTATTAAAAGAAGGGGCATCGCAAGAATTGATTGATGATCTACGAGACGATCTCAAGCATGTGGCGCTTGCAACCGCCGAGCGACAAACCGTTAATGACTTGCCCGAAGACTATCCAGACGATTTTACTAGCTATGCTCGACTTGATGCATTCGGCAATATACAAAACGCCGGCACGGCATTTGCGCTTGACGACCTTAACAATAAAAATGCGCCCACCGCACCCGTCTCCTATCCATTTTTATGGGGGACGCACCAGTCAAATGTTGTGCAGTGGAATGCTTCCGCCCCCAATATTCCTGTGGTCGGCCCATTAGTACGCAACATTGGTGAAGTTGTCGGTGTGTTTGGTTCGTTATCCATTGAAGAAGCACCGGTTTGGCAGCGCGTTTGGGGAAAACATGCTCGATATAGCTCAACGGTAGACATGCATGCGTTAGGGCAACTAGAAGCCTGGGTAAAAACACTTCTGCCACCAGCTTGGCCTGAGCAATACCTTCCGGGAATTGACACCAATAAGGCGGCACAAGGGAAAATGCTATTCCAAGCAAATTGTGCCAACTGCCACCAACTTATTGATAGCAAAAACTTACTCAAGGATTACGAAGCAGTAAAAGTACCGGTAAAAGAGATAGGTACCGATCCGACTATGTCTAATAACGCAAGCTGCCACATGGCAAAAACACTGTTCTTGGAAGGCACAAAAACCGACATTATCGCGGGAGACAAATTCCAAGCAGTGGATAGCGCTATCGATATCCCAGTAAATGGCGTGGTGGGTCTAGTGCTAAAAGATCCCATCAAAGCAATCGAAGCGGGCTTAATAGCAGAGCGCACCGGGCCAGATGGTAAGAAAACCACTGTGAAAAAGTCCATTGAAGAGCGCCTCAAAGTCTATTTGGCAAATAGACAACAGTTAACGCCCAATACTAACGAAGATTGTGTTGATGGTTTTTACGACGCGGGGGTCTACAAAGCAAGGCCGCTAAATGGAATTTGGGCAACCGCGCCTTATTTACATAATGGCTCGGTGCCAAACCTATGGTCACTACTACAATCACCAGAGTCGCGCCCAGATACCTTCTGGGTTGGCAGTCGCGAATTCGACCCTATCAATGTTGGCTATATTACTCATCAAGGCATGAACGAGTTCAAAGTGAACAAAGCCAGCGGCGAGGTGATGCCGGGCAATGATAACAGCGGTCACGTTTACGGCACGACCTTGAGTGACAATGAAAAATGGCAAATCGTTGAGTTTTTGAAAACGCTATAAACGCCATGTAGCACTAAAAACAAAGGGCCGAATACAGGCCCTTTGACTTATAACCGAAAACGTTATTTAAAATGACTCGTGCAACACCACCAGCGCACTTAACTTGCTTGCGCCAAACGTCATCATTTTTTCAAAATCCGACCTTGCGATGGGTACTTGCTGGCAGTCGATAGGGTTTTGGTCGTCCTCAACATCAGGGTCATTAAGATATAAACACAACTCATCCAACCCCGTAATAAGCACCCAATGCGGCGCTTTTTTACCGTTTAGCCTATAAGTGCTGATCAAAGCCAATACCGCACTGCCCTGTAACAACCATTGTTCAACCTGTTCAAGCTTTACATCGGCTTGATGAATAGCAATATCACGATATTCACACTCTTGACGGAATTGCTCATGAACTAAGGTCATCACCTGTTTTTTCTGCGCGCTTCTCACGCCATCTAAAAATAGCGGGCCCGCCGTATTCACCATCACCTCTGCCGCAAAACCACGGCGCTCCGCAGCCAATGCCAATCCAAATGGGTGACAGCCGCCGTGACCTGCGGTCATAAAGATGGTGGTCGCTTCACGCCATATCTCAAGCTCTAAGGCCTGATCGCCCATACAGCCTGGGTCTATGCTTGCCATTGCCATCATCAGTGACGCCGGTCCGCAGGTAAAGTCTGTCGTTTGCTGATACCAAGGAGCTTGGTGCAACACCGCCTTTTGCGACAGCTTACGCACGCATTTTTGCATTCTTAGCGCATCGTCATGATCCGCGTAATAGTTTTGATACTCGCCAAATACACGATAACCCATGCGTTTATATAAGCCGATGGCCGCGTCATTGCGTTTAGCCACTTCTAAACGCATATATAACCAGCCCATTTCACCCGCTCTGACTTCAAGCTCAGACATCAGTTGGCGTGCGATCCCTTTACCTTGATGATGAGGCGATACCGCCAATGAATAAAGCCTTGCTAGCCGCGTTCCTTGGTGCAACCAAAGCAGCCCATAGCCCACAAGTTCCCCTGCTAACTTTGCAGTGAGCAGCAAGCTATGTTCAAAACTGATGTAATGCTTGAGTTGGCGGCGACTCAGTCTATCCGCACTAAAGCAGCTTTGCTCCAGCGCGTTCAGTGAATTCAAATCGTGCTGTGTCGCCTTTTCAAGCACCAACGCGGCTTGCAACATTACTTTTTACCTCTCGCTTCAAGGCGTCTTGAAAATTCAGACATCACTTGCATGTACAGCTCGTCACCGAGATATTTGTCTTCAACCCCTTGGTCAATATTCGGGTTGTCGTTTACTTCTAGTACGTAGGCTTTGCCGTTGTGCTCTTTAATATCGATACCATACAAACCATTACCCACAACTGCTGCTGCTTTTAAGGCTGCACGTAACACCGCCTTTGGCACCTCAAACGTTGGTAGCGTGTCAAACCCACCCGAGAAATTACGTTTTGACTCATGGTTATAGATTTGCCAATGGTTACGTGCCATATGGTAACGGCATGCGTAGATCGCACGGCCATTTAATACCCCAATACGCCAGTCGTAATCTGTGTATAAGTAAGCTTGCGCCAACACAATCGCGGAGACGCTCATCAGCTCTTGTAAACGCTCGCCAAGTTCTTCTTTGGTTTTTACTTTAAATACGCCTTTTGAGAACGAACTCTCAGGCATTTTAAGCACCATAGGTAACGATAACTCAGCAATGAGTTTATCGATTACTTGTTCATTACACTGACTCACAAATCGCGTTTCTAAACTTGGCACCTTCTTGTAATTAAAGGCATCATGTAAAAACACCTTATTACAACAGCGTAGAATCGAGCTTGGGTCATCAATTACCACTAAATCTTTTTGCTCTGCTTCTTGCGCAAGGCGATAAGTATGGTGATCAATCGCTGTGGTTTCACGAATAAATAGCCCATCGTATTGGCCTAAGTTGTATAACTCAGCCGCTTCTAATGGATGTACTTTAATGCCAAGCTTTTCACCCGCTTTTACAAAGCGGCTTATCGCCCCTTTGTTACTTGGCGGCAACTTTTCATCATGGTCCACCAGCATCGCGATATCCCAGCGATACTTTTTGTGACTCTTACGTTTGTTCCACTGAGTGGCATGCACATGACCTAATACTTGAGTACAAAACTCAAGCTGCGCCACCTGTAGAGTCGAAAAGTCTCGACGCTGCACCTGCACACGCACGCCTTTATCTTGCTGCTGTAATGTCACTTTTAGTAGAGGCGCTGGAAATTGCTGAAATAAATACGCCGCCAACTTACTAAATTCAGGCTGTTGGGTTTCGCCCATACAAATGATCAACTCAGCGTCGTCGGTAATCGCGATCCCACGCTTATCAAACCAAGCTTGCGATAAGAACAACGCATTATCGCCATCACGTAGACCGTTAATAACTTTTAGACTCGGAAGTACTTGGTGATTACGCGCTTCAGCAAGTAAAGAGCAGTAATAACCTTGGCTTAAATAACGGTCACAGTCACATAAATTAATCACTCGAAGTTTTGATTCACCGAGCTTTGGGTACTCTTGCAAATACGTTTCAAACGTCACTACGTTATTTGCCAAAGGCAGTACATCTGCATTTTGATCAACAACGAATAGAGTAGATAGCATCTAAATAATCCTTAGGTGGCGATGCGTTAGCACATCAGTACATGATGGTTTAGGCACCCCACGATTTAACATAGGGGTCGTGGGCAAATTCAAGGCCCACATAAAAGTGGAGTAGTTGTAATCTTAAATATAGCACTTAGCAATTGAGTAATTTTGATTCTCAAGATAAATCTTTCTTGCTGTCGACGACTAGAATAAAAGGCTTTATTTTCAATTAGTTAAAAACAATAAAAGCGTATACAATTAGATTTGATTGAAACGATTAAGATTTCTCGTATTTACAAACAGATATCAAGGATGAAATAGCTCTCGACTGACATGCTTAGGAACATCACGAGCAATGAGTGCTTTGGTTGTAGTTGCTTATATTTGAGAGCAGATGACCACTAAAGGATAAGCCTTAATTTCATCTGATGGGAAGTCGTGAGTAAACAGCGAGAGTGGATAGAGCTCCACCATATTGATGATTTCAAGATAGGTATTTAAAGGTCTCTGAATAGTCAAAAATGTGAGAAATTGGGTTACTTGTGACGTGGTCAATAGAAAGCAGTGCGAATGTGTAATTCAGTGTAACTTCAAATTTTTAACATATATGATAATAATGTGTTAACTTATTATTTAATGGCGAACCAAAAGAAGGCCCAAATAAGTTACTCCTAGCTTGTTGCTAGTGGTTTGCATGTTGAAATTGTAATCTTTGAGCAGTAAGTTGCTAAAATTATTAAATAAAGTTAGCTTGATAATTTTTTGTTTTTTACTTGTGAATAAGAGAGATATTCAAGAGTTCTCGCTAATTAACTGTAGGCATAGGAAACTAAGAGTTTCGATTTTAGAGGATAAACGTAAATGAAAGAGGATGAAGGTTTACCGGATAAATCAGGAAAAAGTTGGCCTTATGTGTACAAAGCTACGCTAGAGTTTTTGGGGAAATTGGCAGCCCCCGCTGTAGTACTAGTTATAGCATGGCAGTTTCACTCTGATATATCCGATGCTTTAAAAAACCAAAAGATAAGAAAATTGGAGACTATATGGGGTAGCGCTGAGTTTGAGGAAATTCAGAAAATAGTGAAAACTGTTAAAAATGCACCGCCAGAGTCCAAGGAAGAAGCCGATGCGATCCGGAATGTGGAAGTAAAGGAAGAAGTTGTGAGGGCAGAGCTTGATGCAGGCTTGCGTATGGAAATTCCTACAAGTGGGCAGCCCAAAGCCGAAAACGAAGAGATAAACGCACCACCTACTCCACAAAACTGGGAAGTAGTTCTTGGTATCAGCTGGGTCAAACCTAATGATCTATTCGGACGCACATACTTCCTAAGTGTCGAAGGAAAAATGAACGTATGGCCAGTTGAAATTGACGAACAAAACAAACGTACCCTTTTTCTAATTAACTCCTCCACCAAATCTAGAGACTCAGGAACTCAGTATCTTAAGCCAACATGGGTTGTCGAGGGCGAATCAGCTAAATTCGAAGGTCCTGATAAAGCACATTATCGGCTAGTACTTGTTGATATTAGAAATGCAGGAAAAATACCAAGCAAAGCAGCATATATTCAAGTTGAAAAGTTGAATGGTGCCTAATCGGGTAGTCGGGGGTATCCAGCGCTCAGCCCCCACAACACCCTGCATGCGGGTCCGCACATGACGTTTCATTATTAACGGGGTTCGAATCGGTGACGAATCGGTGACACCCACTACTATTTGCACTATTTAAACTCATTACTAGTAATAACTAAATGGTTCTGATAGAAAGACTATACAAATTAAGTGTGGCGGAAGAAGAACAAAATATTCAATTAGCTCATAAAAAATAAGCCTAATTTAAATTTTTCATGGAGAGAATGGTTGAGATGAAAATAAATAGAACTGTCTTATCTACGGTAATAGCTTTCGGTTTGGTTGCATGTAGCCCTGTAGAAAGTGATTTAAAGGAGTTTTTAAAGTGTGGTATGGCTGCTAATAAGCTCTCAGAGCTAACTGCGGCAGATATGATCAATAAGAAAATGGGCCAATATATTAGGGAGAATCATGTTGATGGCACTTCAAGAGATGCAATGTATTTAGGTCAGGAGGTAAGAGAAGATCTAGAGTTGTACGCTAAAAACCCTCAGGGACGGTTTTTTACCTTAGCTAAAGTTTATAACTCATCAATATGCCTAGAAATGCACGAACAAGAAAAGATTGAAATGCCTTTCCTATATTATCTAGCATACATCTTTATTTAGATTTTTAAAGCATATTTAGAGTGGGTATCAGGTTAAAATACAGAGTTAGAGCATACTTCGTTAACGACCATTAACCAAAGATAAGCTCTGCCCTGAATTCATCGTCAAAGCTGGCCCGAACACACTTGCCACGTATCGAATCTTTACGGCCTGTGTGCTGTTTTACCAGATTGCGAACGACCCGTCTTAACAGTATTGGAATCGATGACACCCACTACCATTTGCATCAACGCTGAAAAATGCAGTATAAAATACTTCAATCACTGGGTACAAAAACCTTCATCGATAGGCTAATTTTTAGCGCCCAAGCGTATCTCTACTCCAAAACAGTTGTGGTGAGTGTCAGCTATTTATCAATATAAATGGCTGAAGTTAAACAATATATAAACCACAGTTTTCATCAAACTGAAAATGTGTATTAGGTTTCGAAGCTTCTTTCGCTTGATTGATACAGCGATTTATTCGATTAGTTAATTGAGTTTCGCTGACATTCCTTACAAGTGATACTGAAAAAGAAAAGTCGTAGTCGGGGCTAGTAAAACTGTAATGTCTCGCAGATAAATCTGATTCTTCAAACTTTTGTTCAAATTGAACATCTAATAGCTCAATTATTTTCGCTTTAATTTCTGATAATTCCATCTCAATTCTCCTTATTTTCATGCTTGACATGGGAGTCATACCACGCACGCTTATGGGGCAAATTGAGTAGGCTAAACTTGAGCGAAGCGAATAGCCCGCGAAAATTTGTCACAGCGAGTTTACGAGCAACATAAGGCGCTTGTTAGCCATACTTTCAATTAAAACACACTTTTAATAATTGAATTCACACCATCAATTAATTCTGCAACTTGAGCTTTTGTAGGCTCTTCATCCTTCTGGTGGCTACAAAGGTTTCTTATATCAGCCAACAATTGTATTTTACGCCAAGTTGGCACTCCATAAACGTTTGCTTGCTTGAGAGGATCGTTTAGATCTGAAATAGTTGGCGCTTTCTTTCTCAATTTAATTTGATGATTTTCAGCTGTCCGCTGTAAGTGCCTTTCCAAAACTACACCAGATAATGCTCCTGCGGCTCTAGGGCTGATCTTGATCAGTCTAGCCGCTTCCTCTAGTTCTTTATCTTGCAATTCAGCAAATAGATGCCCTGTAACATCTTGCAATACACTATCAATTCGGCTAGCAAGTGAAGCAATAATATGCACTTGATTCATTACTCGAATAGAAATTAAGTTGTTTACGTCCCACATTGGTTGGCGACTGTGGTCTGTTCTCGCTCCAATACCTTTTACATAGTCTTGAATGACGTAATTACTCGCATTAGTTAATTTTCTTTTGGGATCTATTAAATAATATTCAGAAAATTCTTTTAGCCTTTCAGGTGCTAGTGACTCTACTAACTTAATTGCTCTTGAATACCACTCTTGATATTTAGCACCAAATTTAATTGAATCACTTGTATCTTTTGCAAGATTTAATAAATCACTCTTACTAATGATTAAATCATCAAGCTCCTTTCTAATTTGATCAGAAGTGCTCATAGAAACTCTCTGTAAGGCTAGCATCTTGGTATTTATGCGACACGCAGTTTGTGTTGCATAATCGCTTGTTGGACTGAGCCGTTACCTCTTCGGTGCGTCAGAGTTGGTGTTGTTTATGCTATAGGAATTTGCTTTTTGGAGGCACTAACTTTCCTAACTAGTGTAATAAGTTTAGCTAGTGATATGTAAGCTTTCCCTGCATTGCTCAGTGCTTATTATGTATTCATTACACCTAAATTTGCCTTAATAAGCAAATATATTTTTTACGAATACAGAAGCCGCTAGCCTGAGCAATTGAGCTGGTTAACTAATTGATTTTAAGAAGCTATCGAGTTGCTAACTCGTTCGGTCTACTTTGGTCGTTGTTGCATCTAACTTGAATACGCTAATGAGCAGCAAGATACTTACCTTACAATGCTGACAAGGCCAATACGGTATCAGGAGTGAAAATCAATGACACCCACTACATATTTGCACCAAAGCTGGGAATTTGACTAACAAACCAAAACTTACCTACCTTCGGTTCTTCACTTTAGCTTTGACGGTGGTTTCCCATACCATTTTAAACAAACTTTATTGAGCGCACTTTGTTCTGTAAAACCGAGTGCGTCTACAATATCGAGTAACCTTGTGTTGCCGATGAGTTGTTCAAATCTATGCTTTCGCTCTCGGTCGAGTAAGGCTCTAAAGCTGGTGTGTTGTGTTTTTAGCTTACGCTGCATCGAACGCACACTCATGTTTAATGCCTTAGCCATACTTGCTTGGTTGACTCCGGCCAGTGAGTGCTTTGCCGCAAGTAAATTGGCAACACGCGTTTTTAAATCATGATTATCACAGAGCGCTGATACGCTTTTAGCAACCGCTTGCTCAATATGTTCGTGCATTAGGCTGTCGACGGTAGCGACTGGCATGGTAAGAAAATCTAACGGAAACGACAGTGCATTTTCAGGGCAATTTTGTGATACGGGGCAACCAAACCAAGTTTGCAACCGCTGTAATTCTAGGTCACACACGCTAAAGCTAAGCTGGAGTTGGTTAGGCGATAAAGTTGATCGCAAAAGCTGCCGTGCAGCACTCACCCAAGCGGTCATATTACGCAAAATGGCTTGCTTACCCAGCGGGGTTTTTGGTTGCCAAGTTAACTTGGCATTGTCACTATCACTTGTGAATACAGCGAGGCCAATATCGGCGACAATGGCGTCGTAATGCAATAATGAGGTAATAGCCTGCTGTAAGTCTTTACTGGTTTCGACCAAATAACCAAGCGCCCCATAGTCATGCAGCTGAATGGCTTTACCCAATTCAAAACCAATTAAAGGATCGCCGCTTAACTCCAGCCCTATCTCAAGCAACCGCTCGTACTCAATAAGTGTTACACGTTCAGGCCGTGACGCTACTAGCTCAGCAAACTCGCCTTGCAGTCTCTTGTTATCGGTAAAACGGTCATGGAGATATACCCACGCACTATAAAAATATACAAACGAAGTGGAGTGCATTGCAGTTCCTTTTGTCGTATTTGGACAAATTGTTGGCGCAGTTTGGCAGGATTGTCAATGGCTAACCCGCTACGCTTACGCATATAAAGTACCAAAGCTTTGGCTAAAGAAGGAGCTGTATATGATTGATGTATCAATAATTTTACTGGCACTCAGTCCCGTCTTTTTACTTTGTGTTGCATGGGAATATATTAAGCACCACGAGTACTATGATTGGCGAGATTCATTACTCAATGCCCTACTTGCGTTGCTCCATCAAGGCAGCGACGCGCTGGCTTTGCTTGTGCTGATGCCGCTCTTTTACTGGCTCCATCAATTTGCCTTATTCACAATCGAATTAAGTATCTTCACTTTGCTCTTTGGGTTTATCTTGCAAGATTTTTTGTATTACTGGTTTCACCGCGCATCACATTGCACTCACTGGCTTTGGAGTGCACACGTAGTCCATCACAGTTCTAACAACATGAACTTTACCACCGCATTTCGCCAAAGCTTACTTTACCCTATTGTTGGTATGTGGCTATTTTGGCTGCCTATGATACTACTTGGATTTACCCCGACTTTGGTATTTGCCATCGTCGCAATCAACTTGGCTTTTCAATTTTTTGTCCATACACAAACGGTTAATCGATTAGGGATGGTAGAGCGAATTTTTAATACGCCTTCCCACCACAGAGTCCATCACGCCAGTAATCCTGACTATATAGATAAAAACTTTGCTGGAGTGCTGATCATTTGGGATAAGCTTTTTGGCACCTTTGTTGAAGAGCGTGAAGACATAACAATTTGCTATGGAATAAGAGGTGCGGCGCCAAAGCAGACCCCTTTAGATGTAAACTTTGCTCAGTGGCGTCATATGTTCCACTGCTTTTCACAAGCAAACACCTTAAAGGGCAAATGGTTGGCGCTATTTGGTTATCCAACCCACTTACCCGACAAACCTAAGAATACAGCTTCAGTCAAGCCCTAGTGAGCTATTTATACCGCTCTGCCTTTTCTACAAGCGCTTGGCAGTACATTCTTAGTTTATCGCGAAGCACTCTCACACTTGGGTTGATCATTTGCTTTGACGGGCAGATCAACCACAGCGGCTTACATTCAACGCGGTAGTCATTTAATATACTTTGCACCACACCTTGCTCTAGTTGGTCTGCTACATCTATCGCGGAGCGCAATGAAATACCCGCTCCTTGCGCACACCAGCGCTTTACCACATCCGCATCATTACTGGTTCTACGCCCTTTAAGCACCACTTTGTAAGTTTGTTCATTTTTCGTCAGTTTCCACGTATCAAACTTACTGCCTCTGATCAAAAAGAATAGCCCTTGGTGCTCACTTAAATCCTCATGATCCTTTGGTGTACCCTGTTTTTCTAGGTATTCCGTAGAGGCACACAGCAGCAATGGCACATCACAAATTTTAAAGCCGTAGAAGCTACTGTCTTCAGGCGCACCATAGCGCAGCGCGATATCAACACCGTCACGATAAAAGTCGAGATTGTGATCATTAAGAATAAGCTTCAGGGCAAGTTTAGGGTATTCATCAAGTAATTCGTCTAGCCAAGGAAGGAGGATATTACGACCAAAATCTGACGGTGCGGTTAACCTTAGCTCACCGTCAATTTCGTTGTCGTTGTCGAGCACCTGCTTTTTGCCATCAGCCAAAAGCGCAAGTGCCTGCTCGCAAATTGGCAAGTAAGTTTCACCTTGCTTTGATAGCCTTAAGCTGCGCGTAGAACGCACAAAAAGTTGAAAGCCAAGGAGCTTTTCTACTCGCTTTATCGCAGCGCTCGCCGTAGCAACTTGCATATCTAACTGCGCAGCCGCCGCACTAATATTGCCAAGTTTAGCCGTTTTCATCACGACAATTAAATCTTGTGTATTCATTTTCAAAAAATTTTTGAAACTATTTAACTCATTATCATCTTTTTATTGATTATGTAAATCCATATTATGTCTTTAAAGCAATTTTAGGAGTCTGATATGTACACATTACGCGATGCAATTCACAATCGTTATTCCACAAAAGCCTTTGATCCTAATAAAAAAATTAGTGATTCAGATATTGACCTACTCAAGCAGGCGCTAAGACTAAGCCCGTCTAGCACCAACGTTCAGCCATGGCATTTCGTCATCGCAAGTACTGAGGCTGGCAAAACTCAAGTGGCAAAAAGCACACAAGAGAATTACAAATTTAATGAAGCAAAAATACTAAATGCATCGCATGTTGTTGTATTTTCTGCAAAACAAAATATAGATGATGCACATTTAGATAAAGTGCTTGCCAAAGAAAGTGCCGATGGCCGGTTTGAAAAAGACTCTGAGATCGAGGCACAAATGAACAATGGCCGTCGCTATTTTGTCGGCTTAAATCAAACCAGCGATGAAGCAATCAAAGCATGGACTGGCAAACAAGTTTATTTAAATCTTGGACAGTTCTTGCTCGGTGCGGCATCTCTTGGCATTGACTCAGTTCCTATCGAGGGTTTTGATGCTGAAATCCTCAGCAATGAGCTTGGGTTAACTGAGCAAGGCTTTGACGCTCTTGCCATTGTCGCATTGGGCTATCGAGACGAAGGTGATTTTAATGCTAAATTACCTAAATCTCGCCTTGCTATCGACGATATCATTACCGAAATCTAATACTCAGTTTGGCGCTGATAATGGCTAGCTATATAACGTCAGTGCCACTCCAACTTCTGTTGGAATACCATTTCAAACACCTCAATGTAAACCAATGTGAATGAAACAATAAATTCACAACTACCCTCTCCCCAGTTTTGTATTAAATTTATCCATACTTTTCAATAACATTACAGTTATTTGAAATTATTGGTAATTTTTTAATGTGAATTTTTTAACTCTGTTGTGAAAATTCTGCTTGAAACATTGAATATATTATTGTTAATTAAAAGTGAAGATTGAATTCACCTTTAAAAATAACGAAATGACAACAAGTAAACTCAGTCCTCGCCACTGGTTTTGTACCTGCCAGCCGAGAGACTGTAGCAACCTCAACAGGAAGAAATAATGAAGCTACTATCACGCACACTATCTACAGGGTTACTCGCGGCAGCCGTAACCGCATCACTGAATGCTCAAGCAATGAATAAAGACCTAGCGGTAAGCGTTGATGTCGACACAAAAAGCAATGGCGATGTTATTGCGACGCTAAACATCACCAATCAGGGTAAAGGCAATCAAAAAATCTTAAGCTGGTATACAGACCTTGAAGAAGAGCATATTTTCAAAATTACGCGTGATGGTAAAGAAGTTAATTTCTTTGGTCCTCACTACAAACGCCCAGCTCCTACTGAAGCTGACTTTATCAAGTTAAAGTCTGGCGAAACGCTCACTAAATCATTTGAGCTTTCAGGCCTTTATGATCTTAGCCAGCCAGGTAACTACGAAATTAGTTATGATGTTGAATCATTTGATCTTTTCGGTAAAAAAGAAATCCCGAGCATGACTACAAGAACGATGGGTCAGCAATCGATGATGCGTGCCGATGTTGCAGAACTCAGCTCAAATTCGGTAAATCTGTGGCTTGAAGGCGTTGCGATGACGAAGGGCAATGTTCAAGTCAATGCAAAACCAGCTGCAGGCGCGGCTGATTGTACTGATGGCACTTGTTTTACAGGTCGTTGTAGTAACAGTGAAAAAACCAGTATTTTGTCAGCACTAAATGCTGCAGACCAGATCACTAATGACTCCGTTGCTTACCTAAATAGCCACTCAGCAAGCAACCCGTCTACGCGTTATCAAACTTGGTTTGGTGCAGCGACAAGCAGCCGTTATGCAACCGTGAAATCTAACTTCAATGCAATCAATGATGCAATCGACAACCAAGATCTCACTTTTGACTGTAGTTGTAACAAATCATACTTTGCTTATGTATACCCAAATCAACCATACAAAGTCTATCTATGTCGCGCATTTTGGAGCGCAAATGAGCTAGGTACAGATTCACGTGCGGGCACGATTGTTCATGAGCTAAGTCACTTTAATGCCGTTGCAGGTACAGATGACATCGTTTATGGCCAATCTGGTGCGAAAAACTTAGCAAACTCAAACCCAAGTCAAGCGATTCAAAATGCTGACAGCCATGAATATTTTGCGGAAAACACTCCGTACCAAAACTAATCTCAACTAGTTATCCCTGAACGAGTATCGGGTTTAGGCAACCGTCTAAACCCGATACTATTCACAGCGATTTCAGCTAACATGAAATATACTTCTTAAATTCATCTATTTGCTGAGGAATTTAATGACTTGGGTTATCGTCGCGCTGTGTGGTTTTATCCTACTTGCTACGTTATTGCCACTTGCTAAGCATCCACACTGGAGTGTCAGAGCAATGGAGTTCCCACGGCTTCAGCTCACTATTATTACTGCATTTACGCTACTGCTGTCCATTTTCTACCTTAATCTTCAAAGCGTAGCCGCGCTTGCTGTCATTGCTCTATTAGGTTGTTTAAGTTTTCAACTCTGGTGGATTTTACCCTACACCCCGCTTTGGCCGGTCGAAGTAAAAAAAGCGACAACCAATACTCACACAATCAGTTTGATCACCGCCAATGTCCTGCAAACCAATCGACAGTTTAATCTGATATTGGAGCAAGTTAGGACACATCAACCTGATATTTTAGTCACGTTAGAAAGTGATGAGTTATGGGAGCAACAATTAGACTCGTTGTTAGATATACTGCCCTACAGCGTTAAATGTCCACAATCCAATTTATACGGCATGCACGTTTATTCTCGCTACCCGCTAGACGAGGCAAAATGTGAGTATATCGTTGAAGAAGGCGTGCCTTCGATACATGCAAGACTCAAGATCGCTCCCCATATCACTATCCAAACCCATTTTTTGCACCCAGCACCTCCGAGCCCCACCGAGAACGAAACGGCCATTGAGCGAGATGCAGAACTGGTGGTTGTCGCCAAACGCGTCATAAAGGAGCCTTTGCCTACCATAGTCACTGGCGATCTCAATGATGTTGCTTGGTCACCAACCACGAGGTTATTTAGGAAAATAAGTGGGCTTCTTGATCCGAGAGTTGGCCGAGGCATGTTTAACACTTTTCATGCACAGTACCCGTTTGCACGCTGGCCGCTAGATCATTTGTTTGCGAGTCACCATTTCACAGTGATCAATATTAAAAGGCTCAACAACATAGGGTCAGATCACTTTGCGCTTTATGCAAAACTCGCTTATCAACCCGTAAAAAATGAAGATGAAGCAGGTCTTGAGCTGAAAAAGAAAGATATACATCGCAGCAAAGAAATTATTGAAAATGCCGTGGCAAAGCCGAATTGCAAATTATGATAACCTGAGGTTTGGATAAGGAATGAGCTAGCTCATTGTTTTTTAATCATCTTAAACTATCTTCTTACCTAGCCAGAGAGTTTTGGGGATAACTCCGCTCTCGCGTCCTGCTACCGCCCAGGTACCTACATCCTTGTAGGCAAGGCGAATTTACGCACCAATAGCTGGCTATTGGAAGTGAATTCAACGCAGTTAGCGCTAAAACTGGCTGCTAGAAAGGCATTAATTATCCGAAGCTCAGGTTATGATAGTGACTTTAAGTACGGTGAGTTATGAACGAGCGCTATAAATAGAGGTTTTTAAATAGTGTCAGCTTGAAGCCAGCATCTCTCACTGACTTCAAGCCGAAAAGTATATTTACGACTTCAGAGAATTAATCCAAGTCTTAATATCTTCTTCAACAAGCGCCATAGGCCTTGCGCCTTTTAACAACACCACGTCGTGGAATGCTTTAATATCAAACTTATCACCTAGCTGTTGCTTAGCGTGCTCTCTAAGTTCAACCAATTTAAGCATACCTAATTTATAACCAAGCGCTTGTCCTGGCCAAGCGATATAACGGTCGATAGCCGATACCACATCACTCATCGCCGTACCGGTTGCATCAGCAAAATAAGTGATCGCTTGGTCTCGTGTCCACTTTTTATAATGTAGGCCCGTATCCACCACCAGTCGAGCAGCACGATATGCCTCAGCTTGCAGACGACCTAAGTCTCCAAATGGGTCGTCCTTATACATCCCCATTTCGTAAGCCAATAGCTCTGAATACAGTGCCCAGCCCTCAACATAACCATTAAATGAAGCATTTTGACGCATCAAACCGATTTCTGTTTGCAACATATTAAGCGCAATTTGGAAGTGGTGACCAGGAACCGCCTCATGATACGTTAAGGTTTTCATACCAAAGCTTGGTACTGCTTTCATGTCTTTTAGGTTGATTGAAAATACCCCAGGGCGACTTCCATCAAGCGATGGACCGTTGTAGTAACCACCCGGCGCGCCTGCTTCCACTGCTTTTGGTATACGTTTCACTTCAACAGGTTGCGGTGGAATAGTAGAAAAATAATCTGGCGCTTTTTGTAAAATAGTCCCTATTTCACCACGCAAGAACGATAATAACGCTTCACGACCTTCGTCAGAATCCGCATATAAAAATCTCGACTCTTCATTGAGCTGCTTCATCCGGTCACCAACAGTACCTTGTGAATAGCCATTTTGCTTGAGGATTTCGTCCATACGCTTTGAAATACGCTCCACCTCAGCAAGACCAATTTGGTGGATCTCTTCCGCGCTCATATCAGAATCCGCCAAATAGGTGATTTCATGCTGGTAGAAAGCTTCGCCATTTGGTTGGGCCCAAATACCGACATTTTCAGGCGCCTTGCTCTCTAGAGCTTGCATAATCGCAGACACATTTTTAAATTCAGGATAAAGCTTTTGCTCAACAATTTGTGTTGCCTGTGCAACATAATCAGCAGCGGCTTTATCCGTAATACCATCAATATTCGCAAGTTTATCTTTAAACGACACAACCAAAGGATGTTCTGCACCACTTGGCGCCGTGAAGTTATCTAAATAACCTAGCGTGTTCGGAAATAAAACTTTTGGTAAAATTACGCCTTTATTAGCATCCGCTTTTACCTTACTTGCAACTTGCTTCGTGACTTCAACAAAGGCATTTAGGCGCGCAACATAGTCTTTTGCATCTTGCTCACTCTCTATTCCATGCTGGTCTTTAAGCACATTCGGAATATCCAGCAATGGGCCGGACAATTGATTGACAATATATGGCAGGTGTCCGCCCCAAGTATCAATATAACCTGCTGAGAAGCCCTTATCACCAGCATAATAACGTGCAATAACTTCATTTACTTTAAGGTGCAACAAGTCATCAGAGTTCGCCACGCCCGATTGTAATTGTTTTAATTTATCTGCGGCTGCATTCATATCCACTTGGAGCGCCTGCATACCGACAACCGAGTAATCCGGCAGTCTATTAGCATAGTGGCCATATTCACTACTTGATAATTTGAGCGAAGTGGCTAGTGCGGGTTCATGGTTAATAAACTGCTTGGTGTACTGTTCTACGACTTTGTCGATTTCTGCACGAGAGAGAGTTGATTCAGTGGTTTTAGCAACAGATGTAGTTTCTGTTACTGGCTTGTCTTGAGCACATCCGCTCAAACCTAGCACGACAGAGAGTGCTACCAAGCTTATTTTATTCATTATTACGCCGCTCCATTAGGGTTGTTGTCAAAGCTAAAAATACCAGTGCAGATCAGACTGGTGATAGAATAATCATACCAATTTGACTGAACACTTGTTCAATTTGGTATAAGCACTTCATTCATTGAGAAATCAGAATGCAATAAAGTGCTCACGCTATTCTCATAGATGCAACTACAAGTAACATATTTGCGCTTTTGTTACAGCTATAAAAGATAGAATCCTGCAAAATAAGTTACTTTCTCTACACCTTAACTAAGGTACATAACCTTAGATAGAGTGCTTAGTCTTCAAGCAACAGAGGTTCAGGTATTTCGTTGTGGCCAAATGCAGAGTCAGCAATAATCTGCTGCACGCGACCAGATGACTTGTCAAACACAAAGCAAGCATGTGGCCTTTGCTCCAACTGTAAGCTGATGGTGATACTCAAACTTTTAGGTAAAGCCTGCGCTATCACATCTCTCGAGGCTTCTGTAAAGAGTACAGATTCAGGGGTAAATTGATAAAACTGCCCAAACTGTAAATCACAATGCTCGCCTTGCTGTAAGTCCTTCCTATATTCATATTGGTAGAGCTTGCTGCCACAACCGGGGCCAAAATAATTGGTTGTCAATGCCGTAAAGTTGTAGTCCCGCACTTGCGGAATAAAACAGCGCTGAGTCCCCCGCTTTGGCATTGGATGCCAAATTTGTGCGCATACTTTAAAAAATGGTCGTTTATTTTCATAAAGTACATATAGATCATCATTGTCCAACATCCCTCTGGCATGATGCTGGTAATTACTGCTGCCCGCAACTTGAGCCGCGAGAAATTGCTTGTTTTGCGATAGCCGATACAACATCTCAGCAAGCAGTCTTAATGTACTATCATCCAAGCAGTCTGGACCAGTATATAAGCTAGAAACACAATTAATAAAATCACTAAAATTAATTGCCCCATGACTATAAAAGTTATCGAATTGGCGTGCCATATTTCTTCCTTGTGTGTGAGCGTTTTAGTCAGACGAATAGTGAGTACGCCAGCTAAAATTCGTATTTTTTTAAAACAGAAACTTGCATATATCCGATTGCAAACTGCGCTGCTTTTTTCTTAGTCCCTAATTAAAGCTAATGCAGACTGGGGAGAACGCAACAAATTAATTACAATTTTGGTGACAGCCTAGTTAAGACTATTAATGAGATGAGTCAGAGGTGGTAGTTTAGAGTTTATACGCTATACAGAGCGTAAGTGAAGCATGAGTATATGTCATAAAAACTTCATGCAAATTTATGCACTTAACAGCACGCGCGACAGAGACTGATCCGAGCGCAATATTTATATTATATTTTCATCGTTCCGAATGACACTAATCAGCAAAACAAGATAAATCACGGTCCAAACTTACTTCGATTTGGACTCGGTAATCACCTCGTCTTGGCTAAACATCTCAACCTGAGTTGCTTGAGATGAGATGCTATGAGCATCAGTTGTTAACGTTAAAATAACAAACAATACAGTCATCACTGCAAATGCAATATTGACCGTTTTCCCTAAAAAGCGTGTTTTTAACATCACGATTTCTCCTAAACTTATTCCTACTAAGCTTAGTCGAAATCGTGAGCAAAAAGGTTTAATTCAAACAAAAAATAATTTACTAAATGCAATTATCGAAGCGTGTGGGATTATGCGTTAGCCAACGTTCGAGTTAATTGGTTTTAACGCCTTGATAAGCCTGAGTTCCCCATAATGGAACCGTTGATAAGCTATGCTTAAAGCTACCAGAGGTTTCCTTAGTGGTATAGGCTAAGTACATCAAGGTTTGATTTTTTGCATCAAAGATCCTTCTCACCTTCATTGCTTTAAAAAACACACTTTTTGATTTTTTAAATACCACTTCGCCTGAATCACTTTTATCTATATTCGCCAGCATTGCCGGTGTTATTTCACTCGTTTGACGGCAAGAAATAGAGCTATCGCTTGGGTCGGAAAAACTCAAGTCGTCTTCAACACTCGCCACATGACAGGTCACCCCCGTTACAACGGGGTCAACCATAGAGTCTAATTTTATATCTTTGAGCGTAAATAGACCGAGTGACACATCACCAACTTCACTGTCAGAGCAACCTAGTAACGTACAAGATGCCAACAATGCAAACATCAGCTTTTTCATTGTTTTTCCTTAAGATAATCGACGTACAAAAGAAACATACGGAGTTAATACTCTAAGCTATTTGAAAATTTTCGCAAATCACCTTATTAAAAAAGAAATAACCATTCAAAAAATCAAAATAATTATTCACAAAATACGAATAAGCATGTTAGCATGCGCCGCAGTTTCAGGGTGGCTAAATTTACCTAATCCGTGAACAAATCATGGCTAGTTAATTCACCACCGGCTGTATGAAATTCTCTCTAAACTCGGGACAGAAATGCACCACCTGCATAGTTACCCACTTATAAAGATTGAAATTTCGTCACGTTTAATTCTTAATTTGAGGTTTCACCATCCATGAGTAAGCTCCATCCAAGCTTAGTCGCACTAGCTGTTAGTTCGAGTTTTTTTGTTGTTAATCAATCACAAGCTGAAGAAAGTAAGCTTCAAGAAAAGTCAATTGAGCGAATTCAAGTAACAGCTACTCGACGCGCAGGCACAGTTCAAGAAGCGCCATTAAACATTACTGCCGTCGACAGCGATGTAATGAGCGACCAAAATATTGGCGACCTTGAAGATGTAGCAAGATGGGTTCCTGGTTTGACAATCACAGAGCAAGGTGGCCGTGAGGGCTCACCTATTATTGTTCGTGGCTTGAATACTAATTCGTCGGAACGTGCTTCTGACTCAGGAACAGTGGCAACTTACCTCGGTGAAATCCCAATCAATGTGGATTTGCGACTAACCGATATCGAACGTGTTGAAGTCTTGATCGGCCCACAAGGTACGCTTTACGGTGCAGGCACGCTAGGTGGTGCGATTAGAACCATGCTTAAAGCGCCAGTGCTTGACGTTATTGAAGGTAAACTAAGTGGTGACTTATTCAGTATCAATGAAAGTGACAGCCATGGTCATGAAGTAGGTGCTGTCTTCAATATGCCTATAGTGATGGATGAATTAGCCGTTCGTGCGAGCATTAACCGCTATCACAACCCCGGCTTTATGGATTACAGTTATGTGGTTAAGCAAGCTGGTGTTTCAAACCCTGATCCTGATTGGTCCAATACTGAGGATGTAAAAGCAAGCATCAACGCAGTTGCGGATGCAAATGATGAGACCATAACAACCACACGAGTTTCTCTACGTTGGTTAGTGAGTGAGAATATCGATACCACGCTGAACTATTTTCATCAGAAGCAAGAAAATGGCGCTAACTCAATTTCACAATATCAAAGCCTTGCAGCACAGCACCCGCTTGCCGATACGATCAAACCATACGAGTCAGCGTACCGTGTGCTTGAACCTAACGAGCAAGAAGACGACCTGCTTAGCCTTGAAATTAACGCCGATTTAGAGTTTGCTGATTTAGTTTCGGCATCCGGTTGGTCAAGCAAAGAACAACAAGGCCAACGAGATCAAACCGATCTACTTTATGATATTTGGCCGGGTTATGCGGATTTTCCTAGTTTTACCGCTTTGACTAAAGATACTACTGATCAAGACACTTTTACCCAAGAGATCCGTTTAGTCTCTAAAGGGGATGACGCGCTAAATTGGATTGCAGGGGTATATTACAGCAAACAAGAAATTAGTTCGGACGATAGAGAGTACACGCCAGGACTCACGGAGTTTTGGGGCGATGAAATCGACAATATTGAGCAAGATCTTGAGTATATTGCACTGACCAATGCCACCAGCAAAGAGTCAGCATTGTTTGGCGAAGTTGGCTATGCATTTTCAGACGATTTTAATATCACAGTGGGCGCTCGTTTCTATCGCTATGATGTTAAAACTGAGTCAGCGGCTGAAACCCCACTCTATTCTGGAGGCCTGCCAAGCCTTGAGCAAATTTCATTTGAACAAGTCAGTGCCAAAGACAATGGTAGTTTGTTTAAGTTTAATGCCAATTACACTTGGCAAGATGGACTGCTGACGTACTTCACTGTCAGTGAAGGATTTAGATTAGGCGGTGGTAACGGTTTGGAGTCCTGTCCAGAAACACTACCAGAGCAACAAATCATCTGTGCACTGCCGCATGAGCTTAGCTATAAACCAGATACCACCGCTAACTATGAGCTGGGATTAAAGTCAACATGGCTAAATAACAAGCTGCATTTTAATGCCGCGTTATTCAGTGTTGATTGGGAAGATGCACAGATCTCATCTGTGACGGTAAACGGCCAAGAGATCATTACCTCCAATGCAGGTTCTGCGAACTCTAGTGGGATTGAGTTATCAACTCGGGCTATCTTGAACGATCAGTGGACGGTGTATGCAACCTATTCTTATGCAAAAGCACAGCTAACTGATGATGCACCTGCCCTGTTTGCGGTATTCAAAGAAGGTGACTATAGCGCTGAAGAAATCGCGCTTTACCAGCCGTACTATGACGGTACAGATGGCGACCGCTTACCTGGCGCCCCAAAACAGCAGTTCTCATTCGGCTTAAGCTACGAACAGGAAGTGTTCGACGACAAAATGCTTAACGTTAATTATGGAGTAACCGCACAGAGTGACGTATACACTAAAGTCGGACTCAAAGCTGACGGAGAGGTATTGCCAGGATTTGCCTTGTCTAACCTCAGTGCGAAGCTTTCAAGCGAGCAATGGGCCGTCACTTTTTATGTCGACAACCTGTTTGACAAATTTGCTTTCACCTCGGTAAGGCGCGACAAATCTTGGGCTGGTGAAGCTAAATTCGCGGCGTTAAATAAAGCCTTGCCAGAGCAGCAGCGTGTTTACGGACACTACGTCACAACACCTCGCACCGTTGGGGTCAAGCTTAACTACCAGTTTGAGTTATAATCAGCAAAAAACTAAAATAGAGAGTGAAGTTACCTTCACTCTCTTTACGTTGCGATGACATCATACAATCAGATCCAAAGCTATATTCAACAGCGTCAATTTCAAGCGGCGCATCACGCATTAGTCGCTCGCATTAACAGCAATGCCAACGATCACCACGCGTACGCCTTATTGGCCGATTTGAATATCGCTCTCGGTAACCTCAGCAAAGCGCTAAAAATTTACGACAAGTGCCTAAGTTTATTTCCATGCGCACTTTACTCCCTAAGTGCTGCCAAACTTGCGCTTTTTACCCAAGCACCATTAGTGGCAAAGCGTTATATTCTGCATTTGCTAGGTAACACACAATTGTCGGGGTCAGAGCACGATACCCTCGCAAATATCTTACTGAGATTAAACCAATACACTGACGCTGGTTGGCATTTTAACCATGCCTATACACGCTCACCACACTGTCCTGAAATCGCGCTCAACTATGCAATGCATTTAAAGATGTCTGGTGAATTAGCACAAGCGCGGACGCTGCTTGCCTCTTTAGTGCAAGCAAAGCCAAGTAATGCTAAGTGCCAGTTAGCCTACTCAGAGCTTACTCCTGTAGAATTAGCATCGACTCGCATCACTCAGTTAGCAACTGAGATAACAGTGCAAACTGCACCACTTGCATTACAACGGCTTTACCATGCGCAGGCAATCGAATACGAAAAGCAGGAAAATTATCCCAAGGCATGGCAAAGCTTTATTGCCAGTAAACAAGCGATTAGTACTGAGGTTTCCTATTCATCTAAACAAATGACTGGCTATGTTCAAACACTTGGCAAACTTCTAGACAAGCCTATTAATTTTGCTCCAGAGCAAACGCTTGCACCAATATTTGTCATTGGTCTGCCACGTTCAGGCACCAGTTTAATGGAGCAGATCTTAGCGCAATTGTCGCTACAACCGCTGGGAGAAACCAGTGTATTACCCCAAACACTTAGGTTTTCTTGTGACTATAACAGCAATATTCAGCACATCAGCCACGCCTATGAAGAAGCTAACGCCATTGAGCAATACCGCCTCTTCACCGCGCAATCCGTTGCTGGTGACCAACGTTTTATAGACAAACAACCATTTCATTTTTTCTTTATCGATTTGCTTGCAAAGGCGTTTCCACGCGCAAAATTTGTCGTGATGAAGCGAGACAGAACAGATACTTGTATCGCAAACTTCCGTCAGCTATATCAAACGAATAGCCCCTTTCATGGCTACTCATACCGGATGCAAGATATTCAAGCTATGTATGATAATACTTATGCGTTTTTGCAAGATGCTGCACAAAGACATCCGACTCAAATTAAGTTTGTGAATTATGAATCGCTGGTAGAAATACCTCAGGCTGTGATGAAGGAAGTCTGCCAATTTCTCGAATTGGATTGGCAAGATAATGCACTTCACTTTTATAAGCAGGGTTATTACTCAGCGACAGCCAGCAAAATGCAGATCAGACAGCCATTGAATAACTCAAGTGTGGGCAAATATCGAAATTTATACCCAATATAGGAATATTGCTCCATTGCCGTGATGATGCTAACGTTAGACAAAAGGAATACCAAACAATAACGATATGAAGCAACTACTCCCTATTATATTTTTAACTGCATTAGCGGCTTGCACGCCATCAGAAATTACCAAGATAGAGCAAGAATTAACCCTTGCTCAGCAGCAACGAAATTTAGATGCCCAACTTAACGCGCTCAAGTCGCTCAATGAATATGATAATAATAAGTGGCAAGCGTTATACCTAGAAACATTGAATGCCTCCACTTTGCTATCCGATGCACAACGCGCCTATGACAACGGCAACATTGTTACAGCCCAGATAGGAGCTGGACAATCCAAAGGTATTAATAACTCATTGCAAGCGGATACATTGCTGCGTGCGTTATCTATCGATTACCCACTTACTGAGTTGATTGATGAATTAGTCCAATTGCAAACGACAGCAAGTAAAAATGAAATATCGTTCACCTCTTTTTTTAACCACTCTCCTAGCAAGTGGAATACTATCGAGATCAATCAAAAGCTGCTTGCCATAAATACTAAGATAAAAACAATTACTGAGCAGATTGAAACACTGCAAAATATTCAAAGACAATCTCAAAGTTACCAAGCGGTATTAGTAGAAGCAAAACGGCAACGAGGTTTACTAGTTGAACAGGAAGCTATTTTTTTACGCCACTTGCAACAACAGTTCAGTGTTTTACATCAAGCTCAATTTGCAAAGATTTATCAAACAGTGGCCGAACAACTTAATAACTTTGACGAACGAGTAGTAGCCTCAATGATCCGCCAAGATCAAAACAAGTTAATTGAGACGATGCAGCATCAAAGCGAGCTGTTGTACAATATTGATCTCATGCTAAAGCAGGCAGGTTCTAACAGACATGCTGAATTTGAGCCTTTTTATCTTGCCTATATTCAACTACTGAATAAACCCAAAGATTACAGAGAGTATGTACGCAAGGGAGAAGCAGCGCTCACTTTATTTGAGCACGCCGGAGCCCCTCATAACTTTTATCAACAGTATCAAATACTAGTGTCAGAGCCACTAACACTGAGCGATGATTTACTCGCTTTTGCACGCTCACAAAATGAATCAAAGTTTTTGTATAGAAAATACTAGCGACTAGCTATCCACCATGCGAGCAGCACAATGGCCGTTGTGAGAATAACGGCTTTTATTTTATGTTTTTTAATTAGCTTTTCAGCCCGATTACCGGCAAAGTAAACGACCGCCGCCAAGCCAAAATAACGTAGTGAACGGGCAATACAGGTTGCAATTAAAAATTGTAATAGTGAAAATTTTGTGGCGCCTGCTGCTAACATGGCAATCTGAAAAGGTACTGGCGCAATACCTAAGGTCAACACAAACCAAAATCCCTGACTTTGCATCTGCGCTTTCACTTGCTCAAACTGAGACGGACTCGACAGCAGCTCAATAACGGAATCCCCCACTGCATCAAATAAATAGTAACCCAACGCATAACCAAATAAGGCACCAATCACACATCCAACCGTCGCCATTAACGCAATTAGCCATAGCTTTTCTCGCCTTGCTTGCATAAGCGGCACCATCACAGCTTCAAGCGGAATAGGCACGATGGTTGACTCTAAAAAAGAGGCAACCGTGATCCCTTTAAGCATATTTTTTGATTCTACTAATCGCTTGGTCTTCTGCTTCAATTCAGCCGTTAACGCCATCACACTTCCCCTAATGTTCACAGTAATGGAGACAAGCATAGCCTAAGCTAAGTTTCTCCTTCCTGAATTAAGCAGTGCTTTATATATGCGGGTATTTGTATGTGCGGACAAATGCGGTACCCTGTTTTAGAGTGAATGGTTGGAGGGATGTTTCTGTGAATTATTTGGCGCATTTGTACTTTGCCAAACCGACTGCCGCATCGCACTTTGGCAACTTGCTCGGTGACTTTCAAAAAGGCGTGAATATACAAGCACTGCCTAAACCTGTGCAACTTGGTCTACAAACACATAGGCAAGTCGATAAATTTACCGATAGCCACTCGATTACAAAATCTGCTAAACAACTTTTTTCGCCCACGCGTCGCCGTTTTGCAGGCATTGCACTGGATGTGTTATATGACCACTTTTTGATTAAACACTGGCAGCAATATCACGGCACCTCGCTTGACGACTTTAAACGTCAGAGCTTTTCCTTGCTTCACGATAACTTGCACATCATGCCTGCACACATGCAACGAGTCGTTAGCGCAATGACACAAAACGATTGGTTTGCCACCTATGAATCCGTAGCTGGTGTGGGCCATGCGCTCGATAACATCGCTAAACGTATTCGTTTTCAAAATCAATTTGCTGGCAGTGAAAGGGATATTACCAAGCACTATCAACAACTAGAATCAGGATTTAATGTCTTTTTTCCACAATTAATTGCCCACATGCAACAACAACTCATCGAACCTGAAAATTTAGAGTAAATACTCCTCTATATTTGCTCCATGGTTATCAACTATAATGCAGATATATTTGTTGGTTATGGGGTTTTTTGCAGTGTTAAACAGAGTTAGGTTGCTTTTTGCCCAGGCACTATTTACGCTATTTTTACTTTTAACTCCGTTTTCCACCCAAGCCAGTGCACTATTACCCACGCTTGAAACGTTAAAGCAGCTGTTAACCGATAACCCATCTGTTGCGCTTGAAGAAATTGACACACTCCTAAACAAAAACACGACTCCAACTTATCTTTCAGCAGCTTGGTTTAAACTCAGCCTAATGAAGGTTGAAGCCCATTCTTTGCTTGGCCATTATGAAACTGCTTATCAGGCGATAGATGAGCTCAATCAGGTGTTAGATAAAGTGGCAGACCCTGATGCCAAGAGTAAATTGCTATTGAGTCACGCCACGGTGCTACTTAGTCAAAATCGCGCGACAGAGGCAGAAGAAAAGCTTGAGCTGGCACTCAACACCACCTCTCAAGCCGATGAGCGGTTAATTGCAGATATTCATGATCGCCTTGCTCATATTAACCGCTTTCGGGCAAACTACCGCAGCGCGCTAAATCATGCTGAGCAGGCCATCCAAATTGCAAAACGCATTAATGATGTTCCGCGACTCGCAGGTTTCTATAACCAAATTGGCATTGTTTACGATTACATGGGCCAAATTGAGCAAGCTATCAGCTTCCATGAACAATCTCTTATGCTTCAGCGCAAACGCAATAACCAGCAAGGGATCTCCAACTCACTGTACAACATCGGCGAACTCTACCGTGATTTAGAAGAATTTCCTCTTGCACTATCACATTTTGAGCAGGCGCTCAGGGTTGATAAGCTATTAGGTAATCCGCGTCATATCGCCAACAGTTACGGTAAGATTGGCCAAGTTTTATATCAACAGGGAGAGTATAAACAAGCTCAGGTGTTTATTCTAAACGGCCTTGCCCTAACAAAAAAAATGGAGGCTGACAGCGACACGGCTTGGCAATTAAGTAATTTAGTCAATGTCCAACTAGCTCAAGGTGATGTGAATGAAGCCTTAAATAGTGCAAATGAAGCGCTTATGCTTGCGATAAAATCCGGTGCCAACCGAACAGAGCGCACCGTTAGGCTGGCACTTGCTAATGTCTATTTGGCTCAAGATAAAAGTGAAGACGCCAAAGAACAGCTTGAACTATTACTAAAGCAACCTCAGCTTGGCACTCAAACTCAAAGTGATATTCACAAACAGCTGGCCGCAATTTATCAACAAGCAGGCGCATTTGAAGCCGCACTTGTTCAATTAAAACAATATCAGCAAGCACAAACTGAACTAAAAAAGGTTAGCGATAAAAACAAAGCGTACAAAATGGCATTAAACATAGAACTTGTGAAAAAGGAACAAGCACTTAGCCTGTTGCAAAAAGAACAGTCGCTGCAACAAGCAAATTTAGAAAACCTAAAGTTGCAGCGAGGCTTGGCCATCGCCTCTGCGCTGTTGCTGCTCGCAGGGCTTGCCATATACTTTTTAAGACAACGCCAGAAACAAAAACTAGAAGCCTTAGAGCAGCACATGGCCGCGCGAGCTTTAGAGCAAAAAAACCAGTTGCTCGCCGATATTTCTCACGAGTTGCGTACCCCGTTAACCGGACTAAAACTGACAATTGAGGCGATGCAATTTAATATCGAGCCTGATATTGATGTCGCCTATAAAAAAGTGAACAGTAAAATCAACCAACTAGATACCTTAATCTCGGATATTTATCAGTCCGCTCAGTTTGACAATAATGTGATGTCGTTAGAGCTCAGGCCGCTTGATATTAATACCCTTGTTAAGGATTGCTGCGCAGAACTCACGCCTGTTTTTGCGAAAAAGCAGCAATCTCTGCGTTGTAATTTAAGTGAGCAAGCCTTGAAGGTAGAAGGCGACCCACAGCGTCTAAAACAAGTCATCCTGAATCTTTTACGGAACAGCCATTTTTACACTGATGCAGCTGGAACCAGTCTAATACATACACGCATAGTCGACTCATATGCCATTATCACAGTGGAAGATTCAAGCCCAGGAGTAGCAACCTCGGAGCTAGATAAAATTTTTGAGCGACTTTATCGCTGTGAACACTTCAGAAGCCGAGATCTTGGCGGCTCGGGGCTTGGACTTGCGATTAGCAAACATATTGTGTTGGCGCATCATGGTTCTATCAACGCCAATCATAGCCCGCTTGGCGGGCTACTCGTTGAAGTGAAGCTTCCGATTAAATCCGCTCAAAACGATATAGGCCACGCCAAATCACCGCAGTGATGTCACCTTTGTCATTCGTTTCAATGGTGACATCTGCGCCCCCTTCAAGCTCAATCAGGGTGTCTTCCTCTGTGGCAACGAATGCCATCAGGTTATCGCGGGCCATATCTAAGACGTTAAATCGCGTACCATCTCGGGTGATTTTCATTTTAAACTGATGATCTTTCTCGTACGCATACAGACCTTCCAATTGCTTTGCGCGTGCCTCAGGTAATGTAATCGCTATTATTTTTTTACTGCGTAGAAAATCCCAGCCGTAATGTTCGCTGATGGCAATGCGAAGCTCACCAAATACGGTACTCGCTGAGTCGCCATTGGACATCAACACCATACCCTCACCTTTTTCTACATATGCTTCAAACCGGTTGCTAAAGCCTTTATTTTTACCACCATGGGTGAAGATAAGTCCTTGCTCACGCTGTTCAAGCTCTGGTCCCAAACCCCATACGTCATGATGAACTTCAACCATTTGCTTCGCCAGCTCTGGCGTGATGGGCCCCACGGTATTGCCTGCATACGCTTGTTGTACAGCCATAATGTATTTAGCAAGATCCACCGGAGTGGTCCAAAGACCAGCCGCAGCTTGTTCTGGATAAACATGCCAGTCCCCTTCGACTTGCTCGCCTTTATCGTCAAACGCAGCACTGGCTTTTGACCATAACGCTTTCGGTAGTGGTTGTGCATAGGTACTGTTGTGCATCCCTAGCGGAGTTAAAATTGCCTGTTGGACATACTCTTCAAATGGCATTTTTGTCACATCTGCCACGAGCAACTCCATTACCGTGTAACCACCGCCAGAATAGCGCCAAGCTTTACCTGGCAAAGTGTCAACCGTCACTAAGTCGGTATTGCCTTTACCCATTAAGACTTCAACATCGGTTGGAATTTTACTACCACGCACGTAGCCCGGAAAACCATGTTGGGTGAGCCCCGAAGTATGAGTCATTAACTGCCTCAAAGTAACAGGATTGGCTTTGGTAAATTCGTTTGTTGGTACTTTCCAAGAGGTGAGATATTGATTAACGTCAGCATCTAAATCGACTTTACCATCTTGCGCTAACTTTAATACCGCAAGCGCTGCAACGGGCTTACTTATTGACCCTGCCTGAAACAGCGTTTCAGTGGTCACTTTTCGATTTTGCTTTTTATCTGCAATGCCAAAACCCTCAGCCCACACCACTTTACCACCTTTAATCACAGCAAGGCTTAAACCTGGCAAATGCGTTTCTTGAAGACGCGTCTGCAAATCTACAGGCTTATATTTTTGGCCTTCCAATTGCACTTTAGGTAAGAGGTTATGTGCAACTTGTTGAACTTGAGGTTGAGCTGAGTCAGTGGCGAAGGATGTCTGACTTAGCAAAGACGAGCAAAATATGGCGCAGTACAATAGTTTCGACATGATATTTCCCTTGTTATTATCGTTATTCACTCACTTTACACACTGATAAATGTGCCGTGAATGAATAACAGTATAATCATGAGATGAAGAAAAATGCACCTATATCAACTTTGTGCCTGTGACACTCGGCGATTAACGGGGTAACGCTCGAAATCCTCCCAGTAATGAATTCCACCTATCATCTCTTTTACTTGATAGCCCATTTTTGCAAGCTTATACGCGGCCTTTGTTGCGCCATTACACCCAGGACCCCAACAATAAACCACGATTGGCGTAACCTTGTCATATTTAGTCATCGTCAGTTCGCTTATGTCTGCGCTTGGCATATTGACTGCGCCTTGAGCATGACTTTTGGCAAAGGCTTCATTCGACCTGACATCAAATAGCACAAAATCCTGCTGCCCCGTTAATATCGCCTGATAAACATCAGCACAATCCGTTTCGCAAGCCAGCTTCATTGCAAAATACTGTGATACATCTACTTTCATCTTCTAACTCCTATTTAAATACTCTGGGTCCTAAATAATCTGAGTTGCGGATAACTATTTAACGTCACCCGAGGTCAACTACGTTACGCATTCAATCAGCGTTAATGAATTCATATTTTTTGAAGGCGATGTTCGTCATTTCAGAATAGGCAATCACAGCAAGCTCATTTAAACTGGTGGTCTTCAATACGTGATTGAGTTTAGTGCAATGGAGTTTTACCATTTAAGGTCGTTTGTTGCGGTTGCAGAGGCCCAAAATCTAACGGCAGCAGCGAAACGACTGTACACCACACCACCTGCTATCAGCGCCCATATCAAAGCGCTTGAAGAAGAACTCAATACTGTGTTGTTCCACCGTTCTAGCAAAGGGATGCAGCTCACAGAACAAGGTAAGATCTTGCTAGACAAAGCTAAGTTAACGCTTGCAAGTGCAAATGATTTAATGCACACCGCAGCGCAAGCCAAAACACTGCTCACCGGCGAGTTCAGACTTGGCTTGAACAACCCTATTGGCACCTCGAGCGAACTTGGCACACTGATAAAAACCCTCAACCAGCACTTTCCAAGTCTTTCTTTTTCTCTGGAATTACTCTCAAGTGGTGTCATCGTCGACAAACTCAGTGATGGCCTCCTTGATGGTGGGGTTATTTATGGCGAAGTACCTGCTCATTTTAGCGCTGTACCGCTCACAGAAGTTGCGGTTACCACCGCTTATCCTGCATTTTGGCCTACGCCATCACATAAAGCCGAATTGGCACAGATGACGTGGATACGTATGGGAAAAGGCTGCCCTTTTGATAAGCAACTTGATCAACAGCTAAGCGAAGTAAACGCGGTAAATATTAAAGCTGCAGATGAGCGCTCCCGCTTGGCTTTAGTTAAGGCAGGACTCGGCGTGAGTTTTATTGAAGCCAACGCCATTGTAGATCAAGGAGCAGAGGTTGCCTTGTCTAGTTTGCTAGACTTTTCGCTCCCAGTACATTTTGTTGTGGCAAACCAAGCGCTCACAGAGCCTAAAGTGAACGCCGTGTACCAAGTCGTTTGTGCATCTATTGATGTTGCGCAAGGATAATCCCCTGCTGCTTTTTCGGCATTTTTTCGACTACAAGGCGAAATGAGTTATCCATCATCCGCTCAAGTTCTCCAGTAGGAATGGAGCCATCGAGCACCACCGTGTTCCAGAGCTTTTTATTCATGTGGTAACCCGGTAACACCGCACTAAAAATGTCTCGCAGCGCTTGCGCTTCGTCAGGATCGCATTTGAGATTTACGCGCCAATGGGGATGCTCGTCATCTCCTTTGCCCATTTTACCAAGCGCCAACGTCGCGAACATCTTGTCCTTCACTTTATATACATCAACGCCTTCACCAAAAGGTTGACTTACGCTGGTATAGGGTTTTGCAAGCAAGTAGTCGTGTACTTGTTGATGATCCATCTTATTCTTCTGCCTTTAGATTAATCGTTGCCACTTAGTAGTAAAGCATAATACCAAGCGGCGTAGTAGCATAAATTACTCAACCTGAGGTTTGAATAAGAAATACGCTAACTCATTGTTTTGAAGCTCAGGTTACTCAGGTTGTGGTGCCTGTCCTTGCCAACTCCAACTTGGAAATAGTTCGCCATTCACGACGGCATTATTACCAGAAAACAGCGAGTGCGGCCTTTCTTGCGTTACCCAATTTGTCGCAGAGGAGTGCTCCAACTCAAAAACCACATTACCAAAGAAGCTGTAAGGCCCTGACAAAGTCGAGTTTCTATAAGCAGCAAACAAGGTTTGGCCGCCCATCATCAGTTCACCAACACTACTTTGCTGGTCGATTTCGGCGGCGCCTTTGCTCCAGATCATCAATAGGTTTATATGCGACTGCCCATCTGCTAAAAAGTAGCCATTTCCAGCAACTTGTACTGCGTCAAACTGGTTCCCTTGAGTACTTCTAGCATTGGCGGTGTCAAACACATATGCTGTCATCGCCTGATTGCCGGCTACAAATTCAGCAAAAGCGCCCCCTGCTATTTTCACTTTAGCTTGGTTTAGATTACTTAAGTAAAGATTACTATTATCTGTCACGATATAGTGGTATTCAGGCTCAGTGCCTTGCACTTGAGTCGCGACATTATCCAATCTTGCCATTCCCTGCGCCGTCACCGTTACGCTACTTTGCTGAGCGGTGCTGACAAGCCCTAAGTTATTGAGCTTAACCGAACCAGACTCCACTAATATGGTCGACTGCACGCCGCTTAGCGCCGCAGAGATTACATCTTGAGTATTATCAGACCCAGAAATGGTGATACCAGGTCTCGTGATCTTAATTGGGCCCTGACATTGTCCTTGAATAGCAAAGGTAATTTCATCGACAGGCCAACTTACTTGCTCAACGGCACGTTTCAGTAAGCTGCGGTTAGTATGACAGTTGATAGCAAAAGTATACGACCCACTGACACTTTGTGATGCGACTTGCTTTGCCAAGACATGCAGCCTTTTGACATCGCTGTCATTTATGTCCTTTGCAAAAACATGGGAAGCGCAGATAGCGGATGCAACCAAACTGGTTGCAAATATGCTTGTACTTAATTTCATTTCCTTATCCTTTACACGGTTAATCCTGCCAATTGCAGTACCCTAAATCCTAATACAGATCCTTTGTTTTGCTAGATATAAAATGCACTGTATATTTAAACACTACTGACACTCCCTGACACAACATCGTGGTTTACTCTTTTTGAACTCAAAAAGGAGAAAGACCATGCAACAAAATGTCGTAGAGATTGTAAAATTTAAATTGGCTCTTGGTGCTACAGAGAGCGATATTATGGGTATAAACCCAGCTTTTACCGAGTGGGTAGAACAGCAACCTGGGTTACTATATCGTTCGTTGACTAAAGACAGTCAGACTGGCGAGTATTTAGATATTATTTATTGGCAATCGATGGAGCATGCAAAAGCGGTTTCAGCGCAATTCCCAACAACCGAAGTATGCCAAAGATTAACGCAATACATAGACAGCGAGAGTGTCACCATTAGTCACAGTAATGTACTCTCTCAAACGCCATGTAGCGGTTAATTAATCTGAGATTTGAATAACAAGGAAAACTCGTGCATAAATCAGAACGTCTCTTTCAGTTAGTGGATCTGCTCAAGGGTCGACGATTAGCGGTTACCGCTAAGTCATTGGCCGATCACTTTACGGTATCAGAGCGTACGATTTATCGCGATATTCAGGACTTACAAAGTTCTGGCGTGCCAATTGAGGGGGAAGCAGGTGTCGGCTATATCATTGGTGACTACCCACTGCCCCCTATGATGTTTAGCTATGATGAACTCACCGCATTATTACTTGGCAGTAAAATGGTTGGAGCATGGACGGATCCCGAGCTAAGCGCACATGCAAAAGCGGCCATTGCCAAAATAGAGGCCGTGCTACCCGCTCACCTCAAACAACAGCATGACCACTCCCCATATTTGGTCTCGAGTTTTAAGCACGGACCACAACAACAATCCTTTAGCGCTACACTTAGGCTCGCCATTGCGGCTAAGCAGTGTGTACAACTTGAATATCAAGACGTTGCAAAGCAACAAACCCTGCGTATTATCGAGCCACTCGGATTGGTTTATTGGGGTGGAAAATGGACGCTGGTCGCATTTTGTCAGCTCCGCAGTGATTACCGTGAATTTCGCTTGGACCGTATCACCGCGATACACAAAAGTGAGCTGACCTTTACCGTAAGTCCTGATAAAAACCTCAACCATTACGTTGAACTAGTCAAGGCCAAATACGCCGAAGAAATTGCACAGCACCAATGCCAAGCGCCTGATAAAAGTAGCAACTAATTCTAAGCTCACAGCCCGATTCATATTTTGTTACTAATACTTGCGCATCTAAAATCAACCTTTTCAGACTGCACCGCGACTAATTTTGTAAATCAGACTTATTCCTTCGAGGTGCTTATGAAAACCACAAAATCAATACTTATTATTTCGGTAACACTGGCTGTGAGTGCCTGCGTTGGCTACTCCAATGCAAATCCAACAGAGCCGCAAACGCAAGGCAGCTACCAGCTTATCGCTTACCAAGACTGTAACCCAATAATCAAACACACCATGGACGCCGAACAGGTGGCCGCATACAAAGCACTCAAAGTGGCAGAGCTTGATATGTCAGCTTCTGAGTTACCAATGAAAGATATTGAAGACAAGCTAGCACTGCTTAGCAAAGAAATGGAAGCCATTAGTAAAGAGGCGATACAAGAAGACGACGATCGACTTGTGATCAATAAAGCGCTACTGGCAAAACAAGAAGAAAAGGCCAAGCAGATTGAGGCAGTAATTGAAAGCCACGCAGCTAATTTTGATGCCATTGACGACTATGCCGAAAAAATCGAAGCCGCAGCAAATCGTTTTGATAAAGCTTTAAAACCCATAATCGGTGACTTAAAAGAGGTCAATATTAATATCATCGAACCCGGTGAAACCCCGAGTGTCCATTGTCTCGCTTCAAGCTAAGCAAGTTGAACTAACTGAATGGAGGAAAATATTCCTCCAACTGTATTTGCTCATTGCTTGCCTTACCAGTTAGACAAATTGATATGGACTTTAAATGACAGGCGGTTTTGAGCAAACATGGTTACTTCATTAAATGCTTTATGCGTGTTAATTCAGATATAAAATATGTTATGTTTGTTCATGCTAGCCTCAGCTGTTTAGTTATTTAACAAATTAATTATGGCTCTGCTTTATATAAAGCGAACCCACGAAAAAGAGAAGGCTAGCACGGTGTGGGAGTCATTATATCTATATTTCGGAAGATCGGCAGTGAATGATATTGAAAGGAATAAGTTAATCAAAACTAGCTGGGATTTGCATAGTTTGGTAGAAAGTAGCTACCTTGGCAATCCCGCTACCAAAGGCGATGACGAATGGCTAGAAAAACAGCGTATTCTATTAGCTGACATGGCTATTCATCTATTACAAACGGCTATTAAGCCAGGTAACATAGAGCTTGATAAATTAAAAAATAATCTGCACTCAATTCTAACAATCACAGATCAATTTTTACCCCACTCAGGGCTTAAAGAAGCAACAGAGAAACTTTACGAGTAAACATATAACACATGTCCAAGTTAATATTGCCGTAGTTTGGTTTCCTGTAGTACTCATATTTTGCAGTTGACTATAGCGATAACAGTCGGTGTTATTTATTGCACAAAGAGAAAGGTTAACACCCACTATGACTACCCTCTCGCTCGATTAAGCGATTGGTTATAGTGCTTTTTGTATTGCTTCGCTAAAGCCTGACTGTCTTGATAGCCAACCTGATTGGCTATCTGCTCCACGCTCAAGTTTGTGCCATGCAATAGCTGCTTGGTGCGAACGAGTCGCGCAAGTCGCACATACTCAAAAGGTGTCATACTCGTGTGCTGTTTAAAGCGTCGAATTAGCGTGCGCTCTGACATACAAGCCTGTTTCGCAAGGCTCTGTAAGCTATGCGAAACATCGAGATTATCACTAATATGATGCTGTGCCTTGAGCAATTGCGCATCTCTATGTTGTAAAAAGCCACTGAGCTGCACAAACTCATTTTGACTCGCTTGCTCGTTTGGTATCGCCAGCCAGGCGGCGATTGTTTTTGCCACTTCTGAACCCAGCACGTCGGTAATAAACCGCAGCATCAAGTGCAAGTAACTGTGAGCCGCGCCTGCGGTATACACCATACCGCTTTGCTCTGTTACCTTTTGGCTGTTGGGCTTTAAAACGGGATAATATCGTGTAAAAAAGGGCGTAAGCCACCAGCTACATGTAAATTGTTTTTGATCTAACAATCCTGCTGTGGCTAAAAATGCGGTACCGCAACATCCGGCAAGTTGATAAGTCGCGGGATGAAATTCAATACCATGCTTGTTTAATTGTGCTTTGACCTGTTGGCATTGTTGCCACAACAAAGGCTCTGACGAAAACTGGCTGCCGAGCCAGATAACGACATCAGCATCAGCCAATGCGCTAAATTCAGCATGACAAACAAATTCTAAGCCTTGACTACTCATCACCGACTTTTGCCCTGAAAGCGCAACCGTCTGCCAGCAAAACACCGCCTTACCAGCGACTTTATTTGCCACATTCAAAATATCAATCACGCCAGTTAATGCACTCGCAAATACATGTTCAGGACATAGCAAAATCACTTTCATGGCAATATCAAACCAAAATTAGTCATTATTGACACGATAAGTTAGCAATCAATCTAGTTAAAGTAAAACCTCTTTCAAACTCAGGAGCTTTACTATGTGGATCCATATTCCGATTTTATTTTTGCTTAGCCTAACGCTGTTATTATTCCTTTTGACCGCAACGAGTAGAATCCGCGCAGTCAAAAATGGTGATATTGCACTTCAAGATATTCGCTATGTCGAAAAACACGCCTTCCCCGAGCGCATAAGATTATTAGGTAATAGCTATGACAGCCAGTTTCAGCAGCCCGTTTTATTTATTGCACTGCTGATACTTTTGCATATTGAGCAAATGACAGGACAATTTTGGTTTGTGCTCAGCACTGTGTTTGTCGCAGCAAGATATTGGCATAGCTACGAGCACGTACTGGGCAGTAACTTACGATTAAGAACCCTAGCATTTGGGTTAAGTAGCTTTTGCTTGTTTTTTGCCTGGTTTAGCTTCTTGTTCGATAGGGTGTAAAAAGTCTCTGGTCAAAGGGTTTTTACACTGGCTAAGTTACGCACAAGTTTGTTACATTAACTACAACAATAACCTTAGGTTTTCGTTGTGCTGCAGTCTAGGTTGAATGGCGTCAAAATATACAGCAACTTTAGTGGGAAGCTTACGCTCCTACTCGCTGTTATTTACGGCGCTGTATTTTTGTTTAGCCCCTCAATTTTTGCGCTTGATGACAATTGCTCACTCACGATTGCTCACGGCAACTCGATTTCGCTTGCTATCAATACCACGTCTTATAGCAAAATTAAACGCGGCAACAATACCGTCTCTATAGTCTGCAATTTAAATGAAGACAGCGTTATTTCATTTGTAGATGTTGGCCTTAATCACTATCAGTGGCGAGTCAATGCCCCTTCGCCCGTTAAGTTCTCACAGCCAGCATTTATCATTCCAAAAGGTAGGTACACCGCAACCTTACGCTTAGATTCTATGCAAATTCATACGCCAAGATTTAGGCTGATGAGCATGGGGGAATTTATTTGGGAAAGTCAAAAAAGCAGCCTAGTCATGGGCGCATTTTATGGACTTTGCTTTACCTTAATTTGCTATGTATTGATCATGGGTAGTCGCCTCAATGATCCTATATTTAGGCTTTACGGCGCTTATATTTTCTGCCTTTGTGGATTTGTATTATTCCAAGAAGGGCAATTAAATCTTTTTGTTTCGTCTCAGTATAAGCCATTACTCAAACATGCATATTTACTTAGTATTGGTCTCACTGTGGTTTCAGCAACTTGGTTTATGTTGAGTATCCTACTTGTTGACAAGCAGTGGCCAAAACTCGTGTTGTTACTTAAAAGTGCCGCGGGTATTGTGATGCTTCTGGGCATACTTAAAATTCCCACTCAACAAGCACAATTGTCCTACTTATTAAGCCAAATTATGGCCTATATAACCCTCGTTATTGTCGCCACTATCTTTGTGCTATCAGCTCTTCAAACCAAGCGTAAAATTAGCGAAGCAAGTTTGGTTTTTGCGGCTCTGAGCCTAGTATTAATCGGTATGGTATTTCGCGTGCTGTTAGTGGGATATAGCCCATTTATGCAGCGCTATGCACTTATTTTTGCGTTTGCCATTGAGTCTTTGCTGCTGGCCGTTGCGGTATCTAAACGCATTGGACGGCTCAGACAGCAAAAGCAACAAGCTGAAAATGAAGCAAATTATGATCAATTATGCGGCATTTTTAACCGTCGAGGCTGGTACAAACAAGCCAACGTGCTAGTCGAGCAGTTTAATAAGCGTGGAGGTGTTTTGGCATTATTTTACATTGACTTAGATAAGTTTAAGTTGATTAATGACCAATTTGGTCACGATGCTGGAGATAAGGCGCTTGCCCATGTTGCGACGTTTTTGTCATCAAGTATCAGAAAACAAGATATTGTAGGACGCCTAGGTGGCGATGAGTTTGCAGCGCTCTGCTTATTTGACGACACACAATCTGCGGAAGAAAAAGCACTACAGCTGCAACAACAACTCAATACCTTGCAATTTAGTCATGGAAAACAAGAGGTAGCAATTCAAGGTAGTGTCGGACGAGCATTTTCCCAACACCCGATAACAGATATCAGCGACTTAATCGCACAAGCTGACAAGCAAATGTATCAGCAAAAAACCTTATCTTAAAGCTTAGGCTGCCTTAAGGTAAGGCTCTTGGCCTTTGTGCTTTACGCTACGTTGATAACTACCTTTGCCTTTTTTGCTTTTTTCAACTTTCGCCTTAAACAACGGGCTGGTTACCAACGCTTTTAGTGCGTTGTCTTTAATTTCACCACGCTGGTGCGCATGCTGAAGTTTGCTTTTTTTGGTCATGACTTACTCCAAATAAGAATCATATAAATTGATAGTGTTGATGCATAATTTCCGACCATCAACAAGCGCGAATATTAACCTAAATGTTTTAAAGCGCAATGGTATTTAGCAATAAATTTTCGTCTTTTTTGACTGCTATTTTAAAGTTAAGTTCATACCTACGCTCTATACTTAAATGCAGCCCTTTCAAGTCAAGCTAAACATTCGCGACAATGACCGATATCGAGATTGCAACCGGGATCAGCATACATTATCAGGACGAGGGGGTGCCTCACGCCCCCGTTATTATTTTGATAATGGGTCTTGGGGCACAAATGACGATTTGGCCCGATGAATTGTACTTTGGGCTAGTCAATAAAGGTTTTCGGGTGATCCGTTTTGATAATCGCGACACGGGATTGTCGAGCCACTTGGATCATCTTGGTTCACCAAGTGTGATAAAAACCATGCTGAGTAAAAAGCTTCCCATCCGCGCTTCTGTTCCCTATACCCTAGAAGATATGGCCGAAGATGTTATCGCTTTGATGGCAGGACTTAAGATTAAACGCGCCCACCTTGTTGGTGCTTCTATGGGCGGGATGATTGCACAAATCGTTGCCGCTAAGCATAAAAAGAAAGTGGTAAGTTTGACCTCAATTATGTCAACCTCAGCGTATCCCAAGTTTACCGCAGCAAATGTAAAAGTCATGCTGCAACTAGCAAAAGCACGGCCAAAGTCAGACTGCCACCAATCTGCCATTCAATACAATATAAAACTCAACCAGCTGATCGGCAGTCCCGCCTACCCTCAGGACGAAGGGACGCTACATCAACAAGCCAAACACAGTATTGAACGCGCACATAACCCGCAAGGATTTAAGCGTCAGCTTGCGGCGATTGTCGCAAGCCAATGTCGCAAGCGCACGCTGGCAAAGATAAAAACGCCTACACTTGTTATCCATGGTACCGACGACCCTATTTTCCCCGCGGCCGCTGGCCAGCAAACCGCCGCTACTATTCGCAAATCCAAACTAAAACTGGTCAATGGGATGGGTCATGACTTCCCTCCAATGCTCATGCAAAAGATTGCCAAATGGGTGGCAAAACACGTAACAAAAGCAGAGCGAAAGCGATTAAAAAAGAAACAACACAAACAAAATGCAGCCCAGGAGACTGCGAATAAAAAAGTCCCGAAAAATCAATCAAACACACCCCAACAAAACACACTTCACAATAAATAACATTCCCTAACATTACGCCCTGTAACGCCTGACAATCCTAGCCTTCGCATCGTAATTCAACCTAAATCAGGAACACCAATTCTGCCCTTATCGTTAAATTAAAGTAAATTTCTATTTGACAAACGTACATAAAAGCAACAACAATTAAACCGTTCCAAATTTATTTGGACGCCAAAATAAAAATAGCCATGGATACAACATCAACAGATATCCACCCACAAAAAGTGGAACGATACAAAAGAGGTCAACATGAACATGAGTATAGCTAAAACGCGATTCCAACGCTCTCTTATAGCAGCCGCTTTGATGAGCTTAGGCTTAAGCTCGGCGCACGCAAATAGCGATCTGACAACTGCCAATGCCGCAGCTATCAGCGTTTCAGGAGAAAACCAACCCTATGAGGGCAAAGTCAACGCATTTGATAATAACCACTACAGCAAGTGGCTTACTTTTTCAGCTTCCGGTTGGATAAGTTATGCGTTTAGTGAAGCGGTGAATTTAACAGCTTACACCCTCACTTCTGCGAACGATGCGCCACAAAGAGATCCCAAAAATTGGACGCTTCAAGGCTCTCAAGACGGTCAAGTGTGGTTCACTATAGATTCGCAAAACAATCAAAGTTTTGCTTCGAGACATCAAACTAAGCAGTTCAATGTCAGTACCAATCAAGCGTACCGCTTTGTGCGCTTAAATGTTACTGCAACGCAAGGTGCTAATTTATTACAGCTTGCAGAAATCGAATTTATCGGTGCTCCGGCAAACGGTGGTACAACCTTGCCATTTAACCAAAGTGGCAGCGTTACCCCTGGCCAATGGTCACATTTTGGGCCATTTACAAGCTCAGCTCCTATCACAGCAACCTTGACTGGCAGCGGTGATGCGGATCTATACCTAAAAGCAAATAGCCAACCGACCACCGCAAGTTATGACTGCCAAAGTATCAATGATGCCAGCTCCAACGAGCGCTGTGATTTGAGCTCAAACGCACCGGTTTATGTTTCTGTATACGGTTTCCAAAGTGCCAATTATGAATTAACCGTCAGTAGCGATAGCACACCACCAAACGACACGTGGCAACGTCCGGAAGTGAACTTTGTTGATGTAAACCCTGAAACACAAGGCTCGGCATTATTTAAACGGATCATACCAAACCCAGCTGCACACATGGCCGAACGCTGTGTGGATGTAGCAAAAGTATTATACCGCAACGCCAGTGAATCCCAGCGTTTTAGAAAATTACAGTTTGAGCTGAGAGCCAAAGATCATTGGGGCAAGGATTTCGTTGCCTATAAGATGGGACAAGACGGTTCGGGTGAGATGACTATCGTCGTTAGCACCGCGCACTTAGAGCGTATTTATCGTGATAATAATAACAACGATGCCGTGATCCGTGATGAAATCGACGGCATTTTATTCCACGAAGTCACCCATGGTTACAATAACTCGCCGTTGACTCATGATAGCTATGGTGATGGCAAGGCAAATTGGGCATACACCGAAGGCCTAGCTGATGCCGTGCGGATCGGTGCGGGTTTTCATAAATCACGCTCACCGGATATCATTAACGCTAAACGCTGGCTTAGTGGCTACACCACTACTGGGTTTTTCTTACATTACGTCAAACAACAGCACGACTCAGAGTTTATCTACAAGTTTAATAAAGCGGCGAAAGATATGGGCAATTATACCTGGTCATTTGACGCTGCATTTCAACATATCTTGGGCCGCAGTGTTGAAGATGTTTGGAACGAATATGTCGCCTTTATCCAAAATGGCGGACAACTGGAGTATTAATTTTTAAATCGTAACTCTGCCACGTAAAAGAGTCTAAGAGATTCCTTTACGTGGTATCCGTTAATTTTGTGGCGCCTGTTCATGGGACATTGTTTTCAATTTAATCGCAAGACCACAGGAGAAGTAGATCTTCACCACTCCAACAATGATCAAATGAAAGTTTGGGTGTGAAAGTAAATCTAAGTCATAGAGGTAAGCTGCTTTTATTGGCGCATCGCCGTTTTCTATCATGGCGACTAGCCAATGATAGATTGCAATCCCCTCTTTGATCACCCCAAGTACTATCAAGGCTACGCCCGTTAAAAACAACAAGCGACAATACCACAGCGCAGTTTCTAAACCCGGACAGCGTAAATTACGAAATGGAATAAATTTCATGTCAATCCTTTATTTACGTCTTGATTGCTCGATTTTGATTAGCTTAACGGTATGGTGCAACAAAGATAAATCCCCTTCTTTACCATGCCCTGGGATAACCATGTTTATTTCCGGATATCGGCTTAATACCTTGTGTATAGACGCTTGCCACTCATCAACCGAAGCGTCCTCCAAGTTACCTAAATTTTTACTCGCCACACTTTTCACAAAGCATCCTGCGAATAAAATTTTAGATTGTGGCAGCCACACGACAATATTGTCTTTCGAGTGCCCTGCACCTGGGTAATAGGTTTCAACGACACCTGACTTAATCACTGATGAGGCTTGCGGCAAATTATGTAACGCAATCTCGCTGTGTTTTTGGGCTAATAGATGGTTGGTTTGGGCTGATGCATAGGTTGGGATCTGATGTTTATTTAATACCGCTAGGCCACCGCTTGCATCTTGATGGTAATGCGTGACCACCGCCCCTTTAACATTGAGCTTGCGGTCCTCAGCCCACAATAGCAGCACTTCTGTGTCTTGCTCAGTCCAAGGTGTATCAACAATGTAAGCATCTTGACCGTCGACCACAACCAGACCAGAGCCGGCCACTAGCCCCCAAGGTTCAACGTGTAGCGAAGATTCATGTTTATAAACATGCTCTGCAATCGGCGTTACCACTAAAGTCGACGTTTCCGTTGCAACTGTCACGCAGGGTAACAAAAATAAGAAAGGAGCTAAAAACTTCATCTGAAGTTGTTCATGTTAATTAAAAGTGACGAAAGACTATCAAGTTTAAGAATATAAAGTCCAGCAAAATGAAACGTCAAACTGCTAAATAACAGAAATCGGCTTATTGGTGTTAAACACGTGTGGGAGAGTGGATTGTTATGTTTTCTATAGTTTAGTTATTGGTTGTATATACGCCTAACATAGTTTCACATCAGGCGTAATAGTATTACAATCTGCATAAGTTCTGATTGCGCTTAAGGAACCTTACAGTAGTACTTGCCTGTAGGAGCTGGATTACATGCCATTCGGCCTGTTAAAGTATCTGTCCCTCTTGCGCCTGCAACATCTTTAGTTTGAGCAGTTGCAATTTCTTTACCTAATAAGCTTTTTAAGTTGGTTTTTTTATAGTTAATTTCATGTTACTTCCTTATTTTCATTGTTATACTCAAGTAATACAGTACCCAAAAAAAACATAAAAACAACCCCCTAACAGAAACAAAAAAGACTTTTTTAAACAATTTGATACCAAAAAGCATCAAAGTGACAACAAAAGTTACTACCGTCTTATTTCCCCAGCTGAGCTAGTATTATAGGTCTAAAAAATGCGCGGCAATCTAAAATCGCCACGCAAATGGTTGGAGAAGTGTAAATTAACCTACCAGTGCAAGCAAAATACCGGCAGCAACCGCACTACCCAATACACCCGCTACATTGGGGCCCATCGCATGCATCAGCAAGAAATTATGCGGATTACTTTCAAGGCCAACCTTATTGACCACGCGCGCAGCCATCGGGACTGCAGATACCCCAGCGGCGCCAACTAGCGGATTAATGGGGGTATCGCTAAACTTATTCATGGTTTTAGCCATTAATACACCTGCTGCGGTACCAATTCCAAAAGCCACGGCACCCAGCGCTAAAATCCCCAACGTCTCAACCGTTAAGAACTGATCAGCGGCCAGCTTTGAGCCCACCGCCAGTCCGAGGAAAATAGTGGTGATATTAATCAACTCGTTTTGCGCCGTTTTACTCAAACGGTCTACTACACCGCACTCTTTCATCAAGTTACCCAAGCAAAACATACCAACCAAAGGTGTTGCAGCAGGTAAAAACAATATCGTCAAACCTAGTACCGCCAGAGGAAAGAGGATTTTCTCGGCTTTTGATACATGGCGCAGCTGCGGCATCGCAATCTGGCGCTCTTCTTGCGTCGTGAGTGCTTTCATGATCGGTGGTTGAATAATTGGCACTAACGCCATATACGAATAGGCTGCCACCGCAATTGCACCTAGTAACTCTGGTGCAAGCTTAGACGCGAGGAATATCGCAGTTGGTCCATCAGCACCGCCAATAATGGCGATTGCTGAAGCGTCTTGCAGGGTAAATTCAAAGCCCGGAATATAGTTCAGCAATATAGCCCCAAACAAAGTGGCAAAAATCCCAAACTGCGCAGCGGCACCAAGCAACAGCATCTTGGGGTTGGCTATCAGTGCACTAAAGTCCGTCATCGCGCCCACCCCCATAAAGATCAGCAAGGGGAATACTCCGCTGTCTATACCAATGTAATACACGTAGTACAAGAGCCCACCGGGATCGGCAAGCCCAGCAACAGGAATGTTCGTGAGTATGGCACCAAAGCCAATAGGCACTAATAGCAACGGCTCAAAGCCTTTGGCGATCGCAAGATACAAAAGTCCGCAGCCCACTGCCATCATGCAAAGTGCAGGCACGGTGAAGTTGGCAAGCCCTGTTGCTTGCCATAAATTAAGTAACCCTTCCATCACGACATCCTTATGCTAAAGACATGATGGCATCGCCAGCACTGACGGAATCGCCTTCAGAGACGAGTAGTTCTGCGACTTGACCACTGTGTGTTGCACGCACCTCGGTTTCCATTTTCATGGCTTCCATGATGAGTACTACATCGCCTTCTTGCACCTCATCTCCTGCGCGCACCATAAGCTTAAAGATGTTGCCGGCAAGTGGGGCATTCAAAGTTTCACTGGAGCTCACCGAAGTTGATTGCGGAATGAGCTCACTGTCTTTGACTTGTACTTCTTGTAACTCACCTCCCGGCGCAACCACTACATCGTATACTTTGCCATCCACTTTTACGCTGTAACGCTCAGTAGCTGATGACTTAGCTTTAGCAGGCGCCGCTGCTGCTTTTTGTTGTTTGTTTTCAACAAGCGTCGGTTTTGGCTCAAACGCATCTGGGTTATTGCGATTTTTCAAGAATTTAAGGCCAATCTGCGGGAATAATGCATAGGTAAGCACATCATCAATAACCTCGTCGGCTAAGGTAATTTGTTCCTCTTTTGCCGTCGCGACTAGCTCGCTTTGTAAACTATCTAGCTCAGGTTCAATTAAGTCTGCAGGACGGCAGGTAATAGGCTCTGCGCGTTCAAGTACTCGTTGTTGCAAAGCTTGGTCGACTTGCGCTGGTGTCGCTCCATATTCGCCTTTCAGCACGCCAGCCGTTTCTTTGGTTATAGACTTGTAACGCTCACCGGTAAGTACGTTTAATACCGCTTGCGTCCCGACTATCTGTGAGGTTGGTGTTACGAGCGGTAAGTAGCCAAGTTCTTTACGCACACTTGGAATTTCTTTTAGTACCGCGTCAAGCTTGTCACCTGCACCTTGCTCTCGCAGTTGATTTTCCATATTAGTTAACATGCCACCTGGCACTTGTGCAGATAGAATACGACCATCTACTCCTTTCAAGCTGCCCTCAAAAGCTGCATATTTCTTTCTCACCTCACGGAAATAGGCTGCGATCTCTTCTAGCTCTAGTAAATCAAGCCCTGTATCACGTTCCGTGCCTTCCACAATCGCCGCGATAGTTTCTGTTGCGCTATGGCCATAGGTCATACTCATCGAAGAAATCGCCGTATCGAGCATATCGATACCCGCATCTATGGCTTTTTGATAAGTTGCAGTACTGAGTCCTGTGGTTGCATGACACTGCATTGCGATAGGAATAGAGACGGACGCTTTAAGCCCAGAGATTAACTTTTCGGCATCATAGGGTTTTAGTAACCCAGCCATGTCCTTGATACAAATGGAATGACAGCCCAAGTCTTCGAGCTGCTTAGCTTGCGTGAGCCACATTTCCAGCGTATGAACAGGGCTTACGGTATACGAAATCGTCCCCTGCGCATGCGCGCCCACTTTAATAGCCGCTTTAATAGCCGTCTCTAAGTTGCGCACGTCGTTCATTGCATCGAATATTCTAAATACGTCCACCCCGTTATGGTGGGCACGTTCAACAAACTTTTCGACAACATCATCAGCATAGTGACGATAGCCCAATAAATTCTGGCCACGCAGTAGCATTTGCTGTTTGGTTTTTGGCATCGCGGCTTTCAGCGCACGGATCCGCTCCCATGGATCTTCGCCTAAATAGCGAATACACGAGTCGAAGGTTGCTCCCCCCCATGATTCAACAGACCAATAGCCCATATTGTCGAGCTTCTCAGCGATAGGAAGCATATCTTCCAAGCGCATTCTGGTGGCGAGTAATGACTGATGCGCGTCGCGCAGCACTAATTCGGTTAGCTTTAACTGTGACATGCAAAACCCCTATTAATTGTTTTTTCTATAGGCTGCAACGGCAGCGCTAATGGCTGCAATATGTGCCTGCGGCACACCCTGTGACGATGTTGCTCTGGTTGTTTTTGATCTTGTGGTACTTGGCTCTACTTCTTTAAATTGAGCAGCAAAGTTGGCCAACAGTCGCATCGCAAAAATTAAAATGGACAGAAAAACAAAAACACCAACCATACCGGTCAGCATGAGATTTCCTGCTTGCAGTAGCTGCGATCCAATATCCATTTTTACCCCTTACTTGCTGTTTGGTTTTCCTGTTCGATGTTAACGAACAGGTATAAACCTTCACTTTTTGTAGATATTTATTCACCTTATAACAAAAAATGTTCCACTGTAAAGCGCGTTGTAAATTGGTATTACCAAAGCACTTAATTTACAAACTATCAGTGAGTTAGCTAAGAAAACATTAATAAATATGGAAAATTAACGTAATAAATATGAAAAATATTCAAAATAGCGCCAACTAATACTGAGATTTTAATGAATATAGAATGGATTTTTGATTACGCAAGATAAATTGTAAATTGGACTGACCAAAATTTAACGTTTACGTTAACGTCACCCTGTATGACGCGTATTTCGCTGGATGTGGGAAAAGGGAGCTGCAAACAATTTATTCGCGTTACCGCTTTTTCAATATAGATGGGTATAATAAGGGGAAATTTTTACCAAAACGAACGTCTATGCCCTCCCTTGAACAAAATGAAAATTTATCTTTTCAAAGCCAATTTAAGTTAGATAAAGCCTATTATCGAGAGTGTTTTGAAGAGTCTGAAGCCAATGGGCTTGCTGTTAAACCGAAATATGGCTTGCTTGTACTACTAATTTTACTGGGGCTGTTTGCTATTTACGGGTTGCAGGAGCACTACGTCGGGAACTTTCTTATTCTATTGGCTGTAGTTGAATGCGTCGCTTTCTACTATCGCAAAGCTTGGTGGGTGATAAGACAGTCATATTCTCGTGCCGCCGGCAATATCGTCGAGGTTTCAATCTCTAAAGCAGGCATTAGCACCAAAGCGACACATGCCGAATTTTCTTACCTATTTGACGACTTAGATAAACTTGTTGAAACGAACAGAGGTTTTTTGGTATTTCACCAAAACAACCCGAGCTATATCAGTAAATCTGGACTTAACGAAGAAGCGATTGCCTTTTTATCTGAGCAAAGCCAGAAATAAGAAACCCCGCAGTGGCGGGGTTTTATTATGCCAGTTAAACCATGTTAACTAACATCGTAATTCAGTATTTGGTCAATTACATATTGCCCGGGCTAGATTTCTCAGCCTGGATTCGCATGTAAATTTCTTCACGGTGAACTGAAACATCTTTAGGCGCATTTACACCAATACGTACTTGGTTACCTTTAACACCTAGTACTGTTACAGTCACTTCATCACCAATCATCAGGGTTTCACCTACTCGACGAGTTAGTATTAGCATTCTCTTGCTCCTGTTATTCCAAAATTTAAAAGATTCCGCGTCAAATCCATTTTAAATAAAAGTTCCTAGAAAAGTAAGCAAAAACTTCTTTTACTCAGTACTTTCCAATTCGAATTTGGCATGTAAAGCCCGTACAGCTAGCTCTAAATATTTTTCTTCTACTAGTGCCGAGATTTTTATCTCTGATGTAGATACTAATAGAGTGTGAATATTTTCTTCGGCCAATGCCATAAAAAAGAGACCAGCAACACCTGAATGAGATTTCATCCCGATGCCAACCGCTGAGATTTTTGCCACGTTAGCATTAACCTCTACCGTTGCGCCACCTAAATTTTGTGCATGTTGCGCTAAAACTTCTTCCGCCAGAATACAATCATTTGTGTGCACAGTAAAAGCATAGTCTATTTTTTTCTCACTGTGGTTCAAATGGTTAATCATATCGACTTCGATATTATGCTCACCAAGAAGAGACAGTATATTGGCAAGATTACTAGGTTTTGCATCTACATTGTTAACTAAGATAAGCGCTTCGTCTTTGACACTCGCTACCCCAGAGACCACTTTGGTGTTTTTCATCTTACCTTCCTCATAGCTAATTAAGGTGCCGTTATCAGGAGAAAACGAAGAAAGTACGCGCAGCGGTACATTATATCGACCGGCCGCTTCAACCGAACGTATCTGCAAGACCTTAGCGCCAACACTTGCTAGCTCCAACATCTCAGAAAAAGTAATATGTGATAGACGCCTTGCATTTGGCTCTATTCGCGGATCGGTAGTGTAAACACCATCGACATCAGTATATATCTGACATTCGTCTGCTTGCAAAGCCCCTGCGATTTCAACTGCTGAGGTATCTGTACCGCCGCGTCCTAGCGTGGTGATATTACCTTCTCCATCACGCCCTTGAAATCCGGCAATAATGGTTATCCGGTTATGCTCAAGTTCTTGCTTTAAGCGGGTTGTGTCTATTTCTGTGATCCGCGCTTTAGAGAACATGTTATCGGTTTTAATACCAACCTGATCGGCAAGTAAGCTCACGGCAGAATGCCCACGCTTAATGATGGCCATCGCCAATAACGCGATAGAAACTTGTTCGCCGGTGGTGATCAACACATCTAGCTCACGAGAACTTGGACGTGCATCGATTTGTTGGGCAAGGGAAATGAGACGATTTGTCTCGCCTGACATTGCAGACAACACGACCACCACTTGGTGGCCTTGTTGTTGTGTTTTGATAACGTGTTCGGCAACCGCCTCAATACGCTCTACCGAACCTACCGAGGTGCCGCCAAACTTTTGTACAATCAGCGCCACTTGCTGATTACTGCGTTACTTCATTTAACCAAGTTGGAACACTGTTTAGTGCTGCGTCTAGGTTTTCTGGTTGTGAACCACCAGCTTGCGCCATATCAGGACGACCACCACCTTTACCACCGACTTGAGAAGCCATGTGATTAACTAGCTCACCTGCTTTTACCTGACCAACTAAGTCTTTCGTTACGCCAGCGATTAGGCTTACTTTATCGCCATTTGCTACACCTAGCGCGATGACACCTGAGCCAATCTTGTTCTTCAGGTCATCGACCATGCCTCGCAGTGCTTTAGACTCAGTTCCTGCAACGTTCGCTACGAGTAATTTAATCCCATTCACTTCGGTTACAGAGTCAAGTAGCGTTGCACCCGCGGCACTTGCTAGTTTGTCATTTAGTTGAGCAACTTGCTTTTCAAGGCCTTTTGACTTTTCAAGTAGCGCAGATACTTTTTCTAGCACAGATGAGGTATCACCCTTAACCAAAGCCGCAATTTCAGAAAGCACTTGCTCTTGCTCATTAACATAAGCGATGGCATCAGCTCCCGTTACCGCTTCGATACGACGAACACCCGCTGCGATACCGCCTTCTGAGACAATCTTGAATAGACCAATATCACCTGCACGCTTCACGTGTGTGCCACCACAAAGCTCAATTGAGTATCCACCAATTGAAACGACTCGAACTTCATCATCGTACTTTTCGCCAAAAAGCGCCATCGCACCTTTGTCTTTGGCAGCATCGATATCCATCAGCTCAGTTTGCAAAGCAAAGTTACGGCGGATCTCTGCGTTCACAGCATCTTCTACTTGCTGTAGCTGTGCTTTAGTGACGCCTTCAAAATGCGAGAAGTCAAAACGCAAACGATCTGGCAGTACCAATGAACCTTTTTGCGTTACGTGATCGCCCAGTAAATCGCGCAGTGCTTTATGTACTAAGTGCGTTGCAGTGTGGTTTTTCTTCACTCGCTCGCGACGCTCAGCATCAATACGCGCATCGGCTTTATCGTTAACACCAATGCGGCCAACTACATGACCATGGTGTGCAAATGCATTACCTAGCTTTTGCGTGTCAGTAACCACAAACTCGCCGTTAGCCACTTTTAGTACACCTGTATCACCAACTTGGCCGCCTGACTCAGCATAGAAAGGCGTGCGGTCAAGGATAACCACACCTTGCTCACCATCTTCTAACGTATTGGTATGTTGACCTTCTTTAAAAATTTCAACCACAGTGCCGGTATAGTGCTCAGCGTCATAGCCTTTAAAGTCAGTGTTTTTATCAGATTTCAAGCGCTCGTTGTAATCAGCACCGAACTTGCCAGCCGCTTGCGCTTTTTTACGCTGCTCTTCCATGCATGCTTGGAAACCGCGCTCGTCGATCGTCATAAAACGCTCACGCGCCACATCTGCTGTTAAGTCCGCAGGGAAACCGTAAGTGTCATACAGTTTGAACACTAAATCGCCTGGAATAACGTCGCCTTCAATGCCAGCTAGACTCTCTTCTAGAATAGTTAAACCACGGTCTAAGGTTTTACCAAACTGATCTTCTTCAATACGCAATACTTTTTCGATAATTGCTTGTTGCTTCACTAATTCAGGGTAAGCTTCACCCATTTGCTCAGCAAGTGCAGCAACTAACTTATAGAAGAATGCCCCTTTTGCACCGAGTTTATTACCGTGGCGAACTGCACGACGAATGATACGACGCAGCACGTAACCACGACCTTCATTCGATGGCATAACGCCGTCGGCAATAAGAAACGCACACGAACGAATGTGGTCAGCAACCACACGTAGTGATTTATCTTCTAAATCTTGAGCATCTGTTACTTTTGCAGCTGCTTTAATCAGCGCTTGGAACAGGTCAATCTCATAGTTTGAGTGCACACCTTGCATAATTGCAGAGATACGCTCAAGGCCCATGCCGGTATCAACCGACTGCATTGGCAGCGGTTCCATTGTGCCGTCTGCATGACGGTTGTACTGCATGAATACTAAGTTCCAGATCTCAATGAAGCGATCACCGTCTTCTTCTGGTGAGCCCGGAGGTCCACCCCAAATGTGCTCACCGTGGTCATAAAAGATTTCAGAGCAAGGACCGCAAGGACCCGTGTCGCCCATTGACCAAAAGTTATCCGCCGTCGCAATACGGATGATCCTATCTTCAGGAACACCAACTTGCTTTGACCAGATCTCAAATGCTTCGTCGTCTTCATGGTAAACCGTGACTAGTAGCTTTTCTTTTGGCAGCTTGATCACATCCGTAAGGAAGCCCCAAGCAAACTTAATTGCGTCGGTTTTAAAATAGTCACCGAAGCTAAAGTTACCTAGCATTTCGAAGAAAGTGTGGTGCCTTGCGGTATAACCTACGTTTTCAAGGTCATTATGTTTACCACCAGCACGAACACAACGCTGTGAACTGGTTGCTCGCGTATAAGGGCGTTTTTCCGCACCCAAGAAGGCATCTTTAAACTGCACCATACCAGCGTTGGTAAACAGTAAGGTGGCATCATTACCCGGAATTAACGAGCTTGAAGGCACCACTTGGTGCTGTTGTTTAGCAAAGAAATCTAAGAAGCTTTGCCTGATTTGTGCGGTAGTCATATGCTGCATGTGATCATTCACCCTTTATTTCTTCTTGCTCTGCTGCAGTCATTGCAGCTTCAATTGCAAAATCTATTTCATCAAAACTAAAGCCACGATAACTCATGTAACGTACGCGCTTAGTTTTTTCTTTATATTCTATCGGTTGTGCGCAAAGACCGTACTTTTTTTCATAGGTTTTTGCGGCTTGCATGTACCAATCAATTTCACGCTCGGCGATTAGTGTATGCAAAATCTCTCGGCTCACACCCTTTTGCCCTGCATCCATTAATACACGCTTTTCTCCAAGTCCTTTTGCAATCTGGCGGTTTAAAAAACTCTCTGCATAGCGGTCGTCATTAACGTAATCGAGCGACTTTAGCCAAGATACCAATTGTTCCGCGACTGCCGCTGTAGCCCCTTTTTGCAGTAGCTTTTGCGTCAGTCCTGATTCAGAGTACTCTTGTCTCGATAGTAACCAAACCGCATAGTTTTTTAGCTTTTTAACTTCTTGTTCATCCATCAGGCGTCAAAGCGTCCTGAGTCAGACTGAGAAATGTCAGCATTTTCATCATTTTCCTTCTTTTCAACGATAATTGGCATAAACATCGCCTGGAAAGAAACAAAAAAGCCTATCATGGCGACTGGCATGATAATAATCGCCGGGATCATCGATAGCGGTATAGAAGCGACGATAAGCGCTGCGACGACTAAGCCGTAAATACTCAGAGCAGCCATATTATGATAAAAAGCGGCAAGCGAGCACTTCATCGCGTGAAAAATACGTTTTTCACCTTGGAAAAAGACCTGTGGCACAACAAAAGCAAATGCCATCATAATGACCGATTGTGCAATCACAAATACTGCAACTTCGGCAAAACTAATATTGCTCGCGATAAGCCCGATAAGTTCATTCGGATCGGTGTTTGGGCCAACACTCTCTAGCGCACTCGCCACATCACTGAATAGCACACCGGCAACCATAGTCAGCAACAGTGCACCTGCCATTTGATAAATACCAACTCGGAACAAGTGTAATCGACGGCCTTTTGCTGCAAAAGGCTCAAAAATGTCTGCCAACTTTATTGGTTTATTGATCTGTTTATTGATAACGGCAAGATAGAAGCCTGCACTTAAGAAAGGACCAGACAAGGCAGCGATAATATGAAAAATAGGTGCGAACAGGGGTAATAGACTTACTACCGCCATAAAAATGTACATCAGCATGAAAGTCATAGGCTGGGTTTTGAAAATTGCCCACCCGGCTTTTAGCCACTGCACGCCCATGCTTGCTTTGAATGTTCTAATTGGTGTCGACATAGTCCACTTAATTTAAGCTATAACGTCTTTGATTATACTGATTACCGCGTCGAGTGAAAAGGCATGAAAGGCGGATTTGTCAGCGCTTTTTAGCATATTTTAAACAAATACTGGCGGTAGACGTAACCTACTTGAGCATCTTAAGTTTGAAGGGATTGGAATGAGAATAGAATGTTTGATATGACAAGCCAACCTAAGCACTTATCTAGTCGGCTTGTTGTGATAAGCATATACGCTTAGGCTAATCCGCTTTTGAAATCTTTTTGATATCCAGCATATGCGCGCCATGTTGGATCTTCGTTTTTAGATACTGTTCATTACCAGAAACCCCTGCCTTAACATGTGCCTGAGTACCAACGACTTCATCGACGGTAATACCAGCTTCTCTTAACGCCTTTAGCTTTCTTGGATTGTTCGTCATTAACTTAACATGGTTTAACCCTAGCGCTTGAAGCATCAATACTGCATCAGAGAAATCTCTTAAGTCATCTTCAAAACCGAGGTGATTGTTTGCCTCATAGGTGTTCATCCCTTGCGATTGCAATACATAAGCATCGATTTTATTGTACAGGCCAATGCCACGACCTTCTTGGCGTAAATATAATAAAATGCCGCCTTGTTTATGCATCGCCTCGATACATTCATTTAGCTGTTCGCCACAATCACAACGAGAAGAATGAAAGACATCGCCGGTTAAGCACTCAGAGTGCATACGAATTAGGGGGACTTGCTGCTGACTGTCTGCGCTATTAAATACCAGCGCAACATGTTCTTGGCCATCTTTTAACCCTGAAAAAGAAACTATTTCTGCAGGGATATTACTATGCTGCCCTACATTCAGCTCGACTCTCGCTCTTACTTCTGCCACGTCTTAATCTTGCCTAATGTGATAATATAACAATATGCTACCATAAATGGGATATGGTGTCTCTAAGTTCATTATACAAGGGCAAGGCGGACATCGCATTGGTAAATGTCAAAATTCGAACTAGGCTATATAAAAAAGGAAAGCGAATACATTTATAACTCATGCGCTCTGTTTTTATCTGCCTACTATTTTTAACCCCATTCAGCTATGGCTCTGACATCGATTTCAGTGGCTTTGCTACGCTCAAAGCGGTTAAAACAGACTCCCATACCGCCAAAATAAGAGAGTCCATCTCACAACCCAACGGTGTAGAAAGAGATGAACTCAACTTTTCATTTTCTTCTTTAGGCTTGCAAGCCGAGTGGCATGCAAGTGACAATCTAGAACTCGTGGGCCAACTGCTGTTAAAAGAACAGCATGATAACCAAATTAACAATGCAATAAAGCTTGCTTTCTTACGCTATAATTTAAACTCAAACTGGCAAATCCGTGCGGGTCGTACTGGTTTAGACTTGTTCCTGATGACCGAGTATCGAGATATCGGTTATTCGATGGATATGGAACACCCTCCTGTCGAGTTTTATTCTATTATTCCTCATCAGAACTTGGATGGCGTAGACCTTCAGTATCGCGTGCCTCTAGAACAAGGTATCGCAAGTATCAAAGCTTATTGGGGACGATCCGAAGCGCCAATCTACAGTGATATCGACTTTTATTGGAATGTAGAGCTCAAGTCTATCGTTGGTATGGTCGCGCAATACGAAACGTTAAACTGGCTGTTTAGAGCAAACTACACAACGACCAAATCCGCCAATGAGCATGAACAGCAAAGATTGTTACGCGATGCTTTAGCGCAAGTTCCATTGCAAATTTGGCCGACCAAAAACGAACTAATTGATTCTTTATACATTATTGACGAGCGCTTTACCTACAGTGCGCTCAGCATGAGATACGATGACTCAGACTGGCTCATACAAAGTGAAATATCGTTAACAGACTCAACCTCTAACATCCTCAACCATCTCAAGGCGGGGTATGTTACCTTAGGTAAGCGATTTGGTTTAAACACGGTCTCTTTTACCTATTCTGTCGCTGAATCAGATAATGAGACAATGATTGAATCCGGTCCATTGACTCCATCACCAGAATTATTATATCTCTATGAAGAAGCCTCAACATACTCTGGTTTTTATCAATTGGATCAGCGCAGCACTTCCTTAACGTGGCGGCGCGAACTCAGCCCAACACTCGCATTGAAGCTTAACTGGAAACATACTTCTACAAATCACCTACCCAGTGCTTTCTATCTTCACAATATAGAGCAATTTAGTAACCCAGACCTTTCGTTTAACACCTTTACGCTTAGCTTTAATTGGGTGTTCTGATGAAAAGGTTACTTATTACTGTTTTCTTCCTCGTTTCATACCCTATTTCAGCAGCCGCTGATATTGCCGTCATCGTTAACAAAGACAACCCCATCGAGTCGATATCACAGCGTCAACTCATCGACATGTATATGGGAAAATACGTTGCCTTTCCTAACGGTGATATAGCCGTGACCTATGACTACGAAAAATCACATCCATTAAGAGGCCCTTTTTTTCTGGCACTGACTGGCCGAAATGAGAGCCAAATTAACGCCTATTGGTCGAGAATAAAATTCAGCGGCAAAGTTTCTCCCCCACAATCATTTTCTTCACCATCAGCTATACTTGAAAATATAAGAAATACGCCAAATGCAATCGGCTACATTCCAGCAGACTTTGTGACGGGTGATGTAAAGGTAATCTATCAAATCGATGACTAAGTATGGATTGATTGTACGACTAGCACTCGTGCTGGTTGTCTCAACTTTTATTTTTTCAATGCTTTACGCTAAGTTATATCACGACCATATTGTTGAGCGTGAACTTCGGCGCTCTAATACTATTATCGGGCAAATTGGCCAAACCGTGTCGTCTTCTTCCTCTATTGCAACTTATCTCAATGACAAAGACCTGGCTGTAGAAGTCATTAATGGCCTAGTCAGTAACGATGTAATCTCTTCAGCCGCAATCAAAAGTGAAGAAAAGTGGCTCGCTCAAAGCGTAGGATTTAAGCCGCAAAATGCGACCATTATTAAGCTCAATCATCCGTTTTTATTGAGTGAAATCGTTGGTGAGATCTATATCCAACCAAACTCCGTTTTTATCGAGCAAAACGCTAGAGATATCGCTCGTTCAAGCGTTCAGACTTTGTTGGTCGTCATCATCCCCATCTTAATCATCTTCACGGTTGTGACACACTTCATCGTGACAAAGCCCCTGAGTAACTTGAGCAGCCAAATTGCGAGGGTTATTCCTGGAGCCCCCTTAAATTTAATCGTACCTAAAGGACATGAATCAAGCGAAATCGGTGATATTGCAAGCAATACCAATCAACTTATTGCTAAAACCGCTTCCATGTTCGAGCAAGAAAGGCAACTTCGAGCTGATATCGAAATCCTTGAGAAGCGCTTTAGACTCATGTTTGAGCGCTCATCTTCTCCCACCCTACTGGTAAAAGACAAAGGTGAAGTGATCTTAGCTAATGATGCCGCTTGTGATTTGCTGGCTGGTATGGCGATTGACCTTGATGAATATTTTCCAGAAAGCTTTGGTCGCTACTGCAAAACTCCGGATATTCTTTATACCTTTACGGAGCATACTTTGGAGCTTAACCAGCCAACTCAATCAGAATTTGAGTTTATTAACCCTATGACCGAACAACCTGTTTGGCTAAGTGTCATCATGTTGAGAGTCGAAAGTAGCGGACAATTCTATTTACAGGTGTTTTTATCAGATATCACGCTGAGAAAAACCGTGTTTCAAGAACTCAATAAAAAGGCTAACCGCGATAAGCTGACTGGCCTCTACAATCGCCATGGTACTGAAATCAAAATCAACGAGTGGTTAGATAACGAAACTCCGTTTAGCTTATTTATTCTTGATTTAGATGAGTTTAAACCAATCAATGATATTTATGGCCATAACGCCGGTGACGCTATGTTAAAACATATCGCCACTCAAATTAGTACTCAGGTTAGAGAACAAGATGTAGTTTGTCGTTGGGGAGGTGATGAGTTTTTGATTGCCTTGCACTGCGCCAAAAATGAAAAGCTGCAGCGCATCGCTGAAAACCTGCTAGAGGCGATTAACACCGAAATGATTTGGCAAACGCCAGAAGGGAAATCACTGCCACTGCGAGTTGGCGCGAGCATAGGTATTGCAAGCTACCCAAGAGACGCTATTGAGCTAAGCCAATTAATCGAATGTGCTGATGTCGCCATGTACACGGTTAAAAAAGACAAGAAAAACGCCTTTCAATTTTACTCATTAAGCGCTTAGTTATACCGCTTGAGTTAGTGTGTACCGATGCACAACAGCTCACCTGCACGCCTAACTCTCCTTTATCTACTGAAAGTGGTTTATCTGCTGCATCGCCTCTTGAATATATTCAAAGTTTGGTTCTTGCTCAGATGGCTTGTTCGTTTCATCGAGCGTCTCATATGTTCCCATGGGCGAGACTTCAATAATTTGCTGCTTACTCACAACCGCATATTTGTTGTAGCTGCTAAGTAGTAACCAATTTCTCTCTTTAACTGGTCCGGTTAAGTTATAACCCGTACTATAATCTTCAGGCGTGTTTTTAACCCTTAAGTACTCACTCATCAAAGTCGGTACTACGTCTAAATGACTGGTTACCGCGTTTGAGGCTTGCCAATGCTGCCACTTTTCGCTTTTTGGCCCAACCACAACAAATGGCACCTTTATCTGTGGTTCAGTAAAGTTACTATTGTGTCCCCAGTAATTAAGCTTATTGTCATTAAGCTCTTCACCGTGATCAGAAGTTATAATCACCAGCGTATTTTCTATATCAAGCTGCGCTAATACCGATGCAACAAGACTATCTACAAAGTGTGTACTGGTAAGATAACGATTTAAAATTGGCTCTCTATCATAATCGTTGTCCAATAGCATATGGTTAATGTGACCGTGCATCGGCTCGAAGCCAGCATGGTAACCCTCAGGAACTGCGTAGCCATGGATTGCATCATAAAAGAGGAAACTGAAAGACGGCTGGTTTGGATCCTTATTAGCATACCATTTAGCCCAATTTTTGGTGTTCTGCTCATCCCTAGCTAATACGTCATCGCCTTCAGTATGCGTTTTTAGCCCCTCAACGCGAGCAAAGACGGTTTCATTAAACTCAGGGCGAACAAGCTGAGCAGAAGAAAATATTCCAAATTGATAACCCAAATCGCGCATTCTATCCATCAATAATGGAGTAACTCGATTATTGTAAATGTCCTGCCAAGCGGTGCCAGGCAAGCCATAAAACAACCCGGTTATCCCTGTACGTGTAGAATTTCCAGTAGAAAAGTGGTGATTGAAGACCGCTCCTTGTTGTGAGAATCGCCAAATATTGGGAGTCACTTGCGCTGTAAAAGCATCATACCGCCATGAATCCAGCACCACAAAAACAATATCAAGAGGCTTCTTAACTGGCTCTACTTCAATAGGTTGTAAAGGATAGTTAAATTGTCCTTGTGTTAAAGACATTCTTTTCTGCTGCGCCAATGCGGCTTCATTTAGCAAATCATATTTACGCAAAAAAGAGTTTGCTGTTGCGGGTTTGTAGAGGGGTAAGTACTTACTGAACCCTGTGATTGGTTGATATACCGTCGCACTTGCCCAAGCATGAATTGTATTGCTCGCCAACAGGGCAATAATGGTTACGCTGGTAAACTTTCGACCAAAGCGCAGCTGCATTACGGCTCGGGGCTTACTTAACCACGTTGACAGGTAAAACTGGATCACAAATATCGTAACAAAAATAGCTATCGCTTGAGCCCATGCAATTGCTGAGAACTCAATAACTTGGCCTGCAAGCAGCATATCGACAATAACACCGTTAATATGAAACTTGTATAGCTCAAAGCACAAGCTATTTGCAATAAGCGCGACGAAAAACAATGCATAAAATAAAGCAAAGCATACGGATCTCACTTTATTTGACTGTAACCATATTAAAGGCATTGCAACAATACTCACTAACGCTGTGAGTAAAGCCATATGGCTCCACGTTGATACGGAAACGTAAAATAATGTCAGTCCTTGATAATCGGCAGGATTGGTATTTACAACGTTTATGGTAATTAAGATTGAGCAAAGAGAGTTGATAAGAACCAACCAGCCGAACTGGTGAAACCGATAACGCAATAGCACAGTTCAATTTGTTCCTTTAATAGAAAATTCGACTGTTATATTACCGTTCTGACACATTAGTGTCACATTAAAAATTGTGAAAAAGTTTAACGCCGAATCAAGCCGCTTTGTTAGTACTGTTTCAACATCGTTTCTTTATAGTTTTCTGCTTTTATTTCAACTTGATATTTGCTAGCCAGTGAATCTAGCTCCGCTTGCCACATCGCCAAATCATCCATCGTTATGGTATTGTCATCCAATTGCCATAGCTGACGAGATCCCGCATAGCTATACTGAATCGCCGTCATCGCGTCCACATCCCCCTGCTGCGCAGCCTGTTTTAACTTCGCCATTTTACGAGTGATTTTGTTCAGTGATTGCTTTAAGTCCCACACATAACTTACTTCGGTCATAAATGGGTGCGCTTTATGCTTTTTGAGCACGAGCCCAATAACGATGCAGGTCACGACTACACCAGTTAAATTCCAATGAAAATGGCTACCATCTACATCAGGAAATAATTGGATCAATAACTGAGCAACCCCTAAACTACCGATTGTTAGCGCTGCAACGCAAGCAATGATAACTTGATTTAAATGTTTGCGATAACGCGCCTTGTTGATCTCAACTAACTTCATAACAACCTATGATCACGAAAAATTAAATAATGCACTCTGCTCCTCGTGCATTGTAATCCAAGGCCTGTAGCCAAACCAAGATACATATCAAAAAAATCTAAAAACTTTCACCCCGTTTCCGTTACCCAAACGTTCTATTTACGAAAACAACATAACGGGGATAAAATCATGACGACATTAGCCACTCTTCAACGGCATAACTCAGCAATTCCAAAACTCACACTAGCACTTGTTGGCGCAGTTATTATTACTTTTGCCACCTTTGGCTTTATGCAAAACTTGGTTTCTCAAGAACTCACTCGCCCCATTATCGACATAGAAGTATTTGATCTTACTATTGCAGCGGATAGAGAGGACTCTCCAGTCGAAGAAAAAAGGATAATGCCAGAACCACCAAAACCAATAACGGCCCCGATTAGACCTACTGAAAATATCGTTGATACAGGAGATAATCTACAAATTAGTAGCGAGACACCTAGCTTAGATTTAGGTAAGTTTACTAACACAATGACGCTGCAATTCTCCACCGATGGGCAAGCGACTCCACTTGTTAGAAGCAACCCTAACTATCCACCTGCGGCTGCGAGAGATGGAGTGGAAGGCTGGGTAGAAATGGAGTTTGCCATTTCTCCACAAGGCGAAGTGATTGATGTTAAAGTGAAGAATGCGGAACCTAAAAGAGTATTTGATCAGGCTGCTGTCAGAGCACTAAGGAAATGGAAATATAGACCACTTATTGTTGATGGAAAACCGCAGCCGCAATACGCTCAGCGCGTTGTATTAGAGTTTACACTGGAACAGTAACAGCCAGTGATATGTAATCAATTTGAGTCGCTGAGTCACGAAGTAAACTTCTTAATTTAGCTTATTGATATTAGGGTCTATTGACCCTTGAGACTTAGGATTACCTATGCTGAGTAGCTTGAAAATGTGGCGTGCTCGCGCCATCAGCAACGTAGAAGATCCGCTTTATGAATATGCAACAACGGGTAAAGTAAAATACCTCGAGCAAGTCATTGAGCGCTATCAAAGTGATTTATTTCACTTTCTGAAAACACAAACACAGGCGGCGTCGGCAGAAGATATATGTCAAAAAACATGGCTAAAAGTCATCGAAAAGAAAAGCGCTTATCGACAGCAGGGCCACCCCAAGGCTTACTTGTTTCACATTGCACGTAACCTGCTAATCGATTCAATCAGAGCGTCAGGTAAACTCTCTGAGTTGACAGATAGTAAAGTAGGTATGACCAACTCCAATGAGTTTACAAAAGCCTCGGAGGAACAGTGGCTATACCAGCAAATTGCTGCACTTCCTTTATTACAAAAAGAAGCGCTAAGCTTACAGTTAGAGGGGTTCAGCTTAGCTGAAATAGCACAAATTGTAGGGGCCACACAAGAGACCGTAAAAACTCGAATTAGATACGCAAAAGAGACACTTAAGTCTCAAGTGGGTGAAAATCATGAGTAATTTAGACAAATTTGACGCCAAGTTAAAAGCGGCTTACCAAGCCAACAAGCAGAACAAACCGTTAACTTTGGCTACTCGCATCAAGGTGCGACTAGTTAGCTTTGTCCATCACTTTTTGGGTCGTATAGAAACTTGGCAATGGAGCGCGGTTACTTGTTCAGTCGCTTTACTTTTCACCTTATGGTATCAAAATCAACATGTTGATATTGATAAAGAATATAACTCAAGTGCTCATTTAGTCAGCTATGGAGATTTTCAACACATCGAAACACATGAGCTACAGCAAGGCCAGTATCTTGCCCGTATAGATGAACAGAAAAAAGTGCTGGATGCTAGATTTGAGGCTGCGCAACAACAAGTTCAAGAACAGCGTTACGGTCGACTCGTTGCGATTAACGATGATGCTTGGTTAATTGAAGAGTGTAATACCCATACTCTCATAGAGTTAAAACAAAGCCTACTTAGCGTGATGCCACAGCCAAAAACTAGTGTTATCAATTTTAATACGCCAGTTATGCTAGCACTGTCGACCGCCAACAACGGGCAAATTATTGCTATTGAAAGTACGGGACAAAACCAAGTTTTGGCTTGCCCCTAACTGGCGCTTACTTTTAAATCATAATAAGACTGGCAATAAAGAAGCAGATGATTGCTAATACCCCACCCACCAATGCATAAGGCAACTGGGTTTTAACATGAGTCAGTAAGTCACATCCAGATGCCAGTGCCGATACCGCGCTGGTATCAGAGATAGGCGAGCAGTGATCGCCAAATATTCCGCCACTTAAGATAGCACCAAGCACAAGCGACGGTGGCAGGCCTAGCGCTTGAATAAGTGGCACGCCAATCGGTATTAATATGGCGAAAGTTCCCCATGATGTACCCGTTGTAAATGACATGATTGCACCTGTAATAAAGAGTACAGGTACTATCAAGTAAATAGGCAGATAATCACCAACTAAAGACGCAACAAAAGTCCCTGTTCCCAACTCTTTTAGACTTGCGCCTAAAGTCAAAGAGAGTAACACAATGCTTACCAATGGCAGCAGCTCCCCCATCCCCTTAAATCCAAAATCCATTAGCTCGTGATGACTAAATCTCTTACCACTTAACAGCAGCAGGTACGCAACGGTTGAAGCTAAAATTGTGGCATAAAGTACTGACTTAGAGCCACTACCATTTGCCAATACACCGTTGCCTGTCCAAAACATAAATCCAATCATACTTACAATCAGAGTTAACAAAGGGATCAGCATATAACGCGATTTGGTGGCACTTGGCCCACTACTTATTTCAGCTGTATGGTGCTTTAACTCTTGCTCTGCGGCCCTCATCGGTCCATGAACTTTATCAAAGACAATCGTATAGAGAACAATTAACAGTGCAATAATCGCATAGAAATTAAACGCGACACTACCCCATAAAATACTCACTGCCGACTGCTCAAGTTCGTAGTTACTCAGCAATCCAAGCACATAAGCGCCCCAACCATTAAGTAAAATCAAAATACATACAGGAGCGCTAGTACTATCGATGATATAAGCCAAACGAGCCCGACTCATTTTGAACTTATCAAATAGTCCCCTCGCAACAATACCAGAGGTTAGTACACTCATATTTGATTCGATAAACACTGCCGTGCCAGTAAACATGGTTAGTAAGCCAACCTGACGTTTACTTTTAGCGACGCCTCGATTAAGCAGCATATTCACCGTTGCAGCAACCCCGCCAGACTCTCTGATGTAGGCGAGCAATGCACCGATCACTATACTAAAAATCAAGATCCGGCTGTTACCTGCCGATGTTGCAACCTCAATAACACGTTCAATACTGCCTACGAATGTGCCAGCGACTAGTGACTGCTGACCATGTAGAGTCAATAAAAATTCGGAAGAAACTAGCGCTAAAATCAATGCGATAATCACTTCTTTACGCCAAAACACGACTGCAATTGCAATCAAAGGTGGCAAAATCGAGTACCAAGCCATATAGTTTAATCTATAAATTCAAAACACTTAGCTTAAGTTAAGCGGTTTAAAACACCAAGTCTTTGCGACTAAATTAAATTTAAGTCAACATTTAACCCCAATACTGGTACAATGAGTGTGTTTTGTGCAATGATATTCCTTTTTGGTCTATCGTAACGTTCCAATTGAACCTATAATATGGACAGATTAATTTAGTTCGGATTGAGTATCGCATGTCTACATTTGTCAAAATAAAAGCACTTCGTCCATCACTATCAAATAGTGAAGCAAAGCTTGCTGACTTTACCTTGAACTCGGGCGATAAAATCCGTGCGCTTTCCTCCGTTGAGCTGGCACGCGAAGCCGGTGTCAGCCAATCTAGCGTCGTAAAATTTGCCCAAAAGCTGGGTTATAAAGGATTTCCAGCATTTAAACTTGCCGTTGTTGATGCGCTCAACGAGCAAACAGATACCAGCGCACCAATTGATGAGTTAATTTCCAGTAATGACTCCATCGAGTTAATCGCAGATAAATTACAACTAAAACAGCAAAATGTTATTTCCGAAACTCGAAAACTTAACTCAGCAAAACAGTTTGAGAACGCAATTCAGTTGGTGAAGAACGCACGAAAAGTCATTGTGTGTGCACTTGGTAGTACTTTCACTATGGCCCAAGATTTAACTTGGAAACTCCAAAAGCTTGGTATTCCGGCAATTGCTCAGGTTGATGAAATCAGCGCCTCCAGCTTTATTGCAACGATGGGGAAAGACGATCTTTTTATTGTGATCAGCAATACAGGAACCAGTAAGAGCTTGCTAACCTTGACGAATCAAGCATTGGATAATGGTTGTAAATGTCTTGCCATTTCTCGTTATGGTAGCCACTCACTTGCGGAAATGGCAGATGCGATACTGTATTGCATCAATGAAGGGGAGCCACTTAAACATTCAGGTATGCTGTCTCGTACTTCTCAAGCCTACCTTATTGATGTTTTATTCACAGCACTTGCACAATCAAACCTGCATTGGCAAAAACGCGTGGATAAGGCCAATGAAAACATGCAAGTATTGCGTAGCGAGTAAGACTTAATCTGCTCACGGCAGACTCGTGCTGCCGTTTACCTCTAGCAAAAACCCGTTACGGTCTCGGGTATAATAAATACTTTTTTCGCTGCTTTAAGAAATCTTGTACATCCTGCTGCCACAGCTTTCTCAACTCTGATGCCGATTGGCCAGACTCAATGGCTTTGCGGATTTTGTCCGTGCCTGCAAGCTTATCGAGAAAATCGGGGGACTGAAAAAACGCTTTATTCTCGTGTTTGAACTGTGCGTATGCAGCAACAAACCAAGTTAGATCAAAACCTCGTACATTGCTGTTTCTTAAGTCCAGACCAAACGCAGTCACACCATTTAATTTAGGATTGGAAGCCGCCCCCAACACAGGTCTAGGTGTGAACTGAAACTCACCCAATTTAGGGTCTGGGTAGCCAAAAACTTGAAATGGAAAATTCGTTCCACGACCTACAGAAATAGGTGTCGCTTCAAAAAAGCACAATGATGGATACAAGTAGATTGCTTGCTGATTTGGTAGGTTAGGACTTGGCGGGATCGGCAATCTATATTCCGTGCTGCCACTATAGTTTCGCATTGGAAATACACGTAACTGTGGCGCTTTAAGCGAGGTTAACCACCCCTCTCCTTTAATCATAGTTGCCAGTTCGCCAACGGTCATGCCATGCAATACGGGAATGGGATGCATACCAACAAAAGATTGAAATGGTTTTTCTAATAATGGGCCATCAACATATGCGATATTTGGATTTGGCCTATCAAAAACCCAAAATTCAATATTTGCATCGGCTGCGGCTTCCATCGCGAAGTGCATAGTGCTGATGTATGTATAAAAACGCAACCCCACATCTTGAATATCAAAAATAAGCACATCGATATCTTTGAGCTGCTCAGGCCTTGGCTTTTTATTACTGCCATAAAGCGAAATGATTGGTAGCCCAGTTTTCACATCTTTTGCATCAGCTACTTTAGCACCCGCATCATAATTACCACGAAACCCATGTTCCGGTGCAAAGACCTTTTTAACATCCACTTCTTTATTAAGTAAGTAATCAACTAGATGTTGGTCGTCAACGCGGGATGTTTGGTTTACGATTAATCCGACGCGCTTACCTTTTAACACAGGTAAATACTCATCTGCACGCTCAGCACCTAATATAAGCGCTTCAACGGTTAAAGGAACACAACAAAAAACAAGCAGTAAATAAACTCTGAGTGATTGAAACATATAACGCTTTCTCTAAATAAATACGCGATTAGGGTATCAGTCAGAAAAAAAATGAAAAGTGTTTCGGGAGTTTAATCATGCAGTAGTGAATCTCTGAGCGTCGTTATATTCAACTTCGTAACAGATCGCAGGGTAAGCCTGCTCCTACACGAGATGTTTAGGCACAAAAAAACCGACTTTCGTCGGCTTGTTTAACTCTTTATTTTACCACTTGAGATAAGTAGTGGATGCAGGACGTGTGTTGTGGAGAGTGAACCTCCGACCGCCATCATATTCAACTTTCGTAACAGATCGCAGGGTAAACCTGCTCCTACACGAAAGGTTTAGACACAAAAAAACCGACCTTCGTCGGCTTGTTTATCTCTTTATTTTACCACTTGAGATAAGTAGTGGATGCAGGACGTGTATTGTGAAGAGTGAACCTCCGATAGCCTGCTTTTACCTTCATTCTTTAACCACTTGAGGAAAAGTGGCGGACGCAGGACGTGTGTTATGGAGAGTGAATCTCCGACCGCCATCATACTCAACTTTTGTAAAAGATCGCAGGGTAAGCCTGCTCCTACACGAAATGTTTAGGCACAAAAAAACCGACTTCCGTCGGCTTGTTTATCTCTTTATTTTACCACTTGAGATAAGTAGTGGATGCAGGACGTGTGTTGTGGAGAGTGAACCTCCGACCGCCTGCTTTTACCTTCATTCTTTAACCACTTGAGGAAAAGTGGCGGACGCAGGACGTGTGTTATGGAGAGTGAATCTCCGACCGCCATCATACTCAACTTTTGTAAAAGATCGCAGGGTAAGCCTGATCCTACACGAAATGTTTAGGCACAAAAAAACCGACTTCCGTCGGCTTGTTTATCTCTTTATTTTACCACTTGAGATAAGTAGTGGATGCAGGACGTGTGTTGTGGAGAGTGAACCTCCGACCGCCTGCTTTTACCTTCATTCTTTAACCACTTGAGGGAAGGTGGCGGACGCAGGACGTGTGTTGTGGAGAGTGAATCTCCGACCGCCATCATACTCAACTTTTGTAAAAGATCGCAGGGTAAGCCTGCTCCTACACGAAATGTTTAGGCACAAAAAAACCGACTTCCGTCGGCTTGTTTATCTCTTTATTTTACCACTTGAGATAAGTAGTGGATGCAGGACGTGTGTTGTGGAGAGTGACTAAAGAAAAGTGCCGGACGCAGGACGTGTTTTTTGAAGGTGAACCTCCAGCTTCCTGTTTCCTACCTTTATTATTTAACCACTTAAGGAAAAGTGGCGGACGCTGCAGGACGTGTGTTGTGAAGAGTGAATCTCCGAGCGCAGTCATATTCAACTTTCGTAACTGATCGCAGGGTCAACCTGCTCCTACACGAAATGTTTAGGCACAAAAAAACCGACTTCAGTCGGCTTGTTTATCTCTTTATTTTACCACTTGAGGGAAAGTGGCGGACGCAGGACGTGTGTTATGGAGAGTGAATCTCCGACCGCCATCATACTCAACTTTTGTAAAAGATCGCAGGGTAAGCCTGCTCCTACACGAGATGTTTAGGCACAAAAAAACCGACTTTCGTCGGCTTGTTTAACTCTTTATTTTACCACTTGAGATAAGTAGTGGATGCAGGACGTGTGTTGTGGAGAGTGAACCTCCGACCGCCTGCTTTTACCTTCATTCTTTAACCACTTGAGGGAAGGTGGCGGACGCAGGACGTGTGTTGTGGAGAGTGAATCTCCGACCGCCATCATACTCAACTTTTGTAAAAGATCGCAGGGTAAGCCTGCTCCTACACGAAATGTTTAGGCACAAAAAAACCGACTTCCGTCGGCTTGTTTATCTCTTTATTTTACCACTTGAGGGAAAGTGGCGGACGCAGGACGTGTGTTATGGAGAGTGAATCTCCGACCGCCATCATACTCAACTTTTGTAAAAGATCGCAGGGTAAGCCTGCTCCTACACGAAATGTTTAGGCACAAAAAAACCGACTTCCGTCGGCTTGTTTATCTCTTTATTTTACCACTTGAGGGAAAGTGGCGGACGCAGGAGGATTCGAACCTCCGACCGCCTGGTTCGTAGCCAGGTACTCTATCCAGCTGAGCTATGCGTCCGTACAAGACAACCATTAAAAATGGCGGAGAGGGAGGGATTCGAACCCTCGATAGGGCTACAAACCCTATACTCCCTTAGCAGGGGAGCGCCTTCGGCCACTCGGCCACCTCTCCGTCTTGTATATTTAACCACTAAAAGAAAAGTGGCGGACGCAGGAGGATTCGAACCTCCGACCGCCTGGTTCGTAGCCAGGTACTCTATCCAGCTGAGCTATGCGTCCGTTATGAATGTATAGTTTTCCAACTTCTTTATTTTTAACCACTAAAAGAAAAGTGGCAGACGCAGGACGTGTCTTTTGAAGGTGAACCTTCAGCTTCCTGTTTCCTACCTTTATTATTTAACCACTTAAGGAAAAGTGGCGGACGCAGGAGGATTCGAACCTCCGACCGCCTGGTTCGTAGCCAGGTACTCTATCCAGCTGAGCTATGCGTCCGTTATGAATGTATAGTTTTCCAACTTCTTTTATATTTAACCACTAAAAGAAAAGTGGCGGACGCAGGAGGATTCGAACCTCCGACCGCCTGGTTCGTAGCCAGGTACTCTATCCAGCTGAGCTATGCGTCCGTACAAGACAACCATTAAAAATGGCGGAGAGGGAGGGATTCGAACCCTCGATAGGGCTACAAACCCTATACTCCCTTAGCAGGGGAGCGCCTTCGGCCACTCGGCCACCTCTCCGTCTTGTGGGGCGTATAATATAGGTTAGAAAAAATATGTCAAATACTTTTCTTGTAAAAAAGCACTGAATGGTGATAGATTGTGCAGTCTGCTTAGTTACTCGGCACTAACGCCAATTTTTACTCATTTTGTAGGGGGTTAGGATCGCTGTAAGTATTTCTTAATGCACGTTGTTGACGCAAAACTTCGTCCAAAAATGCTTCTTGATAACCAAGCTGCTGAAACTCAGCGATACAAGCCCGATAATATAAAATTCTCGCTTGCTCGTGCTCATCAACATTTTCAAACTCATTATTGCTCATCTTATTGGATTCCCTATTTGTTATTTTTAACGCAGCATTAGAACTTGAAAAAGACTAGTTAGGAAATTGGGATAATCTAGTTTCAAAAGAGAAACAACTTTTATGATGAGTAGGAGTTGGCAATAACTACATAATAAAACTAAGTATTTAAAAATACTGTGAGATTTATCTTACGCAAATAACAGAAAAGCGCCATTAGGCGCTTTTCTAGATGTACTTTCAGATTACGTGAAAATACTTACTGTTCAGCTTGTACTTCAGGACGCATGTGTGGGAACAAGATAACGTCTTTAATAGTCGGTGAGTCTGTGAATAACATCACAAGGCGATCGATACCAATCCCCTCACCCGCTGTTGGTGGTAAACCATGCTCTAGCGCACGAATATAATCCGCATCGTAGTGCATTGCTTCATCATCACCAGCATCTTTTTCTTCCACTTGGCGAGCAAAACGCGCAGCTTGGTCTTCAGCGTCATTAAGCTCAGAGAAACCATTTGCAAGCTCACGGCCACCCACGAAGAACTCGAAGCGGTCTGTGATAAATGGATTTTCATCGTTACGACGCGCAAGCGGAGACACTTCCCAAGGATATTCCGTGATGAATGTCGGTTGGATAAGTCTGTGCTCAGCAACTTCTTCGAAGATTTCACATAGGAACTTACCAGGGCCCCATACACAGTTTTCAGGGATCTTAACGTGAACTTTCTTAGCGTATGCTTTTAGTGCTTCAAAGTGGTTTTCTGGATCTTTGAAGATTTCAGCTTGTGCTTCAGCATCTGGGCCATATTGTAAAATAGCATCAGCCATAGACAAACGCTGGAATGCACTGCCAAAGTCATACTCAATCGTCTCTGTCACTTCGCCTTCAGCATTTTTCACAGTATTAACAACTGTAGTAGTGCCTAACACGTCTTGTGCCACGGTGCGTAACATGTCTTCAGTCAAGTTCATCAAATCATTGTAATCCGCGTATGCTTGATAGAACTCAATCATAGTGAACTCTGGATTATGACGCGTAGATAAACCTTCGTTACGGAAGTTACGGTTGATTTCGAACACACGATCAAAACCACCGACCACTAAACGCTTAAGATATAGCTCAGGCGCGATACGTAGATACATATCAATATCTAGTGCATTGTGATGCGTTACAAATGGACGTGCAGACGCGCCGCCCGGAATAACCTGTAGCATCGGCGTTTCCACTTCCATAAAGTCACGCTCAGCTAAGAAACGACGAATACCTTCAATCACTTTTGAACGAATACGGAATGTTTCGCGCGTGTCCATGTTAGTGATCAAATCAACATAACGCTGACGGTACTTTGCTTCTTGGTCAGTCAGACCGTGGAACTTTTCAGGTAGTGGACGTAGCGACTTAGTCAGTAGTTCATACTCAACCATGTCGACGTATAAATCGCCTTTACCTGATTTATGAAGCGGGCCTTTAACACCAACGATATCGCCGATATCTAATTGACCATACTTCTCTTTTAGGTCTTTTTGTACGTCTTTTGAAGCATAAGCCTGAATACGACCTTTCATGTCTTGCAACACTAAGAAAGGACCACGTTTCGCAAGCAGACGACCCGCAACAGAAACATGATGATCAAGTTCTACTAGCTCTTCCTTCGATTTATCACCAAACTTAGCTTGTAGATCTTGTGTGTAGTCTTCGCGGCGGAATGAGTTCGGGTGGCCATTCGCAGGGCAATTTTCCCGGATCGCATCTAGCTTGCCACGACGCTCAGCAATAAGTTTATTTTCGTCTTGATTGTGATCTGTCATTGTTTAGCTCTTAGTTTAGCTTGTGGATTAAAGGCCTGATTTCAGGCTTGCTTCGATAAATTTGTCTAAATCGCCGTCTAGTACGGCTTGGGTATTGCGATTTTCAATACCTGTACGCAAATCTTTAATACGTGAATCATCTAGCACGTATGAACGGATTTGACTACCCCAACCGATGTCAGATTTTGCATCTTCTTGGGCTTGCTTTTCAGCGTTTTGCTTTTGCAGTTCAAGTTCAAACAATTTCGCCTTTAACTGCTTCATCGCTTGATCTTTGTTCTTGTGCTGCGAACGGTCATTCTGACACTGCACTACCGTATTAGTCGGTAAATGCGTAATACGTACCGCAGATTCTGTACGGTTAACGTGCTGACCACCCGCGCCCGATGCACGATATACATCGATACGAAGATCTGCTGGATTAATATCGATTTCGATATTGTCGTCAATTTCTGGGTAAACGAATACAGAAGCAAACGAAGTATGACGACGGCCGCCTGAATCAAAAGGACTCTTACGTACTAAGCGGTGTACGCCCGTTTCTGTACGAAGCCAACCATAAGCATATTCGCCCGTGACTTTAACTGTCGCGCCCTTAATACCTGCAACATCGCCATCGGTCGCTTCAACGATTTCGGCTTTAAAACCTTTCGCCTCAGCCCAGCGCAAATACATACGCAGCAACATGTTACACCAGTCTTGGGCTTCAGTACCGCCAGAACCTGACTGCAAGTCGATGTACGCATCGTTGGCATCTTGCTCGCCCGAGAACATGCGACGAAACTCTAGTTTTTCCAGCTGCTCAACAAGGCCGTTGACCTCTTGCTCTGCTTCAGTGAAGGTTTCTTCATCTTCGGCTTCTACGGCAAGCTCAACCAAACCTTCTGCATCATCGGCACCAGACACGAGATTGTCGATGGTTTCAACAATCACTTCTAAATTCGATTTTTCTTTGCCCAGTGCTTGGGCTCTTTCCGGCTCATTCCATACAGCGGGATCTTCTAATTCGGCATTAACTTCTTCTAAACGCTCTTGCTTTAGAGCGTAGTCAAAGATACCCCCTAAGAAGCTCTGTACGTTCGCGAATTTCCTTGATTTGGTTAATCACAGGATTCACTTCAAACATTTACCATTACTCCAGAACTAAATTTGTCGGTTTGTGAATTCACACAAACAGGTCTGACAACGGGTCAGACCATAGATTTAAGCGACCAATAGTATCAAATAATAACCGCGCTTAGCATCCCTTAAAGTGAGAATTTTGGGAGTTTTTTAACAAACTCAGTACGCACATCTCTATAAATTCGGTTGCGCCTGAAGTTCACGCACAATGAGCTGCAAATTATATTTACCACGAAACTCATTAATATCTAATTGATAGGCAAACAAAGCATGGGTTGCTTGGAGATTTGGCCAAGCCCGAACGTCAATGTTAAATGCTATCGCATCAACCAATCGGCCTGAACGATGCTTAAGCACAAGTTTTAGATGTTTGTCGCCAACAATACGTTGCTGCACCAACTCAAATACATCCTGAAATACCGGCTCACTAAATTGCTGCCCCCACGGACCTGCCTGCTGTAGTTCAAAAGCAAAATCCATGGTAAAGCAATCGCCCGGCAGTTCACCGTCCGTCAACAGAATGCTTTGCTTTGCTTCTTCACTCAGCGTCGCACTGACGTTTTGTTCAAATACCTGTTTAAATCGCGCAAATTCAGACTCTAAAATGGTCAATCCTGCTGCCATCGCATGACCACCGAATTTTACAATTAACTCTGGATGCTGGGTATTGATTGCCTCCAGCAGGTCGCGCATGTGTAGACCTTCAATAGAACGACAGGAGCCCTTGATCTCGCCGTTGTCGCCTTGTGCAAAAATAATACACGGGCGGTGATACTTTTCTTTTAAGCGTCCCGCTAGAATACCTATCACACCTTGATGCCAATCATCTTGATACAAACACAAGGCATCTGGTACTTCTTGGCTTTTAAGTACCAAACGCTCTAATACCGCTTGCGCCTCTTGCTGCATACTTTGCTCAATCTCGCGTCGTTCTATATTGAGACTATCGAGCTCGGACGCAATACGGCGGGCTTGATTAATGTCTTTCGATAACAAGCAAGCAATACCTAAACTCATATCGTCAAGACGCCCCGCGGCATTGAGTCTTGGTGCTAACGCAAAGCCAAAATCACTGGCACTTAATCTAGCATTATTACGGTTAGAAACCTCGATAAGCGCTTGGATCCCCGGCCGCGTTTGACCACTGCGGATCCGGGCGAGCCCTTGATATACCAAAGTGCGGTTATTCGCATCCAAAGCCACAACGTCAGCCACGGTGCCTAGGGCGACAATATCTAATAATGCCGCCAAATTTGGCATCGCAACATTTTGTTCCATGAAATAGTTTTGCGCCCTTAAGTAATGCCGCAGCGCTATCAGCAGATAGAAGGCAACCCCAACGCCCGCGATAGACTTAGACGGGAAATCGCAGTCAAGACGATTTGGATTAACAATCGCATCGGCACACGGCAACTCATCACCTTGTAAATGATGATCAGTAACAATCACTTTAATACCCGCTTGCTTCACGATTTCGACACCGCGAATACAGGAAATACCGTTATCTACGGTGATCACCAAATCAGGTTTAATGGCGACGATTTGCTCGGCCAATGCTGGGCTGAGACCGTACCCCAAGCTAAATCTATCTGGCACGAGGTAATCCACCCGCTGAAAACCAAACTGAGGCAACCCCTCCATTAATACGGCGGTGCTCGTTGCGCCATCAGCGTCAAAGTCACCAACAATCAACACTTGTTGTTGCAAAGAAAGTGCTTCAGCCAGAATTTGGCTTGCAAGCTCGATGTCTTTAAATAATTTAAAATCGTGTAAGGTTGCGGCGCTATTATCGAGTTCAACGACCGATTTAACCCCTCTGGCAGCATAAAGCTGCTTGATTACGGGGTGCAATGATGCCGGTAAATGGCTGTCATCAACTCGGTCTCTTGGTTTAATTTCTGTATGCATACTTTTTCACAAAACAAAAAAGGCCAAAATGGCCTTTTATATTCTTTATCTTGCTATCTTATCGAGTTCTCAACGCGAACTCCATCGCTACGCGTGAGTCATTATGACTTAGGGCTATTTGCGTCTAGCATTTGTGCGATAGCTGCTGCAGGTTGATAACCTGGGATCATAGAACCATCTTCAAGAATGATCGCTGGTGTTCCTGAAATGCCAAAGCTTTGCCCAAGTTGATAGTGCTCGGCTACTGGCGCTTGGCAGTTTTCAACTGGTTTCACTTCACCACCAGCTTTCGCCTCAGTAAGTGCAGCCGCTGCATCTTTTGCACACCATACGTTTTTCAAATCTTCATAGCCTGAACCACGCAAACCACCACGCGGGAAAGCTAGGTATTTCACGGTAATACCAGCTGCCAAGTAATCTTCTAGTTCACGGTGAAGTTTGCGGCAGTAGCCACAAGTAATGTCTGTGAATACCGTGATTTGATGTTTTTCATTTTCCGCTTTATAGACGATCATTGAGTCTTCGTATTCAGCAATACCTTTTTGGCGCACATCACTCAACGCGTCTTCGGTAATATTACGACGGTTATCAAGATCGATCATCGTTCCCTGAATCAGATATTTACCATCGGCACTTGAATACAGCACCCCTTTATCTGTGATCACTGTTTTTAAGCCCGCAAGCGGACTATCTTTGATTTGCTTAACCGTAATGCCTAATCCGCTAAATTGCGTCGTAATTGGGTCTACTTGTGCTGTTGGTGCGGCAGGACCCTCAACTTGCTCAGCGAAAGCGCCAAAGCTCAATGCCAGTGAAGCGGCAACTATTAGTTTTTTCATTATGTTCTCTCTAAACCTGTTATTTGAGGGGATCACACGCCCCTTTGTGTTACTCACTAAGACCGGAGTAACCATAAATAATTCCCAAGCAACAAAAATTAAGCTCTTGGGTGATGCTGCTGGTGCAATGTTTTTAAACGTTCACTGGCAACATGTGTATAAATTTGAGTCGTCGACAAGTCGCTATGGCCAAGCATCATTTGCACAACTCGCAAGTCAGCGCCATGATTCAATAAATGTGTTGCAAAAGCATGACGTAGCGTATGTGGCGATAACGGCGACTTAACGTCTGCCAAAATAGCATAGTGTTTTATGCGATGCCAAAAAGTTTGTCGCGTCATACCTATGCCTCGCTTGGATGGAAAGACAAAATCGGTAGCATGCTTGATCATTAAGCCCCGCCCTTTTTTGAGAAATTGTTCAATCCAATGCAATGCTTCTTCACCCATCGGCACTAAGCGCTCCTTGCCTCCCTTACCACGCACAAGGACAACAGCTTGTCTCATGTTGACTTGCTCCATTCTTAGCCCGACTAACTCAGTCACGCGCAACCCCGTGGCATACAATAGCTCGAGCATTGCCTTATCTCTCAGCCCCATAGGGTCGTCACAATCAGGAGCATTTAGCAAGGCCTCAACTTCTTGCTCTGACAAGGTTTTTGGCAGCGACGGTGTTGTTTTAGGCTGCGCAATAGTATCCAGTGGAGACTGCGCGATTTGTTTTTCTCGCAACCAATATAAATAAAATCTCTTTAATGCACTGATGGCTCTCGCGTTACTCTTTGCTTTTAAGCCCTTGTCTATTCTGTGTGCCAAATAAGCTTCGACGTCCTGACTTGTGATTGCCAGTAAAGAAGACACCGAGGTTTCTGCTTTTATAAATAAGAGAAACTTTTCAAGGTCACTGCGATAGGCTGCAATGGTATTTTCACTGAGCCCTTGCTCCAAAAATAGCGCATCTAAAAAGGCTTCTATATATTGTAGATCGGACAGTGTATGGGTAGTTGCTTGGTGTTCGCTCACAGAGTACCTGTATTAATTATTAACGTCATGATGTAGACTTGCCACCTATAATACCAGTCAAATTGAAAGTGATAAATACAATGCAAATTGGGTTATTTTACGGCTCGACAACATGTTACACAGAAATGGCCGCAGAAAAGATTCAGGAAATCATCGGCAAAGACACAATTACCTTATTTAATATTAAGGACGAGCCGCTAAAACAAGCTGAGCAGTTTGACTTCCTCATTTTTGGTATCTCAACATGGGACTTCGGCGAACTTCAGGAAGACTGGGAGTCTCATTGGGACGATATCGACAGCGTTGATCTGAGCAACAAAGTGATAGCGCTATTCGGCATGGGTGACCAACAAGGTTATGGTGAATGGTTTCAAGATGCACTAGGCATGCTACATGAAAAAATTGCCCCTCAAGGCGTCATCTTTTTAGGTTACTGGCCAAATTCAGACGACTATGAATTTGAAGCGTCAAAAGCACTTACCGAAGATAAAAGTCAGTTCGTTGGCCTGGCACTAGATGAAGACAGTCAATACGACAAAAGCGACGAGCGTATCGCAACTTGGATAGAGCAAATCATGACGGAATACGCCGAATTAGATGTTTAGCGCAGTAGGCGTTAGCACTAACCCAAAGTGGTAACGCCCAATCCTTGTATCAGCTGTAAAACTGGCTCAACGCAGCCTCAATTTGTGATAGCTTATAGGGCTTATGGATCACATTATCAAAAACTTCATTTTGAGCTTGAGTTAAGAAAATATCAGCGGTTATCGCCAAAATCGGTAACCTTGAATTTTCCTGTTTGATTAAATGTGCCGCCTCTGTACCACTCATACCCGGAAGATTCACATCCATAAAAATGATGTCAAAGTGTTTTTCTTTTGCCACTTCAAAATAGGCTTCAGCAGATTCGAAAATATCATAGCTACAACTAAGTTTGTCGAGTATCGCAGTGATCAGTAGCTGATTAAGCGGATTGTCTTCTATTACACCAATTTGATGATAGAAAATGGCGATATGCTCTGTTTTTGGTGGCGAAGCGACTTTTACTCCACTTTCACTTCGGCACGGAATAATAAACACCACCTCGGTCCCCTCGCCCTCTTGGCTGGAAACGCTGATCCGCCCCCCCATAATATCAATAAGTGCTTTTGTCACACATAGGCTTAATCCAACCCCTAAGTTTCCTCTACCCTCAAACATACTAAAACGGTCAAATAGATTACTTTGCTCAAGCGCTGAAAGACCTTTACCACTGTCTTTTACAATAAACTGTATTTCATTACCAATTACATATGCTCTAAGCACCACTTCTTGCCCAGCCTCGCTGCTCTGAATTGCAGTGTCGAGTAAAGTCTCTATAACGCGCGACACTTTATCCTTATCGAGCATCAAAGCCTCACCTTTATAGACACCAGCAATAGAGTGCGTAATCGTAATATCGTGTTGTTTTGCCTCAGTAGCAAAGCGAGCAACTGACTGTTTGAGTAAATCGGGTAATGAACAAAGAATGGGTTCAAACTGAACTTTTTCACCTTCAATAAGCTCAAGCTCTAATACGGAATCAATGACAGTAAGCAGCTTACTCCCCCCTGTTTCTATATTTTGCAGGTAGCTTGTCGTAGATTCAGAAAACCCTTCAGCTTCAGCAGAGTTGAGTACCACATCATTAAAGCCAATGATGGCATTAAGTTGAGTGTGTAATTCATGGCTGATATCAGATAAGAAATTGTCTTTGGAATCATTGAGCAGCTTAAGTACGTTTACTTCTCTGCGCAGTTCAAGTTGCCGAATTACCTGACGACCCAAGGTGACAAGTGTTTTCCTTTGCAAATCAGTAAGTTTTTTGGGCTTATCACTGATAGCACAAATAGTGCCTACCTTATAACCGCCAGAGCTAATCAGCGGTGCACCGGAATAATGGCGGATTTTCGGACCGCCAGTAACCAGTGGATTGTCAAAAAAGCGCTCATCTTCTAGGGCGTCTTGCACCTCAAATACATCTTCTTGCAAAATAGCATGAGAACAAAAGGAGATATCTCGATGGGTTTCATCCACATCCAGCCCCACTTTGGACTTAAACCATTGGCGATTTGTGTCTATCAAGCTAATTAGCGCGATAGGCGTTCCACAGATCTCTGACACCAGCTGCGTAATTTCATCAAGATTTGCTTCAGCAGCAGTATCCAATACCTTATATTCGCGCAGCGCTTTGAGACGATTTTCTTCGTTATTTGGGATCTCGGCTTTTTTCATGAACACCTACACAAGCGAATTAAACCAGCTAAGTACACGTAAATCAGACTGCACTTTTGACACGATGATTCTGACTATTTCTCAGCTAAAGTGTAGAAGATAAATCACGATACGAGCAAAAAATATCCATCACATTTTTAGGTAAAACTCATGACATAAAGAAACAAAATCATTCGTATATTGGTTATCTACATCGTATATCACCAACGATTGCTCATCACTTGGTTGCGCTATGTTTTGTTTGCTGATCAATACCAATCTGCGAGAGTAAGATTTACTCGGGGTAGTTTTAATTGCACAGCTTGAAACAAGAAACCAATTTCGCGCTTTGACAAGCTGACAAAAGAGCACACTCTCTTGATAGGGTAAAATTACCGCAAGTTGCCCAGCATCCGACGTAAACTTTTCGAAGGCATCAAGCAACGCATCAAAACTTAGGCTGTCCGTATGTCTTGCTCTATTTCTCGCTTGATTTTCTCCTTTCAAACTCGCGTTGAAGTAAGGTGGGTTTGATACCATGAGGTCAAACCGCAGCTCGCTATCAAACTCTTGTATTGCACAGCGATGCAGTTCAATATCAGGCCACGGGCTGTGCTTGATATTAAATTCAGCATCCTTTAACGCATCGTCATCAAGCTCAACCGCATGGACTTTACTCGTTGGACTTCGCTGTTTACACATCAATGCGATAAGCCCAGTTCCCGTTCCAACATCAACAATCCGGTTGGCTTTAGCGAGAGGAACCCACGCGCCAAGCAAAATACCATCGGTCGAAACCTTCATTGCCGCATGATGCTGGGTCACCGAAAACTGTTTAAATGCAAACTGAGACATCCTATACCTTTGAGAAAATGCAATAGCAACGTATAATTCCGCTATTGTCCTTTATTTGTGATGCAATATGCAATTTACTGAATTTGATTTAGACAGCAAGCTGATTAGTGCGATTAAAAAAATGGGTTTCGATACTCCCACCAGCATTCAACAGATGGCTATTCCTGAAGCGCTAATTGGCCGAGATATTCTCGCCAGCGCACCAACCGGTACGGGTAAAACCGCTGCATTCTTGATCCCTGCGATTCAGTATTTGCTTGATTTCCCTCGTAAAGAGCCAGGCTTTGCCCGCGTACTTATCATGACACCAACCCGTGAACTTGCCTATCAAATACACGAGCAATGTGAACTCCTTGCCGCAGGTGTTAACCTTAAAATAGGCGTGGTAACTGGCGGTATTAATTACGGCAGTCACAAAGAAATCTTCGAAAAGAACAATGATATCCTTATCGCAACGCCAGGTCGTTTGATGGAATATCTTGAAACCGAGAACTTCCACGCAGAAAACGTTGAGCTACTGATCTTAGATGAAGCCGACCGCATGCTAGACATGGGCTTTCGAAAAGAAATGCTACGTATTTGCTCTGAAGCGGTTAACCGTCGTCAGTGCTTTTTGTTCTCTGCAACGCTTGAGGGCGAAAGCGTTGAGAAGTTTGCTGAGCGTATATTACAAGACCCAGCACTACTTGAAGCCACGCCATCACGTAAAGAAAAAGGTAAAATCCATCAGTGGGTTCACCTTGCAGATAACTACGAGCACAAAGTCAATTTGCTCGCACAACTACTAGATGACGAAGAAGTCACCAAAGCGGTTATCTTCGTAAAAACGCGTGAACGCCTAGAAACACTCGTTGGCGAGCTATTTGCCAAAGGCATTAAAACCACTTGGCTACGTGGTGAAATGCCACAAGACAAACGCATGGCTGCGATGGCGAGTTTTCACAGTGGTAAGACGAATATCTTAGTGGCAACAGATGTTGCAGCCCGTGGTATCGACGTTGCGGATATCAGTCACGTATTTAACTTTGATATGCCACGCACCGCAGATATCTATGTACACCGCATTGGTCGTACAGGCCGCGCTGGTAAAAAAGGCACCGCGGTTTCTTTGGTTGAAGCTCACGATGTTGAGATTTTAGGTAAGGTTGAGCGGTACACCGACCAAAAACTTAAGCGCCGTGTAATTAAAGGCTTAGAACCTAAACATAAAGAAGCAAAAGCACCGAAGAAGAAAAAAGATCCGGTGAAAATCAAGGCGAAAAAGAAAGCCGCCAAGGTTAAAAAGAAAAAGTAACCCAGAAAACCAGCGTCAGTACAGTACGCTGGTTTTTTTATGCTAATTTGAGCAAGTGCTAATCTGGATAAATGCGATTGCTCGATTTTAAAACGCGTTGCCGCCGTTAATTATAATTGGCGCAGAACTTCGGAAGAGCTCTTTATTTCTACCTGAAATAAAGCCTGAAGCAATGACTCTACCATTAAGACTGGATACTGTTATTTTCCCATGGTAGATTCTAGAGGAACATGCAACATTCCCTTTACCAAATGGAATGTGGTAAGTTGTAGTTGCTCGACCACTTAATACCAGCTCCTGTCCAGTTGTAAGCTCAGATTCCATACCGTTATTAGCTGTTCCTCCATGTATCAAAGGAGTGCCTTTGATTGTGTATAGATCTAATTTTATTGTTGTTTCAACATCGCTTAAATTTGATACTACCAGTGATAACTCAGTCACATGATTCGCATCACAATACTGATTTCCAGGCACAGAAAACTCGACAGTCCTCTCGTTTGCATAAATACCAGAGCTAAAAAATGCCGATAGTAATAATAATTTTGTGAAATGCTGTTTGATTTTCATAGTGATCCTTTTTGTTGTTAAAAAATCTAAGACTTTAGTATTTACGCCGATTAAACCTGAGATATTTATCCCCTAATGTATTTACGCACAGTGTCTGAAAGTATTTATAACGCTCGCGTAGCGCGAGTTAGTGAGCGTCCTGATTGATGCGTTTGTTAGCTTGTGCTGCACGAATAAAATCAAGATCACTAGTGATAACTCCAATACCCGATGCGACTACATCAGAGTAGGATTGGGTAATCGATTCATGTCGGGACCAAAGATAAACATCCGAACCATAGCTCTGCAATCTTGATGCGAGGCGTTCAGGATAGCCCCAAAAATACTTTGTCATCGAGGGAGGTATAAAAAGAATGGTGTTCCTACAGGACTCAGGAACTAATCCCGCCCATCCAACTAAAAGATAATCTATTCCGCAATTCTTTACACTACCAACACTTGCTAACCGTAAAGATGAATCCTTGTTTCGAAACCACTCCATACCTTTTGAAGAGGTAATTACAATATGGCTAGATTTTTTTCCAGATAGATACTCATATAGAGTTTCGAATGAACGTATGTCGTTATCCTTTAGGTTTAACCAAAACTCATGCTTTGGATACCGTTTATAAAACGCCTCTAACTTAGAAATCCCAAAACCTTTTCCTCTAAACGGGAAAGTCGCACCATCATCAAACGTATATCCATATCCTGCATCAATACTTTTCAACTGCTCAAATGATGCTTTATGTACCGGCCCAGACCCGTTTGTGGCACAATCTAACGTCCAGTCATGAAAAACAACCAGTTGATCATCACGAGTTCTGTGAACATTTAGATGAATTACGTTCGCTCCGGCTGCAACGGAAGAAGCTACAGCTTCTAGTGTGTTCTCAACAGCATTGATGTTTGATGCTTTTATTGAAAGGGCGGTACAGCCAGTTTTTTTTAATTTTTCATAGTTAACTGCGCTTCCCCCTCCTCGATAGGCCACGATCTCGCCATGTCGCTGTAGGTCAGGAACAAACATATAAGCGTTAACAACTCCTAGTGTGATTATGCAAGACAGTGCGATCAAAAACGTCTTAACTATTTTTATAAACATTTATTGCCTGATTCCTTGGTCGATGGTCGATGAAAAGCTAACGCCTTGCTCACCGGAAAACTGAGAGCGTAGCGAGTAATTTTCCCAGTGCAGCAAGTTGTTAACCATTCTCTTGTTCCATTTCCCGCATTCTAAGTTGTCTCTCTGCTTCACGTTCTTCCATGTATGACTCGACATTAGATTTAATTTCTTCAGTATTTATAGCTGCAATAATATGCTCAAATTCCTCGATGGATTTGATTGCATTATCTACATCCTCTCGGGTAGGTTCACCACGGCCATGAGCTGCCATGTTTCTCAACTTTCTTGTTTCATGCATCTTTCTAGCAAGATCATCAGGGATGACTACACCGAAACGATCAAGATAGGAAGGTGACATTATATGCCAAGGAGGTCTACGCCTAAGTTCTTGTTCAAGACCAACGCTCTCTCCAAATTCTATTGTTTTCTTCTCAAGGTATGTCATCGCAGCTAACAGAGCACCGAGAGAATGAACTTTTGCAAGGTTCCTTAAGTTCTCAAGCTCTGAATCATTCTGAGGGTTTCGCATTTGAAATGCCAGCAAATCGTTTTCTTCAACGAATTGAGAGATAACCTCATCAAAATCTTGATCGTAATGCTCTCTGAGAACTTCTTTGAAAAAATCGATAGCAATATTCATATAGAAGATTGCTGTTAATTCATTAGGAGAACCAAACCTATGCTGAAGAGCATTCCGCTCATCTATTAACAGCTCAATCTTATTCAAATATGGGATAGGAGTTTGCTTATCTGCAAGAGACTTTATGCAGCCATGAATAGTTATAGTTTCTTTAGGACTTTTATATATTGATTCTCCAGAGTCTAGCACTAAGTCCTTTAGTATAAGTTCAATAGAATTGGCCAAATGAAGGATAACCAGTTTACGGTCAAGCTCCTTTTGCCCATTATAGTGCGAGAAAGAGTGACCTAGTAACTCCATTGCACTCTGGAATAACGGTGATTCGATTGCCACATAATCTCCTTTGTATGGCTAACATTTTAGTATTTATGCGACACGCAGTTTGTATTGCATAATCGCTTGTTGGACTGAGCAGCTACCCGCTCGATGTGTCAGAGTTGGTGTTATTTATGCCATGGGAATTTGCTTTTTAGAGAAATTAACCAAATCAGTTGGTTTGAACAGCTAATCTATTATTAATTAAGCTTTCCCTGCATTGCTCAGCGCTTATTATGTATTTATTACACCTAAATTTGCCTTAATAAGCAATTATATTTTTTACGCATACAGAGGCCGCTAGCCTGAGTCATTAAGCAGGTTAACTAATTGATTTTACAAAGCAGCCATAATCAAACATACCCTCCTTGGCTGCTATCAAAGCGCATCCATGCGCTTCTCGTTCATTCTTTTTACACGACGCGATCGAGCGAACCAAGAAAACGTCGCCCCAGCATCACACTCAATCCTCAAACCCTAAGCCGATATAGTGCAACCGTCTTGTAAGGCACATCCCTATGCCAGACAAGACTTGGCCGACATCCTGTCGGCACATTGCATATCAGCTTATGCTTTTCGGGTGTGATGGAGGGGGAATAAGTTGCTTGTGAGATCTTCTACAATTTTTATGATTACGCTGCTTGCAAGCATTGCAAAAACTATCAGCGCAGCCTCCTACCTCACAGTCTAAATAGTTTTTTGGGAGGCAGTTCACCCGCCGAGAAGTTATGCTCTTCTGGTGTAGTTAAGGGGATTAGTTTTGACTGCGAGTTCTAGTTTTTCTCTCAAAGCAGCAAATTTGCCTGCAATCACCAAAAAAACTTTTCAGCACAGTATGTCTCCCTCATCACACCACTACAACAAATCAAACACAGGCTCTATCGCATCTAGACTGAAGTTATCCAAATCCAAGCGGTGCTGTATGCCTAGCGGCAAAATCCACTGCGGATCGGTATGGCCAAAGTCAAGCCGAGTTATTACGGGTAAACTGTCACAGCCAAACTCATCACGTACAACCGATAAAATCACTTCATCAAGCGCAGCCATCTCGCGCTCGCTGTAGTCCCGTGCGCGGCCAATCATTAAGCCGGATATTTTTTCAAACACGCCCATTACGCCATAGTTACGTAACCAAAAGCGAATATAGTCTTGACTGGGTTTGTCTTCAGAGGTTTCTAAAAATAGCAATTTGTCTTGCCAAAATGACGGCGATGGCCAGTATTCTGTGCCTTTTAGCATCTCCATCACTTCAAAACAGCCGCCAAATAGCCGCCCTTCCACTTGCCCAGTACCTTGCAATACTTTTGGACCATTTGTCGCAATAGCGGGATGCTGCTTACCGACGTTTTCTGGTATTGCCCACTCAGGATAACCATGAGAATAAGCTTTGAATATTGGATAATGGACTTCACCTAGCAGCGCCTGCGCTAAATAGGCTTGATACTCAGCACTAGCGTTGTGATACTGGGAGAAACCGGCCATGACCGATGGGCCGTTAAAGGTGACTAATCCCCATTGGTTCAGCAATGTGGTGAGCGTCGAAAAGTCAGAATAGCCCATCATAAACTTAGGGTTATTCAAGATAACGGATTTATCTAAATAAGGCAGGATCCGCGCGGAGTCTGAACCACCAATAGAAGAAATTATCCCGGCGATATTCGGATCGGCAAAGGCATTATTAATATCTTTTGCACGTAATTGTGGCTGTGAAAAAAGCACGTCTGCGGCCGTTCGAGCGGACGACATTTCAACAATATTAAAACCAAGCGAACGCAGGTTTGCTAACCCTTGCTCAAAGATGTGAGGAAATGTACTTGGGCCACCCCAGCTAGGTGATACAATCGCAAGGGTATCACCTCGGTTTAGTTTTTTAGGCTTGCGTAATTGCACCGTCTATCTTGCCTTAATGGAATATTCATCAGCAACTAGATATATCCCATTAAGACAACAGAATCAAACGCTTATTCGAATCGTTCAACGCGAAACGGAGCTAAATCAACAGAGGTAGGTTTGCCTGTCATGAGTTCAGTAATCAGCGTGCCAGTAATGGCCGACATTAAAATCCCCGTCCTAAAGTGCCCACACGCATTAATGTAACCCTCCACGCCATCAACGGGGCCCAAAATTGGCAGCTCATCCGGTGTACCGGGTCTAAGCCCTGCCCAACAACGTTTAATACTCGACTCTTTTAGCACCGGCAAACACTTCATAGCACCTTGTGACAACTCGGTTATTTTATCTAGACTATTGGTGGTGTCGAAACCTTTTTCCTCCGTTGATGAGCCAATTAAAATCTCGCCATTGTCCTTTTGTGCAATGTAGCAATCACTGGTACTGATACAACCATTTAATACTTTAGGCATGCGCTCGGACAACACTATTTGACCCTTAACCGGGTAAACAGGCATGTGTTTACCTGTCGCCTGATGGTAAATGTCATCCGCCCAAGCACCAGCGGCATTAATTAAGGTCTCACAATGCAGGCTTTGATCTTGCGTCCTCACGCCTATCACCTTATTGCCTTCACGCAGTACCTCTAGCACTTCAATATTCAGAAATAACTCAACACCATTTTGGCGTGCGCCTTCAGTGTACGCATCAACTAACCGGTATGGGTTTACCTGATGGTCGCAAATAAAATCTATCGCACCAATTGCATCTGGGGTGATATAAGGCTCCTCTGCACGTAATTGCTGTTGGTCTAACCAACGGATCTGCGAAGACAAATTAGGGATCCCAGACACTATGCTATCTGCATATATTTCATCATCGCGATTGTACATAATGAATTTAAGACCGGTACGTTCAAACTTAAAGTCGACATCATGTCTGGCCAGCATTTCTTCATGCAGTGCTGGATATAACTCGTTTGATTTGAGCGCAAGTTCAAAAAAGCATTCTGGTAATTGATGCGGCCGCAATGTTTGTGCAGCTTCGGTATCTCCTTCACTTTGGAGCTTCGACAAGGTTTTGAAGAAGATCACACCACAGCCAAGACCAACCGACTCACCAATTGCCCATAATCCACCCGCAGATGCACGAGACGCGTTACCCGGCTTTTTTAAATCCACTAACGCGATTTTTAGGTTGGTATCGCGACTTAAAAAATAGGCACAGGCAGCACCAATTACACCGCCACCTGCGATAATGACATCATACTGCTTCATGGTTTTTCTCCAGTAAAGTAAATGGAATTGGGTCAAGTGGGAATCTTGGCCTTATCACACCCAGTGTATCTAAGTGCCCTGCCGCGTGCAGTCGGTCTAGCGCATAGCTAGAACACATTTTCCCTTGGCAATCTCCCATGCCAATACGGGTTCTCATTTTCACGCTAGATAAATCTTTTGCACCTTGTTGCAATGCTAAATCGAGTTGCTGGCGTTTTACTTGTTCGCAGCGACACACCACGGTATCTGGCTGGGTTAACGCAAGTAGCCCCTCTCGGCGCGCCGAGAAGCGGTCAAATCCAGCTCTAAATTTCTGTGCTTGCTTACGCTTAGTTTTGAGCTTGCGCATTCGCGTGTGGAAGGCCGCTTCGCTTAAACAGGCTTGCTCATAGGCAAGCATGGTTGCGGCCATTTTTCCTTCAATGATAGCCGCTTCCGCACCTAGCAAACCATTGGTATCACCACAGACAAAAATTGAATTTAAGCTACTGCGTAAATTGTCATCTAATAAAGGCACATAACCATTCGTGGTGGTGTACTGATGAGAAACCCCAAGTAGCATGGCAAGCTGGGTGCGGGCAACAAAACCATAGCCGACCCCTAGACTATCCACGGCTAAATGCTGTGCTTTTGACAAGTCCGCATGCCAGTGCTCATCGTAAGGCGCTACGGTAACACTGGAGAGTTTTTCTTGGCCTTCTGCTTTCACAATGCCATAGCCATACTTGAACGGAATATTATGCTTTTTGAGATACGCCAACATACTCAATCCCGAAAGCGTAAGCTTAGGTTTATTAAGCAGCGCCACAGTCTCTTTCGCCAGCTCACTAAAGCGACTCGCTTCATATACGCCAACCACTTGTGCACCAGATTTATGTAACTGGCAAGCAACCAATGGTAATAATGGCCCAGTTCCGACTAATGCTACTTTTTTCCCTGGTCGAACTAACCCACTTTTAAGCTGAAGTTGCATCCCGCCCATTAACATCACACCAGGTAACTGCCATCCTTCAAATGGCACACTACGCTCATGACAACCGGTTGCCAGAACCAACTTGGTGTAATCAATTTGTGTTAACTGATTTTGTGTTTGCAACAGCAAACCGCTCTCGCCTTCAGGCCCAAGCACTTTGGTTTGTAGTTGTAGTGTTATATCTTGTTTATGATGTTCGTAGCGTACCTTTAGCGCAGCCATCGCTCGTTTAAGATTTTCATCTAAATGAGGAAGCTTGCTCGCTTGTCGAAGTGGCCCGCGATAGATCACCCCACCAATTTTTGGTGCTTCGTCAACTAAGGTGCTAGTAATGCCATATTTAGCCAGCTCAGCTGCACAGCTAACGCCTGCTGGTCCTGCACCAACAATAACGATTTTTTCTTTTTGACAACTAGACATCACACTATACTCCAACCTGCTTGAAGCGATTTTGTTTAGTTTCAACCTGCATGTTGGGTTGTACTAAGGTTTGGCAAGCCTTTTGTTTATGTTGCTTGTTTATCGTTACCTGACAACAATGGCAAACGCCCATACCACAATAAGCACCGGATACGGCCTCTCGATCGCTTTCCATGATTTGCTTATAGTTTGCCGCAAGCAAAACAGACAACACGGTTTCACCATCGCATGCATTAACCGCAATGTCGTCGATTTGAATTTGGAACTGTAACCCCTCAGGGTCTGTAATATCTTGGGTTCTGGATAATTCAGACATGAAAAAATGCTCCTTCAATAAAGTCGCACAAAGCCTACTATCCAAATATTAAAAATAAACATTTTATTTACTTCATTCACTTTAATTTGATCCAAATTAACTTTTAAGCACTCTCGCGCTAATTCTGTTCAATTCGGTGCAAATGCTGCACCCACCTCACTAAAGCAGTGCAATGCGAACGTATTTACAGACCAACGCAAACCGCATCCTATTGATATTAAATAGTTTTAATTTCTGGCACAGTTTTTCCTTATTAAACGACACGACGGATGAAAGGAGCGTAATTATGTACACTTTATATCAAACGATGTACTTACTTTGGCATTTGGACGTGAGTATCTGGCCTGTGCACGATACAGCAACAAACCCAGTAGATGTTAAGGAGAAGGCACAATGACACTTGGCAAACTAGACACAGCAGTACACGCAGTAATGAACGATATGCTCACCCCATCACAAGCTGCAAAAGCCTATCATGTGTCGCAGCGAGCACTTTACGAAGCACTGCGAAGCTCCCAAGAAAAACAGCAAACTCGATGGCAAAAATTAATGCATGAAAAGGCAAGGCTTGAGCAAAGTCTGGCTCGGATAAATAAGGAACTGCATGAACAATTTGTCTAATAGCGCTATGCAGCTTCACATTATTCAGGCGCCTAGCTTGAAATACAATCGCTTAGATTGTCAGCTTTGGGTAAAACAACTCAGCGCACTGACGCAAGCCTGTATTAATCTTGGCGCCTCTATCGGCTTTTTGCCCTCATCCTCTAGCAGAGCAATACAAAACTACTGGTGGCAGGTATTCGATGCTGTGATCAAGTCGCAAAAGACGCTTATTATCGCTGAACTTAATGGCGTAATGGCGGGTTGTGTGCAACTCTCACCAGCAACAAAAGATAATGCTCAGCACCGAGCAGAAGTGGAAAAGCTATTAGTGCATCCAAACAGCCGACGAAAAGGCGTGGCAACAAAGCTGATGCAAGCCATAGAGCAAGAATCTACGAGGCAGCAGATATCGTTACTCGTCCTTGACACACAATCAGATTCGGACGCAGAAATCCTATATCAGAGTTTGGGCTTTAAAGTCGCAGGACAAATCCCTCATTTTGTCAGTGATGAGCGCGGTGACTTCCATGCCACCACATACTATTACAAACTGCTTGCACCGACCTTGCGCAATCATATTGAGCGCGTAGCTCAAACGCATTGTGCCAATGAATATTAGTAAAACAGTCTAATCAAGCAACTCGCTACGACTTTCATTCAGGCGATAAAAAAACAGCTTACCGATGTGCTGTGGTGTAGTTACAGCCTCTAAGATTGGCGCAGCACCTTGTGGTATGCTCATCACATTGGGATTATTGATAGTAAGACCAGCGCGCAGCTTCGTATCTATTGCCCCGGGACAGAGTACCGTTATTTTGTAGCCATCTTTGTGAAGACCTTTAGATAAGGTCACCACTCCGGCTTTCGCAGCGCAATAAGACGTCCAATCTTTGTAGCTGTTAAATGCCGCCGTCGACGCCACATTGATCAAATGTACCGCTTTGTTAGCTTTAATTGCTGCACGAGAAATTAAATAAGTACCGATTAGGTTTACTTCGATGTCACGGATCCAGAGATTTGGATCAGAGTCTGCCACTAAACTTGAGTAAAGCGTTCCTGCCGCATTGATCACACAGTCATAAGATTTGTCGTCAAAAAAACGCTCAACTTCAGCTGGTTTAGAGACATCAAGCTGCGCGCGCGATGGCGCTTCCACTTCATGTCCTAAGCGCTTCAGTTCATCGCTTAAATAAGCGGCGAGACCACCCTGTCCGCCCGTTATTAACACGTTCATTTCTGTGGCTCTGGGATTGGATGGTTGTCGCTTTGCTCAATCAGCTTTTTATACTGATCGTAGATTTTTTGCTTTAAGTTACTAGAGCTAACACCAGCACCATAAGGAAAGTAAAATACCTGAACTCCAAGCTCTTTCAGATAATCATATTTTCCTTTCCAATCATCGCCAATCACAAACACATCAATATTTAGATTTTTCACTGTTTCACGATGATCTAAAGTACGTTGTGGAATAGCAAGATCAGGGTCTCTTAACCCTTCGATAATCGCCAAACGTTCTTCAAATGGTACTGCCGGTGGCTTTTTATAAGAACAAACAAGTTCATCGGTGCTCACACCAACGATTAACGTGTCTCCTAAACCTCGGCCATAACTAATCATTTTTAAATGATTACTGTGAAATAAATCAAATGTTCCTGAGACATAAACAATTTTATTTTTCATAAATTGCTATTTCCCTCCAGCTAAATCAATAAAAGTCCCTGTAACAAAGCTTGCTTCGTTACTTAAAAGCCAAGCGATGGCATTGGCCACTTCCGTTGCGGTTCCACCTCGCTTCAGCGGTAAAAAATCGGCTAGACGATCAACTCGGTTTGGTTCGCCACCGTCGCCGTGGATATCGGTATAAATACAGCCTGGTCTCACGCAGTTCACACGGATCTGCTCAGCGGCTAATTCCAGAGATAAGCCTTTGGTGAAGCTGTCTATTGCACCTTTTGCAGCCGCGTAGTCAACATATTCATTGGCCCCACCTAAATAAGAAGCTGCCGACGATACATTCACAATCGCGCACTGTGCCGGATCAGCGCTCAAACGCATGTGTTTAATTGCTTCGCGAGCACAAATAAAATACGGCGTAACATTATTGGTAAGCATATTGTTGATACGCGCTGCAGTCATGTGTTCAACTCGAGTCTGTGTGTTCAGCACGCCAGCGTTGTTGACCAAATGCGTAACCATACCAATATCGGTCTTTATTTTGTCAAACATCGCCTCTACAGATTTTTCGTCTGTGACATCTGCTTGTAACAAATGCGCTTTACCATTATTACTTAGGATGGTATCAGCAACCGTTGCTGCGGCTTGCACATTCTGCTTGTAATTTATAACAACGGTAAATTCTTGTTGTCCCAGCAGTTGAGCCGTTGCCGCACCAATCCCACGGCTTGCACCGGTGATAAGTACCACTTTTTGCATCTATTATTCCTTAAATTAGGCCAACAACTACTGATAGTTCAGTACTTCTACACCCATGTCTTCTTTGACGTGTTCTATCACCATATACGTATGGTTTGTACCAACGCCAGGTATTTCAACAATTTGACCTAATACCTCACGATATTGACGCATATCCTGAACTCGGATCTTAACTAAATAATCAAAGCCACCAGCTACCATATCACAAGAAACGACGTTGGGGATTTTTACAATATGCTGTTTGAATACCTCAAATACCGCTTCGGTCGAGCTTTTTAAGGTGATTTCCACATGCGCAACCAAATGCTGGCCAAGTTTTGCGGCATTTAATCTTGCCGTATACCCTTCGATATACCCCTCCGACTCGAGCTTTTTTACCCGATCGAGGCAAGGACTCGGACTCAAGTTTACCTCTTTCGCCAAGTTTACATTAGAGATCCGACCATTGCGCTGGAGCGCGTCTAAGATTGCTAAATCGATGCGATCTAATACCCGAGTTTTAATGGAAGTCGTCATATCAGCATAAAATTTTGTGAGGGTTTGAGATTACCCGCAAATTTACCGTATTCCTTAAAAATAAAACAGCATATTCTGCTGTCTTTTCGATAGAATGCCCGCGAAATTAACGATAAAGGGCAAAGCGGCTTATTTCAGTCTTTAACGCGGCTTTGTTCGAACATTTAGATTATGCATTCTGGCTAAAATTTGAACCCCCAAATGGGTGTGTTATGGTTAGCAATGTGACTGCATCATTTTGTCGTAATTGAGGCTTCCTATACAAATTAAACTACACTTTCAACCTTTAGTTGCTTAGTTTGGCATCAGTTCAGATGTAGTTTTGTAATCTGCACATTAAGGTGTGTGATTCCATAGGCAGGCGCGAATTACATGTATTTTTGACTCCAATTTTTGAGGGTTGCTTATGCTTTATAACGGCGATTTGACAACTAACTGTCCTATCCGACAAAAGATCCGTGATTTTTACCGCATTGATGAGAATGCAGTAATTGATCATATTTTACCTTTAGCTGAGGTAGGCGTTACAGCTCGAAGCCGAGCATGGGAACGTGCACGTCAAATGGTATTGAACATTCGTAGAGATCAAGATGGTCAAAACGGTGTAGACGCGCTTTTAAATGAATTCTCTCTTTCTACCGAAGAAGGCGTGGTACTGATGTGTTTGGCCGAAGCTTTACTTCGTGTACCAGACAAAGCAACACAAGAAAGCCTGATCCGCGACAAGCTCGCAAAAGGCGACTGGAGTTCACACCTAGGCAGCAGCGACTCGCTATTTGTTAACGCTTCAAGCTGGGGTCTACTCGTTACCGGTAAAATGGTTAACTATTCAGACAAGAATAAAGAAGAACAATTTGGCGTGTTAAAGCGTACAATTGGTCGTCTTGGTGAGCCGGTTATCCGTAAATCCGTTAACTACGCAATGAAGATCATGGGTAAGCAGTTTGTAATGGGTGAAACCATTCAAGATGCTATCGATCGTGCCGCTGATAAAGAACAAAAAGGTTATGTATATTCGTACGACATGCTAGGTGAAGGCGCACGTACGATGCGTGATGCAGATCGTTACTTCCAAAGCTATATGACCGCTATTCACGCGATCGGTAAAGCAGCGAAAGGCCGTGGCCCAATTAAGAGCCCAGGTATCTCAGTGAAGCTTTCTGCTATCCACCCGCGCTACGAATTCACACATCGTGACCGCGTGATGGACGAGCTTGTACCTAAGCTAAAAGAACTTGCTATTGCTGCGAAAGAATACGATATCGGTTTCACGGTTGATGCGGAAGAAGCGGATCGTTTAGATATCTCACTTGATGTTATCGAAGCGGTATTCTCAGACGACGCGCTTGGCGACTGGAATGGTTTTGGTCTTGCAGTACAAGCATATCAAAAACGTGCTATTTTCGTTGTGGAATGGGTAGCAGAACTTGCTCGTCGCGTAGGCCGTAAACTGATGGTGCGTCTAGTTAAAGGTGCTTACTGGGATACAGAAATCAAAACCACTCAACAAGATGGTCTTGAGCACTTCCCTGTGTTCACTCGTAAAGCAACGACTGACGTTTCTTATAAAGCGTGTGCTATTAAGCTACTTGAAGCTCGCGATGTGCTATTCCCGCAGTTTGCGACGCATAATGCTTACACCGCAGCAACCATTCTAGAAGTGGCAAAAGGCGATAACAAAGGGTTCGAGTTCCAACGTCTACACGGTATGGGTGAATCACTTTACGACCAAATCGTTGAAAACGAAGGAATTCAGTGTCGTGTGTATGCACCAGTTGGTCAGCACGAAGACCTACTTGCTTATCTGGTACGTCGTCTACTTGAAAATGGTGCAAACTCATCATTCGTAAACGCAATTGTTGATACCACTAAGCCTGTTGAGTCACTACTTCCAGATCCTGTAGAAACGCTGCAAGGCCTACGTAACCGTTACAATACGCAAATTAAACTACCTATCGAGCTTTATGGCGATGAGCGTCCAAACTCAAAAGGTAAAGACCTAACGGACATCAACGATTTAACACCGTTTAAAGAAAACCTAGACAACTGGTTTAACGAACACCTAATCGATGAAAGCCAAGTACCAGAGGGTCACCTTGCTGTTCGTAACCCTGCGAACCACAAACAAGTGATTGGATCTGTGCCTTTACACGATGAAGCACACATGCAAAGCGTGCTTGCCAATGCTGATGCGGCTTTTGAAAGTTGGTCTCAAACCTCAGTTGAAGAGCGTGCAAACCTACTACGCCGTACTGCTGACATCCTTGAGCGTCACCATGACGAACTTGTTGCTATCTGTATTAAAGAAGCAGGTAAAGTAACCCAAGACAGCATCGATGAAGTACGTGAAGCCGTTGACTTCTGTCGCTACTATGCAGCACGTGCAGAAGAGCTTTCTAAAGATGAGCGCTTTGAAGCTCGTGGCGTGATTTTATGTATCAGCCCGTGGAACTTCCCACTTGCGATCTTCTTAGGTCAGGTAGCTGCCGCTATCGTGACAGGTAATACCGTTATTGCAAAGCCTGCTGAACAAACCAGTATGATTGCACTGCGTTGTATTGAATTAATGCATACCGTTGGCTTACCGGAGCACGTAGTACAACCGGTTATCGCACGCGGTAGCGAAGTGGGTAAACACATCGTGCCTGACGAGCGTATCCAAGCGGTTATGTTCACAGGTTCAACAGAGACTGGTACGCTTATCTCACAAATTCTTGCTGAGCGTAACGATATTCAGGTTCCTCTGATAGCAGAAACTGGTGGTCAAAACTGTATGATCGTTGACTCAACAGCATTACCAGAGCAAGTGGTTGACGATGTTATTTCTTCAGGCTTCCAAAGTGCCGGTCAACGCTGTTCAGCACTTCGTGTGTTGTTCTTACAAGAAGATGTTGCTGACGGTATCATTGAAATGATCCAAGGTGCGCTTAAAGAGCTACATATCGGCGACCCATCGCTACTATCTACAGACGTAGGTCCAGTAATCGACGAAAAAGCGCTGACCACTTTGACTAAGCATGTTGATTACATGAAGTCGAACGGTAAGCTACTATTCGAAGCTAAGATCCCTGATAACAGCGAGAACGGCGCTTACTTCTTCGCTCCGCGTCTATATGAGATTGCTGATCTATCCGTGCTTAAGCGTGAAGTATTCGGTCCGGTAGTTCACGTTGTACGCTTCAAAGCTGATCAACTTGATAATGTGATCGACCAAATCAATGGTACAGGCTACGGTCTAACGATGGGCGTTCATTCACGTATTGAAGAGCGCTGCGAATACCTAGCTAAGATGTCGCGTGCAGGTAACGTATACGTGAACCGTAACATGATTGGTGCGATTGTTGGTGTTCAGCCATTTGGTGGTCGTGGCTTATCTGGTACAGGTCCAAAAGCAGGTGGTCCAAACTACCTACTTCGCCTTGTGAAAGAAAAAGCGTCACCAGACAACGTCCAAATGACAGATCTGACGCCTGATGAACTAGAGATCCACCACTTCCCAGGTGCCGTTGAGCAAGTTGAAAAACTGATGCAAAACTCTAAGCGTGATGAGAAGATCTGGCGTCGTACTGCGCTTAATGACCGTGTTTCGGCAGTGCGTCAGCTACTTGCTAAAGTAGCAACAGTAGACATCATTGATGAGCTGGCGGATGATTTATCATTAACGCTTTCTGATGCACGTGCTCAGCTAAACCGCTTAGAAAAGCGTATGCGTACTTACACAACACTACCGGGACCAACTGGTGAGTCGAACACGCTGCACTTAGAAGCGCGTGGTTGTGTAGTGGTATATGCCGATAAGAGTACGTCGTTCAACTTCTGGGCGATTTCAATTATCACAGCACTTGCTGCCGGTAACACAGTGATCACAGTAGCCTCTGACTTATTCTATGAAGAAGCATTGGCATTTAGAGATAAGTTCATCTCAACTGGCGTTGCTGAAGGCGTATTCCAAGTAGCGAAGCAAAACCAGCTACAAGCGATTTTGGCACACCCTCACCTTGCAGGTGCTGTTGTGGCTGCGCGCTCTTCACGCCTTGGTTACTTCTCACAGCAACTTGCAGAGCGCAAAGGTGCTATCCTGCCTGTGATCAGTGCAGAGTACTACGATACGCTTATCAACCGTCTTGTGACTGAGAAAACCATCAGTATCGATACCACAGCTTCTGGTGGTAACACTTCACTGATGACACTTGTTGAAGACGAAGAGTAAGAGAATATAAGTCGCTATGTTAGACATAGCGACTTTATTGAACAAAGCCAGCATAAGCTGGCTTTAATTTTTTACGCAGCGCTTGATGTCCTTAATCCCACAATGACATTAACAATGTCCATTAAATAAACATCTTCAACCAAAGCAATCACATCATTCCATTTAGGATTGTATTCGTTATTCTCCCAGCGCCTTAATGTTCGCTCCTCTATACCATAACTTGCGGCTGATTCAGCTTGAGTAAAACCGCGACTTTTACGTGCAAATCTAAGTATGGCAGCACCAAGCGGCGCGCGTTCAGAAATTAAAGGTTGGCTCATTAACATCACACTCATTCCTTAAAAAATTGCGCAAATATATGACTTTTAGAAAAATCACTTATTTACGCACTCACTGACTAAATGCATTCACTGCGTAATTTAATGAAGATAATAGATCTATTTTTTACGCATTACAACGAAAAAATGGATCTTTTTTGCGTCAAAAATGATTTTACTTCGCAAAAAATAGCCCATATAATGACGCACACGTATCATTATTTAAGAGGCAACGCATGGAACAAAGTCTCATGAGCCTAGCGGAGCGCGTAGAATATGCGATCAAGCCGGACAGTATTAGAGCTTTTGCGTTAAAAATTGATGTATCTGAAGGGACGCTGCGCAGAATATTAAAAGGGGAAGACCCAAAACTCAGTGTGATTGAACGCATTGCTAAACAGGCCAACGTAGATTTGATGTGGCTCGTTACCGGGATCCCACTTGATTGCAAAACCGAATCACCAATCATCCAGCAAAGTATTACCTTGGAAGACTTCAATGAAGACTTTGTTGTTGTGCCTGGCTACCATGTCTCTGTCAGCACCGGTTATGGTGCATTTAACCAAAGTGCCGAGGTTGCACGTTATCTTGCATTTAGAAAAAAGTGGATTGAATTTAAAAACCTAGATAAGTCACAGCTGGTCGTGGTGTTTGCCAAAGGCGACTCTATGGAACCCACTATTCACAATAACAATACAATTTTAGTGGATTTATCGGATAAAAAGTTAAGCGAAGGCCTGATCTATGTTGTCCGCCTCGGTGAAGAGCTTTATGCCAAGCGCTTACAACAAAACTTTGATGGCTCAGTACGCTTGATTAGCGATAATAAAGAATACCGAGAACAAGTTGTGATGCCGAATGAATTGGAGCAGCTGGAAATTCTCGGTAAAGTGGTATGGATTGGTAAAGATCTAATTTAATAATACGATGCTAAATCTTGAATACTTATTCTCATTTTTAATCGCCAGCATGGTAATTGCCGTGGCACCGGGTCCATCCAATGCGTTTTTAATGGCGCAGACCTTTACTAATGGCCGCGCTGCTGGCATGCAGAGCGCATTAGGCTTTGCACTCGGTGGGGTGATCCACACACTCTTTGCCGTTGTCGGCTTATCGGCACTCCTAAAAGCCTCAGAGACCGCCTATACCACAGTGCAATACCTCGGCGCAGCTTACTTAGCTTATCTAGGTGTAATGACTATCAAAGAGACGCTTGGGAAGGGGCAGATAGCTTGCGAGGAAAAACCACACGTTAGCACCAAAAAGCCTAAAAACGTGATGTTCCAAGCAATGATGACGGAAGTCTTAAATCCCAAAGTCGCCTTGTTTTTTATTGCATTTATTCCTCAGTTTGTCGATAGTAGCTTGACGACCTCGACAACGATGCAACTGGCCATGTTTGGCTTACTTTATCCTATTTTAGCTTTTCCCATCGACTGCATGTACATCTACGGTGGTGATAAAATCGCGGGCTATTTTAGGCAGCATCCCGCAGCGCCGGTGTGGATTGATCGAATTTCAGGCTTAATTTTTATCGCATTGGCAGTCAACTTATTACTCTAAACAGTTACGCAAAATAGGAGCAGTACACATGCAAAAACGTTCACAGCCACTGCCAGCTAAAAAGCATATTGCTTTGGTTGCACACGATGGCATGAAACCAGCCCTACTTGAGTGGTGTCAGACTCACTTAGATAGCCTTAAACAGCACAAGCTTTACGCTACGGGCACAACGGGTAACCTAATAGAAAAGCATACTGGTTTAGAAGTAACAAAGCTATTTAGTGGCCCAATGGGTGGCGACCAGCAAATTGGTGCTAAAATTGCGGAGCAAGATGTTCATGTCTTGATTTTCTTTTGGGATCCGCTGGCGTCACAGCCTCACGATCCGGATGTAAAAGCACTGTTGAGACTCGCTGCTGTTTGGAATATTCCCGTCGCCTGTAATGAAGCGACAGCAGATTTACTGATGGCGTGCGATAAAATGAGCCAGCCAATCGCAAGACATTTACCTGATTATGAGCAGTACCTTGCTAGTCGCTTAGATTGATAAATAGAAGCGGCTTGTGACCGCTTCTTTGATTTTGACTTCGATTACCTAAATATTTTATCCGCCCACTTAGTCAAGCCTGCAGTAACACTACCAAAGTTATCCCCGTTCACCATTTCAATATCACCAATTTGCTGTGCAAGCGTTGCCTTGAGTAACGGTGATTGCGCGCTACCGCCAGTCAGATAAATTACATCGGGTTTTGATCCCGCTTGATGAATGGCTTCTTTCGCAAGCATGCCCATCTGTTCTAAGTTCGACATGACCGACTCGGCAAAATCTTGCTGCGTAAATTCAGAGGTTAACTGTGGCTCAATAAAGCCAAGATCAGCATTAAATTTTGCTTGCTCAGAGAGTGCTATCTTACCAAGCTCACCTTCACGAACCACTTGATGGGTAAGTTTGTTCTGTTGAATATGAAGTAAACGCGCCAGCTTTTGCGGCTCGGCGACATCTCGCAACATGCTTTGCAATTCTCGCGCTAATTTATCGCTGTAGAAGTCTAGTTGAGACTGAATATCATTGATTTTACATGCCTGCCAATACAGTTGACTAGGCATCGGCAAACCTGAACTCATGTTAGAACCTAGACCACACAACGGCATTAATTGGTGATAAGCTAGCGCAATATCTAAGTCGTTACCGCCGATACGTTTGCCCGTATGCGCTAAAAAGTCTTGTTGGCGCTGTGTGTTATTGCGATAGCTTGGCCCCATTCGGACAAACGAACAATCGCTAGTACCACCGCCGATATCAACCACCAGCACAAGTTTATCTTGCTGAAGACGGCTTTCGTACTCAATCCCCGCTGCGAGCGGTTCGAAGAGAAAACCCACTTCCTTAAACCCAGCTCTTTTTGCGGCGGTGGTAAGAATATTAACCGCTTGTTGGTTGCTTTCTTCTCCACCGACGGACTGAAAGTTAACAGGTCGACCAATCACAGTGTCGGTGATGGACTGTTGCAACTGCGACTCGGCACGGCGCTTAATCTCCATCATCATCGCCGCAGCAATATCTTCAAAGAAGGCGATTTGTTGAGGTTTAAGCCCAACCGCACCAAAGAAGGACTTGGGTGATTTTACAAAAAAACCTTCTTCGGGAAATTCGATATACTCAGAAATCGCCGCTTGACCAAAAAAAACGCCCGCTTCATGCGCTTCTAAATCGAGATCGCGTTTGGCTTGCTGTGCTACCGTTAGCAGCCCTTGGCGAGACTGTGTGTAGACTGGATCTGGTTCACTCAGATGACGGTTAACAAATGCAGGAATTAACGCATTGTGCATCGCATACATAGTCGAAGGCAGGTAATATTTATCTTGCTCGAGACGCAGTAAGTCCACTTCATCATTTTGCATGACACCCATCGCACAATTAGAACTTCCGTAATCAAACCCGACTTTCATTCTCTACCTCAAACTGCTGAAAAGTCGCGAAGTGTATCATGGTTGTCGTTATTGTCAGATGAATTTATCTAGGTTCTCACATCCTTTATAGGCTTGTCGTGGAATGAAACCGTTTTGCATAACACACTAGGCATTGCACAATGAGAGCTTCCGTAATCAAACCCGACTTTCATTCTCTACCTCAAACTGCTGAAAAGTCGCGAAGTATATCATTGTTGTCGTTATTGTCAGATGGATTTATCTAGGTTCCAACATCCTTAATTGGTTTGTTGTGGAAAGCATAGTGGAACAAGCCTGTTAGATCCCAGTTTCCACCATTTTGCATGACACTTTAGGCATTGCACAATGAGAACTTCCGTAATCAAACCCGACTTCCAATCTCTACCTCAAATGGCTGAAAAGTCGTGAAGTGTATTATGGTTGTCGTTATTGTCAGATGAATTTATCTAGGTTCCAACATCCTTAATTGGTTTGTTGTGGAAAGCATAGCGCACTCTGTCAGATTGCTTGGCTTGATACATGGCGGAATCTGCCTGTTGGATCCCAGTCTCGATATCGAGGTTATTAAGTAGACTGACGCCGATACTAATCCGACAACTTAGCTTATTGCCTTCAAAGAGATATGGCTTATCTACCTTGTTGATTATTTGCTGGCAAATCCCAACCACATGAGATTCGGCTTGAGGCTGTTGAGGAGATAAGTGAGTGATTAAAATCACAAACTCATCGCCTCCCCAACGGATCACCACATCATCTTGGCGTACGCTAGCACACAAACGCTGGGCAACCGCCTTAAGTAGCTGGTCTCCTACATGGTGACCATGCAAGTCATTTACTTTTTTAAAATCGTCAAGGTCCAAAAACAAGACTGCACTGTAGCTACCAAGCTGCTGACCTATACGGAGCTGCTCCGTTAACCCATGTTGGAGAACATGGCGATTCGGTAGCTCGGTTAATTGGTCATGATACGCCAGCTTCTCGGCTTCAAGATACTCCAACTTACGGTCATTGATATCCCGAGATAACACGATAAAACGTGTTTCTGCATGATTATCGCTTGCAGTGACAACCTTACGGGCAATAGAGACCTCAAACCAACGCTCGCCAACAGGCGTAGACAAGTGAATATGGCTACCATGTGAGTAGCCGTTAATTTTTGCTTCCTGTAATGCCTGCATCACTATTTTAGCGGCTTGCTCTGGCATCACTTCAGTCACCGTATGGCCAATCAATTGTTCTGCAGGCGCGACTAATAACTCAGGGCGGAGTATTCTGGCGTCCCAGTGTCGCCCCTCTTCGTCCAGTTCAAACATCAAGTCCGGCATCGCACTCAATGTCGACGCCAATTCCTCATAGCTCGGTTGCGCCAAAGCTTGAGTGCGGGCCATACGACGGTCCTTAATCATGAGACGTTGCAACATCCTGTTCCATAATTCTATAAACTTGAACTTTGCAATTTGAAACATGCCAATGAACACAGCTCATCTACAGCTATCGTTATAAAAATAATATACCAATTTTGCGAATTATGACTAATTACCGACTGCATCATAAAAATATTTTCAAGTCATCGGCTTCGAAGGAGAAAAGCAATTGACGAATTGATAATAATTCCTATAATCGACACGGCAGCGCTTTCCATGATGGAAGGTCACAAGATATATAAGGATGACTATGTCTTTTTTCAAAAAAGCCCTTGGCGCAGTCGGTATCGGTGCAGCAAAAGTAGATACCATCTTAGAAACCCATCATGCCTCCCCTGGCGAAGAAATTTCTGGAACGGTTAAAATCATCGGTGGCAAAGTTGCTCAAGAGATCAACAAAATAGATCTTAACGTAATGTGCAACTACACAGTTGAAAGAGAAGACAGTGAAGGTGAAACAACGACCATCACTAAAAACCACACCCTCGCTAAATTTCAAATCAACGAACGATTTACTATCGAACCCGGTGATGAAAAGCACATTCCATTCGCGCTTGACCTCGCTGAAGAAACCCCGCTTACTGTTGGCCAATCCAAAACTTGGATCGCTACCAACCTTGATATTGATATGGCGCTCGACAAGTCAGATAGAGACTATTTACATATCGTACCTACCGAGCTACAACAAGCGGCTATCGATGCGATGGAAGCGCTTGGCTTTAAACTTTATGAATCAGACTGTGAAGGTATTGATGAAGTATCATTCTCACGCCTGCCATTCGTACAAGAACTAGAGTTTAAAACGATCACAGGTGACTTCCATGGTCGCTTTGATGAGGTAGAAGTGGTTTTCTTTAATCGTGGTGAGCAACTTGAAATCATCTTTGAGATTGATCGCAAAGCGCGAGGCTTTAAAGGCTTCTTTGCGGAGGCGCTAGACCTTGATGAGTCAAAAGCCAGATTGTTGATAGATGAAGCAGATTTAGAAGACCTAGAAGATACTATCTATGACATCCTAGAGGCGAATTGCTAAGGTATATTAACCTTATAGTATTGATAGATTTATATTGATGCTTTGGTGATCGTTGCATTCATACGAATGCAACTTCTATATGAACAAACTCTATTATTATCCCAATCCACCTAACGCTATGGTTTATGTTAATACAAATGTTAAGGTGTATAGGTAATAACTTTCTAGACTGATTTATTGTTACAATTTAAGCCCCTTTAACATGCCGATCACGGCACGTTTGAGTTGACTTAAACTCAATAAAACAGCACATTAAAACGAATGGTCAAGGTAGATTAGGTGACAATGAATGTCCAACTTTAGAATTTGGAAACTGGTTAGCCTACTGTGTGTTTTGAGCCTAATGCTGGGCTGCGAATCGAAAGAAGAACGTATCCAGCAAACCATTACACATACACTTCAAGAAGCTTCAACAGCGATAAATACGCTGGGAACCGCCCTTGATAAAAAGCAGGTGAGAAACGCCAACCTTTTGACTGAGTATGGCAAAGTACTTAGTCAGCAAAAACCTCAGCTCAGTGAAATTGCGCAAATTATTTCCCAAGACGCAACAAGCAGTGGAACCTTATATCAGAGTTTATTGACTCGTTATCAGTCCCTCAAGTCCCCCGCCCCAAGTATGAACAGCGATGATATTATCAACCAAGCGCTCTTGTTAAAAGAAGCTGCTTCCATCAGTTTGTTCAATGATGCGCTGACAGATCCAATCAATGTTTTAGCCGATATGTCAGATGGGAAGCTAGCGCGAGTCGGCGCAATCAGTCAGCAAGCAGAACAAACGGCAAACGGTCAGACCGGTGTCGGTAACCAGCTTGTTGGTAATGCCAACTATGGCGAATGGCAGACCAACTCAAACGGCACTAGCTTTTGGATGTGGTACGGCATGTATCGCATGCTTGGAGATATTGTTGGTGATGTGGAGTATGGCCGCTGGAGTAAACACCGCAAATACAGCTACTACAGTGACTATGGTCGCCATAGATACACCAGTTATAAAAGCTACAAACGCCAAACTGAACTCGCCAAACGTACTCAACAATCGTATCAAAGACAGGGTAAACAGTTTACCAGTCCCTATGCCAAGAAAAAGTCTGGCGCGTCAGGGTTAAGTCGAAGTAGTAATACCCCATCAGCAGTAACTCGAAGCAGCTACTCTCGAACCTCAAGCTACGGCTCAGTTCGCAATAGCTCAAGTAGAACCTCCCGTGGCGTAAGCCGGGGCAAATAGCGCATATATAGCGGAGTTAACACATGTACCAATTTAACGGATTAACAGCTTGGACTTTTCAAGCATTGCTAATAGATATGGCGGTGATCGTCGCGTTGTTTGTTAGCTTAAAATACATCAAAGGTTGGGTATCTAACCTTCATGCAAACGATGAAATAACAGAAAAAGACAACTTTGCATTTGGCCTCAGCTTTGCTGGTGGTTTAGCAGCTTTAGCCATTGTGATTTCAGGTATTTCAAGTGGTGCTTTTGCCAGTTCTTTGGCTCAAGAAGCACTACAAATGGCGGGCTATGGTATCGTTGGTATCATTCTTATCAAACTCGGCCACTTTTTCCAAGACAAAGTCGCGTTACGCAAGGTGAACCTTCATGACGAAATCGTTAAAGGTAATGTCACCTCAGCACTGATTGATTTTGGCCATGTGGTGAGCGTTGCCATTGTGATCCGCTCAGCTTTGCTTTGGGTACTCACAGAGGGCTGGTATGGTTTACCGATTGTGGTTGCGGCCTTCATTATTGGTAATATTTGTATGCTGCTTGTAAGCCAATACCGAGTACAACTATTTAAGCGCACCAACAAAAGTGGCGACTGTTTACAGCAAGCAATCAAAGACAACAATATCGCAGTCGGGATCCGCTACGCGGGCTTTTTAATCGGCTCAGCACTGGCACTAACTGCGGCGTCCGGTTTAGCGCCGTATGTAGCGGACAATATTAACTCAAGTTTACTGTACTGGAGTATTGCGGCACTGGGTAGCATTGTGCTTTTCATCGTCTTACACCTCATCATGATAAAAATTATTCTGGCGGGTAAAGATATTTCCGATGAAGTGAACAGACAAAAGAATGTTGGTGTTGCTGCAATCTCAGCCGCACTTTCTTTTGCGATTGGTACGACTATGGCAAGTTTGTTAGGTGCATAACCCTTGAGCGCATCTGCACCACAAACTTCAGCAAGAGTGACCGGCAACTGGTCGTTGTTCGGTCACGACACCCTACTAATTGGCGTCATGGCTATTTTGGCCGGTTGCGGCCTAATCTACGAATATTTACTCTCCCATTATGCTGGTCGCGTTTTAGGCTCCGTAGAAAGCGCGATTTATGCCATGATAGGCACTATGATCGTGGCCATGGGCATTGGCGCATTTTTAGCACGCTGGTTTAAAGATCCTTTTACCGCTTTTGCTTGGCTTGAAAGCCTAATCGCGCTACTGGGCATGAGCAGTATTTTGGTGATCGCCAGTGTTATTGCACTTACCTATACCCTGCCCCATACACTTTCTAGCCTATACAGCCTGCCTCCCGATAGTGTCTTAGATGGAATGCCATTTGCGCAATTACAAGCATTTGCCCGATTTCTACCTTATGTTTTCGGCCTCATCCTAGGCATTTTAATTGGCATGGAAATTCCGCTGATCGCTAGGATCCGCCAACAAGTGTACGGTCGTTTCCTTGAAAATAACGCAGGTACCATTTACGGTGCAGATTATATCGGTGCTGGTGTTGGTGCTGCTATTTGGGTCACGATTATGCTTGCGTTGCCAATAATGCAAGCAGCAGCGTGGACTGCGCTATTTAATATCATTGCAGGACTTATCTTCCTATGGCGTTACCATGCTCATGTCCGCTTCGCTAAGCTGCTGTTTGCTTGCCACTTTGTTCTACTTGGTATCTTTTTTGTCATCCTGAGCCATGGCTCTCTTTGGATGAAAGACCTCAGCAATGTACTTTACAAAGACAAGGTGATCTATTCAGAGTCAACGAAGTATCAACATGTTGTCATCACTGAGCGATTGAGCCGCGCACAACCGATGCCAATTAACGATTTATTCTTAAATGGTCGATTACAGTTTTCATCTGTGGATGAACAGATCTATCACACTATGCTCGTATATCCTGCTATGCTGGCATCCAACCGTCGCGAAAAGGTGTTAATCATTGGTGGCGGAGATGGTCTGGCACTTCGAGATGTACTGGAATGGCCAGTAGAGAATGCAACCTTAATCGATTTGGATGGACAACTACTTTCATTATTTGGACTACAAGGGCAGCCTTACCCGGCTAGACCACATATCACCAGTCAATTAACCCGCTTGAATGGCGACGCGTTAAACGACCCAAGAGCGACGGTTATCATTGCAGATGCATTTTTAGAAGTAGAAAAAATGCTCGACCAAGGTAGACAGTTTGACACTATCATTATCGACTTACCCGACCCTAACCATCCCGATTTAAACAAGCTATATAGCGACTACTTTTATAATCATGTGCGTCAATTACTGGCACCCGATGGTGCACTCGCTATTCAGTCAACGTCTCCCTATCACGCCAAAAAAGCGTTTATTAGCATAGCTAAAACGGTAAAACATGCCGGGTTTACGCATGTTGAGCAATACCAACAGAATATTCCCTCATTTGGCCAGTGGGGATGGACAATCGCAACGAGAACAGGACAACCAGCAAGTGCTAGGATCCGGTCGGCCGAGTCTTTGCCTGTTCCAAGTAACTGGATAAACAAAGAGTATTTACTCGCGACTTTCGCCTTCCCAAATCGCTTTTTTGATGGAGCAAAAGATATTGAAGTCAACCAGTTAGGAACGGGGAGACTATACGATTATTATCGCCAAGCATGGCAAACAGAAGATGAGTTGTATAAAAATTAGCGCACGGCCATTGACATATTATGTCTTACGTGCAACTCTTAACTCAGACATAATATGTCAAAACAAAAAGGTAAATGAAGATGGAATTAAATGAACTATCAATCAAATTAGCATCATTTGAAACAGAAGGTGCTAACTTCGAATCTTTCTTAATCGCCAATGAAGGCGAGCAAGATGTATTGCAAGTGATTGTTGACGGAAATGACGAATTACCAATTTTTGTGACTCAGACTGAAGAACAACTTGTATGCATTAGTTACCTATTTAAAGAGAATGAGGTAAAGCCTGAGTTGCTAAACGAGTTAAACGAAGCACTATTAAAACTGAATGTGCCGATCCCGCTGAGTGCGTTTGCTAAAATTGATGAGCAGTATGCGATATTTGGTGCTCTAGCCGTTTCCTCCTCAATTGATGAGATCACGCACGAACTGGTCACCCTCGCGGACAATGCAATCGAAGCATTAGATGCTGTGACTGTGTATTTGAATGAGTAATATTGGAGTTGTGAAATGAGTATTTTAAAGAAATTATTTACTGCTGTTCGTGGTGGCGCTAGAGAAGTTGGTGAGTCAATTGTTGACGCAAATGGCATTCGCATTTTTGAGCAAGAAATTGCTGACGCACAAAACGCTTTAGCTAAAGCCAAAAAGAGCTTAACTGAAGTAATGGCGAAAGAGATGCAGACAAAACGCAAATTAGCTGCACTTGACGAAAGCATTATCGAGCATGAAAACTATGCTGGACAAGCGCTCGAAAAAGGTAACGAAGCTTTAGCGGTAGAAATCGCAGAGAAAATCGGTGAATTTGAAGTTGAGCGCGCAGAGCATCAGCAAGTGCTAGACGGTTTTAGTAAACATGTGATCCTGTTAAAGCAGCAGATCAAAGAAGCTGAAAAAACGATTAAAGAAAACCAACGCCAGCTGACCATGGTAAAAACCACAGACAGCGTTCAAAAAGCAACCATGGCAGTAAACAGCACGCTAAATACAAATGAATCATCTATGGTAAATGCACGTCAGTCGCTTGAGCGTATCAAGCAACGCCAGCAAGATAGGCAAGATCAACTGGCTGCAGCAAAAGAGCTTGAAGCCGCTGCAACGGGTGCAGATCTAAAAGCCAAAATGGCAGAAGCAGGTATTGGCTCTACGCAAAAGAGTAATGATATTCTTGAACGTATTAGAGCTAAACAAAGCAACTAATATTTGCCGATTAGAAAAAGGAGGCCTCGCCTCCTTTTTACCCTTTTGATTATGTAGGTGCATTATGTTTGGCTTTTTTAAATCAAAAAAAACTCCTGAGCGACAGCTTACTCATGCTAAAGATCTGCAAGTTGGGGACATGCTCACCATCATCGATTCGTTCGCTTACCCAAGCTGGCTCAAGGGACAAACCCTAAAAGTGGTTGGCGTACAAACTTACCAATTTGAGCGCAGCGCTGCATATGAATTTGTTCTCGAAAGTGATTCAGGTAACATTACTTTTTTGCAAATTGAACAAAGTGACGGTGAGGAATACGCGAATTTCTCTACCAAAATCCAAAGAGAAGACGTCGACGCTATTTTTACGCTTGATGAATTTGCGCGTATTTTCGATGAAGAAGCACTGACCCACATCGACACCCACGCCACTCCAGAGATTTTCGAGCGATTTTTAGGTAAAAGCTATCAACAAAGTGAAGCGCCCTACGTTTGCTATTTTTACGATAGCGATTATCGCGGTCGCGCCTTGCCACGCTATCAAGATGAAAGTGGCGAAGTATGTGAAGTTATCGAGTTACTTAGTCCTGACGAAAAGTTCGCTATCAATATCGAGATCTGGGATGGGGGGGAAACTGACGTGTCACTAACCATGTGCCGCCCACTGAGCGATATTGTCGACCTATTTCCTGGAGCGAACTCGTGACCACAAGAGAAGACAAGTGGAAACGTCAAGAAGTGGCATTGAGGGCCACACAAATGGCCTTCGATTTAACCACGGAAGTACAAAAAAGCATTAAAAAACAGGCGATAGACGAAGAGCTAACGCCATCCGATATGATCAGAAAGATCCTTAATTTAGAAGTTAAATCGAAGAAAACTCGGCAACGCTTATCCTTCAATTTAACCGATGATGAAATCGCACTACTGGCAGAACGTTTTGGCGTTGACCCCAACGACAAACGGGCTGTAAAACAGCAAGTCGCCAACATGCTGCTTAGTCGCTATACAGAAAATAAAGAGAAGTGAGCAGTAATACCAACCCATTAATTCTCCAACTATTTTAAATAGTTAAAGCTACAACCTAAGAGGGAACGATGACAGAAGCAGAGATTAAGAAAAGTATTGATAAACATAGTGTGAAACCACTTATTTTCGTAGTCATCATGATGTTACTAATAGCATTATTGAACAACTACTTATTGGAAGATGACCCATTATCTTCCAACCTATTAATTTTAGGAGCATTAGCTGCTGGCATACACATCTTCAAAAATGTCCTCTGTGACGTCCTTGTCACAAAATCAGCACAGGATGGCTCTAAATAACCTGAGCTGCGGATAATTAATGCCTTTCTAGCAGCTAGTTTTAGCGCTAACTGCGTTGAATTCACTTCCAATAGCCAGCTATTGGTGCGTAAATTCGCCTTGCCTACAGGATGTAGGTACCTTAGCGAGAGCAGGACGCGAAAGCGGTGTTTTCCCTAAAACTCTCTCGCTAGACAAGGAAAAAACTAAGTTGTGCTTTAGCAACAATGAGTTGGAACATTCCTTATCCAAACCCCAGGTTAAATAACCTGAGCTTAAATAACATCATTTCTCTCTAGCAGTCCACCTTAACAATTGTAGCGACGGTTAATCACGCTTGGGCAAATAAAAATAGCTGCTAGAGCCTCATCGCTTTGAGCTCATCATTCTACCGCGAGCAGCTCAACTTCAAACACTAATAACGAACCCGGTTCGATTTTACCTGCTGCGCGGTCACCATATCCTAGGTCCGGACCAATCCAAAAGCGATATTTATCCCCTTCGCTCATCAACTGCACACCTTCGGTCCAACCCGGGATCACTTGATTAAGTCCAAAACTGATGGGTTGGTCACGCAGTACCGAGCTGTCGAATACGGAGCCATCAAGTAAAGTGCCATGATAATGTACTTTAACTTTGCTCGTTGCATTTGGCTGTTTGCCACCGTCAGTTTGAGTGATTATTTCGTACTGAAGACCTGAGTCAGTTTTATGTACCTCTGCGCGCTTTTCGTTTTCTTTCAAAAAGTCTGCCGCTTGAATTCGATTAAACTGCGCAAGCTGCTTTTGTTTCTGACCACCTCGAAAAAACACCACTGCAATCACCAGTGCAACGATAACGAGGATAATATTAGTTGTCGTCATGGCTTTCTTCTCCTTTGTCGTCATCGCCGTTTACTACTTTTGCAATACGTTCAAGTTTCGCCATTGCAACTGCATTGATACTGTTTTCGGGATAGCCTTCATCACTTAGCTCTCCTGCTGGTCTATCCATTAACAAGCTAAGCGCTTCATCTACTGTGGCAACGGCGTAGACATGGAATAAGCCTTTTTCAACAGCCGCAATCACTTCATCATCTAACACTAAGTTGACCTTGTTAGATTCAGGGACGATCACCCCTTGCTTACCTGTGAGGCCTCGCATTTTGCAGAGTTTAAAGAAACCTTCGATTTTTTCGTTTACACCACCAATGGCTTGTACTTCACCGTGTTGGTTTATTGAGCCAGTGAGTGCTAAAGATTGGTCTACGGGTAGTTGTGTCACCGCCGATAGCAGTGCACAAAGTTCTGCAAGTGATGCGCTATCACCGTCTATAAAACCATAATTTTGTTCAATGGCGATATTTGCGCTAAGTGTCAGGCTAAAGTCTTGCGCATACTTATTACCTAGGTAACCCGTAAGCAGCATCACGCCTTTTGAGTGAATTGACTTACCTAAATCTACCTCACGTTCAACGTCAATCACCCCGTCAGCACCCGCGTATACCGTAGAGGTAATACGCGCAGGAGTACCAAATGCGGTGTCACCAATATGCAGGACCGTCAGGCCGTTTACCTTACCAATTGCGGTGCCTTCAGTTGCAATCAAAGTATGCCCTTCTTGAATATCGCTGAGCATGTTTTCACTCAACTGCCCAGTCCGATATTCTTTTCCAGCTATCGCTTCATCGATGTGATTAGCGGCTATTTGGTTTACGCCATCTTGCTTGGCATAAAAACTGGCTTCTGCCACCAGCTCCAAAACATCAGCAAAGCGCGCCGAAAGCTTACTATGGTGCTCCGCTTGGCGATAGCTAAATTTAAGCATACGCGCCAGCGCCGCTGAGCTAAGCTCAATCTTCAAGGTATCATTACAGTATTCCATCACCTTAGTGATAAATTGATACTGCATTTTGTCCGAGCTTGGTAAATAGTAATCAAAATCGGCCAGCACTCTAAATAGTTCTGCAAACTCTTCATCGTACTCACCTATGGTGTAATATAGATCTCTCGAACCCAAAAGAATAATTTTGACATCCAATGGAATTAACTGCGGCTTTAAGGTAAAGCTGCTGCCCACCGAATTGTCTTGATACGGTAGGTCATTTTTAATTTGGTGGGTTTTTAACGACAGTTTAAGGCCATCCCACACTTGCGCGTTAGCCATGACCTTTTCAGCATCCATGATCAGATAACCGCCATTGGCGCGGTGCAATGCACCGGCTTGAATAGAGCGATAGCTGGTGATCAAATTACCTTGAGAGGTTGCATATTCCACCTTACCAAAAATATTACCAAAGGTCGGATTTGGCTCATACACCACAGGCGCAGGGTCGTCCTCTTTAAACTCAACCAGAATATTGGGCGCAAAAAAGTCCGTGAGCATTCCCTTTGAGTCAAAGTCATCTTTGTTTTCGTCGCTGTTGCTACTATCGTCGTCTAGCCAATCTAATACCGCATCGACAATTTCAACCTTCAGATCTTTAAGATAACGCAGCACGCCAATGTGTGCGGCATACTTATGCTCAAGTGCTTTTAATAGCGGTTTGGTCGCCACTTCGATGGTAGTTTTTTTAAGATTACGTAAGCGCTCAGAAGATTCACGCTTCCATCTTGGCAGCTCAATAAGCGATTCGATTAGGGCATCTTCTAATGTTTCTATTGCGGTTAAAAAGTGTGCCTGAACATGCTCGTCCAGAGCCGAAAACTCCGTATCACTGAGCTGCTTACCATCGACCACAGGAGCAAAGCCAACAGTCCCCGTATCTTCTATCAGTGCAACGCTCATATTCATAGCTTGCTGCTCAACAGCGGTGATCGCAGCATCGTATTTTTGTTCGAATTCTTTATCTAGCGACTTTTTCTTACGTTGATAACCCGGATTGTCAAAAGCTGCAGGAAAAGTATCTAAGATCTCATCAATAAAGGCGTCAATATCGGCCTCAAGCTGCTTACTTTCACCCGCCTGCATAAATAGCGCGATAGGCTCGCGGTGGTCGTCGTAGTTGTTGACGTACAACCATTCTTTAGGCGTTGGCTTAGTTTTACTGTGTGCCTCAAGCTTGTCTTTTACCATGGTAAAACGACCCAGCGCCGCTTCTCCCATGACATACACATTATAACCAGGAAGCTCCATTCCCAAAGCAAAGTCTAGCGCGGTTTGAGCGCGCTGCTGGCCAATAAACGGTAGTGCTTCTGGATAAGGGTTTTGGATACAATTTTCTATGTGAGTCAACGAAACTGATGGCGCGAGCTGACTCGCAGGCAGTGCTTTTTCACACGACAATTTAGATTTGGTCATTCTAACTTCTTTGTATTATTCGCATACGTTAGTCTACTCAGCTTGGTGCTTCCAAGCTGAGCGCCCACACTTTAGGGCGCTAATGCTTTTCTAGTATATTCCCCATGCCCGCACTCGCTGCAAGCTGGGATCTTGATGGCATAATAAACATCTAATTTATAGCCACAATTCTTACACACTAATTGTCCCAAAGCTATCCATTCACCTTCTTTATAAATGCCTTGGTGTTCAAAATCTTTTAAAAGTGCGGACCACTCAAGTTGAGTTCTATCTTCTAATTGGGATATTTCGAATAAGATGTTGGCTTTGAGCTCACTCCAAGCCGCTTCATCATAGAAGGATTTGTTTTCGAGAAGATGTTCCAAGTCACGTTTTAGATAGTAACTATAATCATCATAGGTTTGTTTGGTGTAGTCTTTCAGTGCGCTCTGCGCTTCCCAGAATCGCTTAGATAAATCGTCAATTTCATGTTCTTTGACGTCTTTGAGCCAATCGGAAAATTGATCCAGCCATTTTTGATAATCCGCCATTGCTACACTCCTGTTTCGCCAATAGATTAAGTGTAGACCAGATATACCATTCATTGTATTAGGGTTTGCTGAACTTGGTGCTCAGCAAACCCATTTGACTTCAGATTATGAAGCCAAAAGTCATTGCTATTAGCTTAGAAACGATACTTCACGCCAACCGTTGCTGTTGTACCAAGGCCTTTAATGTTGTAGCCACCGTACGTATAGGCTTGTGCGCGAGCCGGGTAGTAGTCTGAGTTAAATAAGTTTTCAATACCAACAAAAGCTTGCCAGCTTTGGTCGAATTGATATTGACCACTAAAGTTAACCACGTTGTAGCTGTCAATTGGACCTTGATCGCCAACATAGTTGCCTTTATCGTTCCGCTCAAAACGTTTACGGTCGCCCACATGTAACCAGCTTAACGTCATCGATAACGCATCAATTGGCTGCCAGTTTAGGTTTGCCGTAAGCTTTGGTGGGCTAATTTGTCTAGAGCCAAGATAAGTATCGGCTTCGGTATCTTTACCCTCTACATAGCTATATGTCGCAATGAGTTTTAGCGTGTCGTTGATCTTGTAATCGACAAGTGCCTCATAGCCCCATATTTTTTGTGGTGCTCGAACAGGCTCATAAACTCCGGTTACTTCATTGAATTTATTCGTTGTGCCAAACTCAGACGTACTTCTATATGCCGCAAATTCAAATCGTAACGTCTCAAATTGAGAGTTAAAACCGATTTCGTAGTTATCAACAATCGATGCTTCTGTTTGAATTTGACCTATGTCTTCTACCGTTGCACTGCGCAGCAGACGGCCAACATCGGAGATATCAGAGCCCTGCGAGTAACTGGCGAATGGGCTGAACTTTTCATTCGCGTTATATTTAATACCCACATTGTAAGTTGTGGCATCATAGTCAATGGTGTCGCCTTTCACGTTAAGTGGCACAGAGCACTGATCCGCTGAACGGCAAAGTTTTAGTGTTTGGTAATCAGCTACCGCAAGATCAATGCTTTCTTGTCTCACTCCCGCTTTTAACACTAGGTCATCCGCAACAATCCACTTGGTCTGTAGGTAACCTGCGATGCTTTCCATGTCCATTTCTGGCACCCAAATACGACCATCGACAAGTGGCTGTGAGGTCACATCATTCAACGCATCGATACCATAAATGAAGGTAGCTTGGACATTGTCAAAATCAACCAAGGTATTAAATGTCGCACGCGCGCCCTTTTTTTCAGAGCGGATGATAGATTGACCGCCAGTGTATCCTTCATCAGGGTTTGCTAAGCTTGGAGAGAAGAAGAACACGTTCTCAATGTCTTGCATATACGCATCAAGCGTCATTTGTGTATTAGCAAAAACTTCTATGTCGGTGTATTTCAAAGTAATGTTTTCATTACCTTCTGGCCCTTGAGGCTTACCTTGTTTTTGCTGAGCTGGTGGCACGTGAATAGCGTAAGATTTTTCACCTAAATTGATGTTACCAAACACATCACCTAGGTCAGTTTTTTGCTGAGAACTGTAGAAGTTGTAGCTAAATTGCAGTTGCTTGTCTTTATCAAAGTCATAGCCAAGCTTAGTAAAATAGTTTTCTGTCACAGTATCCGACAGACCATACTGTAAACCCAGAATATCACCTTCAGCATCACGCTGAACACCATTTTCTTCATAGCTTGCCGTGACTAAATAACTAAATTGGTCAACGCGGCCATTAACCGCGCCCGCAATTCGAGCCCCGGCGCTCTCTGCAAGCTTTACTGCGCTAAAGCGGCTAGATAGGCTAATTTCACCTTCTGGTTTGCCATCGCTTTTGGCCTGCTTGGTGATGTAGTTAATGATCCCACCTGAAGCACCATTACCATAAATTGAGGTTGCTCCTTTGATCACTTCTATACGCGCGATGGCACTTGGATCGAGTGTTTTTACACCCAAAGAACCATTTCGCAGTGGTGTAGACTGAGGTACACCGTCAATCATCACCAGTGGTGCACGTCCACGCAACGATTGCCCAGTATTACTTGAACTACCCGTATCCGGAGCAAGGCCAGGAACAATTTGAGATAACAAGCTTTGTAATTCTGGATTTACTTTTAAATGATCTTCAATTTGTTTTTGATTAATAATCGTAATGGAGGCAGGCACTTCATCAATGCTTTCAAACACACGACTGCCCGAGACCACGATATGCTCCATATCTGCAGCTTGAAGATCTTTAACATTGGTATCGTCTGCAATGGCTGCTGCGCTAACAGCCAACGCTACCGTACTGAGAGTAGTTTTTAACATGGTTATCCTTGCTGGATTTAGAATAATAATGATGTAAAAAGCGGCAATATAATATTGCCAAACCTCAGTAAAAACAAGGCAAATGTGAATAATTTGCATTACCTTTTACTGTGAAATTATTTTCCTCTACACCATTTTTTGCAATTATATCTACATAACAGCAACTTAGAGTGAAGTTAATTACCTCTTCCTGCGATGACGTTGCAGCCAAAAATACAGGCCGGATACCGTGAACAAGGTCGGAGCAAAGGCAAGCATTAACCAGACAAATTGCACGATGGGGCCAGCAAAATCACCAATATGAAACTTGTACTTAAAGTTCCAAACTTGCGTAGCGACTCCCGCTTTTGATGCATCATATTGCGCCACTACCTCACTGTTATAAGGGTTTACCCAAACCCAGCTATAGGCATGACTTTCGCCTGGGTTTTGAACTCTGTAAGCGATGCTGTCGGACGCTTTGTCAGGCATATAGATACGGAACAGCTGACTGTCTGGGAAGGTAGATTTCGCGCGTGTTGTAGCGCTATTTAAATCATAGGGTAAGCCATGAAAATTAACCGCAATAGTAGGCGGTTTTGGTCTTGCTTCGACCTCATCAAAGCTTAACCACTCAACCACAGCCTTAGTTTGCGGCTGCCAGTTAAACGCCATACCACTGAAGGCAATGAGCAGGATAGGTAAAAGCAAATATACACCCAATACGGTGTGTAACTGATAAAGCAGGGTCCTTAGTTTAGCCTTTGGTTTTATCACTAGCCGTTTCAAGCGATTTTTAGGCTTTACCCAAAGATAAAAGCCCAACACTAACTCAATAATGAGTACAAGTGCACAAATAGATACCCAGTCTCTAAGCGGCTTGTTGTCAGCATCTTCAAACAACAACCAACGATGTAGCGCCATCGTAAAACCGTATATTGTAGAGTAATACTCGTAGCGATGAAGGATCCTACCACTGTAGGGATTAACGCTAACATAATCACCGCTAGACAACTTCAGTTGCCACGCCAAATCCGGTTGCTGCTCAGGCATAAACAGTGAAACTTTCTCAGCGGTTGTAGATTCAACTGAGGTGACTATTTGCTCTACCCCAAGAGGCTTAGACTGCGGCTCAACTCGCCACAACTCAGGCTGGGTAAGGTATTGAATATCTTTGGCGTATATAAGCAGTGCCCCAGTTAAGCTTAAGCAAATAATAAATGCACCAACCACTAGCGCCATTACTAGGTGAGCACGGCGTAACCACAATTTTATCAAGGGAATTCTCAAACGTCTTTCGATATTTAGCAATAGTAAGTGATAATAACTCTTACTTGCAACAGCACAAAATTTACGCTTTTACCGTTGCCGGTCTTCTCGTAGTTTATCTCCACTTCAACACGCTCTTTCGTCCGCGACAATCGACTAAAATAATTCCACTTTAGGTGCTGTGATTGCTGGCCAATTTCGGGTATGCTATCGAGCAATTTTCTATTAATTTTGCCAGATGTTTGGAAACCTAGATGCAAGAGCAATATAACCCGCAAGATATCGAAGCCAAAGTACAGTCGTACTGGGAAGAAAACAATACCTTCAAAGTTGTCGAAGACGAAAGTAAAGAGAAGTACTACTGTCTCTCAATGTTCCCATATCCAAGTGGTCGCCTCCACATGGGTCACGTACGTAACTACACCATTGGTGATGTGGTTTCTCGTTTCCAACGCCTACAAGGCAAAAACGTTATGCAACCTATGGGTTGGGATGCGTTTGGTCTTCCAGCTGAAAACGCAGCAATTAAAAATAATACTGCACCGGCGAAATGGACCTACGAAAATATCGACTACATGCGCAACCAGCTTAAGTTACTTGGTTTTGGTTACGACTGGGATCGTGAAATCGCGACTTGTCACCCTGAATATTACAAGTGGGAACAGTGGTTCTTCACTAAGCTTTACGAAAAAGGCTTAGTATACAAAAAGATGTCAACGGTAAACTGGGATCCAGTTGACCAAACGGTACTGGCAAATGAACAGGTAATTGACGGCCGTGGTTGGCGCTCTGGTGCCATTGTCGAACAAAAAGAAATTCCACAATGGTTCATTAAGATCACTGATTATGCCCAAGAGTTACTGGATGACTTAGACAAGCTTGACCACTGGCCTGAGCAAGTTAAAACCATGCAGCGTAACTGGATTGGTCGCTCAGAAGGCGTTGAAATCGATTTTAAACGTGCCGACAACGACGAAAGTTTCACCGTATACACCACCCGCCCAGATACCTTTATGGGTGTGACTTATGTAGCGGTTGCGGCAGGCCACCCGATCGCTCAAGAAGCGGCGAAAAACAGCGATGCAATCTCTCGCTTTGTTGAAGAGTGCAAAAACACCAAAGTTGCCGAAGCGGATATGGCAACAATGGAGAAAAAAGGCATCGCAACTGGCTTTACGGCTATCCATCCACTCACTGGGCAAGAAGTGCCAATTTGGGTAGCTAACTTTGTACTAATGGATTACGGCTCAGGTGCCGTGATGGCAGTACCGGGTCACGACCAACGTGACTATGAGTTTGCAACCGCTTATGGTCTTGAGATCAAACAAGTTATTCAGCCGCTAGCCGGCGCAGAAGTAGAAGCCAATCTAGCTGAAGCGGCATTTACCGAAAAAGGTACGCTTATAAACTCTGGCGAGTTCGATGGCCTAGACTTTGAAGGCGCATTTAACGCCATCGCGACTAAACTAGAATCACTTGGCGTCGGTAAACGTAAAGTAAACTTCCGTCTTCGCGATTGGGGTGTAAGCCGCCAGCGTTATTGGGGTTCGCCAATCCCAATGTTGAACAAAGAAGATGGTTCTGAGCTTGCTGCACCTGAAGACATGCTCCCTGTTCGTCTACCTGAAGACGTAGTCATGAATGGAGTAACTTCACCGATTAAAGCAGATCCAGAATGGGCAAAAGCAACAATAAATGGTGAAGCGGTATTCCACGAAACCGATACATTCGACACCTTTATGGAATCATCTTGGTACTATGCACGATACTGTAGCCCACGCTACGATGAAGGTATGCTTGAACCAGGTGCTGCAAACTACTGGCTACCAGTAAACCAATATATTGGTGGTATTGAGCACGCTATCTTGCACTTGTTGTACTCGCGCTTCTTCCACAAGTTGCTACGTGATTTCGGTTTAGTAAACTCTGATGAGCCATTTGAGCGTCTACTGTGTCAAGGCATGGTACTTGCGGACACTTACTACCGCAAAGACGAGAAAGGCGGCGATATTTGGATCGCACCAACTGACGTATTAACTGAGACTGACGACAAAGGCCGCATCACTAAAGCGTGGCATAAAGAAGACGGCGAGCCGGTATTCTCTGCAGGCATGAGCAAAATGTCTAAGTCGAAGAACAATGGTATTGACCCGCAAACGGTGATCAAGCAATACGGCGCTGACACGGTTCGCTTATTCATGATGTTTACGGCTCCACCAGAGCAAACGCTTGAATGGTCTGACTCAGGCGTTGAAGGTGCGCACCGTTTCCTTCGTCGTATTTGGAAATACGCGGTTGACGTAAAGCAAGCAGGCACTGCCGAGCTTGATTTAAGCAAACTAAATGCAGCGCAAAAGACACTACGTCGCGATATCCACAAAGCCATTGCAAAAGTGACAGACGATATCGAACGCCGTCAAACGTTCAACACGGCAATTGCGGCGGTGATGGAGCTTTCAAACAAGCTTATCAAAGCGCCACTGAGCGATGAGCAGGACATTGCACTAGCAAACGAAGCGCTAGAAGCCATGGTGATCATGCTGGCGCCTATCACACCGCACATGTGTCACGAATTATGGGCTGAGCTAGGCAAAGCTGGCGATATCCTTGATGCGGCATGGCCTGTTGTTGACCAAAGTGCGCTCGTTGAAGATGAAAAGCTTATCGTTGTACAAGTCAACGGTAAACTGCGCTCTAAAATCACCGTGGCGGCAGATGCAACGCAAGAACAAGTTGAAGCGATTGCATTTAGCGAAGAAAACGTCACTAAGTTTACTGACGGCAAGACCATCCGTAAGGTGATCTATGTTCCTGGTAAGCTACTTAATGTGGTTGCAAACTAAGATGCGTAGCCTATTTTGGCACACCAGCAAGCTAGCAGTTTTGCTAGCTTGCTTGTTCGTGGCGAGCTGTGGTTTTCACCTCAAGCAAGCCTCTTATCTGCCTGACGATCTAAAAGAAATCACCTTAAGCGGTGACGACAAGCGTTCAGCCTTGTTTGAACAGCTACAGTCCGATCTTCAGCGCGCTCAGGTATCCCTTACGCCAAAAAATACCAAACAAGCCGCTGAGTTGTACTTGTACAATGACTCACTTGAACGTCAAACACTCAGTTTGTTCAAAAATGGTCAAGTTGCTCAGTATGAACTGGCATATCGCGTGTCATACCGTTTGAGTCGTCCGGGCCAAGAACCCGTTAAACAAATGTTCGAGCTGTATCGCAACTATCAGGACGACCCAGACAATGCATTAGCAAAAGCAAAAGAGCTTGAGCTGATCCTAACCGAGATGCGCCGTCTTGCAAGCCAACGTATTATTCGAGAGTTGTCGCAACTGTAATGCGTTGTTATGCCAATCAACTCTCCAATTACCTAGATAAAGGGCTTGCCCCTTTTTATCTGGTCTTTGGTGAAGAGCCCTTTCAGCAAGGCGAATGTGTACTTGCCATACGAACCGCAGCTAAGCAACAAGGCTTTGACGAAGTCATTAAATTTGCTCTACTTCCGGGATTTGACTGGCAAGAGCTCAGTGCGCAGTACAACAGTATGTCTTTGTTCAGTGCGCGTACGCTCATCGAGTTCGACTTTAACGAGCAAAAAGTTCCTACCCAAGGTGTTGCAGTTTTGAAGTCTTTGGCCGAACAGCTCAATCCAGATGTCGTTGTTATTTTTAAAGGACTGGGCGCGGGTCAAGACATTCAACGCACAGCTTGGTTCAAAGCATTAGAGCCTAAAGGCCTGTTCGTCCCTTGCTATGCGTTAACGGGCCGTCATCTTGAACGTTGGTTTGATGACGAATGTAAGCGGCTGAAGCTGTCGGTGTCTCCACAAGGCAAGCGCGCCCTCCTCGTCGCCACAGAAGGCAACTTGCTTGCAACGCATCAGGAGCTCGAAAAGCTCTCCTTACTATTTGGTAAAAACCCGGTTGATGAACAGCAATTGCTGAGCGGCTTATTAAATCAATCTAAGTTCGATATCTTTGATTTAAATACCGGATTGCTAAGTGGCAACCCTAAACAAATCATCAAAGTATTGAATAAGCTCGCAAGCGATAATGTAGAGCCCGCGAGTATTCTCTGGACCTTGCAAAACCAAGCACGCACCCTGCTGGGTGTTAAAACCTTGTGGCAAACCGGCACTACTCTTGCAGATGCCTATAAAAAGCATAATGTCTGGAAAAATCAGCAAACCATCACGCAGCAAGCGTTAGATAGATTAACGCTAGAGCAGATGAAACAGTTGCTTTGTATGATGGCAGACTTTGATACCGCATATAAAGAAGCCAGGCTCACTGCGCCATATCAAGCTCTAGCACACATCGCGCTGGCCTTTGCTACACCTATCACGATGCCGCTACCAATTAGCCAGAGTGAGCATGTATGATAGCTTTGTTTGGTGGTACTTTTGATCCTCCGCATTTAGGTCATTTAAATATGGCGATGCGCTGCGTCGACGAGTTAAGTCTGGCTGAGTTAAAGTTTTTACCTTGTGCCATACCGGTTCATAAGCAAAAGCCCAGCATCAGTGACAAGCATCGCCTAGCGATGCTTGCAAATTTGCTATCAGGGCAACAAAAACTGGTTATTGATAGACGTGAGCTTGACCGACAAGGACCCTCTTACAGCCTGCTAACCCTGCAAGAACTACGTAACGAATATCAGGACCAGCCGATTTTATTTTTAATGGGTATGGACTCGTTTAATAGTCTGCACACTTGGTATCAATGGCAAGAAATCACAAAGCTGTGCCATCTTGTGGTGTATCAACGCCCAAAAGAACATTGCTCACCAGATGCTAAAGTCTCGGCTTATTTAGCTAAAGCACGCACAGATAACTTAAATAAGCTCCAAACCACCAAGGCTGGACATTGCTATTTCCTTCACGGTGAGCAAAAAGACATTGCATCGAGTACAATAAGAGCTGCAATTGCACAGCGAGATAAAGAATATTTGGAACATTGGCTGCCTGCTTCTGTCATAGATTATATAAATAGCCATGGCTTGTATGCTGATTAACCCTATAAAGCATGTTAAAATCGCCGATTATTTGAAATACAGAGACAAAAACTTGGATTCACAACAGTTATTAGATTTCGCGCTAGACAAAGTAGATGATATGAAAGCGCGTGATATTGTTAAGCTCGACGTTCGCGAAACTTCTTCAATCACCGATTACTTAGTGATCTGTACAGGCACCTCAAAACGCCATGTACAATCGATTGCCGATCATGTCGCAAAAGAAGCACGTCATGCTGGAGAAACACCAATTGGCCAAGAAGGTCAAGACGTTGGTGAGTGGGTATTGGTTGATTTGGGCGACGTTGTTGTTCACGTAATGCAAGACCAAACCCGTGATTTTTATGACCTAGAAAAGCTGTGGGGCTAATGTGAAGATCCAACTCATTGCAGTAGGTACCAAAATGCCGAAGTGGGTTGAAACTGGCTTCACCGAATATCAAAGACGCTTTCCCAAAGATATGCCACTGGAGTTAATTGAAATTAGCGCTGGCAAGCGGGGGAAAAACGCAGATATTAAACGCATTTTGCAACAAGAAGGTGAAAAAACCTTAGCCGCTATTCCAAAAGGCAATCGCATCGTAACCTTAGAAGTGACTGGCAAGCCATGGGATACACACCAACTTGCGAGCAATATGGAAAAGTGGCAGTTGGACGGTCGCGATGTTAGCTTACTGATTGGCGGCCCTGAAGGGCTTGCTCCAGAATGTATTGCTGCAGCTGAACAAAAATGGTCATTATCAAACTTAACCCTACCCCACCCTTTGGTGCGTATTGTGGTTGCCGAGAGCTTGTATCGCGGCTGGAGTTTAAATAACAATCATCCTTACCACAGAGAATAATAATGATAAAAAAACGGCCGACGATTAGGGATCATTCTGCCGAGGCTAACCTCTTTGCGAGGCGGGCCTTTGTCGGCTTTGTTTTTGTCGTTATTATTGTTGGGATCTTGTTTCACAATGTCTACAAGCTTCAGGTGACTGAGCACGAGACCTATCGCACCCGCTCCAACGATAACCGTATTAAAGTCATTCCGGTCGCCCCTAATCGTGGTCTGATTTACGACCGCAATGGTGTCTTGCTCGCCGAAAACCGCCCTGTTTACAACCTTGAAGTGATCCCAGAAGATGTCGAAGATCTCGAAGCATCATTAGCTTCTGTACGTCAACTCATCGAAATTTCTGAGCAAGAAGTAGAAGATTTCAAAAAGGAAATCAAGCATAACCGTCGCTTCAAAAGCCAGGTATTAAAGGGTCGTCTGAATGAAGAAGAAGTTGCGATCCTTTCGGTTAACCAACACCGTTTGCCAGGCTTTAGTGTTGAAGCACGATTGTCCCGTTATTATCCTTATGGCGATACCCTCACACACGCCCTTGGCTATGTCGCAAAGCTCAATAAAGAGGAACTCTTTGACCTCGAACTAGCTGGCAAAGACACGAACTATCGTGCCACCCATGATATCGGTAAGCTCGGCGTCGAGAAGTTTTATGAAGAACAGCTACACGGTATTGTGGGCTCTCGCCGCGTCGAGGTGAATAATCGCGGCCGTATCATTCGCACGCTAAGCATGGAAACGCCACAACCAGGTAAAGACTTGGTGCTAACGCTTGATATCGGCTTGCAACAAATCGTCCAACATGTGCTAAAAGACACCCGAGGCGCGATCATCGTTATGGATCCACGCGACGGCGGAATTTTAGCGCTCTATTCTAACCCAAGTTACGACCCGAATCTGTTCGTTCACGGGATCAGCGGCAAAGATTACCGAGCCTTACTCAACCCAGACAGACCACTTATCAACCGTGCAACTCAAGGCCGCTATGCACCGGCTTCCACAGTGAAACCTCATCTCGCTGTGCTTGCGCTGGAAGAAGGTGTTGTCACCGAAACAACCAAAATTTGGGATCCCGGTTTTTTTCAAATTCCCAATGTAAAACATAAATGGCGTGACTGGCGTCCTTGGGGTCATGAGCATGTTGATGTGTATAAGGCTATTGAACAGTCTTGTGATACCTATTTTTACGAAACCGCATATAAACTCGGCATAACCAAAATTAGCGACTTTATGAACCAGTTTGGCTTTGGTGAGCTTTCGGGTATCGATATTCATGAAGAAACCTCCGCCATTTTGCCATCCGTTGAATGGAAAAGAGAACGTTTTAAAGAGTCGTGGTACCCCGGAGATACGATTTCTGTTGGGATAGGACAAGGCTACTGGACTGCCACGCCAATGCAAATAGCGAACTCGCTGAGCATTTTGGTCAATAAAGGTATACACCGCCAGCCCCACTTAGTACAAATTTCTAAGCAAGACACTGAAGTGGAGCAACTATTTACGGAAGAAAAACCACCCGTTGTGTTGAAAAATCCTTATCACTGGGACATTGCATTAAAAGCCATGCACAACACGGTAAAAATAGGTACCGCAAAAAGCGCATTTAAGGGCGTGACCTATGACCACGCAGGTAAAACAGGTACCGCACAAGTTGTCAGCATTGCTCAGGGCGAAAGATACGATGCCAAAAAGCTAAAAGAAAAACACAGAGACAATGGTATCTACGTAGGTTTTGCACCTTTTGATGACCCTCAAATTGTTATCACTGTGGTTGTCGAAAACCAAGGTGGAGGTAGTGCTATCGCAGCGCCAATGGCACGACAAGTGATGGATTATTACTTTTCAGCCTACCCGCTTGAGAAGGAGCAACAGCAATGAGCCCACTGAATAAGCCGCGTTCGCTATTTGAAAAAGTTCATATCGACCTACCGTTATTTGCAGCCTTGATCACTATGATGATTGGTAGTCTCGCGATTGTTTATAGTGCTAGTGGACAAGATATGGGCATGATGATGCGCCACGGCACACGCATGTTTGGTGCATTAGTTGCCATGCTATTTATGGCGCAGTTTTCTCCCAATACACTTAAGCGTGTGGCAATTCCGGTTTACCTCTTAGGTCTTGGCATGCTCGTCGCTGTGCTGTTTTTTGGAGTCAGTAGTAAAGGGGCTCAGCGCTGGCTCGACTTAGGTGTTACCCGCTTTCAACCTTCTGAAATAATGAAGCTAGCAGTACCCATGACAGTCGCGTGGTTTATTGGCCGCTCTCACTTACCTCCTAGTATTTTGAATTTAACAATCGGCTTTGTGATTGTGTTAGTGCCAACTATCCTGATCAAAGAGCAACCCGACTTGGGTACTTCTATCTTAATCGCCAGCTCTGGTATTTTTGCGCTCTTTTTAGCTGGGTTAAGTTGGCGTTTAATCGGCTCTGGTTTGTTACTCGCGGTCCCTGGTGGCTATGCGTTTTGGCATTACGGAATGCATGCCTATCAAAAGCAGCGTGTACTAACCTTTTTAGATCCAGAAAGCGACCCGCTGGGCTCTGGTTACCATATTATCCAATCGAAAATTGCGATAGGTTCCGGTGGCGTTGAAGGCAAAGGCTGGCTGCATGGAACGCAATCTCAATTAGAATTTTTACCCGAGCGCCATACCGACTTTATCTTCTCGGTGCTGAGCGAAGAATTTGGCTTGTTGGGTGTCACTATTTTACTCAGCTTGTATCTTTTTATAATTGGTCGTGGATTGTATATCGCAGTGCAAGCACAAGACGCTTTCAGTAAACTGCTTGCGGGAGCACTGACGTTGACCTTCTTTGTCTATGTCTTTGTAAATATCGGAATGGTTTCTGGTCTTTTGCCAGTAGTAGGTGTACCACTGCCCCTAATTAGCTATGGTGGCACGTCGATGGTGACCTTAATGGCCGGTTTTGGCATTATTATGGCAATCGCAACAGATAAGAGGATGTTGTTAAAATAATGACTGTTCGTATTACCCTAATTTCAAAACTGGTTTTAGTATTGGCCCTATTAAGCGTGCTCAGCGCTTGTGGTAGCCGTTATCATATTCGTCATGATAAAGCGCCACTGCGCGAACCTACCGAACTGGAAATGCAAGATGCCATTGTCACCAACGAGAAAAAGAGCGTGAGTGCCAATCGCCCTTACACAGTTCTTGGGAAACGTTACACACCAATCTCAGACGAACATGGGTATCAACAACAAGGCATTGCCTCGTGGTATGGCCGTAAATTCCACGGCTACCACACCTCCAATGGTGAAATTTTTAATATGTTCGATATGACAGCGGCACATAAAACGCTGCCACTCCCTAGCTTTGCTAAAGTAACAAACTTAGACAACGGACGCTCTGCCATCGTTAGGATTAACGACCGAGGTCCATTCCACGACGATAGATTAATCGACCTATCTTACGCTGCCGCCTATAAGCTAGGCTATCACCTTCAGGGTACAGCGCGCGTTAAGGTCGAAGCCATTACTCTATCGCGCGAGTCTCCAAGGCTAACCTATGTACAAGTTGCTGCTGGCAGTAAACTTGAGAACATACAGTTATTAGCAGGTCAGTTAAAACAAGAACTGGGGTTAGGTACACCCATCACGTTTGAAAACAACCTGTACAAGCTTAGAGTCGGCCCAATTACCGACGACAATCAAGCACAGTCTTTACTAAAAACCTTACAACAAGGTCAATTTAGTCGTGCTTTCTTGCTTTACAGTGAGCAGGAACTTTAGAATAACCGCAATGAATGCCGATAAACAAAAAAGCGAGCATAATGACTTCTATCAAACCAAAAATCGTTAAAAAAGTCCTTGGACTGGTGTGCACTTTCTCTATTATGAGTGCCAGTGCACAAATTATTCCTTCGCCGCCGCAGATTAATGCGAAAGGCTATTTCCTTGTTGATTTCACAACTGGAAAGGTGATTGCAGAAGGTGAAGCCGATACTAAGCTAGCGCCAGCAAGTTTAACCAAAATGATGACCAGTTATGTTATTGGTACTGAAATCGCGGCAGGTAACATTAGTCCATCAGATCAAGTCACCATTAGCGAAAAAGCGTGGGCTAAGAATTTTCCTGGTTCATCGGTGATGTTTATCGAGGTGGGTAAGCAGGTCAGTGTTGATGACTTAAACCACGGGATCATTATTCAGTCAGGCAATGATGCTTGTGTTGCAATGGCCGAGCACATTGCTGGTAGTGAAAGTGCGTTTGCTGATCTGATGAATGCACATGCTGAAAAGCTGGGAATGACTAATACTCACTTCATCAATAGCCATGGTTTAGATACAGATGAGCATTACACCACTCCAAGAGACATGGCGACTCTAGGGGCAGCGCTTATTCGTGATGTACCTGATGAATACGCTTTATACAAGAAAAAATCTTTTTCATACAACGGCATAAAGCAATATAACCGTAACTCACTACTTTGGGATGCAAGCCTTGAAGTGGACGGCATTAAAACCGGCCATACTTCAGATGCCGGCTACAGCCTTGTTACTTCAGCGATTAAAGATGATATGCGTCTTGTTGCAGTAGTCATGGGCACAGAGAGTGAGCGAGCGCGTAAAGTTGAAAGCAAAAAGTTGCTTAACTACGGCTTCCGTTTCTTTGAAACCATTACTCCTTACCAAGCTGGTGACGCTTTTGCCGATCAGCGCGTATGGATGGGTAACAAAGAAACCGTATCGCTTGGCATTATGGAAGACACGCCAATTACTATCCCACGTGGTCAAAGCAAGAACTTAAAGGCTAACTTTGAGCTAGATAAGACACTCGAAGCGCCGCTAGCAAAAGGCACTAAAGTTGGTACTTTATTCTTACAGCTTGAAGGTGAAGACGTAGCACAATACCCGCTGGTTACGCTTGAAGAGATCCAAGAAGGTGGATTCTTTAGCAAGATCTACGACTACCTACGTTTACAGATCTCGCAATAACCCCATTTTATGTAAGTGAACGCCTCATCATGAGGCGTTTTTTTTTGCGTCAAAAATGATAGAATGCGGCCAATAAATGACGACCTTGGCAGCTCCTGGCTTGAAAGAGCATCTAAGTGGCCAAATAAGGGCGTCAGCAAGTAGTTCGTTGTGAGGATACCGTCGTGGTAAAACCAGTTAAAAATACTAAGTTTGATGAATACTTAGAATTTCCTTGCCCATTTACATTCAAGATTATGGGCCTTGCAAATGTCGATTTGACGGATCAGATCCTAGCTAAACTGCAGGTTATTGCACCGGGTGATTATGCACCAAAGGTTAAACCAAGCAGCAAAGGCACCTATGAAGCCGTATCTCTTGTCGTTACCGTAACCAGCAAAGAGCATATCGAGCAGATTTATACCGAGATCGGTGGCATCGAAGACGTCCGTTACATCCTGTAGTTGGTAAGGACCCCTAGTTATGGAATCTCGTAAGTTAATTGTGCGCCAACTTGGCCTTTGTAGTTACGAGCCAATTTGGCACAAAATGCAATCTTTTACCGATGAACGTGATGACACCACTGCGGATGAAATCTGGCTGGTGGAACATGAACCTGTTTTTACACAAGGTCAAGCAGGTAAAGAAGAGCATGTATTGGCGCCGGGCGACATTCCCGTCGTAAAAGTGGATCGCGGTGGTCAAGTTACCTACCACGGTCCTGGGCAACAAATGCTTTATGTACTGCTCAACTTACGACGATTGAAAATAGGGGTACGTGAACTTGTCACTTGGCTAGAGGAAAGCATTATCGACTCCCTAAAAGAATATGGGATAGAGGCTTATGCTAAAGCCGATGCACCAGGTGTATACGTCAACGATAGCAAGATAGCATCTCTTGGACTTAGAGTCCGCCGTGGCTGCTCGTTTCATGGTCTCGCACTCAACGTTAATATGGACCTTGGTCCATTTTTACGAATAAACCCTTGTGGTTATGCGGGCATGAATATGGTGCAAAGTAGCGAAATTAATGGACCTCAAACCGTCGCTGATGCGGGGGCTGGTCTGGTAAAACACATGCTAAAACGCATTAATGCTGAGCATGTCGAATACACTGAAGGGTTTGAAAACGTATGAGTAAACCAGTCAAAATGGAGCCAGGGGTAAAGCTCCGCGATGCTGAAAAAATGGCATTGATCCCAGTTAAAGTCATGCCAACAGAACGCGAAGAAATGCTGAGAAAACCTGAGTGGTTAAAGATCCGTTTGCCAAAATCAAGTGAACGTATCGATGGCATTAAACAAGCAATGCGAAAGCACGGCTTGCACTCTGTTTGTGAAGAAGCGTCTTGCCCTAACCTTTCTGAGTGCTTTAATCACGGTACAGCAACCTTTATGATTTTAGGTGCAATTTGTACTCGCCGCTGTCCATTCTGCGATGTGGCCCACGGTCGTCCATTAAAACCTGACGCCCAAGAGCCGGAAAAGCTTGCACTTACCATCAAAGACATGAAGTTAAGCTACGTTGTTATTACCTCTGTTGACCGTGATGATTTGCGCGACGGTGGTGCGCAGCACTTTGCCGACTGTATTCGTGAGATCCGTAAGCACAACCCAGGTATTACAATCGAAATTCTTGTGCCTGATTTCCGTGGTCGTATGGATAGAGCTTTAGAGATCTTAAGTGAAACACCACCAGATGTATTCAACCACAACCTTGAAACTGCACCGAGACTTTACAAGCTAGCGCGTCCAGGCGCCGATTATAAGTGGTCGCTCGAATTACTACGCCGCTTTAAAGAAGCGCATCCAGAAGTAAGAACTAAATCAGGCCTGATGGTTGGACTAGGCGAAGAAATCTCTGAAATTGAAGAAGTCTTAAGAGACTTGCGCGAGCATAACGTAGATATGCTTACCGTAGGCCAGTATCTGCAACCTTCAAAGCACCACTTGCCAGTCAAGCGCTACGTGCCACCGGTTGAGTTTGATGGGCTAAAAGAATATGCCGACGAAATAGGCTTTAGCCACGCAGCTTGCGGACCATTTGTACGCTCTAGCTACCATGCAGATCAGCAAGCCGCCGGTAAAGAAGTAAAATAGCTTCTGCTCCGAACTTAAGTTCAAGTAACACGGATATTGCTCCTAGTCGTAAATAGGAGCAATTTCCGCTCTCCCCTCTACGCATTCATGTAAATTCAATGTAAAATAGCCAAAATTCCCTTAATTTACACCCTTGTCTAGCCAGAGAGTTATAGTGGTAACAAGGCTTTAATTATCCCCAGCTCAGGTTACTTAGAATAATAATATGGAATACGGACCAATCAGCTTTTACGCTATTTTTATTGCCGTTGTGGTGCTTGGAGGCAGCTTAGGCGGGCTCTTACAAGCGATGCGTTCAACGTCGTCATATAAGTTTCGCAAACCTAAGTTTAAGAGTGCGAATAGCGCTGCCCCAGAGTATTGGGACTTAGGTGGATTCGGTGTCATTCTAGCCGGTGTGATCTCAGCATTTATGGCAATCGGTGTGCTCACCATGGCGGGCGCTGCTGACTTCAGCCCAGTCAGTAAGTATGCATTTAAATCATATCAAAATGGGGAGCACGACTCCCACCATCAAAACAATGATGAGATACTCATTCCCGTGGCGATGTTTTCATCTGCGCATAACGATAATGCCGTTGAGATCAACCGTATTATCAAAGTGGTCGTAGAGCACAATTTGAAGCGGGAAAATGACTCAATTACCGGTTCTGATAAAGCATTTTGGACTTGGATTAAAATCTTTTCATTCTCTATTTTAAGCGGTTTTGGTGGTGTAGGACTCGTTTCTAGCGCCTACAAACGCTATGTTGGCGAAGATGAATTCAATGACATCCAACAAAAGGTGAAAGAAGAGTATGAAATAGCACGTAAGAATACCGTAGAAATCGCACTCCAACGCGCTAGGGAATTGATTGCAAACACACAATACGATGAAGCAATTAAGGTTTGTGATGACATTCTTACCAACATTCATCCAAACCATGCAAGAGCAATTGGCATAAAAGCCAGAGCACTCAGCCGAGATGGTAAGCTCGCAGAAGCCATCAAGCTGCTAGAAAGCGCACTTTCCATCTCAGATATGAGTGAGTCCGTCAGAGCTCGTATGCATTGGAATATAGCCTGTTACCAGACTCGTATAGATTTTAGCGAAGGCTTACCTGAGGAGCTAGATTGTATGGTCCGGACGCTGGGTGAAATCCGCAGCCATTTGGAACGTGCAATTGCGCTTGATGAGCATTTAAGATTGAAGCTACCCGACGGTGAAAGTGACCTTATTGTGCTAAAGTCGCTCAGTGCGAGAGGTCAAGATTGGTTTGACAATTTAGTACGAGCGCAATAAACTCTTAGGTAAGTTAGCTTGATACGGTGCATTTTCATGAGAGATGAAGACTTTATATAAAAGTTAAAGGTACAAGCACAAACTCACTGGATGAAAATACCAGTGAGTAGAATAAGCCGCATATTGATATGCGGCTTTTTTGTTTTTAACGCATAAATTTTATACGCGAATTGGTATTAGCAGCAAAACGGTTTCATTTCCTCGCTATTCGTTATATCTTGCCTCACCAGATAATAATAATCAGGGGCAAAACGTGCTTAAGAATAAAACTTTGGGCAGCATGCTGATTGTAGCAGGTACTACAATTGGCGCGGGTATGCTCGCCCTCCCTATTGCATCAGCAGGACTCGGCTTTTCTACCGCTATCGCATTATTAGCAATCACATGGTTGTTAATGACCTATACCGCTTTGCTTATGTTGGAAGTACATCAATACGCAGATCAAGACGCAACGCTAAATACACTGGCGAAAAACTTGCTCGGTAAAACGGGCCAATATGTCGCTAACTTTTCTATGGTATTTTTATTCTATGCACTGTGCGCAGCTTACATCGCGGGAGGTGGAGCACAACTTCAAAGCAAACTGGTTAGTGTACTAGGTGATGGGATCACTCCCCAACTCGGTTCAGTATTGCTTGCTGTTATCATAGCAACCATAGTGACATTAGGCACAAGTACTGTCGACAAGCTTAACCAGTTACTATTTACCATTAAAGTTATCGTGCTCGCGAGTTTATTTTTTATCCTGACTCCCTATGTTCATGGCCAACATCTTATCGATATGCCAGTGGAGCAAGGACTTGTTATTGCGGCAATTCCTGTAATTTTCACTTCATTTGGGTTTCATGGATCAATCCCATCAATCGTTAAGTACGTGGGCGTAGATATCCGCCAATTACGTAAAGTAATGATGTTTGGTGCTTCCCTCCCGCTTATCATCTATGTATTTTGGCAACTACTAAGCCAAGGTGTTATGGGTCAAGAGAGCTTAATGGCAAGTGAGGGACTGCCGGGTTTTGTCACCAGTATTTCGTCTATCGCACACAACGACAACGTACAATTATTTGTGACGGTTTTTGCAGATCTTGCTCTGGCGACTTCATTCTTAGGTGTTAGTCTCGGCTTATTCGACTTTTTTGCTGATGCCTTTAAAAAGCAAGATACTAAGAAAGACCGTATAAAAACGGCGTTCATTACCTTTTTACCACCGCTTGGCTTTGCCCTCTTTTATCCAAAGGGCTTTATTATGGCACTGGGGTATGCAGCGATTGCGCTCGTGGTGTTAGCGGTATTTCTACCAGTTGCTATGGTATGGAAACAGAGAAAAGTTAGAGGTAATGATGGATATCAGGTTAAAGGTGGTACGCTTGGACTAGGACTTGCCGCCATTTTTGGTGTGATGATCATCACCTCTCAGCTAATGCAAATGGCTGGCCTTATTCCTAGTTTAGGGTAATAGCAACAGCAAATTAATCTGAGCCTTGGGTAAGGCATTAATTATCCGAGGCTCAGATTAACTAGTAGTTTCTGCTAGACTATTTTCCCTAGCCAGTCTCGCTTCTTTTCTATCTTGCATTACTTTCCAAAAGGTAAACACTGGCACAAATGCTAAACACAGAGTAGCCACATTAACCATAGGAATAATTGTAGGGTACAGGTAAGTTGAATAAGAGAGATCCATAAAATGTCTGTCGACAAGTCTAAAAAACTGTAACAGCGGAGCTGGAATAATGATTATTTGGGCAAGAATACTTTGCCAAAGATACATCTTATCTTTAACAGCCCAGTAAGCAATAATTGCCATGAAGACAATGTCTGAAAGGGCCCAATAGATATACCGATAAACTTTATCAGGATCAGCCGCCCTAATATAATCAGAATTCAGAATTCCCAAGACATAAAACAACGCAATTAGAGTTGCATATCTTAACGCTTTTATATCACGAACTGCGAGACATAAAATAACCGCGATAAAAGATACCCAAACGCTATGCTCAAAAAAGAAGAGCCTAACAGGCTCCCACGCGGACCACATAATTAATTACTTTGTTACACTTGGCTTTTTTTCAGCTTCATCATCGCCGCCAGAGCCGTTATCACCTGGTAATCTATAATTTTTAATGTTCATCATTTTATCCTTATCGAGAGTTTGTAGAGCAGCTAGAACTTTAGCGAATTCCCTGTAATTTGGCAATAAACTGTAATTAATTTTGCCTCACTTCAATAGGGTCTGACTCTTTAGGTTTACCCTGTAAAATTGAGATTTCAACACGTCTATTGCGGCGTCTATCAGCATCGCTGTCATTGGGAACAAGTGGTCTGGTGTCTGCGTGACCAACCACGACCATTCTATTCTTATCAAAACCACGGACGCGCTCCATCACAGTCGCAACAGCGACCGCTCTCGTCGCCGATAAATCCCAGTTATTAGAGTAAAGTTCGTTAGTGACTCTAAAATCGTCTGTGTGACCCGAGACAGTAATTTCACCGGGTACATCTTTGAGTAGTTCTGCAATTTCGGCAATCACTGGTTCAAATTTAGGTTGTAAAAACGCACTACCTGCTGGGAAAGAACCATTCTCTTGGATACGAATAATGATTTGCTGCCCTAGAGACTCAAGCTCAATCGCACCATCCATTATTTGCTTTTCTAGCTGCTGCGCAATCTTTTTAACAAGCTCATTAACTTGTTCTTGATCTGCGGATGCGATTGCTTGCGTTGACGCCATTTCCTGAGCTGTACTGGCTGACTCACCACCACGCTTATTGCCCCGCTGCTCTTGCCGACCACCCGCAGACGATTCATCACCGGCCTGAAATTCAAGCATCTGTTGCGTCATTTCTACGGTTTGCTGTTGGATAGTTTCAATTGGTGTTGGCTCTGGCTTACCAGGAGTAAATTCCATCGCGATAACACTGGTACCTTTTGGGATATCCTTTACTTCTATTTTGTTTTGCACACCAAAAGCAAACTTCATCGACCCGGCAATTTGCTTAAACTTCAGCACGTCCATTTCAGAAAATGCCAGTAGCAGTACAAAGAAGCACATCAGTAATGACATCAGATCAGCAAATGTCCCCATCCAGGCGGGAAGACCTGGAGGAGGACATTTACATTCTTTCTCATCTGACATGGTTATTCCTCAGCCTCAGCGCCACGTTTAGATTCAGGCAAATAATTTTTCAAAATGCCTTCAATAACTTTCGGGTTTTGGCCATCCTGAATACCTAAGACAGCATCTAAGATGAGCCGCTGATTTCGCTCTTCTTCATCTTTACGAAGCTCAAGCTTAACCTGAATAGGGATCGCAACCACGTTAGCTAAAAACGCACCATACAAAGTTGTTAAAAGTGCAACAGCCATAGCAGGTCCAATTGCTTTTGGGTCGTCCATGTTAGACAACATAGCTACCAAGCCGATGAGTGTTCCGATCATCCCCATCGCAGGCGCAATATCCGCGAGGGATTTAAATAAACCCGCGCCTAGTTCATGTCTTGAAGACGTTAGGGAAATGTCTTTTTGCAGTGTGGCACGTACAACATCAGCGTCATGGCCGTCGACTAACATATCAACGCCTTTACGCATAAATTGGTTGGGAATTTCAGCTTCTTCTAACGCTAAGAAACCACCTTTACGCGCAGAATCAGCAAGCTCAACGGCTTTTTCAATCAGCTCTTCAGGGGTTTCAATCTTAAACATGAAGGCCTTGCCGGCCACTTTACCAATGCCGAAAAATTGTCCAAGCGTAAAGTTAGACAATACGATAAAAATTGAACCACCAAATACGATAACGACGGAAGGCGTGTTATAGAACATAGCGATCTGGCCATCACTACTCAGTACCATCGACATTACAATCAAACCTATGGCACCCAGGATCCCTATTACCGTTGCTAAATCCACATGTCCTCCGAGGGAAGTTATTTGTGATAAATCACGCAGTTATTATTGTTTGAGTTATCGGCAAGTTTCTCTACAACTTAACACTATTATATTAAAAAGTGTTTAAAATGCGAGTTTATAGCAGATCTTGTAATGCCGATACTCCGTCAGATCAAAAAGTCTCTGGTTTTTTTGACCTTGGCGCGCAATCCCCCTAAAATTGCCACACTTTTACTTTACGGGTCAGTGTGACATATGGCAGTAAAAAAACCTGATAATTTGAGCTTTGAAGAGGCCATGCAAGAGTTGGAACAAATCGTTGCAGACATGGAAAACGGTAGCTTACCTCTGGATCAAGCACTTAAACAATTTGAGCGTGGGATAAAGCTCGCAAAAGCTTCAAACCAAAAACTTCAGCAAGCTGAGCAGCAGGTCGCTATTTTAATGGGCGAAGATGAGCAAGCGCAATTACAGCCATTTGAAAACGAAGCCTAATGTCAGCAAAATTACAAGAAAAACTCCTGTCAGCTAAGACTCGTGTAGAAACCACCGTTTTACACTATTTTGATAATGTGATTGATACTGAAGAAAATATCAAATCCGCAACGCGCTACAGTATAGAAAATGGTGGTAAACGCTTGCGACCATTCTTGGTGTACTGCACTGGTGAATTGTTTGGTGCGGCTTCAGGAGACTTAGACAAGGCCGCTGCTGCAATAGAGTGTGTTCATAGCTATTCGTTGGTGCACGATGATTTACCCGCGATGGATGATGATGAACTTAGGCGCGGCCGTCCAACTTGTCACATCCAATTTGACGAGGCGACTGCTATTTTGGCTGGTGACGCTCTGCAAACGCTGGCTTTTGAGCTGTTAAGTGAGCATCAATTCGCAGTAAACCACCATGCACAAATAAAAATGATTTCCGCGCTAGCTAAAGCATCAGGTCTACAAGGCATGGTTGGTGGCCAAGCACTTGATATAGCGGCTACTGATCGTTCGATTACCATAGACGAACTTGAACGTATTCATAAGCTAAAAACAGGTGCACTGCTAAGCTGTGCTGTGGAGCTTGGGATCTTATGCGGCAACCCAGAGCAAGTTACCGAGCAAGCATGTAATGCAATACGCACTTATGGTCGTGCAATAGGCCTTGCATTCCAAGTCAGAGATGACATTCTTGATGTAGAAGGTGACACGGCGGTGCTTGGTAAGCCACAAGGTTCTGACATAGAACATAATAAGTCTACCTACCCTGCATTGTTAGGCTTAGAACAAGCAAAAGAAAAAGCCGAACAGTTGATAGATGAAGCACTGGATGCGCTTACGAAAATAGATGGTGACACAGAAATACTTGCAGATTTAGCAAAATACATCATAGATCGAGAATATTAAGCTGACGTATAAAATAACTACGCCAAGCTAAGAAAATATTCACAAGTACTTTGTAAATACTGGCTAACATAATATTATGACCAGTTGGTGACGAATTTTAATAATTATGAAGTGAGCTGCGCGAGTAAGTACTCAGCAAAGACTCACTAGGACTCTGATAAATACCATGAAACTTGATAGTAGCAAGTATCCTTTACTCGCGTTAATTGACGACCCAAGTCAACTTCGTCAATTACCCCAGCATAAGTTATCTGCGTTAAGTGATGAATTACGAGAGTATTTGCTAAACTCAGTCTCTCAAAGCAGCGGTCACTTAGCTTCAGGTCTTGGCACGGTCGAACTGACCGTTGCATTGCATTACGTCTACAACACACCACAGGATAGATTGGTGTGGGACGTAGGTCATCAGGCTTATCCCCATAAGATCCTAACAGGCCGCCGTGACCAGATGCATACTATTCGCCAGAAAGATGGGCTACACCCTTTCCCATATCGAGAGGAAAGCCAATACGATACCTTTAGTGTTGGTCACTCAAGCACCTCAATTTCTGCAGCGCTCGCAATGGCTATTGCCGCTGAAAGAGAGGCAATAGGCCGTAAAACTGTTGCTATTATTGGTGATGGCGCAATGACTGCTGGTATGGCGTTTGAAGCCATGAACCACGCGGGAGATGTTAATCCGGACATGCTCGTGATCTTGAATGACAACGAAATGTCTATCTCGGAAAACGTTGGCGCACTTACAAACCATTTCGCTAAGATCCTCTCTGGTAGCTTCTATACCAATATTCGTGAAGGCAGCAAAAAGCTGTTAGCTGGTGTGCCACCAGTTAAAGAACTTGCTGGCAGAATGGAAGAACATTTAAAAGGGATGATAATCCCAGGCACTTTCTTTGAAGAGCTTGGCTTTAACTATATTGGCCCAATTGATGGACATGATGTTGGCACCCTAGTTGATACGCTGCGTAATATGCGTAACCTTAAGGGGCCACAGTTATTGCATGTTAAAACGCAAAAAGGGAAAGGCTATAAGCCTGCAGAGGCGGATCCTATTGGCTACCATGGCGTACCAAAGTTTGATCCAACCGTGCACAGCTTACCCAAATCAAAACCCAGCGCACCGACCTTTTCAAAAGTATTTGGTGACTGGCTCTGTGATATGGCCGCACAAGATAATAAGCTGATGGCTATTACACCTGCAATGCGTGAAGGTTCTGGTATGGTGCGCTTCTCTAAAGAGTACCCGACTCAGTATTTTGATGTTGCGATTGCTGAGCAACATGCTGTTACGCTTGGTGCTGGCTTTGCCTGTGAGGGCTTGAATCCTATTGTCGCTATTTATTCAAGCTTTTTACAACGTGCTTATGACCAATTAATTCATGATGTTGCACTACAAAATCTGCCAGTACTTTTTGCTATTGACCGCGCAGGTGTCGTTGGTGCCGATGGTGAAACACACCAAGGGGCTTATGATCTAAGCTTTTTGCGCTGCATTCCTAATATGGTGATCATGGCACCAAGCGACCTCAATGAATGTCGTCAAATGCTCTATACCGGTCACCGCCTAGATAGGCCAGCTGCGGTAAGATACCCTAGGGGCAGTGCGGGAAGCGCAGAGATTAGTGCAGAAATGAGCGAACTGGAAATTGGTAAGGGCAAGGTAGTAAGAGAAGGTGAAAAGCTGGCTATTTTAAGCTTTGGTACATTGCTTGAAAACGCTCAAACCGTTGCCGCAGAGCTAAATGCTACACTAGTTGATATGCGCTTTGTAAAACCTTTAGATACCGCACTTATCGAAGAGTTAGTGGTAACTCACGAGCGCTTTGTAACACTTGAAGACAACGCGATTGCTGGTGGTGCAGGTTCAGCTGTGAGCGAATATCTATTAGCCCAAGGCCATCTAAAGCCAATCAAACTACTCGGCCTACCTGATGAGTTTATTAAGCATGGTTCACAAACTGAGATCCACGCCGAACTGGGTTTAAACAGCGAAGGAATAAGTCAGCAAATTAAGGCCTGGCTAAATCCATAGTCTTGACTTTGAGCTGTTCTAAAAAAGGCTTCCATTTGGAAGCCTTTTTTATGTTCTTGTCCCATCCTAAACAAGGTTGACAGTTTAAGCGCTAGTGATGAGTATTACCTCATCCACACTCTCACTTCCGCAAGTCCATTGCTTTGCAAAAGTTGTAACTGAGACTCTATGTTCGCGCTTTGCTCAAATTCGAATGCATCCAATTGATCGTCAAAGATGATTGTCGCAGCACCATCACCGCCACGTTGTTTGACCTGATGCAATGCGATATCAGCTAAGTTCACAGATGATTCCCAGCCAATGACCTTACCACCTAGTAGTGGCAATGGATAATATGACCATCCCATCGACACCGTTAATTTAGTCGTTTTACCATTCGGTAAGCGGTAATCCGTTTCAGCAATCGCCTTACATAAGTCGCTGACGTACTCTTCGATATAGTCTCTGCTAAAGTCACGTAGCAGTAATAGGAATTCATCACCGCTCCAACGGACGACATAATCAGAACCTTGCGTTCGTGTATTGAGTAACGTTGCTAATTGCTGCAAACAGCTATCACCGCCAATTGGACCATAAGAATCATTAATTTTGCTAAAATCATCAATGTTCATAATCATCAATACCAAACTCTTATTTTGAGCCTGTAGTGACTGCGCATTGCGCTGATAATGCTCGACATCTTTTGGTAACTGATCAAAGAGGAAGCGACGACTACGTAGCCCCGTCAATTCATCTGAGTGACTTACAAGCTTAAGCTGAGTATTGACCTGATTGAGCTTTTCATTGGCTTTTCTGAGCTCTGTCGTACGCTCTGCTATCAACGCTTCTAGTGCGGCTTGCTTCCTTCTTTCTTGTGCTCTAAATACCCAGAAAATGAGATAGAACATAAATATAAATGCACAAGTGATAAACAGCCTAAAGTAAATCGTTTCATCAAAACGGCGCGGTAACGTAATGGATAAGTTAAGCACCTTCGCCTGCTCCCAATCTTGCCCTTGGCGCTTAACTTCTAAAACAAAGGTGAAGTTGCCTGGTGGTAAATTGGTATAAATTGCTTCGCGGCGAGATTGAGCATCACGCCATTGCGTATCGTGCCCTTTTAGCTTGTATCTAAATTCAATACTATGCGGCGCGTAAAAATCGATTGCAGTATAATTAATGGTTAGATCACGCTCCGATGTATCAAGCTGGATCACTTGATTTAAGGATTCTGTACTAAATACTCTATCGTGGGTAGACAATGACTCTAGCCTTGGCAATAAATCCCCACCACCAAAAAGCTGGACATTTTTAGGGATCTCAACGACACCTTGTAAGCTGGGGTAAAAAATAGCAGACTCGGTTTCAACCACTGCATCATGCCCAAGCCCCGAACAACATTGGCTTGGTCTGCCATCAAGCTGCCTATCGAATGGGCTTATTACTTGTTCAACTTGCAAACTCTCTATAACGTGACCAAATTGCGCAACGGGCATGCGATATACCCCTTTCATTGTGCTCACCCAGATGAGCTGATTGCTCTTGTCATAATGCAGCGAAAATATCGATCCGTAAGGCAATCCATTTGAAGCATCAAGCTGATACCAATCACCCTCTGAGGTACGATAGAATAACCCATCGTTGAGTGAGCCAACTAAAGTCGTCACGGTATCCAAATGCAAAATACTGGTGATATAAGCGGTATCCAATGACGTTTGAGAACCGATTTTTTCGATCCCCTTATCATTGTAACGATAAGCCCCTTTGTTTGTACCAATGAAGCCGTATCGAGGGAAGTCTTCAACAAAAGTGACGAATTGGCTACCGAGAAAGGCATTATAGGCAAACGGCGTTATCCCCTTGTAATCAAGGCGATACAAGCCCCTGCCAGTACCAAACCACATCCCCCCACGATTTGAAGGGCTGAGAGAAAATACCGGATTTTGCCTGAGCTCTCGCTCATTTAACTTTTGCAGTGTGCCATCTTCGTAAATAAGCGCACCACGGTCAGTACCAAGAATGAGCTTTTCACCGATAAATTCTAAGTCGTGTATTACAGAGCGATTTAACTGAGCACTTGTGAGCACGGGTTGATAACTATCATTTAACCCAATAATTCCAAGACCTTCTCTGCTAGCTACCCACAATTGACCATTGGAGCCTTGAGTAATTGCTGAGATAGCTTGATTTGTCCGTTGGCCGATATGATGACGCTCAACCTTACCTGAGTGAGCAAGCCAAAGTCCCTCATTTAAACTAGCAAGCCAGATATTATTATCGTTATCCATAAAAATATCGGCAAACCAGATGCTCTGATCTAGTTGAATTGGCTCAACAGCTTGCCAAATGCCATTATTTTGTCGGTATAACAATCGCCCATAAGTGGAAACCCACAGGCCACCTTCCTTATCGTTAAGAAACTTATATACCGCATTGTTACCCACTTCTTGGTAACGACGTAGTACTTCATCAATATCTAGAAAATAGGCGCCCAGCTCTGATGCTAAGAACAACTTACCATCGACCCAAGCTAAGTCATGTATGATGGTTTGTGCTAACTGTTCAGGTAATGACACTTTACTTGCCAATTCAAGCCGAACCCCATCGCCAGTGCGATTGCTTGATTCGCTGATTTTAAGTAAGTGACGCTCATTTACCAACCAAATACCATCTGGCACCAGCGCCATTTTAGTCACGGAACCTACAATTTGATTGATTTGGGTAACATCTAACGTACTTTGTTCGATGTTATTAGCGGCTAACGTCAGCTTTTTCGCAGAAACATAATACAGACCATTCGCAGCAATCCAGATCCCGCCATCTTCATCTTGCAAGATATCCCGTACAGGCCCCTGCAGATCGAAACGTCGAGCTTCTAAGGTTTTAGGGTTGAGTCTTAACAATCCTCGACGTGTGCCAACCCAGAGCATGCCAAATCGGTCTACCACCAATTTATTAATGGCATTGCTATTTAAAAACTCGGTATTTTGGGTATTGAAGTTTTGGAATTGATGACCGTCAAACCGACTTAAGCCAAACTGAGTTCCGAGCCAAATGTAGCCCTGATTGTCTTGAACGACACTCTTAACGCTTTGTGACGGTAATCCACTTTGGATATTCCACTGTTTAACTACGTAATCATCTATCGCCGCAAAACTCTTAATTGGTAGCAGCAAAGTGAAAATGAAAAACAATAGCCTTGTCATCTCGATTCCATCACATCAGCACAGTTAGACTAAAATGCCAGTTTTAAACAAAGCTTGCACGCAAATCAATGAAAAAATGCCAGCTAATACATCATCTAGCATAATCCCCGAGCCACCATGCAAACGTTTATCGAGCCATCTTATCGGACCCGGCTTCAAAATATCGAAAAAGCGGAACAAAATAAAGCCAACGATTAATGACTGCCAGCTAAGTGCCGCCCCTATCATGGTAATATAAAAGCCTGCCACTTCATCCCAGACAATGGCTGGATGGTCATGAACATTAACATCGTCTGCTGTTTTACCACACACCCAGATCCCAAATAACGTCATGACAATCGCAACAAGACATTGCAGCCAAATTGGTGCACCTTGGGTTGCAAAAATAAACGGTAATGCAGCGAAGGTACCAAAAGTACCAGGTGCTTTTTTCGCTAAACCAAGACCAAACCCGAGTGCAAAGAGTTGATGCGGCTTCTTTAAATTAAATACATACTGCTTAGCCAAACCAACTCCTAGCTAAAATGCTCAAAACCAAGCCCTGCGAGCTGGTAAGGTTGACCTTTTTTGAGCAATTGAATTTCGCCATTATTAGCCGTAATTTGGCCAATGCAAACTGGCTCAACACCATATTGCTTCAATCTAGTTTCCACGGCATTTTTGTTATTATCATTGACCGTGAAGAGTAACTCGTAGTCATCACCAAAACCGAGCGCGAGCCGCATGCGTGCATCTTCATCAAGACTTGAGCGCAGCGCATCAGACTGTGGGACTTTATCGGCATTTATCTTAGCGCCAACTAACGAGCTACGTAAAATATGCTTAAGATCCGCAAGTAAACCGTCTGAGATATCGATTGCAGAGGTAGCAAGGCCTCTGAGTACTTGACCCGCAGCAACTCGTGGCGCAGGATAGTGAAACTTTTCAAGCGCTGCTTTGTAGTGTTTTGGCTCAAGCGTCCAGCCTTGCTTTCGCGCTTCAATAGCAAGCCCTGCGTCACCAAGCGGACCTGTTACATAAATCCAATCACCCACTCGCGCACCTGAGCGCTTGAGTGCTTTACCAGTTGGTACAATACCTTTTGCACATACAGTGATAGTCAATGGACCTTGCGTTGTATCGCCACCTATTACTTGTACGTTATAGTACTCAGCGATTTCATGCATGCCTTCGGTGAAGGCCTCTAACCACTCCAAGTCAGCGCTAGGTAACGTTAAACCAAGCGACACCCAAGTAGGTTCCGCCCCCATTGCAGCTAAGTCGCTAAGGTTTACCGCGATCACACGGTGACCAAGTGCCCGAGGTGGAATATCTTCAAAAAAATGCACACCCGCAACTAGCGTATCCGTTGTTACCGCAAGCTGATTGCCAGCAGGAACTGAAACTAAGGCGCAGTCATCACCGATCCCAAGCTCTACATCTCGACGAATAATGCCACGGCCTTTAAAGTAGTGATTGATTAGCTCAAATTCTTTCATACACAAAAAAGCCGGCCAAGGCCGGCTATTCCTATAGTAAAGCTTATTTGCGAATAAACTTAACCGCTTTGTCTAGTACACCGTTAACGAATTTGTGGCTTTCTTCAGCGCCAAACATTTTCGCTAACTCAATACCTTCGTTGATAGCCACTTTGTATGGCACATCTTCACGGAATTTAAGCTCATAAGCACTAACACGTAACACGGCAAGCTCAACCATATCCAATTCTTCAAGTGGACGAGCTAAATGCGGACGAATTGCTTCGTCTAGCTGCTTTTGGTTAACAACAACACCACGCGCTAAGTCTTTGAAGTATTCCACATCGACTTTCGTTACGTCGTTTTCGATCAGCATTTGCTGTTCGATATCGGCAATTGGGTTACCACTTAGCTGCCAAGAATAAATAGCTTGTAAAGCAAGTACACGTGCTTTGCGTCTAGCTGCTGGTTTCACTGAGATTCCTCTTAAATTTGCTCTAGCACGTTCACCATTTCTAGAGCTCCAAGGGCGGCTTCTCCCCCTTTGTTGCCCATTTTAGTGCCCGCGCGCTCGATAGCTTGCTCAATGCTTTCAGTGGTAAGTACACCAAAAGCAACAGGGATGTCATAATCTAATGAAACGCTAGCTAAGCCTTTGTTAGACTCGTTAGCAACTAAATCGAAGTGTGGTGTACCACCACGAATAATCACACCTAGCGCAATAATCGCGTCGTGCTCTTTTTTCATCGCAACGCGTTTTGCTGCTAGTGGTAGTTCAACCGCTCCCGGTACATATACAACCGTGATGTCTTCATCGCTAACACCACCGGTACGTTTTAATTCATCTACAGCGCCTTCAAGTAAGCTGCTACCGATAAAATCGTTAAAACGTGAAATGACAATGGCAAATTTTTTGCCAGGAGCGTATTTATTACCTTCGATTACTTTCATTAGATGTTCCTAATCTGTATGAGCAATTGCCAAATTGAGGCGCATGATAGCACAGTAATGTGGCAATCGCCTACTACCAGAATATAGGCGATTGCGATCAATTTGGCATTTTGGAATTATTTTGGTTCGACGTATTCAACCACTTCTAAGTGGAAACCAGACAGTGCATGATATTTTTTCGGTAGACTCATTAGGCGCATTTTCTGAATGCCTAAATCAGCCAAAATTTGCGACCCCACACCTACGGTGCGCGAAGTACCTTGGAATTTACGGTAGTTCACCTGTTCGCCCGCATCTTCCGCAGCAAACGCCTTAACTAGCGCTTCCATTTCTTCGCTGTGTTCTTGCTTACCAAGAATGACTAATACACCTTCGTTGTCAGCGATGTGCTTCATGGCACTTTGCAGCGTCCAGCTTCTATCCGCACTGCGATCTGAATGAAGAATATCGTTAAACGTGCTTTGCAAATGCACACGCACTAAATTGGCTTCTTCCGATTTGATCTCGCCCTTAACCATCGCATAGTGAAGTTGATTATCAATGGTGTCTTTGTACGTCACCAGATTAAACTCACCGAACTCAGTAGGCAGTTTACACTCTGCTACTTTTTCGATAGTAGTTTCGTTTAAGTTACGATACTCAATTAAATCAGCAATGGTGCCGATTTTAATATCGTGTTCTTTTGCAAATACTTCTAGTTGTGGGCGGCGTGCCATAGTGCCGTCTGGATTGAGAATTTCAACAATCACAGATGCAGGCTCCAATCCCGCCAAACGTGCTAAATCACATCCAGCTTCAGTATGACCTGCACGCGTTAAAACGCCGCCTGGTTGCGCCATGATTGGGAAGATATGACCAGGTTGTACGATATCTTCAGGCACTGCACCTTTGGCAACTGCAGCTTGCACTGTACGAGCACGATCTGCCGCTGAAATCCCAGTAGTTACGCCTTTCGCAGCTTCAATAGACAAAGTAAAGTTGGTAGAGAACTGAGCGCCATTGGTTTTCACCATTAGTGGCAAGTTCAGCTGCTCACAGCGCTCCTGTGTCATGGTTAAACAGATTAACCCGCGACCATATGTTGCCATGAAATTAATTGCATCTGGTGTAATGTGCTCTGCTGCAATGATCAGATCACCTTCATTTTCTCGGTCTTCATCATCCATCAAAATAACCATTTTACCGGCTTTAATGTCCGCGATGATTTCCTCAGCACTATTTAAACTCATAGTTTTCCCATTTTTACTTTGTCTGTGGCTACTTTATAAAGCCAGCTTTCGCCAATAGACTGGTTGTGAGAGTGGACTCGCTGGCAGCGCTTGGCTCACCCTGAATTAGTCTTTCGAGGTAGCGGGCGATTTGATCAACCTCTAAGTTTAGTTTTGACCCGACTTGAAAACCTGCAATCGTCGTTTCTTGCGCCGTGTGAGGCACAATGGTCAGTTTAAAGCGATTTTGTTCCACGGCATTGACCGTCAAACTGATACCATCAATGGCAACCGAGCCTTTATACGGAATATACTTCATTAGCGATGACGGCGCAGCTAGCCAATAATCAGTCGCTCTGGCATTAGCGGTTATCTCTACCACTTCAGCGATACCATCCACATGGCCAGAAACCAAATGACCACCTAGGCGTGAAATCGGCTGCAGTGCCTTTTCAAGATTGACCTTTTGGCCTTGTTTGTACTCGGCAAAACGCGTCAAACTTAAGGTTTCGTTAGAAACATCGGCTTTGAAGCCATCATGAAACTTCTCAGTTACGGTCAGGCAGACCCCGTTAGTGGCAATGCTATCACCCAAGTTTACATCGCTCATATCAAGAGATGTCGTGGTTACACGAACAATTAAATCGCCGCCCTTGAGCTGCAATTGAGTTAATGTTCCTGTTGCTTCGATAATACCTGTAAACATTTTACTTCTCTTTAGTCGCGATAAGTTTGAGATCAGGCCCCACTTGGCAAACGTCGCCAAACACTAACTCTGGTATTTGCGACATGGCACTCAGTGGTGTGGTGTTAAACAGCCCTTTTCCAGCGCCAATTATTTTCGGTGCCAAATAGATGATATATTCATCAATTAGCCCTTGTTCATGCATTACCCCCGCAAGGGTGGCGCCAGCCTCAAGCCAAACATAATTACAGTGCTTTTCAGCCAGCTTGTTGAGCACGGCTTTTAGGTCGAGCTTACCGTTGATTTCAGGCACGACAATTTGCTCTACGAAATGAGGCCATTGCGCTGAATTATCAATAGTACGGCGAAAAATAATCACCGGAGATGCGATTTTAAATAACGCAAGATCTGGTGTCAGACGATTTTGTGAGTCAATAATCGCACGTATCGGCTGGCGTAGCTCAGGTTGAGGATAATCGGTGTCTTGCAAAAACTCTTCACGAACATTGAGTCTGGCATTGTCTACCATAACCGTATCGGCCCCGGTCAAGACCACGCAGCTTTGCGCACGGTGGCGCTGCACATCTAAGCGCGCTGCCGCTGAGGTGATCCACTTGCTCTGGCCATTGTTTAATGCAGTTTTGCCATCAAGAGAAGCGGCAAGCTTACAGGTCACGAACGGCAACCCATACTCCATTCGCTTCAAGAAACCAGTATTTAGCGCCCTTGCTTGTGGCTCTAGCAAACCAAAAGCCGTTGCAATTCCCGCGGCCTCTAACATTGCCAATCCGCGCCCTGCAACTTGTGGGTTAGGATCAACCATAGCTGCAACCACTCTGCTGACGCCTGCGTCGATCAGACCTTTAGCACACGGCGGCGTTCTGCCATAGTGACTACATGGCTCAAGCGTTACATAGGCAGTCGCACCAGCGGCTTTAGCTCCAGCTTGCTTAAGCGCATGCACTTCAGCATGGCCTTCACCTGCTTTTAAGTGCGCGCCTTCGCCGACGATTTCACCGTCTTTTACGATCACACAGCCGACGTTTGGATTGGGTGTTGTGGTGTATTTACCGCGCTTTGCAAGCGTGATTGCACGGCTCATGTAATCATGATCTTGCGCTGTGAACTGGCTCAATCCCCCAACCTCGCAATTTCTTCACCAAACTCACGAATATCTTCGAAAGAGCGATATACCGAAGCAAATCGCACATAAGCCACTTTATCGAGCTTTTTGAGGGCTTCCATAATACATTCTCCAATCATGTCGCTTGGTACTTCACGTTCGCCCGTACCACGAATTTGAGATTTAATCTGGTGTACCACTTCTTCTATTTGTTCTGTGCTGACGGGGCGCTTTTCCAGCGCTCGGTGCATGCCATTGAGTAACTTATCTTCATTGAAAGGCTCTCTGGTTCCATCTTGCTTTATTACGCGCGGCATTAAGAGCTCAGCACCTTCAAAAGTGGTAAAGCGTTCGTGGCATAAAATACACTCACGACGGCGACGGACTTGGTGGCCGGAAGCAACCAAACGTGAATCTATCACTTTGGTATCTTTGGCTGTACAGAATGGACAATGCATAGACGCTCTCGTTGACTCAAAAACAAAAAAGGCCGCTTGAATGCGGCCTTAATCATAACAAAAAACTGCTTTTTTGTGAGCGAAATTATGCGTAAACAGGTAATTTAGCGCAAATTGCTTTTACTTTTTCTTTCACTTGTGCCTGTACAGACTCATCATTGATGTTGTCTAGTACGTCACAGATCCAGCCAGCAAGCTCTTTCGACTCAGCCTCTTTAAAGCCACGGCGAGTGATCGCAGGAGAACCGATACGCAGACCAGAAGTAACGAACGGTGAACGTGGATCGTTTGGTACAGAGTTTTTGTTTACTGTGATGTTTGCACGGCCAAGCGCTGCATCCGCATCTTTACCTGTGATGTCTTTATCAATCAGGTCAAGTAGGAACAGGTGGTTTTCAGTTTTGCCAGAAACCACTTTATAACCACGCTCCTGAAGTACCGCAACCATAGCTTGTGCATTTTTAACCACTTGCTCTTGGTATGACTTGAACTCTGGCTGTAGTGCTTCTTTGAACGCAACCGCTTTCGCAGCGATAACGTGACATAGAGGACCACCTTGACCACCAGGGAATACAGCAGAGTTTAGCTTCTTGTAGATTTCTTCATCATCACAAGCAGAGATGATAAGACCACCACGAGGACCCGCTAGCGTTTTGTGCGTTGTTGTTGTTACAACGTGTGCATGAGGCACTGGGCTTGGGTAAATACCAGCGGCAACAAGACCTGCAACGTGCGCCATATCAACAAGTAGGTAAGCGCCTACTTTATCAGCGATTTCGCGGAACTTAGCCCAGTCAACGATACCTGAGTACGCAGAGAAACCACCGATGATCATTTTTGGCTTGTGCTCAAGTGCTAACGCTTCAACTTGCGCGTAATCGATTTCGCCAGTTTCTTCGTTTAGACCGTACTGAATAGCATTGTACGTTTTACCAGAGAAGTTTACGTGTGAACCGTGCGTTAAGTGACCACCGTGAGCAAGGCTCATACCTAGCACAGTGTCATGTGGCTGAAGTAGCGCTTGGAATACCGCCGCGTTTGCTTGTGAGCCAGCGTGAGGCTGAACGTTTGCGTAAGTCGAACCAAATAGCGCATTGGCACGGTCAATCGCGAGTTGCTCAACCACATCAACGTGCTCACAACCACCGTAATAACGCTTACCTGGGTAACCTTCAGCATACTTGTTTGTTAGCTGAGAACCCTGCGCTTCAAGTACACGTGGGCTACAGTAGTTCTCAGAAGCGATAAGCTCGATGTGCTCTTCTTGACGTGAAGTTTCTGCTTCAATCGCTGCAAATAGTTCTGGGTCAAAATCTGCAATATTCATGTTACGTTCTAACATGGTTTCTCCTAGGTAAACGTAAGGGTATTTTTAAAGACAATCTAGCATCACAAGATAACCAGTTTGCCTATGAAATCAGCATGGGCATATTTAAGCAGGGATTGAATTTATTTCACACCCCTATCGCGATGATATTTTTTTATTTAAACATTAATATTTTAAATAAGACAACCTAAGTTGTATTTGAAAAGCTAATATAGTCTTGAAATTGACCTTATCTGAGTGGGCGTTCTACCCACTCAGACAGGCTCTCTGATTTAGTTGAGTTTTGCTAACATTGCTGCCTTCAAAGCATCATAATCTGCACTAAGCGGCTCTGCCAAACATGGTTTTTGCAATGCATCGACCAACGGTTTTGGCATGTCAAGTTTCTGATTTAAAACACCTTCTACAGATTCCTTAAACTTCGCAGGATGCGCAGTGGCAAGGAAAATTCCGGTTTCATCCGCTTGAGAGTCCAGCGCTAATCCTTCGTAGGCTATCGCAGTATGTGGCTCAGCCAAGTAACCTTTATCATGTAATTCTTGCATTACTGTCTGAGTTCGCGCTTCCGTCACCGAACGTGAATAAAAGTCATGTTTGTTAAAATCCTCTCTATCTAGCATGATTTCAACACGAGGCCAGTTATTAGGTTTACTCACGTCCATCGCATTAGAGAGTGACTCCAAAGTGTCGTTTGGTTGCCACTCACCCGAGGCAATATAACGGGGTACAGTGTCATTTTGGTTTGTCGTGGCACTTAACTTGGCAATAGGCAGTCCAATCGCGGCCGCAATCATCGCCGCACAGACATTACCGAAGTTACCACTTGGCACTGAAACATGCACTTTATCACGCTGCGACTTAGGTAATTGCGCTAGCGCTTCAAAGTAATAACACACTTGCGCCACTAAACGGCTGATGTTGATGGAGTTAGCTGAATTAAGACCAAGCTTTTGCTTTACTTCGTCATCAAGGAATGCAGACTTTACCATCGCTTGGCAGTCATCAAAGCTGCCATCTACAGCATAACAATGAATGTTTTTCCCAAGTGTTGTAAATAGCTTTTGTTGGGCAAGGGAAATCTTGCCATGAGGGTAAAGGATCACCACATCGACATTTTCTTTTTCGTAAAAGGCATGGGCAACGGCGGCGCCAGTATCGCCACTTGTTGCCGTGAGGATAGTCACGCGCTCACCTTGATTAAACATGCTAATGCATTCAGCCATAAAGCGGCCGCCAAAGTCCTTAAATGCCAGTGTTGGTCCATGAAAAAGCTCTAAACAATGCTGATTTTTAGCAACTTCGACTAACTTAGCTGGGAAATTAAAGGCGCGTTTTACCATCGCATCGAGCGTATCTTGTGGTAGTTCATCACCAATAAGGTGATGTAATACCTTGGCACTACGCTCAGCAAAAGGTAATTCAAGTAGTGCATCAACATCCGCAATACGCTCAAATGTAGGAGGAAAAAAAACCCCCTGGTTACGACCTAAACCGATTTTTACCGCTTCAACGAATGAGACTATCTGCTGTTCGTCTTTTAAATTCACTAATTTCATTACTTTTGATCCTTTAATTCTCTTGTGCCAAGCATATCTAATCGGCAAACATGGCTAAAACCCGCTTCATTAATGTAGTTTTGTTGCAACCATTGCTGCACTGCATTTGCCTGTTGCTCTGACTTACAAATAGCAAATAATGTGGGCCCTGCCCCTGAAATACTCACCAGCTCGGCACCTAGGGCTGGTAGCGCGTCTTTTGCTTCACTAAAGCCGGCAATGAGTGGCGCTCTCGCTTCCTCGGCAATGCTGTCTTTCATCATCGACAGTGCTTTGTCAAATTGACCTGACTGCATCAATAAACAAAAGCCCGAGAGTCGCTGGGCAAATTCCACCGTATCATGCAAAGAAAATTGCTGTGGTAGTGCTTGCCTTGCTTTCGCAGTATTCAAGGCAAAGCCAGGATATGCAATAACATAAAACCAGCTCTCATCATGCGCAACACTGATTGCTTTACTTGGAATGCAGTCTGCCGTCAGTTGTAGTCCACCAAGGTAGCATGGCGTGATGTTGTCGTAGTGACGACCGCCACTGACCTTTGCTTCAAAGTCGGCCATCAATTCAATGAGCGCCTCTTGACTTAATTGCGTATTGGCAAAATCATTGAGTGCAGCAAAAGCGGCAACCACAGAGCAAGCGCTAGAGCCTAAACCTGAACCAACAGGAAGGCCCTTATATAAGGTCATAGCAACCGCTGGCATGTTTGGTGCCACATGCAGTTTGAAGTGCTGTAAACACTGAAACGCCAAATTGTCTTTAGGATCGGCGGAGAGCTTTTCTGCATATGGACCAATACAATTGAACGTATCACGCTCTGCGGCTTCAACACTGACCTGATCGCCCAATAAACTGCCATCAATAGGCTGGATTGCGGCGCCAAGGGCGTCAAAGCCAACACAAAAATTGCCCATTGACGCTGGTGCATAAAACGTTTTCATAAGTCCTACCTCGACAGCGTTTTTAGGATATCAGCAAATACGCCTGCAGAGGTTACTTCTGCGCCCGCGCCATAACCTCTGATCACAAAAGGCTTTGGTTGATAATACTGACTTAAAATAGCCAGTGCGTTTTCACCATCACGAATATCGTACAGAGCGTGCTCTTTATCTACCGCTTCAATGCCAACGCGGCATTTACCGTCAACGATTGAACCGACATAGCGCAGCACTTGCCCTTGTGCTTTTGCTGCCGCAATACGCGCTGCGAAAGCATCATCTAATTGTGGTAATTGCGCCATAAATTCATCAACACTGGCGCCCTCAGCAAACCCTTCAGGTAATACGGATTCAACTTCAATATCACTGAGTTCCAACGGCAGCCCCGATTCACGGGCAATGATAAGCAGCTTACGCGCGACATCCGTACCGGATAAGTCATCGCGCGGATCTGGCTCTGTAAAACCACTTTGTTTGGCTTTCTCTGTCGCTTCCGATAGCGATAAACCATCCGACAATACGCCAAAGATATACGATAGCGAGCCAGACAAAATACCACTGAATGAAAGCAATTCATCTCCTGCGCCAAACAGCAATTTAAGGTTGTCTAAGACAGGGAGTCCGGCGCCAACGTTGGTTTCGTATAGAAAGTGACGGCGCTTAGCTAGTGCAGCCTGCTGTAGTGACTGATAATACTCAAAGCTGCCAGTATTGGCTTTTTTGTTAGCCGCAACAACATGAAAGCCCGCATTAAGAAAGTCTAAATAGCCATCGGCAACGAACTGAGCTGCACTACAATCAACAATCACAGGGTTAATTAAATGATTTTGTCTAACAAACTGGCTAACCTGTTGTAAATCAAAGCCCGACTCAGCTTTCTCTAGCGCCAGTTCCCAGTTATCAAACGGTACGCCTTCTGGGTCTAAATAACACTTACTTGAGTTTGCAATGCCATAGAGGTTCAAGCGTATATTACGTTTTTCAAGCCATGCTTGTTGCTTATGAAACTGCTTCATTAATTCTTGACCCACTAGACCGCAGCCAATCAGGAAAACATCGATGGACGGTACATGCGTGAAGAAGTTTTCATGACATACTTTTACTGCATCTTGGCAAAGTTCACCGTCAACCACCGCCGAAATCGAACTCTCTGTTGAGTCCTGTGCGATGGCGACAATATTCACCTGAGCCTGTGCAAGTGATGCAAAGAATTTGGCCGCAAGACCTTTGTGCGCTTTCATGTTGTCGCCAACCAAAGTAACGATAGCAAGGTTACGTTGCACTTCAATTGGGTCAATTAAACCTGCTTGCGTTTCAAGCTCAAATGCCTGTTCAAGCGCAACCAGCGCGAGTGTTAAGTCTTGCTCATGGACACAGAAACTGATGCTGAATTCACAAGAAGATTGCGTAATAAGTACAATGGATACATTATCTGCTGCCAGTGCAGAAAAGACCCTAGCAGCCATGCCTACCTTGCCTTTCATCCCAGGTCCTGCCACGGTCAACATAGCCAGTTTATCAAGACTCGAAAGCGCTTTTACTGGAGCCTCGCCGCCGCCCTGGGCACAAATCAGTGAACCAGGCACTTCTGGATCATGAGTATTTTTAATTTCACAAGGCACATCTGCTTTGGCGCAAGGTAAAATGGTTTTTGGGTGCAGCACTTTAGCGCCAAAATAAGATAGCTCCATGGCTTCTTTATAAGATAGCACGTCGACCTTAGTCGCTTTCTTTATCAGGCGAGGATCTGCACTGTAGACACCATCAACGTCAGTCCAGATTTGGCAGATTTCGGCTTCTAGGCATGCAGCAGCGACTGCCGCAGAGTAGTCAGAACCATTGCGACCAAGCGTTGTTAGCTCGCCCGCTTCATTGCTTCCCGTAAATCCTGCCATGATATAAAAACGCGACGCTTGGGCACGCACCAACTCTGCAAAACATAATTTACTTAGCTTAAGGTCAACTTCGGCATCGAGATACCCGCCCTGCGTTTTTACACAAGCATCAGCACTAAGCGCCACTGAGTCTGATTGCAGCATGGTGTCCATCAACGCAACGCTAATACGTTCGCCAAAACTAATGACATAGGCTCTTGCTTGATCTGGGCAATGTCCCAGTAACTTGGCGCCATCTAATTTATTCTTAAGTAATTCAAAGTCAGGCCAGCCAACAACACCGCCGTACACCGCTTGCACTTCATTGTGTAAGCCTTGGCTGCGGGAAGTAAATGACTGCCACTGGGAGTCAAACGCTTCCCCTCGTCCAGCCAAATCAGCAAGCTCAACAAGCTGATCTGTCATGCCACCGGGAGCCGACAGCACGACAAGCGCTTGCTGCTGGCCGTGGTCTTTAACTAGCTCACTGACTCTTTGTAAACAGGCAAAATCTTTGAGGGAAGACCCTCCAAATTTTAGTACTCGCATCATTTTTCCTCATTCCAAAAACAAAAAAGGCCTGTGTTCTTAGTGAACACAGGCCTTTTTCAAACTCGCACTGACCTATGCCACTATCCCGTTAGGATGGTGGTTGTAATAATGGTCGTAGTGATAATATTCGTTTTCATAATTTTAGAGTGCCTGAAGTTTAGCCACGCTGTCAATACGAAAGAGCAAAATAGATTATGCAAATTTCTAATAGTGACATTTGTAATTTGCATAGATAAGTTATCGGATCCCAAACTGGTGCAGTAATCCTAATAACTGCTCTGCTTTAACCGGTTTTTCTAAAAACCCTAACGCTCCCAAACTCGCTACTCTTTCTTTCATCTTGGCCTGAACATCTGCCGAAATAACCACCACGAAACATTCAATTCGGTGTGCTTTTATTGCCTCTAACACAGCAATCCCATCAAGTATTGGCATGGTTAAATCCAGACACAATAAATCTATTTGCTGAGTTTTCAGTAAATCAATCGCCTGCTGGCCATTCTGTGCTTGGTGCAAGGTCAGGTCTAATTTGCTCTGTAAGTTTTTAATGACTTGTTTACGGGCGACAGCCGAATCATCGCAAACTAAGACGGAATAACTCATAAAGTGGTCAGTCTTGTACTATCGTTAATAAAACGGTCACTGGATATCGCTATCTTATAACACATTAAACTTTCCTAGGTAAGGCGCTAAAAAGCATAATTAATGAAGATAATTATTTATTTTTAACCATTTATTGGCTAACTTTAAGAACAGATTATACAAAGGCGATGAACTTACCGTAGGAGCTCAGCTTAATTCATGCTGCAAAAAAGCCTCTCAAAAAAATTGCTCACCAATGTGCTGTCGGTTTACTTCCTTCTAACCTTTGTCGTCACATGTGGTCAAATCGTTGCTGAATACGTCAATACCAAAGACTATATTCGCAATGAACTTACCATGCTGCAAAAAACCTTTAGCCGCAGTTTGACCCGTGCCATTTGGGAACTCAATACGAAGCAGACCGTTACTACGGCAGAAGGCCTACTTGCGATCCCCATGATCGAAGGAATTATTGTACGTGATGACAGTGGCGAGATTATTTCACAGCTTGGCCGATCACTAGATATTCACGAGCTGTATAGCCAACAGCTTGTTCAAGAAGAAGCAATAATCGAAGATACACCATCCGGTTTATTTGGTTACACATTTCCGTTGATTTTTGAATTCTCGGGACGTGCAACACAAGTCGGTGATGTAACATTGTTTTCTAGCCGGGAGGTGGTCTTTAGTCGCATCATGATCTCTATCTACTTTTTGATAGGTAATGCGATGATCAAGACGACTTTCTTGATTATTCTATTTTTAATTGCCTTCAGAAAGCTACTTACCGAGCCATTAAGCGACCTCACCGAGCAAATTGAAGACTTTGAGGTCGACAACGTTGATGGCCATAAAATAGATATCGGCGCAAAAGAGCGCAATGAACTAAAGATCATGGAAGAGGCATTCAATAAGCTAATAGATAAGGTCTCTGAATATCGTAAAAAGCTCGATCAAACTCAAAAAGAGCTTTTGATCAGCAATGAAAAGCTTGATCAACATAATATTCAATTGGAACAAGAAGTCGCACGTAAGACCTCAAACCTAAGCCAAGCGATGATGGATCTTCAACAACAAAAATATGAATTAGAAAAGCAGAAATTAACGCTCACAGAAGAGATTGATTTAAGAAAACAAACAGAAGAAGAACTATTAACAAAACAAAAAGAGCTTGAGAAGTACGTAGACGAGCTGAATATGGCACAAGAGCGCCTAGTGGGTTCTGAAAAAATGGCAGCACTTGGTGGCCTCGTTGCCGGTATTACGCACGATATTAATACACCCGTTGGTATTGGCGTGACTGCGACCTCGTTCTTACAGGAACGTTTAGATCAGCTTGAGGCGGCGTACAACGGAAAAACCTTGTCACCAAAAGCGTTAGAAGAATTCATTAGCGAAGCAAAGCAAAGTGCCAGCCTACTTACCACCAATTTAGACCGCGCATCGGAGCTTGTCGCAAGCTTTAAACAAATTGCAGTCGATCAGGCCAGTGAAGCAGTTCGTACCATTAATCTGAAGCAATACCTTGGTGAAGTGATCCGCTCATTGCATCCAAAATTGAAGAAGACTCATCATCAAGTGAATATTGAGTGCCCTGAAGACATGACGCTAAATTTACCTGCTGGGGCAATTAGCCAAATATTCACTAACCTTATCATGAACTCTTTGATCCATGGTTTTGAAAATCAAGACCAAGGACAAATAGATATTAAGATTAAAGAAGACAATGGTATGGTAAATATTGTCTACAAAGACAACGGTAAAGGCGTGAGTAAAGCCCAACTAGACAGGTTGTTTGACCCCTTCTTTACAACCAAACGCGATCAAGGTGGCAGTGGGCTTGGTACCCATATTACCCTAAACCTCGTAAAACAAACCTTGAATGGGGATATCGAAGTAAATAGTGAAGAAGGCAAAGGCCTCACCTACTACATCAGCTTCCCAAAAGACTTACAAAAACCAATGGCGATGTTTAGCTAACCAAGTTTAGAACACAACAACCATCCAATACGCCATACTGCAAAGTGGCGTATTGGAGCAAGTATCCCCCCACCATCAAACATCATCTAGTGGAATACAAGCTGTGACCTTTTTGCTATGATGACCGCAATTTTATTCCAGACGGGCATATTTCTATGTGGTTCAGTAACTTAATCTGCTACAAATTTAAACAAGATGTAACTTACGCACAAGAAGATTTCGAAAAAGCACTCGAGCAGGATATTTTTCGTCCTTGTGGTAGCCAAGACATGACCACTTTTGGCTGGACTAAAGCTTTTGGCAAACATGGCCAGATGCTTTCTCATTTTTCTCAAGACAGTATCTTAGTTTGTGCTAAGCGCGAAGAAAAGGTGCTTCCTGCAGCCGTAGTCAATGAAATGGTCGCCGAAAAAATTGAGCAAATAGAGCAGCAAGAAAACCGTCCAATAAAGAAAAAAGAAAAAGACGATATTAAAGAAAATATCCTAGCCACTTTATTGCCTCAAGCGTTCAAAAAATCGAGCCTACAATTTGCTTTTATCGACCAAAAGTCAGGTTGGGTGATTGTAAATAGCGCCAGCTTCAATAAAGCGGAAGAACTACTTGCACTACTGCGTAAGTCTCTGGGCACACTTCCTGTTGTACCTGCGTTTGCAAACTATGATTTAGACTTACAGCTAACACACTGGCTCACCGAGTTTAGTGCACCTGAAGGCTTTGCAATAGGCACCGACGCTGAGTTGCAAGAGCCAGACGACAACGGTGCTCAGGTAAAGTTAAAACAACATGACCTTTCATCAGACGAAATCAAAACGCACCTAGAAAACGGTAAACGTGTGACTAAACTCGCGTTAGATTGGCGTGAGCGCGTGAAGTTCGTTTTACAAAACGATGGCACATTAAAACGTTTAAGCTATGCAGAAGCACTTAAAGACCAAAATGCAGATATTCCAAAAGAAGATCTAGCCGTTAAACTTGATGCTGACTTTATTTTGGTATCGGAAGAAATCAAAGAATTGTTAGAAGATCTAACCAAAGGTCTTGGTGACGACGAAGGCTTAGCGTCTTAATTTTACCATCTAGAATCTGTTGAGCTTTGAGTACGAAAAATTGATAGCTGATATGGCTATCAATTTTTCTTTATCCAGTTCAATATTCTATCTTCACAAGGTCACTTTGCGCCAATAGCGAACGGACTGCCAACATAACCTCTGCGTCAGTAGACAAATCAAAGTTTAATCTATACCTATTTTTGGCAAGAAATTGTGTTTCAATAGCACCAGTGTATACATTAACCCTTTCTAAGTAAGCCAAATTTTCTTTTCGGGTCGTGTAATACAACCACTCACCTCTCATTAACCACCGGTTTGAGCTCACGCTTTGTAGTTTAGTCAACAGGCGCTTTTTGCCATCTTTTTGATACCAAGCTTGCAACGCATCGTCGAGCAACAGCGTCTCAGATGAGCTAACCTTTATCTTGGCAAAATACCCAACATCTTCCCTTACGGTAATTTGAGTATCGAGCTCGTAGCGATAGATAACAGGTGAACCATGCTCAAGCCTTGCGTAATGCAAGTTATCTAGATTTGATACCCAAACAGGCGTTGTAACTTGCTCTAGTGATGTGGTGAGAAACTTAATTGCATCTTTTTCAAGGTCAAATACAAATAACCGTCCATCGACAATACCTGCCAGCTTTCTACCCTCAGCATTCAGTTGCAGCGCGCTAAAATCACTGTCTCTGGGAAATGTATGTAATACCCTACTCGTCTGTCTATCAGCAGCAATAAGCTCAGTTCTACCAAATTGTTTTGTCACGAAGTAAGTTTTGTCGCTAATCTTATCCATGATGGGGAAGTCTTGTGCACCAAGCTGTGTGTGAAAACCAAAGTGAGAAACTGAATTTTCGGAAAATGGGTTCGCCAAATATTGTAAATCTAGGTAGTTTCCATTGTGCTGTCGAGCATAAAAGCAGTGCTTGCCGCAGCCATAGAAAACGTCGTTCAGATGGGGGATATCAAGCTCTATGGTATGTAGCTCATATTCAGTGAGATTATACTGGGCAAAATCGGAGTGAAAGCTTGAAAGTAGGATACTTTCATCATCCTGTTGCCAAACCAAACGATTAAATGCTTTTGGCAACAGGGTGATATGACTCAACTCACCACTAGCAAGGTGCTGGATCAACAGCTCATGGCTTTGACTGTCGCTATTTCGAAGCACCGCGAGCCAGCGCCCGTTATGGGATTCGCGAGCAAAGTAATCGCCGCCACCATTCCCACCGGGAGAGGTAATATTTTGTAGTGTTTGATTATCTATTCGATAATACCAAATCCCTTGCGGTGTTAACGGCTTTTTGGCGTCACTTAAATACAACCCCTGACCATTCGCGCGCCAAGATTGCAAATACCGTTGCGAAGAGACTGCTTGTGGTAAGGTGTCATAGTTCGTCAGCCCTGTTTGTGGCGAATAGTCCGCGATTACAATGTCTGAAGTTGTGGCCGTACTCCTCGTAAACGCAATTTTACTACCATCATAGGAAAAGTATGCATTGGCAAAATTAGCCTCACCAAAAGTAAGCTGAGTAATTTCGCCGCTTTCTAACGATTTAGTGTAAAGCTGAAGATAATCATCTTTCTCCGCTCGATGGGAGTAAAGTAAATGATTTAGTTTACTGTTAAATGAAGGGCTAACCTCTGAGCCGGCTACCTTTGTAAGTGCTTCAAGCTTTGGTTCGATGACTGTTCCACCGGAAAAAAGATAAAATAAAACCAATAAAATCAATGCAATTATAGAAAGTAACCGATAGCGTAGGTGGTTCAAAGGCCTCGCTTTAGAAGGTAAAACAGAAACTTCGGCAATCAATATGTAGCCCTTCAATGGCAATGTTCGAACATAACGTGCTTCTTTTGCGCTATCTCCTAAGGATCGGCGTAATTTCTTGATTACCGCACGAAAAGCATCATCAGTGATGATGCGATTAGGCCAAAGTAAATGGATGATTTGCTCTTTAGTTACCAACTGTCCAGGGTTTTCGACAAATAGCTTCAGCAGTTCATTAATCTGCGGCTCAAGCTTTTTAACTTGGCCCTGATGACCAAGCTCTGCTCGTTGATAATCAAAAACAAATTCCCCAACTTTGTACATACGACTCCACTGTAACCAGTTTTTATTTTTTTATAGCAAAATTAGCGTCTTGTGTCGCCTGACTTAATGTGACTTTTGTCTAAAACCGTAAATGTCACATTAAATCCATTGCCTAGTTTTCCTCCCGCAAACAAGCTAAACAGCAAAATTAAAACTATTAATAAGGAAAACTATGTTAGTCCGTTTAGCCTATTTATTTTTGTTTATGTGGCTTGCTATCAGTAAAGTACAAGCTGCAACTACAACATCTCTTCAACAGCAATTGGATAAAGTAAGAGAAATGGCGTCCGTGCCAGGTATTGCAGTCGGTATTGTTGAAGCTGGACACCCTACTATCGTTATTACTTCTGGCTATGCCGATATTGAGAGCAGACGTCCTGTTACGGCAAAGACCCAGTTTCGATTTGGCTCGATTGCCAAAATGCTGGTCGCGATGTCAGTGATGAAACTTGTTGAACAGGGAACACTTTCTCTCGATGACCGTTTGATAGATATTGCCCCTGAAGTTGAATTTACTAACCCTTGGTCGGCAGAATACCCGCTTAGGGTAAGGCATTTACTCAATCATTCCACGGGTTGGGATGGAATGCACTTTGCTGAAAATGTCAAAGTGGCTGAGCAACCCACCTCAATATCACAGGCACTTAACATTCATCCAGACAGCAGAATCTCTCGCTGGCCACCGGGCAGCCGCACCGCATACAATAACAATGGCGCGCTCATTGCAGCCTATTTGGTGGAGAAAAAATCGGGACTTCCGTTTGAGCAGTTTATTGAGCAGCAGTTTTTCAAGCCTCTAGCGATGAACGATAGTGGCTATTTTTACACTGACACTTATCGTACCAATGCCGCAACTTTATACCTTGGCAACAAACCTTTACCTTATGAACACCTCAATAATCGTGCAGCTGGAGGCCTCAACAGTAGTATCTCAGACATGTCAAACTTGTTGCGATTTTTGCTTGAGCAAGGTGAAAGTAATAACCAGCAGCTCCTCTCTGAACAATCGTTCAAAAAGATACAAACCCCAAATGGAACACTCCCCACCAGCGCAGGTATAGAGCTGACTTTTGGGCAAGGGGTTAATTTATTTCACCACAATGGCGTCATACTTTATGGTCACGAAGGTAGCGTACGCGGAGGCTCTGCAATACTCATCTATCAGCCTCAACTAGGGAAAGGCTACGTTATTGCAGTCAATGGTGAAGGCGCTGCCACGGCGAAAATCCATCAAATTTTGGCCGAGTTTATTACTCAAGATACAGCACAACCAAGTATAACTTCAGAACACTTCTCAGCCACACAACAAGCGATGTCAGGTTTTTATCGTCTGATCAATCCGTCTGCAAGTTTGGTTGCCCCTTTTGTCTCATTGCTCCCTTGGAAGCTCACCGTACGTGATGATAAAGCACATATCCATGCTTTACTTGGCATGCCTCCACGACCGCTACGTAATGCGGGTAAAAGGTTGTTTGCACAGTGGAGTACAGGAAAAGTTGTGCTAGTACAGACTCAAGATCCGCTTGCCGGAGAAGTATTACAGTATGGTCCCATGACGCTAAAGCGTACCTCTGGCTTTATGGCGGTTTTTCCCATTTTCATCGCGCTATTTTGGTTACTGTTAAGCTTAATGACCATTGTGCTGTTATTGACTAGGTTAATAAGAAAGAGCTTAAAGAAAGCGCCTCCTTCTTTGGCTAGCAATAAGCTAACTTGGTGTAGCATCCACACCATAGCCAGTGTGATAATGGCATTTATCTTGATTGTAATTGCAAAAAATAGTACTCAATTAACCCCTTTAGTAGCGACACCTAGCTGGCTTTCTATTGCTCTATTTCTTACTACTATCTGGTATTTACTAGTATCAATTTGGCATCTTTTTTTGTGGTGGAAAACTAACCGCACTCAAGTGCGAGCGTTTAGTTACTGGCTCGCCACTTTATTTACACTAACCAACGCATTTGTCGCGCTTTATTTACTCTTCAATGGCATGATAGGAATTCGGCTTTGGCAGTAACGCTTTACTAACCTGAATTTCAGGCATCGAAGACTATTTACGCCAGTAGTCCGATACCCAACAACGGTAACTCGTACAATTAAACGGAGTTTGACGCGCGTGAATGTAAAAAGCATTTCATTGGCTTTAATAGTAGTGATAATTTGGGGGCTTAACTTTTCGGTCATTAAATTTGGCCTAGCAGAGTTGCCTCCTATTTTATTCTCAGGCTTGCGTTTTTTGGTAGTCGCGATCCCTGCAGTATTCTTCATTCCTTTTCCTAAAACGTCGTTATGGAACGTACTCGGGGTTGGGCTGTTTTTAGGTGTGCTTAAGTTTAGCTTGCTGTTTATTGCGATGGAGTCAAATGCATCAGCCGGCATTGCTTCTTTGCTGCTACAAGCCCAAGTCATTTTCACGATTTTGCTAAGTGTTTTGTTGTTAAAGGAAACCATGGATCGCTTTCAAGTGGTGGGAATTAGCATCGCAACGTTTGGCTTTAGCTTGTTTTTTATCAACTCGTCTGGGTCAACGACAATATTGGGCGCAGTGCTCATTCTATTCGCAGCATTATTTTGGTCGTTTTCAAATCTCATTATGAAGCGCCTGCAAGACGTTAATTTACTCCATTTTATTGTTTGGGTAAGCCTAGTGCCGCCATTGCCACTTTTTACACTGTCTTATTTTATTGAAACTGACGCACCATTGACCTTACTACTAAACACCACAACACAGTCTTGGCTATCCATTGCCTATGTGGGTTATATCTCGACACTGATTGCATTCGCAATATGGGGTTGGCTACTTAAAAATCACAAGGCCGCGGCAGTCACGCCTTTTGCTTTATTAATCCCTATTGTCGGCATTGTAGGTTCAGCCTTATTACTTAATGAGCAATTGATATTAATGGAAGCCGTTGGGGGCAGTTTTATCTTATGTGGCTTAACGATTTCTGTTACAGGTGCTCGGATAAGCAAAATATTTAGAAAACCCCAGGCCGATGCTATACCCTAAACGACAAAGACCTCAACAGAGGTCTTTATATTCACGGGAAACAAAGGCGCTGAAACTGCATATTGAGTACAAGGGTTAAGCAAACATTGTTTTAACGTCTTCGAGTACATTCAAATAAGTGTCATCAGCAAACATATTTACCTCTCTTATTACCCCTTTTTCTTCATACTGTTTTAGCGCTGCAGACTTATCCGATACCTGCAAAATACCTTCTACAATTGCACCAACACGAATAAAGTCGACATAACAAACATGTTCAGGCCGATAATTTGGATTTGCCCAGCTTTCTGCGACTTCAACAAACTCATCGGTGAATTCCCACTCTCGCATTATTGCCCCTCCAATTTTGCCGCCTAATTTCTGGATGGCATGGGCCAAAAAGCTCGGATTAGCAAACACTTCAGGGTGGCGTTCGGCCTCCGTTAAAATAGGCAAAACACCGATATTAAACACCAAAGAAGCCAACGTGATTGTATCTTTGTTAAGCGAAGTGTGCTTATTGACGCGAAGATAAAAATCCATCGTTGTTATCGCTTGGCAAGCGACTTTTAGCGTTTTCTGCCAAGCTTTGTCCATGTATGTCTTGATGAGTTTGTTATTCGAAACAAATAACTGCTCCATTGCCATTGCAGTCGCTATATTCTTGATTTGTCTAAGACCGATACGAGTTACTGCTTGGTTTAAGGTGTTTACCTTCACCGAACGGCCCATAAAAGCGCTGTTGGCAACTTTGATCATACGTGCTGCAAGGGCCGGGTCGTGAGAAATTACGTCTGCCATCTGCATCAAGTTAATTTCAGGGTCATCTGCCGCCTGCCTAACCCGCACTGCGATTTCAGGTAATGTCGGCAATACCAAGGTGTCGTTATTAATTCTGTCAGTTAGAATTGTGAGCAAAGCATTTTCTGTAGACATGAAACCAAATCCCTTAATAACTGAATAAAAGACCCAACTACAAGCGTAAGCTTATGGCAAAAGTAAGCACTTGCTTGCTAGAGGTCACACTGCTGATTTTTAGTATCTATGACGTAAGTATTGTCTAACTTTCGGATAAAGTTAAGAAAATCTAAAAAAATAATATTTTATTTATATACCCTAAATAATTAGCAAGTTAGAATTCAGGACATATAGTACTTTGTGGCAAACTTTGCCGCAAAAATACTGAAAATGACCCACAGCTGGACACAAATGATGACCTTTCACGTTAACAGCGGCTTGAGTATCACACACCAATCTAAGTTAACTAAGTATTGTGATACAAAATCGTGTAAGGTGATCGCCACATAATTAAGACAACAAGGGAGCATTATGAAACACTCAATGATTTCGGTTGCAATCGCGCTTGCAACAGGTCTCACCCTAACTGGCTGCTCTGAGCCATCAACCTCTTCAGAGAAACCTAATGCACAAACTGAGCAAGCACAAGCTAATACTGAACAATCAGGCTATAAGCTAGTTAATGCATCTCAAGATCGGCTAGATATTTATACCCCAGTAACGCTAAAAACAGACTTAAGTCATTTAAACGATAACCAGAAAAAGATGTTAGCTTTACTCATCGACGCTTCGGTTATTATGGATGATTTATTTTGGCAGCAAGCGTTCGGCGAAGACAAAGCAACATTCCTAAGCAAAATCTCAGACGAAAAAGTACGCCAATTCGCAGATATTAACTATGGGCCTTGGGATCGTTTAAATGGCGACCAAGTTTTTCTTTCTGGCTTTGAAGAAAAAGCACTGGGTGCAGAATTTTATCCAAGCGACATCACCAAAGACGAGCTAAATAGCGCCGATGTAAAAGATAAAACAGGACTGTATTCTGTTATTCGCCGCGATGAAAACGGCAAGTTATACAGCACTTCTTACTCATCAGCATATAAAGCAGAGTTGGATAAGGCCGCAGCGCTTTTACGCCAAGCAAGTAAACTGGCACAAGACAAAGAGTTTGCAAACTACTTAAACTTACGCGCAGATGCATTAGTCAATAATAGCTACCAAGCGTCTGATTTCGCTTGGATGGACATGAAGAATAACCCGATTGATGTGGTGATTGGTCCAATTGAAACCTATGAAGACCAGCTATTTGGCTATCGCGCCGCTTTTGAGTCTTATGTTTTGGTTAAAGACTTGGCGTGGAGTGAGCGTCTCGCTAAATTTGCAGCTTTCTTACCTGAGCTACAAACCGGCTTGCCTGTTGATGATAAATATAAGCAAGAAGTACCAGGCTCTGATGCCGACCTAAACGCATATGACGTCATTTATTATGCAGGCCATTCAAACGCGGGTAGCAAAACCATTGCGATTAATCTACCAAATGACGAAGAAGTGCAACTCCAAAAAGGTACGCGTCGCCTACAGCTTAAAAACGCTATGCGCGCAAAATTCGATAAGATCTTAGTACCGATCGCCGATCAACTTATCATCCCTGAGCAACGTAAGCACATCACCTTTGATGCTTTCTTTGCTAATACCATGTTCCATGAGGTGGCCCATGGTCTAGGCATTAAAAATACCATTACAGGTAAAGGCACCGTGCGCCAATCACTGCAAGAACACGCCAGTGCACTTGAAGAAGGTAAAGCCGATATCCTAGGTCTATACATGGTCGAGCAATTACTTAAAAAAGGCGAGATCACCGAAGGTACGCTTGAGGATTACTACATCACCTTTATGGCAGGTATCTTCCGCTCAGTACGTTTTGGCGCATCCAGTGCACATGGTAAAGCGAACATGATCCGCTTTAACTTCTTTAAAGAAGAAGGCGCGTTTTCAAAGAACACGGATGGTTTATATCAAGTGAATATGGAAAAGATGGGCGCAGCGATGGAGAAACTGTCTAACCTTATCCTAACGCTACAGGGTGACGGCGACTATCAAAAAGTAGATCAACTGATCGCCACACACGGCGATATCAAAGCGGAGCTACAAAAAGACCTCGATAAGCTTTCCAAAGCGAACATTCCTGTTGACGTTACCTTTAAGCAAGGTAAGCAGGTGCTAGGACTGTAATTACCGAGCACACCATGGTAGTGCTTACTACCATGGTGTAATTAATCCTAGATACAATAATCTTTGATTTCTTTTTGGTGTTTTTTGATGGCTTTTGTGGCTTTGTCAGATTTAGCAATCGCTAGATTTACTTTCGCATCATTGCATTTGTCTTGTAGCTCTTTGCGCATTAAATAGTTTTGATCTTGCTGTTGCTGCGCCAACCCTTCCACACCACTATATTCAGTTCTGGATTCTGGTTCACGATCTTTTTGATAAGGCTCTGGCACAGTCGCCTTACAGGCGGATAATAATGATACTGTCAAAATAACAACTAAACTTTTATTCATATCGCTTACTCCTTGATTTAAAACGGCAAAAGTCAATTTCAGTTATAACAGTTCCAGATATAAACACAAAACACGTAGAGCTTAAAAGTTTGTAAAGCGCTTGATGTGTTTACAGTCTCATTGCCTTTTTGAGGATTTAAGCAAAACTCGCCTTTAACTGCTCAATTTCCTCATCACTGTAGGGTTTTGCTGGATAGAGCCCCCAAACCGGTTTTGGCCATGCAATATCGGTTTTAAATCGTGCGATGTGGTGCACATGTAGTTGCGGCACCATATTACCAAGCGCAGCCACGTTTAATTTATCTGGGGTAAAGGTGTCTTGTAACAGCTGACTAAGTTTGGCCGATTCTTGCCAAAATTGAACTTGCTGCGACTCAGGTAAATCAATAATTTCTTTTGCTCCTGCTACTCTTGGCACTAAGATAAACCAAGGGTATTGTGAGTCATTCATCAACAATACAGTACAAAGCGGCCATTCAGCCATTAGAATACAGTCTCGCTGTAATTCTTTCGCTAATTCAAATGACATAGTGAAATTCTATAAATCCTATTTACTCAGCACTCTATCCGAATTTGTTGCTATTGCAAAGCGGCTTCATTACCATCCGATCAGACTTTAAAAATATAACAAGGTGGCTACCGTGCACTCTCGCATTAAACACTACACCATCGCCCTTCCGTTAGCACTTGCCTCTGTCACCGCTAGCGCAGAGCAACTAACGCTAGAGCGACTTTTTGACGACCCGTCTCTTTCAGGTAAAGCGCCTGTAAAACTGCAATTTTCTCCTGACGGTTCTCGTGTTACTTATCTTCAAGGTAAAAAAGAAGACTATAACCGTTACGACCTTTGGGAATATAATCTCAAATACAATACCAACCGCTTGTTGGTAGATTCTGCGGCGCTATTTTCTGGCCCAGAGAACCTCTCAGATGAAGAAAAAGCACGACGTGAGCGTCAACGCATTTTTGGCCGTGGTATTTTAGAATACAAATGGTCAAAAGATGGCAAAGCGCTACTTTTCCCACTCAATGGCGACTTGTACTACTATGAAATCGCTTCTAGTAAGAGTAAGAAACTAACGGAAACGGAAGCATTCGAAACCGACGCTCGCTTCTCGCCAAAAGGCAATTTTGTTTCTTTTATTCGTGAGCAAAACCTCTATGCCATTGATCTTAAATCGGGTAAAGAAACGCAATTAACTAAAGACGGCGGTGGCGTAATTAAAAACGGCATGGCTGAGTTCGTTGCTCAAGAAGAAATGAGCCGTATGACAGGCTATTGGTGGTCGGGTGATGAGCAACAAATTGCTTTTACTCGCATTGATGAAAGCCCAGTTCAGGAAGCCATTCGTAACGAAATCTATGCCGAAGAGGTCAAGCTATTCAATCAACGTTACCCATACACCGGGACTGCTAACGTTGAGATTGAATTGGGTGTTGTAAAAATCAATGACCAAAAGGTGGATTGGATTGATTTAGGCGACGATAAAGATATCTATATTGCCCGTGCAAATTGGTTAAAAGACAACAAAACGTTGTCATATCAGTGGCAAAATCGCTCACAGCAAAAACTGGAACTGCGCTTTTACGATACTAAAAGCAAAAAGCAGCAAGTCGCCCTGATCGAAACCAGTGATACCTGGATTAACCTACATTTTGATCTTGAATTCTTAAAGGACAAAAAGCATTTCGTTTGGGCATCTGAGCGCGATGGCTTTAAACACCTTTATCTTTACAGAACCAATGGCCAACTTGTGCGCCAAATCACTAAAGGCGATTGGATTGTTGAAAGCCTTCAGGGAATTGATGAGAAAAAAGGCATCGTATACTTCTCCGGCCGCAAAGACACACCGCTTGAAAGCCACCTATACAGCGTACCACTTTTCAAAGATGGCGATGCAAAACGTATTACCGAAAAAGGCAGCTATCATAGTGTCGTACTGGCAAAGGATAACCGTACCTTTATCGATAAAAGTTCTTCTGTAAACCGTCCACCAGCCGTTGCGCTACGAAAAGTGAATGGTGACTTTGTTACTTGGCTTGAAGAAAATGCGCTGAATAACGAACATCCGTTAACACCATATTTGAGTAACCTAGCCACGCCAGAATATGGCACGCTTAAAGCGGAAGATGGTCAAACCATGTATTACCGCTTATTTAAGCCCGCAAAGCTTGAAAACGGTAAGAAATATCCGGTTATTGTGAACGTGTATGGCGGACCTCACGCACAACGCGTGACCAACAGCTGGCGTAGTAAAAACTTGTATTTCCAATATCTTGCACAGCAAGGTTATGTGATTTTCCAATTAGATAATCGAGGTTCATATAACCGCGGTAAGAAGTTTGAAGATCCAATCTACAAGCATTTAGGCGTCGTGGAAGTGGCTGACCAAATTAAAGGCGTTGAGTTCTTGCGTACGCTAGAGTATGTCGACCCTGAGCGTATCGGTATTTATGGTCACAGCTATGGTGGTTATATGGCGCTGATGACAATGTTTAAAGCTGGCGACTACTTTAAAGCCGGTGTCTCTGGTGCGCCAGTAACCGATTGGGCTCTATATGACACGCATTACACTGAGCGTTATCTTGGTCACCCAGATACAAATGCTAAGGGCTATGAGCAAAGCGCGGTTTTCCCTTATGCTGATGGACTAAAAGGCCCGCTGATGATCTATCACGGTATGGCGGACGATAACGTGCTATTTACCCATGCAACGAAACTATTTAAGCAGTTGCAGGACGAGGTTAAGCCATTTGAAATGATGACTTATCCAGGCTCGAAGCACAGCTTACGTGGCAAAAAAGTACAAACCCACTTGCATCAAACTATTACTGACTTCTTTAATCGTCATTTTGAGGTTGAAGTTAAGTAAGCACTTAATAGCGCCCAACTTACTATGAGCTGGGCGTTCCTTCTTTTCTCTACATTTAGTTCTAGTCCATTGGTCTAATTGTTTATTCTTCTAGACTAAGAAAAACTGAAATTATTGTTCTATCCAAGTTATATATCAATTGCATTAAGTAAATGAGCTATTTGAAGCGGGGAAATAACTTTAGTAGCAAGGCAAAAATTTTGCTATTTAGTTGTTCTAAATGAGAAATTTTTAACGAAGCTAATATGGTATTTCACCCTTCAAATTGGTTGGAGAATTAACGCAATTGGTATTACTACTAAGATTAATTAGTATGAATTGATGAGGCGTTCGCGCCTGCTTCTCTCAATAATAAAAACGACATAAGGATTGCGTTATGTCCAAACAGTTTTTTCGAAATCTCACCATTTTCCAGCGCCTCGCGTTACTTATCATTGTCGTTATTATCGGCGTTATCCTTCAAAGCGCAGTAAGCTTATCGCAACAGTATGATGCACTCGAAAAGCAGCAATATCATAAAACTCAAAACCTTGTTGAAAATGCCTATAGTTTAGTGGCTTACTTTCATCAACAATATGTATCTGGGAAACTCCCAGAGGCGCAAGCGAAATCCGCAGCCCTTGATGCCGTTGCCGCTTTACGATACGAAGGTAATAATTACTTCTGGATCAACGACTATCACCCAAAAATGGTGATGCACCCATTTAAAAGCGAGCTCAACGGCAAAGATCTCAGCCAATCAAAAGATCCCAACGGCAAGCGCTTATTCGTTGAAATGGTAAAAGTGGCAGAAAAAAGTGGTGCGGGATTTGTTCCCTACCTGTGGCCAAAGCCCGGTAAAGAAGCCCCTGTCGAAAAAATATCTTACGTCAAAGCGTTTACACCTTGGGGTTGGATCATCGGCTCCGGTGTGTACCTCGACACTATCGAAGCTGAGTTTGCCTATATTCGAAATTTGCTATTAATTGAGATGGCAGTGCTTATTATTCTGCTATTCCCATTTAGTGCAATCATAAGTAAGAGCATCATCACCCCCATTCAACACGCCAAAGACATGATGAAAGATATCGCTCAAGGCGAAGGCGATTTGACTCGACAACTCGACGAAAGCGGTAAAGATGAGATCACCGCGCTTGCCAAATACTTTAACTTGTATACTGAGAAGATGCGTCACTCCATCGCAACAGTGGCCCATAACGCCAAAGAAGTTGAAACACTGGCCAATCAGGTAAAAGCGGCTGGCGAAGAGAACCTGGCATTTATTGAGTCGCAAAATGACCATAGCCGCCAAGTCGCCACGGCTGCCGAACAAATGACCATGCAAGTTCGTGAGATCAGTAGCAATGCAGATACTGCAGAACATTCCGCCGCAGACGCACGCAATTACAGTGAAAAAGGCAAACAAACTATTTCTCAAACCATCGCCGCCATTAAAAAGCTGTCGGAGCAAATTCAATCTGTGAGCGTGACCACAACGAGCCTTGCACAAGAGAGTCAGCATATAGGATCGGTGCTCGATGTTATTCGGGGTATTGCGGAGCAAACCAATTTACTTGCACTAAACGCGGCAATAGAAGCCGCTCGAGCGGGTGAACAAGGGCGAGGCTTTGCCGTTGTTGCAGATGAAGTGCGCACCCTTGCAAGTCGTACAGGTCAAAGCACAGATGAAATCCACAACATGATCGAGCGACTGCAAAAAGAAGCGCAGCAGGCCGTAGCGGCAGTTAAAATTAGCCAACAAATCTCGGAGCAAACGGTTGAACAAGTACAGCTTGCCGATAGTGCATTAACCGAAATTGAGCGCCTAATTGACGCTATCTCGGATATGAGTACCCACATCGCCAAAGCCACCGACGAGCAGAGTCTTGCAGCACAAGAAGTTAATGAGCGAATAGCTCAGCTTTCTGACTCCACCCACCACTCTTTGGATACCACACATTCACTCAACAACACCAGTGAGCAACTAACACGAGCAAGTCACGAATTGAGTGACATAGTTAACCGCTTTAGAGTATGATATCCACCCTGCAGAGCACCTGTCAGTGCTCTGCTTCTTGCCCAATAGATGATTGATATTCCTTATCTTGTCGATAAAAATAATCCGTGAGCATCTAAGCTATTTTACCGCTATATTGCCAATTTATTTGCTGAGCAAAATAGCCCGTGAAAATCTGTTTTATTATGTACCCTTGGGAGCGTGTAGAAGCTGAAAACGACAGCACGCTAAGACTTATCCACGAAGCCGTATCGCGCGGTCACGTCGTTGCCATCACTACCGTAAACAACCTCACTATTCGCGAAAGTGTCGCTAGTGCCTTCTGTGATGTATTTGTTGCAGGCCAAAAAGTATCTGACAACTTCGTGAGCTTTTACAACAAAGCTGAGTTTAAAAAAGTACAGCTTCCTTTGGCAGGTTTTGACGCGATATTTATGCGCGCTAATCCGCCGCTTGATACCTTAGCGATGAACTTTTTAGACTCTGTTCGTGATGACACTTTCATCATCAACGACATTGATGGCCTGCGTATCGCAAATAACAAGCTATACACGGCATCTTTCCAAGGCATCGCGAGAGAGTTTATTCCAAATACGCATGTATCAAAAAATAAAGAGTATTTAGAGCGTATATTCTCTGAGTCAGAGCAAGAGAAAATGATCTTAAAGCCACTGGATGGCTTTGGTGGTCGCGGTGTTATCGTCGTTGAAAAACGCGCGAAACAAAGCTTTAGCTCACTCCTTGAGTTTTATATTGGTGGCGATGAGGCTGGTAAAGGCAGCAACTACGTCATTTTACAAGACTATGTTGAGGGTGCCGACGAGGGTGATGTTCGCATCCTAATGCTTAACGGTGAACCGATTGGTGCCATGAAACGTGTGCCTGCAGCAAATGAAGTGCGTGCCAACGTACATGCCGGTGGCAAAGTGGTGAAACACAAACTCACCAACCAAGAAAAAGCGTTATGTAAGCACATCGGCCCAAAGCTTGTGCGTGATGGTTTGTATTTTGTTGGCATTGACGTGATAGGCGGCAAGCTTATCGAAGTTAATGTACTCTCGCCTGGCGGGATAACCCGTATTAACCGTTTAAACCGCTGTAAGCTGCAAGTGCAAGTTATCGATTTTGTAGAGAGTGTGGTGCACGCCAAAGAGCTAGTAACGCATCGCAAAAACCAATTCCGTCAAGTAATAGAAGATGCTCATGCTATCTGAACAAGCCATCATTACCGCGCTTGAAGCCGGTAAACCCATCAGTGGACAATTTGCTGAAGGTGCTTTTCACCTCGAAGTGAGGGAATACGTGCCTTATGTCGCTACTGCTGTACACGCAGGCCACCGTACCCGGGCTAGCCTAAAAGGCTTGTTCGCCATTAGCGATGCTGAGCGTTTACAAGAGGAAGATCCGTTTACCGACGGCATGATTGAATCATTACCCATCACGCTCATTGCGCGTGACTCACGTTACGAATACGATCTTAACCGGGCGCCAGAGCTTGCGATATACAAAGAAGCATGGGGTAAACAAGTGTGGAGCCAAGCGCTACCAAATGCAGACATAGATGTTAGCTTGTCAAAGCATGCAGCCTATTACCGTGTGCTCAGTGCGCTGTTAACCACGCTTGAGCGTAAGTTTGGTGCCTGCTTGCTATTTGATGTGCACAGCTATAATTATCAAATTCGTAGCTACCCTTATGCACCAACCTTTAATATTGGCACTGCACAACTTGATACCTTGCGTTTTCGCGCCGTATTAGATGAGCTGAAAAAGCAGCTAGGACTGAAAAAACTGGCAGGCCAGCTGGTGGATTGTGCTGAAAATACCGTCTTTCAGGGTCATGGTTATCAAGCGCAATATATTACCAGCCACTTTGATAACACCTTAGTGGTACCGCTGGAAGTGAAAAAAGTCTTTATGGACGAAAACAGCGGCGAATTGTTCCCGGTGGTGTTTGAAAAACTACAGCGCAACATGCATGTTGCTTTGAGCAAAACGGCAAAAACATTCGCTAAAAATCACTGCTATAAGCCACTTCGCAAAGCAAAATCCACGTCGCAGCTTGACCCTGCGCTGATCAACGTGGACTCTGCGCTATACCGCATAGCCAGAAACCTTGAAACGCTGCATTACGTTAACCCAAGTAATATCGCACAAGAGAAACGTCGCTTTTTCTCGAAACGTCATTATCAGCCTGCGTTTAAATATCGCCCGCTGAAAATTGACCCGTATGAGTTTAAAGAGCAACTCTATCGCTTGCCCGTTGGAAAAATCCAAGATCCGATCGTAAAAGATTTATATCGTAAAGTGATAGACAGCTACGCCACTAAAATCGAACTGATCACCCAAATTGGTCGAGAAGCCTTTTTGTATAACTCGCTACGCTATTATGGTGAGCCGGATTACAACGATATAAATAATGCGACCTTCTTGCTGCACGCGCGCGAAACCGAAACCTTGCCAAAAAAAGACATTACTGCCGAGCAAGCCTTAGTCCGTTTTAATCAAGCGATTGAGACCATGGGCTTACCTTGTAAGGTCGCTATATCAAGCAAGCTCGTTGCCAAAGCAATGGTCGACAATAGTAAGCGTCTTCTGCTTGTAAATAGCAGTGCTATGCTATCTGAGCTTGATATCAATGCCTTGATAGAGCATGAAATTGGCGTGCACTTGCTCACGACCTTAAATGCTGACGCTCAGCAGCTTAAAGTGCTGCACTTAGGCCTACCTGGCAATACCTACACTCAAGAAGGCCTTGCCATCTATCGCGAGTATCAATCTGGGCAAATAAATCTGACCCGATTAAAAGTATTAGCGCTTAGGGTGATTGCGGTTAACATGCTGCTTAAAGGCGATAAATTCTATCAAGTGTATGAGTTTTTAGCTGACTCGGGTGTATTAAACGTCAATGAAGCCTTTGCGCTGACCACGCGAATTTTCCGTGGTGGTGGTTTTACTAAAGATCATCTCTACTTAAAAGGCTTTAAAGACATAGTGCAGCTTGCCAATACTCGCAGCTTAGATAATTTATATCTCGGTAAAACGGGCATTGCGCACTTAGATGCGCTGGATGCGTTAGTAGAGCAAGGTATATTCACAAGGCCTAAATATCTGCCGGATACAAGCCGAGATCCTAAGCCTGATGCAATCCTAAGTTATTTAATTTCTTCAATTAAATAGGCCAGATTCGCCACTGTGGTTATACTAGTGCCATCTAGTATCTACCCAGTGGCTTTGTTTTGACACAACAGGAAATAGATTTACTCGCTTTTGAGCTGGCAAACCTTCGTCTCAAAGCCGATCTTACACTTGCACCGAAGTACAGCTACTTTTCAGATAAACCCTACCCGCTTGGTCGCTGCCTAGAAATTCGCGATGAAATGTTTAAACTCGTCACCACAGAGCTCAAGCAAAATTCAGAACGTTTATCTGTGCTCAGAAATTACATGCTTAAAGAAAATGCCGAGCTCAAAAAAGTATGGGGTTCGCTACGCGATGAGTACTTTCAAAATGCGATGTTGGTGGGAGATTGGTATATAGATACCGCAAACGATACGGTCAATGCAAACAAACCCAGAGTTGAAATCAAACCCATCGTACAATCAGGCTTTTCCACCATCACTAATTTCGAGCAGTTTGTTAAGATTGCTCGCGCTTACTGGCAAGTGGAGGTGTTTAAAAACACCGCCTTTCCAGCCATCGCGCCTTATTTACCATTAATTTGTGTCAACGCAACAGGCGCTACTTGGTTAGCTGCGGCCAATGACGATATGATCAAAGTCGCTACCAACAGTGAGTTTAGGTTATCTGAGCAAATCCTCTGTCAGCTGCCAGAGCCTAACTCTGTTATCGCATCTCGCTGGCAGCAGACCCTAACTGGCGCCGATGCTTTAGATGACATTTTATTGCAGACAGGAAAGCCTGAGGGGTTTTGCCAACTATACAGAGCTGCCGAAAAAGCAGAGGATTTAGCATTTAGAGATAGGGTCGTACGCGCCTATATGAGCTTACCCAAAGGCGCGTAGCGTAGTGAATTAGAAAGAAGCGGGATAAGTCGGTTTTTCGTCCGTAATTTCCCATTTATCTTCTGTTGGTCTATCCACTCGACATTGATTTTGCTGTTGGAAGCACCTGTCCTCGCAGTTTTGTACTTGCATCGGATCTGAGTAATCTCTGCGACAGCTCATAGAACACGAACGTGAATCACCTTCGCAATCAACCGGCACATTGCTGACTCTAGTTGCAAAATGTCCACTACAGCCACTAACAAACACAGCGGCGAACACTGCTACTACCCATAATTTTGTTGTCATTGCTCTGCTCTCAAAAACACCGGTTCTTGGGCCTTTTGCGTTGCTTCTTCACTAAAGCGGTATCCTGCAATATCAAACGCTTTCAGGCTTTCCAAATCCGATACTTGGTTCTCAATGATATACCTTGCCATCATACCGCGCGCTTTTTTCGCGTAAAAACTGATGACTTTGTATTGACCATTTTTACAATCTTTAAAGATAGGAGTGATAATGTCGCCTTTCAGCGCTTTCTTATCTACCGCTTTAAAGTACTCATTTGAAGCTAAGTTTACCAAGTATTGTGTCTGTGCCCCTTCCATGACCTTATTCAGTTTTTCAGCGATAATCGTGCCCCAAAACTCATACAGGTTTTTGCCACGCGGGTTACTTAACTTTGTACCCATTTCTAAACGATAGGCCTGCATTAAGTCAAGTGGTTTTAGGATGCCATACAGCCCAGATAAGATACGTAAATGATTTTGCGCATAATTTAAATTAGCCTCAGTTAGGCTTTGCGCTTCTAAACCAACATACACATCGCCATTAAAAGCAAAAATAGCTTGTTTAGCATTGTCCTGTGTAAAAGGCTCTGACCACTCGGCAAACCTTGCCGCATTTAAGCCCGCGAGCTTGTCGCTTATCTTCATTAAGCTACCGATCTGCTGTGGTGATAAATCGCGACAAACTTGAATAAGTGACTCGCTATGCTCCAGCAGCTCTGGCTGTGTGTGCATCTTGGTTGGTGCGGGTGTTTCATAGTCTAGGTTTTTCGCTGGAGAGATAACTGTGATCATGGTTTGCCTATTGACTTAGCTAGTAATTAATGTCAATTTCAACACTATCCCCAAGTAACTTCAAGTGTTTGTCCGCTTTCACTTGGGTTTAAGCAATTCGCTGTTACAGTACAGCTTCGCTTTACAACTCGACCTTATATAACAATAACCCTAAATAACGAGTGTGATATGTCGCCCGATACGGACATATGACCTATTCAGCTATTTAATGGTGTTGCAACATAAGGCGTCTAATATCACTTCGCTGTTATCAATATTGGAATGAGGAACACATGACTTCAGCATTAGATAGGCTAAAACAACATTCATCAATCGTCGCTGACACCGGTGACATTGAAGCCATCCGCAAGCTACAGCCTGAGGATGCAACAACTAATCCTTCTCTTTTACTTAAAGCGGCAGAGACGCCTGCTTATCAGCCTTATCTAACAGAAGCTTGGGATTATGCCAAAGCCAATGAAAGTGACGCTGAAAAGCAATTAGCGCTTGCTTGTGACTATTTTGCCGTTGTGATTGGTAAAGAAATCGCAAACTCTGTGCCGGGATATATCTCAACCGAAGTAGACGCACGTTTATCTTTTGATACCGAAGCGACTATCGCAAAAGCAAAAACGCTATTAAATTTATATGAAGCGCAAGGCGTAAGCAAAGACAAAATCTTGATTAAGATTGCATCGACTTGGGAAGGTATTAAAGCCGCTGAAGCACTGGAAAAAGAAGGTGTAAAGTGTAACCTAACGTTGCTATTTAGCGAAGCGCAAGCACGAGCATGTGCCGATGCAAACGTATTTTTAATCTCACCATTTGTTGGGCGTATTCTAGATTGGCACGTTGCCAACGGCCTAGAAAAACCAACTGATCCACTACAAGATCCGGGTGTACAATCTGTTCGTAGTATTTTTGAATTCTATAAGCAGCACGGTTATAAAACCGTTGTAATGGGCGCCAGCTTCAGAAATACAGGTGAAATTCTAGCCCTAACGGGTTGCGATAAGCTCACGATTAGCCCTTCTCTATTAGAAGAGCTTGCTGCAATGCCTGCAAACGAAGATTACCTACTTGAGGCTGACTTTGCGCCTAAAGCAAAACCTGCTGAGCTTAGCGAAAGTGAGTTCCGTTGGTTACATAACCAAGACGCAATGGCCACAGAAAAGCTTGCTGAAGGTATTCGCTCATTTGCCGATGCACAAGAAACACTAGTCGCACGCTTTAAAGCACTGTAAGTGCCTTAAACATTCGATTTCGAAACGCCGCATATTGCGGCGTTTTTGTTATCGCTCTCAATACAAACCTTTCTGACACTTCCTAGATACCACCCGAATTGACCTTCATCAAACTGTCACTTGGTTTTAACCCAAAAGACACAATTGTGTTTTATTTTTATCCCGTCTGTGGTATATCAATATCACTTGAAGTGAAAATTGATGCCGCTACTTTCTGGTTTTGGTACAAAAAGCAAGCAACGCGGGGTTGTTTGTAGCGTACTTTAGCTATCAGACTTTTATCGGTTCCTCATGTTGAGGTTTGCCAAATAGTATGAAGAGATCAACGGTGTCATTGCAGTTGTAGTGCTAACAACAGCCAAAGCAAATGCCACTTTAGGTTGTTTTTATCAATAGGAGATTTTCATGGATACCCTAGACGAGTTATTAGAATTATTAGAAAGTCCGGATACTAGGAAAAAAACTTCATCTAAGGGCAAAAAAAGAAAATGGCGTGAAATTGAAGCGCTAAAAGATAAACAGCGACTACGCAAAGAACTACAGGAATTGGATATTTTCGCAGACAGTGTTGATTTAGACGAATTTGATTTTAACTAAAAAGAGCGCCCTTCACGGCGCTCTTTTTTGTTTTTATACCAATTCGCTTAATTAAGTGGTCTATTTTGAGGCGAGAAAATCTTGTCGATAACAAGGCAAAAATTTTGCTATTTAGTTGTTCTAAATAATAAATTTTTAACGCAGTTAGCGTCAGATTTACTCCTTCAAATTGAGCAAGTATTAAGACTAATTGGTATTATAGCTCGGCCAATCGCCAGTCGATTGGCTGCTTACCCATTTGGGTGAGCAGCTGATTAGTTTTGCTGAAATGGCCACTACCAAAAAAGCCGCGATGTGCAGAGAGCGGCGAAGGATGTGGCGCGTGTAAAACATGGTGACGGTTTGTGTCTATGCTCTTACCCTTTTTCTGGGCGTGTGAGCCCCAGAGTAAGAAAATCACACCTTCACTGTGGGCATTCAGCCTTTCAATCACTACATCTGTAAAGCGCTCCCAGCCTAAATGCTTGTGTGAGTGTGCTTGGCCTTGCTCTACCGTCAACACCGTATTTAACAGCAGTACGCCTTGTTTAGCCCAGTCAATTAGGTAGCCATGATTAGGTATGCGAAAGCCGTCAATATCCTGCACTAATTCTTTATACATATTATTTAACGACGGCGGCGGCTTAATTCCTGGTAACACAGAGAAACATAGGCCATGAGCTTGATTGGGGCCGTGATAGGGATCTTGCCCTAAAATCACCACTTTAACCTGATCGAAAGGTGTGACTTTGAACGCTTCAAATACCTGTTCATGGGGCGGAAACACATTTATACCTTGAGCGCGACGCTCTGCCACGTAATCCATGGTTTGTTTAAAGTAATCTTGTTGTTTTTCCTGACCTAACACGTCACTCCACGTTGTCATGCTTCACCTTTTTTCATCATATTATAATGGCTTCGAGAAGCGTCGAGTTTACCACATAAATCCGATATTCCCTCGAGCATACGATAGCTATAACGATGGAGCAGATCGGCATCTACCGAAATAGTTTGTTGGTACTTTACTGCAGGGATCGAAGGCCATTGCTGCCATGCAATTGCTTTGACCTCTTGTTTGGTCTTTTCTTCTGGGATCACAATCACTTGTGGTGATTTCAACAGAACATTCTCAATGCTAATTTGCGGATAGTCCGTGGTGGCGTCGGCAAAAACATTTTTCACATTACACACAGTAAATACTTGCTGTAACCAACTTTCGCCTCCCACTGTCATCAGCGGTGATGGCCACAATTGATAAAATACAGCTAAGCTAGCGCTTTGTTTATACTGGGCTTTTAGTTCATTTAAACGTTTAGCAAATAAATCAGCCTGTTGCTGTGCTTGAGCTCCAAGGCCAGTAATTTTACCTAGGCGTAGCAACTCTTCCGGTAGTTTATCTAGATATTTCGCTTCACTATAGATCACGTCAACACCAAAACTCTCCAGCTTTTCAAGCATAGGAACGTGACTTGCGTTTTTCCACGCGATGATAAGATCAGGCTTAAGTGCCAAAATTTTCTCAACCGAAATGCCTTGATAGTCACCAACTTGAGGCAGTTGCTTGGCTGATTCTGGATAATCGGCATAGGCGACCGTGCCTACAATCCGCTCCCCAGCTCCTATTGCATAAAGATTTTCGACAATATGAGGCGCAAGCGCGATGATCCGCTCTGCGGGCTTAGCACTAACGCTAAAGGCAAAACCTAGAACAATAAATAAGGCGAATTTTAGCATCAGTAGTCAAACCCTTTTTGCGCCTTAATGCCGGCCTCAAACGCATGCTTCACATTACGCACTTCGCTCACGGTATCTGCAAGCTCAGTCAGACGTCGATGTGCACCGCGCCCAGTTACAATCACCGACTGCATGGTAGGACGGCTTTCTAGTGCCGTTATGACTTCGTCCAAATCTAGATAGTCATAGCTCAACATATAGGTAATTTCGTCAAGCAATACCAAGTCGATGCTTTCATCTTGTAGCCATACTTTTGCTTGCTGCCACGTCGCCTGCGCAGCGGCAGTGTCGGTTTCACGGTTTTGCGTTTCCCATGTGAAGCCCGTTTTCATGACTGCAAATGGCACGCCGACTTTTTCGAGCAAATTGCGTTCACCGCAATCCCAGGTTCCTTTAATAAACTGTACAACTGCAGCGTTCATACCATGACCGACACAACGTGCAACGGTGCCGAAACCAGATGTTGACTTACCTTTACCGTTACCTGTGATCACTTGTAAAATGCCCTGCTCTTGCTGCGCCGCGGCAATTTTTTCATCGACTTGTTGTTTTACTTTTTGCTGTCGTTGCTGATGCTTATCTTGTTGTTCGCTCATGTTATTCCTCAATTATTTTCATCAATTTTTGCCAATCTAAATGTGCTTCACAGCTGTCGGCAAGACGCGTAATTTGCTGCTCTCTGTGCTTCGCTAAATCAATCGCGGCTGTTCCCGCTTGCTTACTACCAGCCCAAGACAAGATAGCCTGTGTCGCAGTGACCGTATCAAATAAACCATGTAAATAGGTGGCTGCAATTTGATTATCTCGAGAGATAAAACCATCTTTCACACTGTTATTTGGATGTGTGCTAAATCGCAAGAATGGCAGATCTAGTGCCGCTCCAGAAGAAATCCCAGCATGGATCTCGTAACCACAAATTTCAGCACTTTGCTCATCCAATTGGCAAATGCCAGATACTTGCGTCAGTACTTTTTGCTCTGAAAGTGTAGTATCAAAGTCAGCCAGACCAAGCCCAGCGACTTCACCGAGAGTTGATTCCACCGCATTTGGATCTCTGATGAACTTACCTAACATTTGCAAACCGCCACACACACCTAGTACCTTACCACCGTACCTCAGGTGCCGTTTGATTTCTTCTGCCCAACCCTGTTTGCGTAAGAAGGTTAAATCGCTCAACACATTTTTGCTGCCAGGCAGAATGATTAAGTCACAAGGACCGATAGATTCTTGATAGCGTACATAACGCAAATCCACTTCAGGGTTTAAGCGCAAGGTGTCAAAGTCAGTGTGATTGCTAATATGAGGAAATAGTAAAACCCTGACGCTTAACGATCCCCGTTCACAGATATTGTCCACCGTCACCGCATCTTCTGCATCGAGCGCTAAGCCATGCAAATAGGGCAATACCCCAAGTACAGGCTTGCCCGTTTTTTGCTCGAGCCAGTCAAGTCCTGATTGCAATAACGCAATATCACCACGGAAGCGATTGATCACAAACCCTTTAACCAAGCTTTGTTCATAGTCACTTAATAGCGCAAGTGTGCCAACCAAGTGTGCGAACACCCCGCCTTTGTCGATATCAGCGATAATGATCACGGGGCACGCAACTTCACAGGCAAACCCCATATTGGCAATGTCGTTTTCACGCAGATTAATTTCAGCAGGGCTCCCCGCCCCTTCCACTATGCACAGCTCAAATTGTTCGCTGAGACGCTGATGTGAGGAAAGCACGGCCTCCATCGCTACCTTCTTGTAATCATGATACGCGGCTGCTTCCATATTGCTAATGGCTTTGCCGTGAATGATCACTTGTGCGCCAGTGTCAGAGTTTGGCTTAAGCAAAATAGGATTAAAGTCTATGGATAGCGGGACTTTTGCGGCTTCGGCTTGGAGTGCTTGTGCCCGACCAATTTCACCGCCGCAAGGTGTGACGGCACTATTTAGTGCCATATTTTGCGGCTTAAAAGGCGCAACAGACAAGCCTCTTAGTTGCAGCACCCGGCAAAGTCCCGCAACCAATGTACTTTTACCGGCATCAGACGTGGTGCCCTGCACCATTAAGGTTTTCATACGTCTTGACCTTTTAAACATTGTGGCAAGCCTGCAATAACAAAATCGACTCTATCGGCCACGTTAGCAATGTCTTGATGGAGCCAACCAGACTCATCAACAAACTCACGGCTTAGCTCGCCCAGCGGAATTATCCCATGCCCCACTTCATTACTCACCAAAATAACAGTGGCAGCACAGCTTTCTAGTGCCGCCAGCAAATGTTCCTTTTTGTCTATAGTCGCGGCTTTGCCCATTTCGCATAAGCCAAAACTCAGCCATAAAGTCAAGCAATCGATAAGTAACAGCGCATCTTCGCGTGCAGTAGCAATAAGCTTATCAATATGCCACGGCTCTTCTACTAGCTGCCAGCGGCTATCGCGCTGCATCTGGTGAGCAAACACTCGGCTTTTCATTTCTTCATCTTGAGCTTTTGCAGTTGCAACATAGTAAAGTTCGTTCACCGCACCTTGCTCTAACAATAGAATAGCGCGCTGCTCTGCCAAGCGACTCTTGCCTGAACGAGCACCGCCCAGTATTAACTGTATTTGTGCCATTAGAGATGACCCACAATAAAAAGCAAAATAACAAGCTCAGCGAGTTGCTGCGCGACCCCTAAACAGTCTCCGGTATAACCACCGAGTTGCGCGTTAAACCATTTAATGCACACAAGTCTTAGCACAAATAAGCAAGTACACAGCAGCAGCAAGTCGAACAATGAAAGCGCAAGCCATGGCCAACAGAAAATTAAAATCGCGGTGGTAGTTAGCGTAAGGCGAGTCGCTGCAGCACTCGATAGATGTTTCGCTACCGGCTTAACTTTGCTCAGCTTATCAGCCTGTACATAGTTAAGTGCACCGATTAAAGACACCGCAAAGGCACGGCTTAGACTGTGGGCTAAAATAAGTGCAGCAAGTATCACTGCAAAGTCATTAAAGAGCATGAGCAAAAGCGAAAATTTGGCCAATAACAGCAATATCAGCGCACAACTACCGTATGTACCAAGACGGCTATCTTTCATGATCTCAAGCTTTTGTTCACGGCTCCAGCCACCGCCAAAACCGTCAAAAACATCGGCAAAACCATCTTCGTGAAAAGCACCGGTAAGTAAAATACTCGCAGCCAGTGCAACAACGGCGCCGAACATTAGCGACACACCACCACTGGCAACATAGCCAAGCATGGCCGAGAAACTACCAACAAATAAACCGACTAAAGAAAAGTAACCACTCACTTCGTTAAGTTCATCGGATGAAGGAGCAGGATCCAAACGAATTGGCACCCGCGTTAAAAACACCACGGCAAGCTTAAACAGTCGCCACTCTTGTTGCCACTGCATTATGCGTCTACCACTTGCGTAACATGGGCATCGGCAAAGCTTGCCATTTCGCAAAAAAAGCCTAGCGCAGCTTGTAATAATGGAAGCGCTAGAGCGGCGCCTGTTCCCTCACCCAAGCGCATATCTAAATGTAGTAATGGCTCAGCGTTTAACTGCTCTAACATTAACTTATGACCTTGCTCCATAGAGCCGTGAGCAAACACCATATATTGCTTACTATGCGGTGCTATTCTACTTGCCAACATAGCCGCTGCGGTGGAGATAAAACCATCCACTATGATTACTTTTTGTGCCCGTGCAACCGCCAGCATGGCACCAACCATTTGCACAATTTCAAAGCCACCTAGGCGCTGCAAAATTTGTTCTGGTGTCGCAAGCTTATCTTGATGATATTCTAGAGCCTGTTTGATAAGTGCCCGTTTTTTGCAAAGCATTTCATCGTCAATGCCTGTACCGCGCCCCACACATAATTCCACACTCGCCCCACTGAGCGCCGCTAAAATTGCAGCTGCAGAACTGGTATTGCCAATCCCCATTTCACCAAAAGCAATTACGTTGCTACCCGCTTCAATAGCGGACATCACTACTTGCTCTCCGTATTCAAGTCCTTGCTTGAGCTGCATTTCACTCATCGCGGGTTGTTTATGGAAAGCATGAGTAATATCGCCAAGTCGCTGTGAGCACAAATTCGGCGCAGGCTCGCATGGCACTAATGTGCCACAGTCTACTACGGTTAACTGCCAACCAAGTTCTCGACAAAAAACATTGATCGCGGCCCCCCCCTGCACAAAGTTTGCAACCATTTGCCCAGTCACTTCGCTTGACGCGATAGAAACCCCGTGACTTGCAATACCATGGTCGCCCGCAAAAACCAACATTGCAGGGCGCGTTATTGCTAACTGCTCGATGTTTAATTGCGTCTGCCTTTGTGAGAAGATCTGTACTAGCTGCGCAGCCAAGGCTTCAAGCTTACCCAGCGCACCTAACGGTTTGGTTTTTAAGTCAATGCGCTGTTGAATAAGCGTGTTTAAGCGTGTATCTAACGGTTTAACCATGGGTAACTCCGACGCCTCCAGAGCGGCGATTTTTGAAAATAAGCAATGCTAAGAAGAACACGCTGCCAATGGCGGCGGTGATCACCCCCACGGGAAGTTCCTGATTATCGATAAGTGTGCGCGACAATACATCCACCCATAGCATCAATAGCGAACCGCAAAGCGCGGTGGCCACAAGCCCAATGACCTTTGCTTGCGAGATAAAAAAGCGCACGATATGCGGGATCATCAAACCTACAAATCCGACTCCACCGCACGCAGCCACAAGTACTGCGGTGAGTAAGGAGCTCAATAACAACATACCTATTCGCACTCGTCCTACATTCACGCCAAGCGTGGTGGCACTCTCATCTCCGAGCAACAAGGCGTTGAGTGGCCGACGCATCACTAAAAGCGTGATAAAACTCAGCAACACGACCAAACAAGGAAGCCATAGCCATTGCCAGCTCGCCCTTGCAAACGAGCCTAGATTCCAAAACAAGATTGCACTGATGGCTTGAGGGTCACTCCAATAGAGCAACAAGCTAGTAAAGGCACTGAACAGAAAAGAAAGTGCGACTCCCGCCAAGAGCATAGTTTCCACCTGCTGCATTGCATTGCGCTTTGCCACAAATAAAAGCAACAAAATAGACAGCAAACTTCCGACAAATGCAGCCCCAGACATCATTAGGCTAGACTGTGCACCAAATAGCGCGATAAGTACCACCACACCAAATGAGGCACCTGAAGAAATACCAAATAAATAAGGATCAGCTAGAGGGTTACGCGTCACGGTTTGCAAAATAAGACCTGCTATCGCCAGTCCTGCTCCCGCGCTCATCGCCAGTAACGTCCGTGGCAGACGAAGTTCAACTACCACTCGTTGTTGAAGTACGTTGGGATCGAAATTAATAATCGCTTGTATAACTGTATGCCAAGATAAATCAATCGCACCGATCTTTAGTGCCATCAGCATGCTAAAACAGCACAAGCTCAATAGCAGTATCGATATCAACGCGATCCGCTTTGCGGCAATCATAACTGATACCCATAATGAAAGCGTATATGTGGAATCTCACTGTTATTTGGCGGATGACGGACAGTAGAAACCTCTGCGCATACCCCAAAAACTTGGCTTAATAGGGTTTCGTTAATGACTTCAAGTGGCGACCCATCTGCAACAAGCTCACCATTATTTAATACTAATAAGCGATCGCACAAGGCGCTAGCCAAATTTAAGTCGTGAAAAGACGCGATGATAGTAACGCCAAGTTGTTTGGCCAGCTCCATAATTTGGATTTGATATTTAATGTCCAAATGGCTGGTGGGCTCATCCATTATCAATACTTGAGGCGCTTGCACCATAGCACGTGCGATCATTGCCCTTTGCTTCTCCCCACCAGACAATGAGCTAAAACATTGCTCCAATTTATGACTCAATCCAACCTGCTCAATGGCATGTAAGATTGCCTGTTTTTCAGCGGCCGTCGTTGTCGCAAGCAGTGATTTGTCTGGTGTTAGCCCCATCAATACCATATCAAATAATGGCAGAGTAAACTCAGCGGGGATCTCTTGTAGCACCACAGCAACATGCCTTGCGTAGGCCTTACGTCCGTAACTAGCTAGCGGCTTATCATTGAAAAGTAGCGACCCAGAACTTGGTGCTGTGTATTGATATAAAGTGCGCAGCAAAGTCGACTTTCCAGCACCATTCGGTCCAAGCAAACCAATAAATTCCCCCGAATTAATAGCAAAGCTGAGTGCCTTTAAGATAGCTTTACCACCAAGCTGCACGCTAAGTTTATCGACTTGAAACTGTGGAGTAACTGCCATAGCACCTCTGATTGGGCACGGCAAAGTAGTAGCTTATAGAGAAGCGACAACTTTGACTTAAGTCTGCCCGCTTAAGTATATGGATAGGCCTTGGTATCTGACTTATGCAAGAGACAAGGCTCAAGCACTTACAGTTGCGGGGACAGTTGAGGACTCACACCTCATTCCCAATATCTGCCTATCACGAAATTTGCAATATTATGAAGTCTAGACGTCTAAAATACAACTTTTGGCCAAGCAGTTTGGCTGCTGTCGTAAAACACCTCAACTTTTACTATACCCGCATAGGGAATATCTATCTTCGATTGGTATGCAGTAAGCTCTGGCGATAGCTCAAGGATAAGTGCTACAAGCGCCTTTATTACTCCTGCATGCGCTACGACGGCGATACACTCTTCACTTGGCGACGCCAAAATGCTGTGCCACCACGTTGTGACCCGATGATGAAAATCATACATAGACTCGCCCTCAGGAGGCGTGTGCAGCCAAGGGTTTTGCCAAAAATCGCCAATACTTGGAGATTGGGTTTCTCGCCAAAGCGTATCATAAGGTTGTCCATCCCATAATCCAAAATCAAATTCGGCGAGATTTGGCTCCACGTCAATGGGGAGTTGATACTGCTTTGCAAAGGCTGTAGCAGTATTCAGGCAGCGCTTCCTTGGAGAGCTAATAATACGCCTCAGGCCACTTAGACTCGTTAATGATTGCAGCAATTGCTGAGCGCCTATGGTACTGAGCTCGGGATCTGTCACTCCAAGTAAATGGCCTGAGAGCGTCGTTTCACCATGACGAACAAAATATAGCTGCCGCTGCATTTTTACTTAACCTAAGGTTTGTTACCCAAAAAGCAAAAACGCAAGCTAAGCTTGCGTTTTCAATTAATATCATTCTACGGTTACAGGATCTGGTTTTCTTTCCACATCTCTTCTTTTGCTAACCGCTTTTTGCGTTTATCGCATGGATCGTCGCAATCACAAATTTTGTCAATGCCCATTGAGCCTAAACCACCACAACTACTGGCCATGGATTTCTTTTGTACGATAACGCCTACAGCCATCGCAACAGCGATAAGCATAAGTAAACCGAAAGTAAGGAGGAATAAAGACATTATCTAGCCCCTTTTATTGCTACATTGAATTGAGTGACGACGCGCAAATTATACGCTTTCATGACGTCACTCACAATTAAATTATGGGGTGTTGTAGAGCTTAATTCAAGTACGGCTGAAATGCTTCACTCGCGTAACTCTTGATCCCTTCAGGACTTTTATACATCAAATACACGGGGAGTTGATGCTCAGTGGCATACGCCTTTGCACGCTCCGTGCCCATCACAGTCAATGCTGTTGCTAAGCCATCAGCCGTCATCGCAGATGGATGCAGTACCGTTACTGATACTAGCTCATGTTTAACCGGGCGACCCGTTGTTGGGTCAATAAGGTGTGTAAAGGTTTCACCATCCATTTCATAGAAAATACGGTAGTCACCTGAGGTCGCAATGCCATTTTTGCCAGGCTCTATCACACGATGAATTTGGCGTTGACCAACAGGCGCATCAGGTTTCTCGATAGCAATACGCCACTTACCATCCGGCTTCTTACCTGAAACTCGCAGCTCGCCGCCAATTTCAACCATATAGTCATGAATATCATGACTCTCAATCACCTCAGCGACCTTATCTATACCATAACCTTTAGCGGTTGCAGAAAATGATAATTCAAGTCCAGCAATTGTTTTAGCGAGGCCACTGTCATTTAAAATGAGCTTATCGACACCGATACGAGTGCGCATATCGTCTAACTCAGCCTGTGACGGACGCATTGTTGGTCTTTTGTCAGGACCAAATCCCCACAAATCGATAAGCGGTCCCATCGTAACATCAAGCGTTTTTGTCGACTTCCCAAGGCGGATAGATTCAGCAACTACCAAGCGAAAGTCTTCACTGATAGGCATAACGGTATTTGCCGCTAAACGGTTGAACTGGTTAATCTCAGAATCTGGGATATAGGTGGACATAGATTGATTAACAGTCTTTAATGCTTGCTCAACCTCATCGTGCAGCTGCGCTTGTGAGAGCGGCTTTTCGCCAGGGAATACTTTGATGTTGTAGGTCGTGCCCATGGTTTTACCAGACAGCACGATTTCCTTGGCTTCAGGTTTGGCGTCTTGGCACCCTGTTAAAAAAACGAATAAAAACGAAATAATAAAAAATCTAGATAAAAAAGCGTAACTTGCTTGCATCAGAATTCCCTGAATTTAGTACCAACGGGTATAAAAAAGCCCTCGAGCAAAGTATTTTACTGGAGGGCTTATATTCTAACTTAAGTTCATTGTTAGACCGAAACCTAATTAACCACCGAAGTCATCAAGTAGGATGTTTTCGTCTTCCACACCTAAGTCTTTAAGCATGTTAATAACTGCCGCGTTCATCATTGGAGGACCACACATGTAGAACTCACAATCTTCTGGCGCTTCATGGTCTTTAAGATAGTTTTCAAAAAGTACGTTATGAATGAAGCCCGTGTAACCTTCCCAGTTATCCTCTGGTTGAGGATCTGAAAGGGCAACATGCCATTGGAAGTTATCATTTTCTTCAGCTAGACCGTCAAAGTCTTCCACGTAGAACATTTCACGCTTAGAACGTGCACCGTACCAGAAAGACATCTTACGCTTAGAGTTAAGACGCTTAAGCTGATCGAAAATGTGTGAACGCATTGGCGCCATACCAGCACCACCACCAACAAATACCATTTCTGCATCAGTGTCTTTCGCGAAGAATTCACCAAATGGACCAGAAATAGTAACCTTATCACCTTCTTTAAGTGACCAGATGTATGATGACATCTTACCACAAGGTAATGTTAGGTTATTTGGCGGCGGAGTTGCGATACGTACGTTTAGCATGATGATGCCAAACTCTTCTGGGTAGTTAGCCATTGAGTACGCACGGATCGTTTCGTCGTCAACTTTAGACTCTAGCTTAAAGAAACCAAAACGTTCCCAGTCAGCACGATATTCTTCAGGAATATCATAGTCTGCATATTTAACATGGTGAGCTGGTGCTTCAATCTGAATGTAACCACCAGCACGGAAAGGTACAACTTCACCTTCAGGGATGCCTAGTTTTAGCTCCTTGATGAAAGTTGCTTTGTTATCGTTAGAGATAACAGTACATTCCCACTTTTTAACACCGAAGATTGATTCTTCAACTTCGATTTCCATGTCGTTTTTAACGTTAACCTGACACGCTAGACGACAGCCTTCACGTGCTTCACCTTTAGAGATGTGGTCAAGTTCGGTTGGTAGAATATCACCACCACCCTCTTTAATATGTACGCGACACTGACCACACGAGCCACCGCCACCACATGCAGACGATACGAAAATACCCGCGTTTGCAAGTGCACCTAGTAGCTTACCGCCAGCAGGAGTCTTGATCGCTTTTTCAGGATCGCCGTTAATATCAATTGTAACGTCACCGCTTGCTACAAGCTTCGATTTCGCTGCAATGATGATAAGCACTAGCATCACAACGATAGCGATGAACATGCTTACGCCTAATACAATAGTTTCCATCGTATAGTTTCCTCGCTACCTTACAGTGAAATACCAGAGAATGACATGAAGCCAAAGCCCATTAGACCTACAGTAACAAAGGTAATACCTAAGCCACGTAAACCATCAGGAACGTCTGCATACTTCATCTTCTCACGAATACCTGCTAACAATACGATAGCAAGTGCCCAGCCCACACCTGAACCTAGACCATAAACTACAGATTCACCGAAGTTTAAGTTACGCTCAACCATGAATGATACCGCACCGAAAATCGCACAGTTAACTGTGATTAGCGGTAGGAAGATACCTAGTGCGTTATATAGCGCAGGGAAGAACTTGTCCAATGTCATTTCTAGAATTTGCACAAGCGCTGCGATTACACCGATAAACGTCAAGAAGCGTAGGAAGCTAAGATCCACTTCAGGGAAGCCTAACCATTCCAATGCGCCCGGCGCTAGCACTGCGTGATAAACCAAGTTGTTTACTGGTACAGAGATACCAAGAACTACAACTACCGCAATACCTAGACCTAGCGACGTTGTTACTTTCTTAGATACCGCCAAGAAAGTACACATACCTAAGAAGAAAGACAAAGCTAAGTTTTCAATGAAAACTGCTTTTATAAATAAATTGATATATTGTTCCATCTCTCTCCCCTTATGCCTTCGCTTCTACTTGCTCTTTCTTCCAAGTACGTAGTGCCCAAATAAATGCACCTACGATGAAGAACGAACTGAATGGCATAACTAGTAGACCCATAGGCTGATACCAACCACCTTCAGAGATAAGTGGTAAGATTTCAACGCCAAACAATGTACCCGCACCGAATAGCTCACGGATAAAGCCAACTGTTAGAAGTACAACAGAGTAACCTAAGCCGTTACCAATACCGTCAAGGAACGACATTGTTGGTGGTGACTTCATTGCGTATGCTTCTGCACGACCCATTACGATACAGTTAGTAATGATAAGGCCGATGAACGTTGATAGTTCTTTTGCTGTTGAGTAAACAACCGCTTGAAGCACTTGGTCTACAACGATTACTAAAGATGCAATAATCGTCATTTGTACAATGATACGCACACTTGAAGGAATGTGGTTACGGATCATTGAGATAAATAAACTTGAAAACGCAGTAACCAATGTCAACGCGATTGACATGATAAGTGCATTTTTAAGGCTTGAAGTTACCGCTAGTGCAGAACAGATACCCAACACTTGCAGTGCAATCGGGTTGTTTGCAAAAACAGGACCAAACAAGACTTCCTTCATTTCTTTTGCATTAGCCATTAGTTCAATGCTCCTTTACGTACTTTCGCAAGGAATGGACCAAACGCTTTGTCGCTTGTCCAAAAATCAACTGTGTGATCAACACCGTTAGAAGTAAGTGTTGCACCAGATAGACCGTCTACCTTGTGTTCGTTACCGCCAGCACTACCTTTAACTACATCGATAGGAAGCTCTTTGCCTTCCCAAAGTGCAGTCCACTTAGGGTTTTGGATTTCGCCACCAAGACCAGGAGTTTCGCTGTGCTTATAAAAGTTGATTGACTTAATCGTCTCACCATCAGCTTCTAGCGCAAGGAAGCCATACATCACACCCCAAAGGCCATAACCTTGGATTGGTAGAATGATAGTAGATACTTTACCTTGGTCATCTTTTGCAAAATAAACTGGAGAGTTATTTGTGATACGTTGAATACCCGCTTTGTCTTCTGCTTTTGAAAGCTTGTAGCTACGTTTGGCATCAAACTTAGTCGCTTCAAAGTCAAAAGTTTCCGCTTTAACGTCTTCTACAAACTCACCTGTTTTAAGACTAACAACACGTGATTCGATATTTTGGTTAAAAACTTCAGATACGTTTTTAACTTTATCGTAGCCAGCAACGGCTAAAATGTTACGTTGAATATCTTCGTTTTTGTTTGCTTGTTGCATAGGGCGAAGCTGAACCGAAGCAAAAGATACTACGATTGCACACACTAAACATAAGCCAACAACTACGCCAAGCGTTTTGCCCATTGATTCATTATTAGTTGACACGTGCCAATCTCCTCTTCACATTAGACTGCACTACGAAGTGGTCGAATAGTGGAGCAAAAAGGTTAGCGAATAGGATTGCCAACATCATGCCCTCTGGGTATGCCGGGTTAACAACACGGATAAGCACAACCATTACACCGATTAGCGCACCGTATAACCACTTACCTTTGTCTGTGAAAGACGCAGATACAGGGTCTGTTGCCATAAAGAACATACCAAATGCAAAACCACCAAGTACTAAGTGCCAATGCCAAGGCATAGCAAACGCAGCATTTGTTTCAGAGCCAATTGCATTTAGAACGAATGACATTACAACCATACCAATGAATGTACCTAGTACGATGCGCCATGAAGCGATACGAACATAAACCAGGAACAAACCACCAAGTAAGATTGCCAGTGTTGATGTTTCACCTACAGAGCCTTGGATAAAGCCGTAGAACGCGTTAAACCAAAGGTCCATATTGCTGTAGTCTAGTGAACCTGCAGTCGCTTGACCTAAGTAAGTTGCACCAGAGAACGAATCAACAGCTGTCCACACTGTGTCACCAGAAATGTCAGCAGGGTATGCGAAGAATAAGAACGCACGACCTGCAAGTGCTGGGTTTAAGAAGTTACGACCAGTACCGCCGAAGATTTCCTTCGCGATTACAACACCAAACGTAATACCTAAAGCAGCTTGCCATAAAGGAATTGTCGCAGGCAGGATAAGCGCAAATAATACCGAAGTTACGAAGAAACCTTCATTTACTTCGTGCTTACGAACTGACGCGAATAACACTTCCCAGAAGCCACCAACCGCGAACACGGTAGCGTAAATAGGCAAGAAGAAACACGCACCATAGAACATCTTGGCGCCCCAACCTGCATCAGCAGTTAATTCACCACCAAGCGCTTGGAAGATAGCTACCTGCCAAGTATTAGCAAGCTCAAAACCGTTACCTAGTGCAAGCGCAGCTTGGTGACCGATGTTGAACATACCAAAGAACATTGCTGGGAACGTCGCCATCCACACTAAAATCATAATACGTTTTAGGTCGATATTATCGCGAACGTGCGTTGCACCTTTGTTTACATAACCAGGAGTATAGAAGATAGTTGCTACGGCTTCGTAAAGCGCGTACCACTTCTCGTGTTTACCACCAGGTTCAAAGTGAGGTTCAATGTCTTCTAAAAATTTCTTTAAGGCCATTTTTAACCTTCCTTCTCGATAGTAGTCAGGCAATCGCGTAGGATTGAACCGTACTCATATTTGCCCGGACATACGTAAGTACATAGTGCTAAATCTTCTTCATCTAGCTCTAGTGCACCCAACGAAATCGCAGAATCTAGATCACGTGAAATAAGATCACGTAATAATAGCGTTGGCAAAATATCGAGTGGCATAACACGCTCATAGTTACCGATTGGTACCATCGCACGCTTAGAACCACCAGTAGACGTTGTCATCTTGAACAAACGGCTAGGTGTTAAGTGTGAAATGAATGTACGTGTTACTGAGAATTTGTCACTACCCGGAGCGATCCAGCCAAATAGCTCTTTCTCGCGACCTTCAAGTAAAACAGATACTTGAGTATGGTAACGACCAAGGTAAGCGTGAGGGCCAGTTGCTGTTTTACCAGCTAACACAGAGCCAGAAATGACTCGGTTATCACCGTCTTCAAGCTCGCCTGCAACTAAATCTGTTAGCGACGCACCGACATGAGTTTTTACTAAGCGAGGGTTCTTAACTCGAGGACCTGCTAGAGCAATAACTCTGTCTGAGTAGATTTCACCTGTCAGGAACAACTTACCAAACGCGATGACATCTTGGTAACCAATGTGCCAAACTTGCTTGTTTGTACCTACAGAATCTAGGAAGTGAATGTGAGTACCCACGTTACCTGCTGGGTGCACACCTGCAAACTCATGAACTTCTACTTGTGAGATAGAAGAACTAGGTACGTTAGCACCCGCTTTCTTACACACAAATACTTTGCCTTCAGTCAAACGAGATACAACCGCTAGACCCGCTTCAAACGCTTCCACGTTTTCTGCGATGATAACAGCAGGATCGGCTGCTAACGGATTAGTATCTGTTGCTGTCACAAAGATTGAGCTAGGTGTTGCACTCGGCACAGCGACACGGCTGAATGGACGTGCACGAAGCGCAGGCCATTGACCAGACTCGGTTAGCACTTCCTTCACTTTTTCAGAGTCTAAGTTGCTTAAATCAGCAGCTGAAAACTTCTCGAAAGTGATTTGCTCGTCGCCTTGAACTTCGATCACAACGGATTGAAGTACACGCTTAGCACCACGGTTAATTTCTTTAACTACACCAGAAGCTGGCGCAGTAAACTTGACGCCTGGGTTCTTTTTATCTTCAAAAAGAACTTGGCCTTTTTTGACTTGGTCATCCACACGAATATGCATGGTAGGACGCATACCGATGAATTCTTCACCTAGCACAGCTACTCGTTTGACGGCAGAACCATCATGAATAACTTGCTGAGGTGCGCCCTCTATTGGTAAGTCCAGACCTTTTTTTATGTTGATCATACGCACTTGCATTACATTAACGGAAAGAAACTGAAAATATCTTTAGTCACCACAGCGCCACCTCGTTTGTACTAAGTATTAGGTATAAAGAGCAGAAAGTTATGAGTCCGGATAGGGTTCCCAAACAAGCCCCTTTAAAATACCTCTCAACGCGCACAAAAAAGCAGCGTCGTGATAAAAGTCCTCACATATTTCTCTGATTTTAACATTAATCGTACTGAGTATGCGAGTGGAATTATGAAATTAATACGACTTTAACGTGGATTTAGATTAGTTGAAAAATCCATCACTGGAAGGAGTATAGACCAAAGTTGCATAGATAAAATTTTTCTTACCCTAATCTACAAAATAAGTAAAAATTCACGGTCAAACAAAAACGGGCAAAGTACCAAGTAGCACTTTGCCCGCAAAATCAAAAACAGTGAGATCAAAAACCGTGAAATTAAACGAGATGACTAATTTCTACCGTTGCATCCACATCAGCTTCGTAATCTACGCCGTCAACTCCGAAGCCGAATAGCTTCAAGAATTCGTTGTGATAACCAACATAATCCGTCAATTCATCAATTGTATCAGTATCAACAGTATCCCAAATAGTTTGCACACGAGCTTGAACGCCGTCTTCTAGTTCCTTATAGTTTTGGAACAAGTGACCGCCATCATCAAAGCGTGGCGATTGACCATATAGATTTTCAGTAAACAATCCATGAATTTGCTCGATTGTCCCTTCATATGTGCCATCACCTTTCATCACTTTAAATAGTGCAGAGATATAAAGAGGCATAATTGGAATAGCAGAGCTTGCCTGCGTCACTACTGCATTCAGTGAAGACACATAAGCTTCGCCATTAATATCAGCAGTGGTTTCGCGAATTGCCAGCGTTGCACGGTCCAAGTCTTCTTTTGCTTTACCAATCGTTGCGTGACCGTATATTGGCCAAGTCAGCTCTTTACCAATATAAGTATATGCCGTTGTCTTGAAACCATCAGCTAACACATCCGCTTGCTTAAGCGCATCAATCCAAAGTTCCCAGTCTTCACCACCCATCACTTTAACCGTATTGGCGATTTCGTCTTCGTTAGCAGCTTCAACTGTCATTTCATCAATAACACGCTTAGAAGTATTCAGGTTTTTAGTTGTGATAGCTGAGCCAATTGGCTTAAGTGTTGAAGAGTAAACTTCATCAGATTTAGGGTCTTTACGACGAGGAGACGCAAGGCTATATACCACTAAATCTACTTTACCCAGCTCAGCTTTGATGGTGTCGATGGTTTTTTGCTTCAACTCATCAGAAAATGCATCGCCATTGATATTTTTCGACCACAAACCCGCTTCTTCTGCAGCTTGTTGGAAGGCAGCCGTATTATACCAACCCGCTGACGCGGTTTTCTTCTCTGAGCCTTCTTTTTCAAAGAAGATACCTAACGTTTTCGCACCGGCACCAAATGCAGCCGTGATACGCGATGCCAAGCCATAACCTGTCGATGCACCAATTACTAATACATTTTTAGGACCATTTTCGATTTGGCCTTGTTGTTTTACGTATTCAATCTGTTCTTGAACGTGTGCAGCACAGCCTACTGGATGCGCATTCGTACAAATAAATCCGCGAATTTTTGGTTTGATGACCATAAGAGATCCTATCCATTGATTTGATACAAAATAAAAGTGAGATTGGTCTCACTTTATTAAAATTACTGCGTAGTGTACTGGCAGATATGTAAAACACACATCTGATCAGCTATCAAACTTAGAACCACCCAAACATTTTGGTGACTCTGGCGTCTGACCTTCTTTGTCTGAAAACTCTTCTGGTGTATAGGCATGAATGGCCAAAGCGTGAATATGGTTTTGCAGCTCATCTTTTAGCACTTCATTGATCTTTCGATGACGCTGCAGCAGCCGCTGACCGATAAATTGTTCGCTTACAACAATGACTTTAAAATGAGACTCTTCGCCACGTCTGTGCATATGGCTTTCATTGATAACGTTCAGATGCTTGCACGCAACGGCTTCAGCTATTTTGTCATAAATCTGTGATTGCATTGACATTATACTTTGTCTCCTAGAGCAATTCGTGACGCTACTATACGCCGTTCAGCGCGTATTTCCAACACTTCGAAAAGTGAGATTAATACGCCCCTGAGTCACCTTGGCCTGCTTTGGCAAAGCATGTTGATAGTCGCGCTGGCTATCACCTTGCATTACCAATAAGCTGCCTGTTTCCAATAGAATATCAGTTACAGAGTGACTTACTTTGTGGCGTATTTTAAATTTACGGGTCGCGCCAAGCGACAGTGAAGCAATTATGGGCGTCAAACCGAGTTCAGGTTCATCATCACTGTGCCAGCCCATACTGTCTTGACCGTCACGATAAAAATTAGCCAATACTGCATTAAAAGGCATATTAAATCTGCGTTCTAGCGTTTGTCTGATCCCCAGCAATACCGAAGGCCAAGGAGCATTTTCAAGTCGCTTTCCAGAATAACTGTAATGCACGTCAGGGTCGGCAATAAAGCGTTCAAGTCGAGGCGTTTGATGGGTCTTACCAAATAAGGTGATGGTATTTTGCTGCCACGCAAGGCTATTCAGTAGTACATTATATAGCGCTAGACTTTTATTGAAGCTAATAGCCTGTGCTTGATAGCTAAAACCGCACGGCAAGTTCCGTGCTTTGTCTACTGCTCTCATGTTAAACTACCTGCTGCTTTTATTTATAGAACATTCACATGACGACTGATGCAATTCTAGCCGGAAACCCTTTTACGCTACATAGGTTTCCACTCGATCAAAAAAATCGTAGCTTACAAGCTTGGGATTCAGCCGACGAATACCTGTTAGATTATGTCTTTGAACATCACCGCGATGCAAACCGTATTCTCATTCTCAACGATAGTTTTGGCGCATTATGCTGTGCACTTGCTGACAAGCACTGCACGGTAGTGACCGACTCTTATGTAAGTACCCTCGCCTATGAGTATAATTTAGAGGCCAACGAACTTGCGGACGCTCGGGTTGATGTACTCACTAGCATGGATGAGCTGCCAAAAGATATCGATCTGATATTAATAAAAATTCCCAAAAATTCAGGGCTATTGCAAGCGCAACTTGCACAATTAAGTAAACTGACTACAGACATTCCCGTAATTGCGGCTGGCAAAGCAAAAGAAATTCACACCTCAACATTAAAAAGCTTTAGCCACTTTTTGACGGAGCCAACGACTAGCTTAGCGGTAAAAAAATCGCGTTTAGTGTTCAGCAAAACGTCAGCCAAAGCCATTGATAGTAAATTCCCTGTGTCTTGGCCGCTGGAAAAAACCGATTTTATCTTGTCGAATGAAGCAAATGTCTTCTCACGAGACTCTCTTGATATTGGCGCACGTTTTTTTATCAATTACCTTCCTATGGGTAAAAAACCATTGAAGGTCATTGATCTCGGCTGTGGTAATGGTGTCATCGGATTGATGACGCTCGCAAAAATGCCAAATGCCACCGTCACCTTTATCGACGAGTCCGCGATGGCGGTGCATAGCGCGGAGCAAAATATCGTGAATAACCTACCCGAGCGTGTTGCTGATTGTCAGTTCGTTCAAAACGACTGCCTTACGGGTTTTGAAAATTACGGTGCGGATCTGATACTGTGTAACCCGCCATTCCATCAGGCCAACGCAATCACCGATCACATTGCTTGGCAGATGTTTTTCCAAGCTAAGGCTGCGCTTCGCCAAGGGGGAGAGTTAAGAATTATCGGTAACCGCCACTTGGAATACGACGATAAACTCAAGCGTTTGTTTGGTAATAGCAAGACATTAGGCAACAACAAAAAATTCACGGTTTTAAGTGCAATAAAGAGGAGCTAACTTCATGCGTTTTTCATTGCTGATTATTCTGCTAACCTTGATACTCGTGGGCTGTGAAAGCTCACCACGCAGTGTCATTCTTCATCCGGAATATCAAGGTCCTTCGTCAAACGCGCTTGCCGCCAACCTAGCGGTCAAAGTAAACGATCTACGGACCACAAAATACACCATTCGCGTGAAAAACCAAGAACCCGCACTTTACGTACCTGATGCAACTTTACCAGTTAATTTCAATCAGGTATTAACGCAAGCACTCACTGCACATGGCGCGCAAATAACACCGGTCGCTGCTGCGCAAATCACTGTGAATATCAATCGCTTTAAAGCTATTATTGATGAATCTTTCTCGACTCATCAAAGTGATGCAGAAGCTGACGTCACCGTACTGATAAAGCAAGGCGCTCGCAGTTTCGAAAAGCAATATAAAGGTAGTGCTAATTTAAATGGCCCACTAAAACACGACCAAGCCAAAATCGAAGAGCAGCTCAACAATCTAGCTCAACAGGTTGTTACTCGAATCGTTCAAGATCCTGAATTTATTCAATTTGTGAGAGGAAGTTAATGAAAAAAATAATTCTAAGCTTAACCGTCCTATTATTAAGTATGAATGTATTTGCCGAAATGAACGGTAAATTCGTACAAAAGAATAATCTATTCCCTCGAGTTCAAATCAATACTAGTAAAGGGCCGATTATTGTCGAACTAGACAGATCGAGAGCGCCTATCACAGTAAATAACTTTTTAACTTACGTTATCAACAAAGACTATAACGGCTCTGTCTTTCATCGAGTTGAGCGTGATGAAGCCAACGAAAAAGACTTTGTTATCCAAGGTGGAGGTTACGACAAAGAGTACGATGGTATGTTTGAGCGCGAAGCTATCTTCAATGAAAGCGGTAACGGCCTGAAAAATGACATGTATACCATTGCCATGGCCTACCAAGACAACAAACCACACTCAGGTACCAGACAGTTTTTCTTTAATATGGATGACAACGATCACTTGAACCCAGGTAGAGGCTGGGGTTTTGCCGTGTTCGGAAATGTGTCTGAAGGCTATGAAACACTGGACGCGATTATGAAGGTGGAAACCGGCTACAATGAAAAGCTTGGCTATACCTTTATACCTAAAGAGCCCGTCATTATTCTTTCAGTCGAAGTATTAAAGCAGCCAGAGTAATACCCTTTTATGTTGATATCATCTAGCTTTTCACAATATCTTGGTTATTACAAAGACAAACGTCTATTAACTGTCTTTGCTTTTGGAATAAGTAGCGGCTTTCCTTGGGTATTGATTGGTTCGGTGATGTCAGCTTGGCTTAAAGATGAAGGGTTAAGCCGCAGCACCATTGGCCTATTTGGCCTAGTATATGGCGCCTATACTATCAACTTTTTGTGGTCCCCACTCGTTGACCGAGTAAAAATCCCTCTGCTGTATAATCGCTTAGGGCAAAGACGAAGCTGGATAGCAAGTTGCCAGTTTATTATTATTGTTGCCACCTTTGCATTAGCCACTATTTCAATTAAAGACCACCTTTCGCATGCTGCATTATTGTGCTTTATTATTGCGTTATTTTCAGCTACACAAGATATTGCAATAGATGCTTATCGCATCGACATTTTACCAGAAGATGAAAGTGAAAAGGCAACCGCAGCAGCAGCAATGGCGACTTCAGGTTGGTGGTCTGGCTATGCCTTACTTGGTGCAATTCCGTTCTTTATGGCCGATTTACCCGGCTTTAGTTGGCCCATTATCTATCAGATGCTAAGCGTCATCGTAGTGTGTTTGTTAGTGGTCACTTTGTTGGCAAAAGAGCCAAAATCTCATCGCGAGCAAGTACAGGCACTACTACAGAAGAGTTACGAGCAAAAACTTAACCACAGCGCTTCATCAAGTGCTTCTAAAAAGATCTATGCCTGGCTTGCTGTGACTCTGGTTGAACCCTTTAAGCGATTTTTTGAAAAAAATGGGGTTAAAACGGCATGTGCCCTACTCGCCTTTATTTTCCTATTTAAGATAGGAGAGGCCTTTTTAGCCCGTATGTCCATCGTATTTTATAAAGAAGTGGGTTTTACAAACACCCAAATTGGGCAATATTCAAAGCTTGGTACCGGTGTGATCACTATCGTATTTGCTTTTCTTGGCAGTATCTTTAACCATAAATACGGTATCGTGAAGGGCTTATTTATTAGTGGTGTTGCTATGGCAGCATCAAATTTAATGTTTTCTTGGATTGCCATAGCAGGCCCTCAAGAACACCTGTACGCACTAGCAATTGTGGTGGACGGCTTTACCCAAGCTTGGTCACTGGTAGCAATGGTGGCGTTTATTTCTATGCTTTGTGATAGAGCGTTTAGCGCAACCCACTATGCCTTACTTGCATCACTTGGTAGCTTAGGCCGTACCGTGCTATCAGGCTATAGTGGTTTTGTGATAGATGATTTGCTTGGAGGTAATTGGGCACTCTTCTTCGCGCTAACTGCGCTTATGGTGCTTCCGTCATTATTGTTTTTATATTTAATTCGGCACAAGCTTTATGCTATTGAGAAGGCGTATCATGCTAACAAAAGCTAGAGGTGCAGGTCCTTGCACCTTTTACGTTCTTGCTAACTAAACGCTTATTGATCTTCTTTGATTAGCTGTAAGCCTTCATAAGGATCAACTTCTAACGCTTCGCAGTAACGTAAAAACTCAATGACATCCAATCGACGCTCTTGGTTTTCAATTTTACCGATGAATGAATGAGGCGTACCTAACACCTGCGCAAGACTACGCATTGTGTGACCTTTCTCGTGGCGCTTTGATTTTAGCCACTTCGTTAGCTTGCCGTTTTCTTCAGAAGAAACCGTTTTACCCATCATAATTAAACATCTCCTACTAGATGAAAGACTAAATTATCTAAATGAAATATGCCCGTCTCATTTAGTTATTATCTAAATATTACAGTTGTAGCTTATCGCGGAACTCTACAATGCAAAATGTTAAGCCTGTATGAACTCAGCATTTTTGCCTTTAGAACTCGCTCAAGCTTACAGTTTACCCTGAATGCGGTACAACTTACCAGCTAGCTGCGATAAGTTATGCCAAACCAGTAACACGTAGACAAAATGTTAACTTGTCCCTATGTACCCAATTAGGTATAGACTAAAACACGAGTAACACCTAATTAATTTTTTACTTTTTCTTAATTCATTAAGGGTTGTAATATCCAGTAACACTTTAACAAATTTTTTAAAAAATGTACCAGTATTTGAAATAAATTATTTTTCTTTAAAAAATAAAAACTTACAGCTAACATTTACTAAGTGGTTAAAAAAGAGGCTATTACTAGATGATTCGATTACTGTTTTTACTGCCAATTCTATTGTGCTTAGGCTGGATTTACTTCCTTCGTTCTAACGGCGTGCCGCTTAAGCAAGGGAAAAAAGGCTTTATCTACATCTTAGTATTTTCATCTTTTGTTTTAGGCTTTTTTGTCTTAATGATGTATTTAACAGGGAGTTTGTGACGAATAAAGCAAATTGAGTTGTGATGGGCAGAAACAAAAAGAGCCATGACAAACGCATGACTCTTTAGTGGAACGTAGTGCGAATAAAGTCTAGACGCTGAAACTTGCGCCACAGCCACAAGTGGTTGTTGCATTCGGATTGTTCACAAAGAAACGTGCGCCCTCAAGCCCTTCAGTATAATCCACGATGCCGTCGATTAAATACTGAATACTCATAGGATCGACAACCATAGTGACACCGTTTTTTACGATTTCCAAATCACCTGGATTTACTTTTTCATCGAAAGTGAAACCATATTGAAAGCCTGAGCAACCGCCACCCGTTACATACACGCGTAGCTTAAGATTGGCATTCTCTTCTTCTTCAATAAGTTCCTTTACGCGGCTTGCGGCAGCGTCAGAAAACTGAATTGGTAATTGTTCAGACATAGATTTAGACCCCTAATCCTGTAATCTGCAAATTATCTAATACCTGAGTATTTTAATCAAGTATAGCGTTTGTACCAATTATCTTTGATAAATGATCTATTTTTGGAGGAAAGAACTCGTCGTTCACCTGTCAAAAGGTTTCTATTTATTTTTTGTCATAGAGAGATTTTTAACTCTGCACCTAACCTGCTATTGAATGTATATTGATATAAATTGGTATCTATATGCTAAACCAAAGGAAATAAGACTATTGCCTCAGTTAAGTTGCGTTAGCACAAGGACTTAGTGTAAAAAATTTGATATTCTTAAACGGTTTACTATTGTGGAATGACGTTCATGTCGTTGGATACATTAAGACGAAGCCTTGCAAAACCTAAAACTTCAGCGCAACTGTGCCTACTTGGTGCCGGTGCTGGCCTGCTTGCGGCGATACTTATCATTGCTTTTCGTCTTACTATTGAATTAATCCAAGGCACATTTCTCGATAAACCTGATGACTTTACCGAGCTTTCTGAGCTACATCGGCTATTTTTGCCTGTGCTTGCTGCGCTACTCATCGCGGTCTTTGCCGCCTTAACCGGGTTTAAGCATTACCGTTTGGGCATTCCATATGTGATCAACCGGATCAAACACCACTACGGTCATATGCCAATTTGGAATTCTGCGAACCAGTTTTTTGGTGGTGCCGTTGCTTTGATCAGTGGTTTCTCTGTTGGTCGAGAAGGACCATCTGTACACATGGGGGCAACAGCAGCGAGCATTCTATCAGAGCGTTTACATCTACCACTCAATGCCGCGCGAACTTTGGCCGGTTGCGGTGTAGCTGCAGGTATTGCTGCCTCATTTAACACTCCGCTCGCGGCGGTGATATTCGTTATGGAAGTCGTGCTCAGGGAGTATAAAATCCACATTTTCGTGCCCGTGATGTTAGCCTCAGTGATCGGTGCAATGAGCACGCAATATGTGTTTGGTAATAGTTCCGAGCTAGCGCTCATTCATATTACTCCGTTGAGTTTTTGGCATTACCCTTATTTAATTATTTGTGGTGCAGCATTAGGAGCGGTTGCATTTGCCTTTAATCAAAATCTAATGCTGATCATCAAAACTTTTAAGCCCATCAGTATGTTCCCTCGCCTTTTATTAGCGGGTTTAATTGCGGGATTAATTGGCTACGCCGTACCGGGAGCCATGGGTTCAGGTATGAGCGCTATCACCCAAGCCGTTGAATCTCCACATAACTTACAGCTACTCACCACAATATTGATTGCTAAGCTGATGGCGACTTTATTTGCGATTGGACTTGGTATTCCCGGTGGTATTATTGGTCCAGTGATTGGGCTTGGGGTTATCATGGGCACCTTGATGTCTTTCTTTGCCCAGTTTATTGAACCCAGCGTCGATGTTGCGGGAACTTATGGTGTACTCGGTATGGCAGGCTTACTTGCGGCGACTTTGCACGCCCCGCTTGCTGCACTCACAGCGGTAATGGAGCTGACTTCCAATCCAAAAATAATCGTTCCAGCTATGCTGGTGATCACCACAGCTTACGTTACGGCTTTACAGGCGTTTGGCAACCGCTCTATTTTTATCCAACAACTAGATTTCCAAGGGCTGCCTTACCAAGTATCCCCGGCAAAAGAGGCATTGCAGAAAGTGGGAATAGTGGCTGAGATGGATGAGAATTTTAAACTGCTCTATTCCGATGACAAAGAGCAGATAAAGGAAACCCTATCCGCGGTTGATAGCCAAACACCGCTCATTGTTTATGATGAACAAAGCGGCTACCGCTTAGCCGAATACGATTTAAACTTAATCTCCGAGGGCAGCGTATCGGTCTCTTATATCGAGCTACAAGGACTAAGCACACAAGCGACCTTAGCAGACGCCTTTGATGTGCTAAAAGATAAACGTTCAGGCGCAGTGTATATCTACAACCAAAAGGATGAAAAACAAATACTTGGGTTATTGCGATGGGACCAAATTCGTCACATACTCACCACCAGAAACAGTTTACTCTAATCTAAAAAGTGGAATTTATAATGAGCTTATTGCTAACGTATAAAGCCTTACATATCTTTTTTATGATTGCCTGGTTTGCAGGGATTTTTTATCTGCCACGTCTCTTTGTGTACCACGCGATGACTGAAGAAAAATCTTGTAGCTCAATGCTCAAAATCATGGAGCGCCGCCTACTCTATTTTGTAACCCCATTTGCTATTCTCACCGCGGTGTTTGGAGTCTTAACGATTACAGAATATGGACGTGAGTGGTTTAAACATAGTATGTGGCTGCACTACAAACTGACCTTAGTGATTTTACTTTATATTTATCATGGCTATTGCTTTAAATTGCTTGCCGACTTCAAACATGATCGCAATCGTAAAAGCGACAAGTTCTATCGTTTTTTCAACGAATTTCCCGTACTAATCCTATTAGCCATTGTCTTTCTTGCCGTTTTAAAACCTGCACTGTAACCGTGCATTATTGAGGGTATTTGGGTATAATATGCGCCCAAGTAACCGCCCACAATCTGCGTGTTATCTGGTTGGGTGAGCGACCTTGCAACCCGGTAGTCAATTTGTCTTTAGGAATCGCCAAATGTTCAGTTTCCAAGGTGAAAACATTCTTTCTGTCAATCAATTAGACAGAGATTCAATTGAACACATCTTCTCCATTGCCAAAAAAATGGAACCCTATGCTAAAAAGCAAAAACGTACCCAAGTACTTAATGGGGCGATTTTGGCAAATCTATTTTTTGAACCAAGCACGAGAACACGCGTAAGTTTCGGCACCGCATTTAACCTGCTGGGCGGCCTAGTTCGTGAAACCACAGGTATGCAAAGCTCAGCACTGGCAAAAGGCGAATCTTTGTATGATACCGCCCGTGTGATTTCAGCTTATGCTGACGCCGTGGCAATGCGCCACCCAGACGCAGGCTCAGTAGCCGAGTTTGCAACTGGTTCCGATGTTCCTGTCATCAACGGTGGCGATGGCCCTAATGAACACCCAACTCAAGCACTGTTGGACTTACTGACGATTGACCGAGAGCTTAGCCGCTTTGGTACTGGAATTGACGGCATGCACATCGCCCTAGTCGGTGATTTAAAATACGGCCGTACCGTGCATTCTTTATCAAAGTTACTTAGCCACTACAAAGATATCCGCTTTACAATGGTTGCACCGGATGGCTTACAAATGCCTCAGTCTATTTTAGATGTCGTAGACAATGCCGGTCACCGTATTGAAGTCGTGTCTAAGATGGAAGGCAATTTAGCTGCCGATATCGTTTACCAGACTCGAATTCAAGAAGAGCGCTTCCCTTCTCAAGAAGAAGCAAACAAATACCGTGGTGGCTTTAGGATCAGCCAAGCGATTTATGACGCTCACTGTAAACCTAGCTCAGTATTAATGCACCCATTACCTCGCGACAGCCGTAGCGATGCAAACGAGCTAGACAACGACCTAAATAACAACGACAACCTAGCTATCTTCCGCCAAGTTCAAAATGGTGTATTGATCCGTATGGCACTTTTTGCCCTAACGCTAGGTGTTGAAAACCAAGTGGAAAAACACGAGGTAGAAGTACCTTGGTTTAGCCGCAAACGTGAAAGCTAAAAAGGATCGACAATGACAATCAGTCAAGACTTATTCAAACGCGCCCAAGACTCAATCCCTGGAGGCGTTAACTCTCCTGTTCGCGCTTTTAATGGTGTAGGTGGTACGCCACTATTTATCACCAAAGCCGAAGGCGTTCACACCTTTGATGCCGATGGTAAACAGTACATTGATTATGTGGGTTCTTGGGGCCCGATGATCTTAGGTCATAACCATCCTGAGATTAAACAAGCAGTGCTTGAAGCGGTTGAAAATGGCCTATCGTACGGCGCGCCGACGGAAACTGAAATCCTAATGGCGGAAAAAGTAAAAGCGCTAGTACCATCTATTGAAAAAGTGCGCATGGTAAGCTCTGGTACAGAAGCGACCATGAGCGCTATTCGCCTTGCTCGTGGTTACACCGGCCGCGATAAGATCTTAAAGTTTGAAGGCTGTTACCACGGTCACGCTGACGCTTTGCTTGTTAAAGCAGGTTCAGGTGCACTTACCATGGGCGTGCCTAACTCACCAGGTATTCCTGCCGATTTTGCTAAGCATACGTTAACGGTTTCATTTAATAACCTTGATGAAGTAAAAGCGATTTTTGAGCAGTACAAAGATCAAATCGCCTGTGTGATCATCGAGCCAGTTGCTGGAAACATGAACTGCATTCCACCAGTAGAAGGCTTTTTAGAAGGCCTACGCGAAGTATGTACTGACAATCAAAGTGTGCTTATCTTTGATGAAGTCATGACAGGCTTTCGTGTTGCACTTGGTGGTGCTCAACAGTACTACAACATCACCCCAGACTTAACCTGTTTAGGTAAAGTGATTGGTGGCGGTATGCCAGTGGGTGCGTTTGGTGGTAAAAAAGAAATCATGGATTACATCGCCCCAGTTGGCCCGGTTTATCAAGCGGGCACGCTATCTGGTAACCCAATTGCCATGGCTGCTGGTTTAAAAGCGCTAGAGCTGCTTTCAAAAGAAGGGCTACACGCAGAGCTTGAAGCTAAAAGTAAAGCCCTGTGTGAAGGCTTCCAAGCGGCTGCTGATGAAGCTGGCATCGCGCTTACGACTAACTACGCGGGTGGTATGTTTGGCTTCTTCTTTACTGACGCTAAAAAAGTAACCAGCTATCAACAAGCAACTGAATGCGACCTAGAGCGCTTCAAAAAGTTCTTCCACTTGATGCTAGATGAAGGCGTTTATTTAGCCCCATCTGCATTCGAAGCGGGTTTCGTGAGCACAATGCATTCTGACGAAGAAATCGCTAACACTATCAATGCTGCAAAGCGTGCATTTGCCAAGTTGTAATCACTGATTGCAACCCACATTAGTTTGTATTTAAAAAGCCCGCTCAGGGCTTTTTTTGTTTTTTCAGCTACGCTTTGAATAAGCTTTTCAAAAGCTTCGGTCTATTTAACCTAGGCGCACATAATTAATAACACTGTGCAAAGTTAAAACTATCATACAGAGGAAGTGATGGCTGGATTTAATACGCTTATTAATCCTGCAACCCGTTTGATGGCACGGTTGCGATACAAAACAAAAATGGCCGTTGTATTTGGCATTTTATTACTACCACTAAGCCTCAGCTTGTTTTTTCTAAACAGTGTACTTAACCATTCTATTTCAGTCAGTGAGATGCAGAGGCAAGGGCTCACGCTTTACCCTAGTATGTTGGAAAACATTTTAGCGGGTAAAGCTTCCGATAATTCAATTTTATTGCAACGCGCTAAATTACCTAAAGTGAGCGCCGCTGGCGCAAGCGCCCTTGAGCAGCTCTCTATTGCCTCTCAACTTGCCGTCGATGATGATCTTGGACGCAGTTACCTGAATCGCACGCTTGTTGAATCTGCACCAAGACTTATATCGCAAATCAATCAAATTGAAGCGCAGGCACGCGATATCATCAGTAGAGGCAGTTTTACTCCAGATAGTTTTATTGCGCTGTCCAATTTAAACAAAGGATTACCGGGCGTCACGACACAGTTTTCAGGCAAACTTAACATTGCTATCAATGATAATCAGCGACTCAAAAAGCAGCTTAGTCAGCCCTTAGCTGAGCTTGAGTCTAGCCTCTCTGATTACCAGCAAGCGGTGAAAACAGGCTTGTTAGACCCTGATGAACTAGCACTCTCACAAGCGCAATTTTACCGTTACTACCAAAGCGCAAGTGATGCTATCAAGCAGTTTGTTAATGTTGCAACACCCTCGCTTGCCGCGCTTGTCGCTGAAAAACAAAACCAGCAACGGTGGATAAGAAACACCGTTGCCTTGGCTTCACTACTCGCACTGATCATCGCTATTTATCTTATGGTTGGCTTTTACTCTTCGGTCATGGGCACTATCACGACTTTCTCACATGTCGCGCAGAGCGCTTCTCGAGGGGATTTAAGCATCAAAGCACAGACAACCGGCTCCGATGAGCTTAGCCAAATTATTGAACAATTTAATGCGGTACTACATGCCTTTATCTCTTTACTTGGTAACGTTCGATTGAGTAGTGACGAGCTACAACAAGCAACAAGAACACTTAATAAGATAAGCCAAGATACTGAAAAGGATGTCGCCCAGCAGGAGAATAAAATCCAGTCTATCCACCACTCGCTCGAGAATATGGCGCAGTCCGCTCGCTCGGTTGAGGATGCTGCATTTAGCGCCACAGAACTGGCCTCCGTAGCAGCCAAACAAGTAAAGCAAAGTAGCGTTAATACCACAGCACTTGCACAGCAAATGACCGAACTACAAGCTGAGTTTCAACAAAGTCGTGCTGCCTTAGATAAGCTCGCGGAAGACACACAAAACATTAGTCAGGTGAGCTCCGCGATTAGAGAGATTGCCGAGCAAACCAATTTACTCGCGCTCAATGCCGCAATTGAGGCTGCTCGTGCAGGTGAACAAGGCCGCGGATTTGCGGTGGTAGCGGATGAAGTTAGAACGCTTGCGCAAAGAACGCAGCAACAAACGGAAGAAATACACAATATTATTCAATCTCTACAAGCTGCATCCAGAGACACGCAAGACAAAATGCGCAGCAGTGAAGACAATATGGCACAAAGTGTTATCGCCGCGAATGATACCAATGAAGTCCTACAGCACGCAGAGCAAAGCATGCGAGACATAGACGAACAAGGGAAACTGATCAGTCAGTTAGTGCAACAACAAACCCAAGCGACCGAACACGCATTGAATGAATCATCTGAGATCAGTAACTTAGCACAGCACACTCTGGGTTCCGCAAGAGCGACCCAAAGCGATGCACAAAAACTTGGCAAGCTCTCACAAACTTTAAATAAAGAAATCGATAAATTTAAAGCATAAGGCTGTGCTAGGGTTAGCAAGCCCTAGCAGCCAATAGCTTGCTCAACACCCGGGTCTTGGTTCGAACATGCTTTCTCTAATAGGTAGCTGCAATACAGGACCACAACTCGGAGGCGACTGCTTACCCGTTTTCGGATTGATAAACGCCCAGCGAATGGACTTTGGACGCTCATCAACAATCGCTTGTGGGTTTAGTGGTTTTAGGTAACGAATATAGAGCTCAAGCGCACCTTGGCTGCCCGTTAACCCCGTTGGCTTGTTATCATCACGACCAATCCAAGCAACGGTGACCGTATTTTGGTCAAAACCGGCAAACCAGCTGTCTCTTAAATCATTACTCGTCCCTGTTTTCCCCGCAAGTTGAATAGAGGGAAAGTGAAGATTAAGGCGTTTTGCCGTGCCTTTTTTAGTCACTCGCTTCATGCCGTATTTCGTCATGTATACCGCATCGCTGTCTAGCGCTTGGCTTTTTTGTACAGGATGTTCGTATATCAGCTTACCCAGTGAATCGGTGATAGCCATGACGCTGGTCAACTCGCTCTGCTTACCATCTGCAGCAAGTGTGGTGTAGGCCTCTGCAACATCAAAACTGGATAGCTCTAACGCGCCCAATAATAAAGAAGGATAAAGTGGAATCGACTTAGAGACACCAAGCTCATTCAAAGTTTGTGCGACTCGATTAACACCCACATCCAGACCAAGGTTTACCGCTGGAATATTGATGCTATTGCTGAACGCTTCAAACATTGGCACTTGGCCTCTAAATTTATGATCGAAGTTCTCTGGAGACCAAACCTTACCTGAACCGTCTGTCACTTCAAGGGGACTGTCATCAAGTAGCATGCCCAAATGGTAGTTTGGATTCGACAAAGCACTCAAATAAATAGCAGGCTTGACCAGTGAACCTATATTGCGCTCGGTGTCTAATACTCGATTAAAACCTGAAAACTTCAACTGACGACCAGCAACTAACGCCGATACACCCGCTTTTTCAACATTAACTGACAGCATTGCAGTTTCTAAATCTTCCGTTTTAAAACGGCGCTCTAAGTAAGGTAAGCCCTTTTTAACGGCATCTTCCATCGCCGTTTGCTTTTGTAAATCGAGATAGGTAAAAATCCGAATTCCAGAGTCAACAATGTCATCATCAGGTACCAGTTTCTTTAACTCGCGATTCACCAACTCCAAATATCCAGGATAAGACTGCATACGGCTCGCTTTTAAAGGCTGTACATCAATCGGCCTTGCCAGCGCTGCGCGATACTCGGGCGTTGTGATAAGGCCATTTTCCACCATTAGCCTCAAGACTAAATCACGCCTTTCCATTACCCGCTCAGGGTAGCGTCTTGGGTTATAAAAAGATGGCCCTTTCACCATCGCGACTAACATAGCGACTTGGTCAAACTCAAGCTCGTCCACCGGCTTACCAAAATAAAAATCGGCCGCAAGCCCCATACCATGAACACCTTGATTATAGGCTTGACCCAAAAACACTTCGTTCAAATAGGCTTCGAGGATTTCATCTTTGCTGTAACGGAAATCTAAAATCAATGCGATGAACGCTTCATTCACCTTGCGGATTAAGGTGCGATCTCTGGTGAGATAAAAGTTCTTTGCGAGCTGCTGCGTAAGCGTACTGCCACCTTGCACAGTTCGCCCAGCTTTGATGTTGGCATACAGCGCACGCAAAATAGACAGCGCAGAAACACCATGATGTTGGTAAAAGTCTCTATCTTCTACCACCAGCAGCGTTTCTTTTAAAATATTAGGAAATTTATCGAACGGAACAAACTCTCTGTCTTGCCGAGATTCATTGCCGATCCGAGCAATCTGCACAGGTTCTAAGCGAGCCCCTGCTAAGCGTCGACCTTGATTATCAACAATATTGGCAAGCTTCTTACCAGCAAAATTAAGCGTAAAAATACGCGCGGTTTCTGGGCCATCGTAGAATTCGAACGCGCGACGATGGATGGTGATTGTGCGACCTTGAACGGTATATTGACCGGTACGGCTGATACGATTTACACGGGAATAATTAAGCCGCTTCAGCTCCCACAGCACTTCATCCTCATTAAGGAACTGATCAGGAAAAAACTGCATCGATCTGGCATAAACCTGCACGGGAAGTTCCCATTTATTGCCTTCAAACTGGCGGCTTATTTTGGCGTCTAAGTAGATGATATAGATTGCTACAAGGAATATCGCCGCAATAGTCCCCTTCCAAAAGAAAGACCACAACGTGCTCAGTACACGGCTTTTAATTCTTTGCATCTTAGAACCGTTTTGCTGGGTATTGTTTTTACGCGAAGTGTTCGCTTTGACGTTTGAATTTTTGGCAGGTGTTCTTTTCTTTTTATCCGTCATGACCCAAGTAAAACTAAAAAATGAATCGCAAGATGGTAGGGTAACCTAAATTAACAACTGCTGAAAGTAGAATAATATTTATAAAGAAAAGTGAGCCCTGCTGGACTCACTTTGTTTAGACAACGAGAACTTTACAATATTGACCGAGAGCCAAATTGGTATTACTGTCCGCGAACTGTCACGAACTCGGGATAGGCATCTACGCCACAATCATGTTGATCCATACCGCTTAGCTCTTCTTCTTCACCAACGCGGATCCCCATGCTCGCTTTCAATACACTCCAAACAATATAAGAAGCAATGAAAACAAAACCTAAAATAGTGATAAGTCCCACAGCCTGACCTTGGAAAGTAGCGTCTGAGTTTGAAAATGGCACCATCATCACACCCAGCGCACCGCAGATACCGTGAACAGAGATAGCACCGACAGGATCATCAATTTTTGCTTTATCTAGCGCAACGATACTAAACACCACCAATGCACCGCCTATGGCACCGAGGATAAGCGCTAATATAGGTGTTGGAGAAGCAGGTTCTGCGGTAATGGTCACTAGACCTGCTAGTGCACCATTAAGCACCATAGTTAAATCCGCCTTGCCCCACATTAATTTACACACCAACAGTGCAGCAACCGCACCTGCAGCCGCCGCCGCATTGGTATTTAGCATGATTTGGCTGACCGCGATGGCATTTTCTTTGTCGGCAAGGAACAGTTGAGAGCCACCGTTAAAGCCAAACCACCCCATCCACAAAATAAAGGTGCCTAGTGTAGCTAGTGGCATGTTGGAACCAGGAATTGGGTAAATCTCACCATTTTTGCCATATTTTCCTTTGCGCGCACCTAGTAACAGAACACCCGCTAGTGCCGCAGCAGCACCGGCACCATGCACAATGGCAGAACCGGCAAAGTCAACAAAGCCAAGCTCAGATAAGAAACCACCGCCCCACGTCCAATAGCCTTCTAACGGGTAGATAAAACCAGTTAACACCACACAAAATGCTAAAAACGCCCACAATTTCATACGCTCAGCAACAGCGCCCGAGACAATTGACATGGCCGTTGCAACAAATACCACTTGGAAGAAAAAGTCGGATTGCAGTGCATGGTCGGCATCCTTAGCAGCACTGCCAATGAGCGCGCCAAGACTTGGTAAAACCCCGCCTTCGGCATTATTCACATACATGATGTTGTAACCAATAAGAAGATACATAGTACAAGCAATGGCGTACAGTGCGACGTTCTTGGTAAGGATTTCAGTGGTATTTTTTGAGCGTACTAATCCCGCTTCAAGCATAGCGAAACCGGCAGCCATCCACATAACTAAGACGCCAGAGATCAAAAAGTAAAAGGTATTTAATGAAAATTTTAGTTCTATTATTGTATTTTCCATTGCTCGGCTCCCCTTAAATGGCTTCTTCATCAAGTTCGCCGGTACGGATCCGAACAACTTGGTCTAAGTCGTAAACAAAGATTTTTCCATCACCAATTTTTCCAGTGAACGCAGCCTTTGTAACCGTTTCCACAACGCGCTCGGCGCTTTCGCTTAACGTTGCAATTTCTATTTTTATTTTTGGAATGAAATCGACTTGATATTCTGCACCGCGATATAGTTCGGTATGACCGCGCTGACGTCCAAACCCTTTAACGTCAACAACCGTCATGCCTTCAATCCCCAGATCGGCTAACGCTTCACGTACCTCATCAAGCTTAAATGGTTTTATTATTGCACTTATCATTTTCATGCTGAGTCCCCTTAGGACAGTTGATCCTGTTGTATGCAGTAATCCAACCTTTGTGCCAAATTTTTTATTCCTTAATTAACAATGAATTAAAGTGGGAGGTGGAATTTAACGCATAAAAAATGCACCATCTAGGTGCATTGATATTAAGTCTGAACTGAGTTGGTGCATAAACACCCAAATAACGAAAAGCTAATGCGCGATAACGCAATTTCGTTGTTTGTCCTTCGCTTTGTAGAGCGCTTTATCAGCTTTGCGCATTACTTCGCTTAAACTCTTTGATTGGCAAGCCGCGAGGCCAATACTGATGGTGCAATAATGCTTACCCTCAGGAATTTTGAATGCTTGCTGTGCAAGGCGCTCTCTAAAGTCTTCTAGCATGTGCTTTGCCATCTTCATATCTGAGCTTGGAATAAGCAAAGCAAACTCTTCCCCACCAATACGTGCGACAATGTAGTGACCAAATGCACTACGCAGTAAATCAGCAACTTGTTTAAGTACATCATCACCGCTTTCATGACCATATTGGTCGTTAATAGACTTAAAGTGATCGAGGTCTAACAATGCCAATATATGCTGGCTCGGTTTGTTCTTGATTAAACGCTCTGCTTGCTGACAGAAATAACGGCGATTATAAAGTCCTGTTAAATAGTCTCGATGCGCATATTCTTTGATTTCTGCAATCAAATTGAGCTGCTCCATCGTCTGCATGATGCGGCAGTGAAACTCTTCACTCATAAAAGGTTTTGCCAAAAAGTCATTGGCGCCGTATTTGATAAACTTTGCTGACAAACCATGACTTCCCGCGCCAGATAGACCTATAATCGCCAACTCATCTCGTCCGCGACTATTACGAACGGATTTCACCAACTCAAAGCCATCCATCGTCGGCATCGCAAAGTCTGTCAGCAGCAGTTTAATTTCATGGTCAGATAGCAACATCTCCAATGCCTGTTCGCCATCTTGCGCCTCAAGCACTGTAAATAATTGCTTTTCAAGCATTTGCTTCATTACCGCGCGACTGATCACAGAATCATCGGCGATCAGCGCCTTGCAACCTTGGTTTCTCAACAGTCTAGATGCTAACTTGACCGCGTATAGGTATGAATCACGGTTGTCTTTAATTACATAATCCACCACGCCCATTTCAAGCATTTGCTGGCGACTATATTCATCTATTTTTGAGGTCAGCACCACAGTGGGAATTTTGTGGCTGAGCGTGAGCTGCACGACCTCTGCGTCCATCGCATCGGGCAGCGTTAAATCTACCAGCGCCAATGTATATTGGTGCTGTGCTAAGAAGTCCTTACTTTCCTTGAGGGACCAAGCAAAATCGATTTCGACATCTAGATGCTGAGCAGCAAGGTGTCGCAATACCTGTTGTACGACTTTACTGTCTTCAACAATTAAAATTCTTTGCATGGATTGAGATCTCTTAAGTACAACGAGAAGCGCAGTGAAACAAGAATTTAACGGGGCTAAATACTTTATTACTACATAATAAAGTACTAAATATACGCGAATCTTGCACTAAAAAAAACCAAATCGGCTCAAATTCGTTACTTTTCGATAAACGAGGTTACAACAGCCTATTTTTCAAACCTGCCGTTTTTTTTGTTGAGTTTGTCTCAATGGCTTTGAATTTCAGATGAAATACTTCTTTAATGCAGACATACCGACTGCAATACCGAGGAAGCAATGAAAAAACTACTACCACTATTGCTCGTGAGTTGTGCCCTACTCTCAGCGCCAAGCATAGCTGAAGAGCACAACCGCGCAATTGAGATAGATCATAAAATAACAACTGAGCATAGAGCCGAAATAAAAGGTGAACGTATTAACTACACCGCAACAACAGGCACACAGCCGGTGTGGAATGAAAACGGCGATGCAGTTGCAACGTTGCATTACACCTACTACAAACGCACAAAAATTAAAGATATGAGCAAACGTCCGCTGCTGATCTCATTTAACGGTGGTCCGGGCTCTGCTTCCGTGTGGATGCACATTGCCTATACTGGCCCAAGAGTATTAAAAATTGATGACGAAGGATATCCACTGCAACCTTACGGTTTGAAAGATAACCCATATTCAGTGCTAGATGTTGCCGATATTGTTTATGTAAACCCAGTCAACACAGGTTATTCTCGCGTACTCAAAAATGCTGAAGGTAAATATCCGAGTAAAGCCGAACAAACAAAGATGTTTTTTGGCGTCAACGCGGACGTGAAGTACTTAGCCGAATGGCTCAATACATTTATTCATCGCAATGAGCGTATGCTTTCCCCTAAGTACCTGATTGGCGAGAGCTACGGCACGACTCGAGTGTCAGGTCTTGCGCACGCGATGCAAAACAATCAGTGGCTTTATCTCAATGGCGTGGTGTTGGTATCTCCTACAGAAATCGGCATTAAACGAGAAGGTCCGGTTGAAGTGGCAAACCGTTTACCGTATTACGCTGCTGCCGCTTGGTATCACAAGGCGTTATCTTCTGAATTACAGAATAAAGATTTGCTCGAAGTGCTTGCAGAGGTTGAACAATATACGGTTGATCAGTATCTTCCCGCACTCGCCAAAGGCGCATTTATCAGCGCCCAAGAAAAACAAAGTGTGACACAGGCCGTTGCTAAATATAGTGGCTTAAGCGAACGCTTTGTAGCTCAAAACAACCTAGATATTCCTACTGCGGCATTTTGGAAAGAACTGTTGCGTGACCGTGGCTATACACTTGGTCGGTTGGACTCACGCTATCTTGGTATTGATAAAAGAGACGCCGGTTCTCGCCCTGATTATTGGCCTGAGCTGACCTCTTGGTTGCACTCATTTACGCCAGCAATCAATCATTACTTCGCAACGGAGCTCAACTATAAAACCGATGTAAAATATAATATGTTTGGTTCAGTTTACCCTTGGGATAACAGCGATAATAATGTCGGTGAGCAATTACGATTAGCAATGGCACAAAACCCTTACCTAAACGTGATGATCCAATCTGGCTATTACGATGGCGCAACGAATTACTTTGATGCCAAATACAATATGTGGCAACTCGATCCGAGCGGAAAAATGCGTGATCGCTTAAGCTTTAAAGGTTACCGCTCCGGGCACATGATGTACCTGCGTCATGAAGATTTACAAAAGTCGAACGAAGATCTCCGCGAGTTTATCTTAAAAACAACACCCAAAGCGGATCAGTCAGCGCTTTACTAAATTCCCAACCCATTGTGGCCGCGCAAGCGGTCACTTATCTTAATGCTCACCAGATTGTAAAAATTTCCTTTTATCCTTCTACAGTTACCTATAATCTAGATATACTCAATACTATCTCTCTACAACTTAGGCACGCACCATGAACGAGCAGTTTAAAGTCGTCTTCGTTGGCATGGCCGACGGTAAGGATCAACAAAGCGCCGCTATCGCAATTGCAGACAGGTTGAAAACTTCCCCCTCAAAGATTCAGCAATTTTACGCTGGCAAAAACTTGTTTGCTCCTGCAGATAAAGCCAAAGCGCTAAAACAGGTAAAATTACTTGCAAGCGCGGGGATCAATGCCAAGCTACAAAGCCAAGCAGCCGCTACCTCAAGTAACGCAGATCAAGAGCGCGTATTTGAAGCACTGGATTACATCACCAGCAGTCTAATACGCATCGAAGAGCGATTAGAGGAACTTGAGCAACGCGTGGCACCAACTCCCCATACTAAAATAGAAGATACAACAGACGAAGAGTGGGAGACGAAGGAGCTATTTGATGAGCTGGACTTTGAGCCTAGCCCTCCGGCTAAATCTAAGACTTGGCTATATTATCTGCTCGCTGTATTAATTATTTTATTTATTCTGCTTGGTGTAAGTTTGTTTTTCCCTGAGTGGCTCGCGTTAGAATGAGTAAAACTAATAACAACATAAATAAATCTCAAGTTACTCGTGCTGATTTGAGAAAAATGATTAGAAACGCAAGAAACTCGCTATCAGCAGAGCAACAGAAGGCAGCCGCGGCACACCTTAACATTAATTTTTTTCAACAAATAAAACTTCCTAAAAATGCCAATGTTGGGGTCTATATTCAAAACGATGGAGAACTAGATACATCCCTTTTAATTCAATCGCTTTGGGATAAAAAACACCAAGTTTTTCTACCCATAATCCACCCCTTTAACCCTGCTAATTTGCTCTTCCAGAAGTATGAAAAAAACTCACCCATGAAGGCAAATCGCTATGCTATCTTGGAACCTAAGTTAGATTGTTCAGCAGTGGCACCGCTTGCATCATTGGATTTCCTTTTGATGCCTCTGGTTGCTTTTGATGAACAAGGTAATCGCCTCGGTATGGGCGGTGGGTACTACGATAGAACATTAGCGTTACACTACGCTGAGCAGCGAGCTAAACCAGCACTTGTTGGTCTTGCTCATGATTGCCAGCAAGTTCCAAGCTTACCAACAGCAGCTTGGGATGTACCGCTCCCAACTATCCTCACTCCAACCCAACTATACACTTGGCCAAAAAATAATTTAGCAGGCAAATAGTTAAGCGCATTTTGAGGCACTTTTGACCATGACGCTGACACTTTGATTGAGTTATACTCCATACAACTTCAATGACAACTAAGTGTAGCGTTATGACTCAAGATGAAATGAAAAAAGCCGCAGCATGGGCAGCTTTGAACTATGTAGAAGAAAACAGCATTGTTGGGGTTGGTACAGGCTCAACGGTAAACCACTTTATTGATGCGCTTGGCAGTATCAAGGATCAAATCAAAGGGGCAGTATCAAGCTCTGAAGCTTCAACAGAGAAGTTAAAAGCACTTGGTATTGAAGTTTTCGAGCTAAACGATGTGTCAGAGCTTGCGGTATATGTTGATGGCGCAGATGAAATCAACAGCACCAACGAAATGATAAAAGGTGGTGGCGCAGCACTGACGCGCGAGAAAATCGTTGCAGCTGTTGCCAAGAGATTTGTTTGTATCGTTGATAATACAAAGCATGTTGAGACGCTAGGCGCATTTCCACTACCTGTTGAAGTGATCCCAATGGCGCGTAGTTACGTGGCAAGAGAGTTACTAAAATTAGGTGGCGATCCAGTTTACCGTCAAGGCGTTATCACTGATAACGGCAATGTCATTCTTGATGTGCATGGCCTAGAAATTAGCGCAGCAAAAGCGCTTGAAGAAAAAATTAACCAGATTGTTGGCGTCGTGACTAATGGCTTATTTGCCGCGCGTGGCGCTGACGTTGTAATAACAGGCACTCCAGAAGGGCCTAAAATCAACTAGTGAGATTACAGATGAGCAAGGTTTCGTTATCAAAGGATAAAATTCGAATTTTGTTGTTAGAAGGCGTGCATCAAAGCGCTGTTGAGACGCTAAAGCGCAACGGTTATAGCAACATAGACTACGTTAAAACATCCTTACCGGAGCCTGAGCTGATCGAGCGGATCAAAGACGCTCACTTTGTCGGGATCCGCTCACGTACCCACCTTACAGAAGCAGTGTTAGACCAAGCTGAAAAGCTGGTCGCGATTGGCTGTTTCTGCATCGGCACCAACCAAGTGGATTTGGATGCTGCTAAAAAACGCGGTATCGCCGTATTCAACGCACCATTTTCTAACACTCGCTCTGTGGCTGAACTCGTCTTAGGTGAAATTCTCTTGTTATTGCGCCGTGTTCCTGAGCGCAACGCAAAGGCGCATCGCGGTGAGTGGGATAAATCTGCCGATGGTTCATACGAAGCCCGTGGTAAAACGCTGGGTATTATTGGTTATGGTCACATTGGCACCCAGCTTGGCATTATGGCTGAGAATATCGGGATGAACGTCGAGTTTTATGACATCGAAGATAAGCTCACGCTCGGCAACGCAACGCAGTTACACACGCTAACGCAACTGCTACAAAGAGCGGACGTGGTCAGTTTGCATGTACCAGAGACATCACAGACCAAAAACCTTATCGGTATGGCTGAAATTGAAGTGATGAAACAAGGCGCAATCCTAATTAACGCATCACGAGGAACGGTTGTTGATATCGACGCCTTAGCTGAAGCATTAGCCGCGAAGAAACTTTCTGGCGCTGCTATCGATGTATTCCCCGTTGAACCAAAATCTAATCATGAAGAATTTGTCTCACCACTACGCGAGTTTGACAATGTACTGCTAACCCCACACGTTGGTGGTTCTACCCAAGAAGCACAAGAAAACATCGGTGTGGAAGTCGCGGGTAAGTTGGCAAAATATTCAGATAATGGTTCAACAGTCACGGCAGTTAACTTCCCAGAAGTTTCTCTACCTGAATTATCAAACCGAAGTCGTTTATTACACGTACACGTAAACCGCCCAGGCGTACTAACGCAAATCAACCAAGCGTTCGCTCAGCACGGTATCAATATTGCGGCGCAATACCTACAAACGGATGAATCTATTGGTTACGTAGTTATTGACGTCGATAGCGACCACTCTGAAGTAGCACTGAAAGAGTTAAGTGCGGTTGAAGGAACTATCAGAGCACGTATTCTTCACTAATACCAATTGAATTAATTCTCTAATCAATTTGAAGGGTGAAATAGCATATTAGCTTCGTTAAAAATTTCTCATTTAGAACAACTAAATAGCAAAATTTTTGCCTTGCTACTAAAGCTATTTCCCCGCTTCAAGATAGATCATTTACTTAATACAACTGGTATAAGAAGAATCAAGCATAAAAAAACCAGTCACTGTGAAGCGACTGGTTTTTTGTATCAATCTGGCTTACGCCATGAAATCAACACCTTCTTTGATGTCTTTTTCAAGTGTCGCTAGCATGTCGTCTTTTGCTTTTTGCTCAAACGCGCTTAGCTCACCGTAAGGTAGTAACTTCTCTACACCGTTTTTACCAAGGATAACTGGCTGTGCAAAGAATGTTGCATCGCCTGTGTTACCTTCAACGTATGCGTACTCAAGTACTTCTTCACCTTGTAGGCCTTTCACTAGTGAGAAGCAGAAACGTGCTGCTGCTGCACCCATTGAAAGCGTAGCTGAACCGCCACCCGCTTTAGCTTCAACCACTTCAGTACCCGCGTTTTGGATACGAGTCGTTAGTGCAGCAACTTCTTCGTCAGTGAACTCAACACCTTCAACTTGAGAAAGTAGAGGTAGAATTGTAGTACCTGAGTGACCACCAATTACTGGGATCTTAACTTCAGCAACGTCTAGACCTTTAAGCTCTGCGATGAAGGTTTCAGCGCGGATAACGTCAAGCGTTGTTACACCGAATACGCGAGCTGGATCATAAGTACCTGCTTTTTTGAACACTTCAGCAACGATTGGTACCGTGCCATTTACTGGGTTTGTGATGATACCAACAAGTGCTTTAGGGCAGCTTCTAACGATACCTTCAGCAAGTGTCTTGATGATACCTGCGTTAACGTTGAATAGGTCAGCACGGTCCATACCAGGCTTACGAGGCATACCAGCAGGGATAAGCACTACGTCAGCACCAGCAAGAGCTGAGTCTAGGTCGTCTTTACCATAACCCGCTACTTTTACCGCAGTTGGGATGTGAGATAAGTCAACTGCAACACCAGGTACAACAGGTGCAACGTCATAAAGCGCTAACTCAGAGCCAGCTGGAAGACCATTTTTAAGCAATAAAGATAGAGCTTGACCGATACCGCCAGCGGCACCTAATACAGCAACTTTCATTTGAATTCTCCATAATTTGAAGGTGGAATTGAGTGTGCAGTAAAGATAATGAAAAGCGCTGTTAAACACAAATTAATCACGGTTATTTTCGAGATTTTTTGACTAATGTCTTAAATAAAAGTGTAAAGATCGCGACACTTTGTACTCTTATGCTTTACGACTGCTATTTTGGTCGCGCAAATTTGGGAATCTCGGTGGTTTTGTGTAGAATTTAAAGATTAGCCGTAAAAGAAGACAGACTATGCAGCCGCAAGAAAAACAAGAAGCACTGATCAAAGCATTTAAAGCCATTTTAAAAGAAGAAAACTTTGGCTCTCAAGGTGAAATTGTTGATGCTCTAAAACAACAAGGATTTGACAACGTCAGTCAGAGCAAAGTGTCGCGCATGCTGAGCAAGTTTGGTGCTGTGCGTACACGTAATGCCAAACAAGAAATGGTTTACTGCTTACCCGCCGAAATGAGCGTACCAACAGCAAAAAGTCCTTTACGTCAGTTAGTCGTTGATATTATGCACAACGAAATGATGATTATTATTCGAACCAGTCCTGGTGCTGCCCAGTTAATTGCGAGGCTACTTGACTCATTAGGCACCGCAGACGGCGTATTAGGTACGATTGCCGGCGATGACACGATTTTTATTGCCCCTGCCAAAGTATCTGAAATCGACGTTACTTTAGATAAAGTAAAAACCCTGTTCGATAACGTTTAGTCTATTATTTTTATCGGTGCTAACTCACAGGTTAGCACATATTCTGATACTCTAGCTTCTACAAACACGCTTTCCCACTATCACGATAAACAAAATAAATTGCTTATCTTTACAGCAAAAAAACGTTTGACATAATATGTCTAAATGTGGCAACTTTAGAAACACATGTGAGGCTTTCTCACAACGCATGGATGGTTTTTAAGCTGATTGACTAGCTTTTCGGATTTGTTTCCTACAGTGTCTCAGTCTTTCCGGACACGAACGCTATTCGCTTCACTCAATCATCTCACATTCTATGATGCGGAACTCACCGCTTGATACACACAAAGATACCTTATGGCGCTGAGTGGACAATTCACTTACTTAACCGCTTAAAAGGAAATACAAGGAACTAAGGAACAGCAATGGAATTTTTAAATACTGCATTTACGTTTCCCACTGTTATTTTTTCAACACTATTACTGATAGTGCTGTTGTTCTGGCTAATTGCTTTACTCGGTTTTGCTGATATCGATATCTTAGAAGGCGATGTTGATATTGAAGCCGAAGGCGCAAGCTCTGGTTCTTTTTGGGAGGTCGCTTTTGGCGGAGTCCCTGTGAGTATTTCATTGAGTTTAATCATCGCGCTGGGCTGGATTGTCAGTATTTATGTGCAACAGTTTTTTGCTTACCTACTAGGCGATGGCATTTTTTACTACCTGATGGGCACGGTATTTATGCTTGCCAGCCTCATTGCTGCATTACCACTAACCGCCGTCATTGTAAGGCCACTACGACGCTTTTTCGAAAGCCAAGAAACCACATCAAAGCAAGCGCTGGTTGGGCTCGAATGCGTTATTGCAACATCAAGAGTTAGCAACACGTTCGGTCAAGCCAGAGTATATATTCAAGGAACAGAGCAACTCATCGAAGTGCGCTCGGATGAAGATAACACTTTCACACTAGGAGACAGTGCCTTACTTATCGAACATGACACCCTTACACATAGCTACACGATTGTGGCTAAACCTTGGTAATAGTACGGAAAATAACGGAATTTAGGAACTAGTTGGTATAGCTAATACCAGCTCAAACAACATAGCGCAACGCAGGAAAAAACATGGAATTTCTAAACAACCTCGGACCGGTGCTCGCAATCGTGGGCATATCCATCGTCATTATTTTTGCCATTCTACTTCTGATTGGAAAGTTCTACCGCAAGGTTGAACAAGGTCAGGCATTGATCATCAACAAGATGAAAAACGAGCCGGATGTCACGACTACAGGCGGCATTGTGCTACCTGTGATCCATAAAATGGAAGTCATGGATATTTCAACTAACCGCATGGTATTGGAGCGTCGTGAAAACAGCGGCCTGATCTGTAAAGACAATATCCGTGCTGACATCGCCATCACTTTTTACATTCGCGTAAACGAAAACAAAGAAGATATCCTACGCGTTGCTAAACAAGTTGGCTGTGCCCGCGCATCGGCACCAGAAACCTTACAAGCATTATTTGAGGCAAAATTCTCCGAAGCCTTGAAAACCGTTGGTAAGCGCATGAATTTTGAGGAGCTATTTACCCATCGTAATGAGTTCCGAGATTCTATTAAAGAAGTGATTGGACAAGATTTATCTGGCTATACGTTAGAAGATGTGGCGATTGATTATCTTGAACAAACCTCTATCGACAAGTTAGATCCAAATAACATTCTTGACGCTGAAGGTATTCGCCGTATTACCGAAAAAACCTCACGCCAAAACGTGGAAACGAACCAACTTAAATGCGATGAAAAAGCGCAAATCGACAACCAAAACCAAGCAGCCTTTGAAAAAGCAGCAGAAGTCGAGCGCCAACGAGAAGATGCTAGCGCAAGACAGCGCCGTGAAATCGAATCGGTGCGCGCTCGCGAAGCCGCAGAAGCTGAACGTGTTAAGCATGAAGAGCGCTTAAAAGCCGAAGAAGCACGCCTCAAAGCGGACGAAGCAATTGCAATTGCAGAGCACAATAAACAGCGTGAAATCGATGTTGCAGAGCAAAATCGCCTTCGCTTACTCGGCATAGAAGAAGAAAAAGTCACGCGTTCTCGCCAGATTGAAATTATTGAGCGCGAACGCGAAACCGAAATTTTACGTATCCAAAAAGCCAAAGCACTGGAAGTCGAGCAAAAAGAAATCGCCGATGTCCAACGCGAACGGGTTGCCGTTGAGAAAACCGTTGCCGAGGAACAAGAGCGCATCAAAGACGTGCAATGTATTGCTGAAGCCGAGCGTGAAAAACAAGCAAAAATTATTCTTGCTCAAGCTGAGGCCGAAGAAGCGTTGGTTAAAGATATTGAAGCGGCTAAAGCTAAAGAGCAAGCTGCCGAATTTAAAGCCCGTGAAATGGAAAAAATGGCCGCAGCAGAACTACGTATTGCGAACCAAACCGCAGAGTCGAAGAAAATTCTTGCCGAGGCTGCCCAAGTTGAAGCGGCAGCACCTGGTCTTGCAGAAGCAGATATCATCAAGGCAAAAGCCGCTGCTAGTGCGATACAAGGCGAAACAGACGCTAAAGTGCTACAGCAAAAACTAGAAGCCGAAGCACAAGGTAAACGTGATATTGGCCGCGCCGAAGCCGAAGTACAAGCAGCAATGGCAGAGGCAACCAAGAAGCAAAGTGAAGCTGAGGCACAAGGCAAACGTGAAATTGGTTTGGCAGAAGCTGAGGTTCAATCAGCAATGGCTGAGGCAATTGAAAAACAAGGTGAAGCAGAAGCTATCAACCTTGAACGTAAGATGTCAGCAGAAGCCAAAGGTCTTACAGAGAAGCTGGAAGCACTGAATAAGATGGATAAAGACGCCCGTGAATACGAAGGCTTCACGCTACAGTTAAACCAACAGAAAGAGCTGACGCTTGCGAGTATCGAAGCGAACAAGCAGGTTTCTGCAAGTCAGGCTGAAGTATTAGGTAAAGCACTGAGCGGTGCTGATATCAACTTTATGGGCGGCGATGGCCAATTCTTTAACCAGTTTATGAATGCCATCACAGTGGGCAAGTCAATTGACGGCTTAGTCGGCGAGAGTAAGACGGTACAAACCGTATTCAAAGATCACCTAAACGGTGAGCGTAATTTGATGGACGACCTAAAAGGGGTATTGGCTGGTGCCAATGCGTCGTCGGAAACGCTGAAAAACATCAACATGAGTAAGTTCTTCCAACAGCTAAGCAATAGCTCAGATGCGGATAAACAGCAGCTACTCAAGTTACTTGGCGGCTCGTTAAATGGCAGTAAACAAAGCGAACCACTAGAGTAATTAACCCTGAGGAGTCAATTTTCTTGGCTCCTCTCCCCCATTTGCGACAGCGCACATAGGAAAGCAAAAGAATGACGGAAGCAACGCAACAAGCGCCAGAGCGAACGCTCGAACAAGACTCTTATCAACTGATTAAGCGCCGACTTGGTAACTTTGGTAATGATCTAAAAAGCCAAATAGATAAACTCAACCAACAGCGTGTTGACACTTTTGGAAGCACCGAGCTTAAAGTGAAAGGTCGAGCAAGAGTGCGTACTGAACATAACTGTGTACCGCGCGATATCGTGCTGATCGGCGACAAGCTTATCTTTGCTTACAATGTGTTTATGGGGCTTAAACAAAATACCCAAGTCAGCGATGTATTTACCGTACAAAAGCTGCACTTGCAAGAAGACCACTACGAAATAGAACCTTATCCGCAAGAAACCAAATTCCTCACTGACCAGCGTTTCTTACGGGACTTTGATGAACTATACACATATTACAAAGACACCCGGCTACAACACCTATTTGTTAAATCAAACAAGCTCTTTGCGCTATTTCAAATTGGCGAAAAACTCTCCGATGTTCGTGTGTTCCGCTGGCAAATCGCCAAAGATGAAACCTTAGATTATATTGATAATCGAGGAGAGCGTGACATAGGCGAAGTGGAAAACTTTGACTTTGAATGGCAAAAAACCGACCGCGCCGATCACGTCGAAGGCCGTCACCCACATATTAATGTAAACGACAAAGTGTTTATTGAAGTATCGGGTGGCAAACTCACCGTAAAAATAGAAAACAATACCCAAAGCGGTGAAGGTATTTATCAAGAAGCCGTTGATGACGCCAGTCAATCACTCGCAGATTGCGATTTACGTTTTGCCGAAGTTGGCGAAATGGTGTTGTTAAAGTTACTTCCCTACCGAGAAAAACAATGGCGTTATTTTATTTATAATTGCCGCACCCAACAGGTATTGCGCCAAGATGCGCTGGGTGGTGCCTGTGTTCAATTACCTGAGAACCAAGGAATTATTTTTCCTGGTGGCTATTATTTACAATCTGGGCAAACACGCTATTTTGACGACCAACTGGACGATTTAATTTTCCATCGCCAGATCAAATCACCCAATGGTGAAGATGTACTGTATATCTTCTACGAACCAAACGAGGGTCGCTACGCACTTTTCTCTTACAATATTATTGAGAAAAACCTGCAAAATCCTATTTATTGTCATGGCTATGGAATTTATGACGATGGCTTAGCGCTAACCTTTAAAGCAGAGCCTGAGCCTGAGCGCGTGCACCCTATTCAAATCTGGCAAAGCCCATTTTGTGGCAGCGAGTTTGCCGCACAAGCCCCTCGCGCAACAGGCATATTTGGCCGGATCGGCAACCCGGATTTAGTACGCGCAATTTCTGATTTATACAGTGTGTTCAAAGCCATTAACGAACAAAGCCCCACGGTCTTTCATTATGAAGATTTAATTGCCCTCACCCGCAGTATTTTAGACCGCTATCATTGGCTTGCTGAAGCGGACTTTGCAGACGTCACAGCAAAACTACATGAAATTTTTGAAACTTCGGAGCAGGTACTCGACGAATTTGAAAAGGTAAGCCAAATTGAGGCCGACGCTCGGCGCGCAGAAGCGGAAATAGAGCAAGCCATGCAAGATGTGCTTCGCGAGGTAAGACCTGATAGCTTTAAAACAGCCGAGCAATTTGTCCAGAGCTTAGAGTCTCTCAAACGCTTAAAAGGCAAAGTGATAAGCCTTGAAGAAGTGAAGTACATCAATCTTGACGCGCTATCTGCCATGCAGCAGCAGATTGATGAGCAAACCTTGAGTTTAAGCCATAAAACCGCGGAGTTTTTGCAGCAAGATAGTGCTCTGGCGCCCTACTACGAGCAGCTAGATTCCTTAGAGCAAGCCAGAGCGCAAACAGAGAGTGTTACCGAGCTTAACGGCTTTTTGGCGACCTTGGAAACCTTAAGCGCCGAACTTGATTTGCTCAACCATACCATGCTGGATCTCGACATTGACGATAGCCGCATTCGCACTAAAATTTTGGAAGATGTCAGCGCCATTTATGGTCAAGTAAACCGCGCCAAAGCAGCGTTAGAAATCCAGAAAAAGAGCGTGGGCAGTGTTGAAGCAAAAGCCGAATTCGCGGCTCGTTTTAAGCTTTTCAGCCAAAGTATTACCAGCGCTCTAAGCGCTGCCAAAACCCCAGAGCAATGTGACGATCAGCTCTCTCGCTTACTTATCCAATTAGAAGAGCTCGAGTCTCAATTTAGTCAGTATGATGAGTTTTTAACGGAGATCTTGGCTAAACGTGATGACGTTTATGAAAGCTTTGAGGCGCATAAACAGCAGCTCATCGACGAAAGACAGCGCCGAGCACTAAGCCTAGCAAACGCTGCTGAGCGTATTTTACAGGGGGTGAATCGACGCTCGCAAAGTTTTAAAACCTTAGACGACATCAATAGCTATTTTGCCTCCGATCCTATGATTGGCAAGCTGCGTGATTTAACGCAAGAGCTAAAGCGCCTAAGCGATGAAGTGAAGGCGGATGATATTCAAGCCAAACTCAAGGCCTGCAAAGATCAAGCAATCCGCGCTTTGCGAGACAAGCAAGATATTTACATTGATGGTGGCAATACCGTTAAAGTCGGCAAACATGCGTTTAGTTTCAATAAACAAATCCTTGATTTGACTTTGCTGCCTCGTGGTGAACAGCTGATGTTACACCTCACCGGCACTGAGTATTTTGATACCATTCCTGACGCCAAAGTCAATCAACAACTCAATGACGCAAGCACATACTGGCAGCAAAACCTGATCTCAGAAAATCGTCACTTATATCGAGGCGAGTACCTTGCAGCTCAAGTATTAGCAGCTGCGGAGCAAGACGGCAACGACTTTAGTCAAGCAGATCTAGAACTTGCCGTTGATGACGGAAGTTTACTGCCCATCGTACAAAAATTTGCAGAACCCAGATATCAAGAAGGCTATGAAAAAGGCATTCATGATCAAGATGCCAGCCTGATCTTAGCTAATTTACTAAAACAAAAACGACAGCTTGAGTTACTCGTCTACCCTGCTAGCTGTCGAATTGCGGCACAGCTATTTTATACTCAACAAAGCAAGGCTGAGCTAGCTGAATTGGCGTTTCAGGCCACACAAGCAGAGCTGATGGCAACGAAGTTAGATGACCATAGTTTTAGCCAACAGCTAAGCAAAGAATTGAGTGAAAAGATCACGGCATTTTGCCAACAAAATTTATCGAGCTATTTAACCGAGCTACACCGCTTTTCAGGCGAGTTAAGCGCAACTTACTTAATTAAAGCCCTTGCCAAGCAAGTTAAGCCGAGACAATTTGATTTGGCTTCACCTGCAAAACACACCAGCGAGCAGTTTATCTCGATGGCAAAGGCCAAAGGCGTTTGGCAACAGCTTGAAGACTCATTAACACATTTGACTAAACTTGCGGACAAATGCCGCCTGTTAAGCAGCTGGCTGCGCGCCTATGGCAGTAAGCAAAATGAAAGTGCTGAGACCTTGCTTGAGGCCGCTAACTGCATTTTGCTTTCCACCCAGTTAGATATCACCTACCAAGTCAAAGAAGCCGACATAAAAACCGAAATTTCAGGTTTAATGGGCCAACACCCACGTATCGAGAACCAAGTGTTACGCCTAGATTACGCAGACTTTTTTGCCCGTAGTAACGAGTATCTCACGGTTCATGTTCCGGCCTACAAACAGTATCAACAGTTAAAAGCACAAGTGCTTGAGGCGCAAAAGCAGCGCTTGCAATTGGATGAGTTTAAACCCAGACCACTAAGCTCATTTGTACGTAACCAGCTGATTGACAAAGTCTACTTCCCTATTATTGGCGATAACTTAGCAAAGCAAATAGGGGCTGCGGGAAACAATAAACGCACCGACTTAATGGGCATGTTGCTGCTTATCTCCCCTCCGGGCTATGGTAAAACCACGCTAATAGAGTATGTAGCCAACCGCTTAGGACTCACCTTTGTTAAGGTCAACTGTCCATCCATTGGTCACGACCAAGTCTCTTTGGATCCTGCTCAAGCCATCAACGCGACCGCCGCAAAAGAAATTGAGAAGATCAACCAAAGCTTTGAGATGGGCAATAATGTGATGCTGTACCTTGACGATATTCAGCACACCAACCCCGAATTTTTACAAAAGTTCATCTCTTTATGTGACGGCTCAAGACGCATAGATGGTGTGTGGAATGGCCGCAGTAAAACCTATGATCTGAGAGGCAAAAAATTTGCCGTTGTGATGGCAGGAAACCCCTACACCGAATCCGGTGAATCTTTTAAGATCCCAGATATGCTTGCCAACCGTGCGGATATTTACAACCTCGGTGACACCCTCAGTGGCTGCGAACAAGAATTTGCCATGAGCTTTATTGAAAATACGCTTACTTCCAATGCGGTGCTCGCGCCACTTGCCAATCGTGGTATGGAAGACTTGTACAAGCTAGTACGCATTGCCGACGGAGAAGACATCTCCATCAATGAATTGGAATTTAATTACTCTCAAGCGCAAGTGAATGAAATTGTCAGCGTACTGAAAAAGCTGCTCACCATTCGCAATACCGTGCTCAAAGTAAATGCCCAATATATTGCCTCAGCAGCGCAAGATGATAACTATCGAACCGAGCCGCCGTTTAAGCTACAAGGCAGTTACCGTAACATGAATAAGATGGCTGAAAAGGTGGTTGCTGCTATGAATGACAGTGAACTTGAAAACCTAATTCAAGATCACTATCGCGGTGAAGCACAAACGCTTAGCAAAGGCAGCGAAGAAAACTTACTGAAACTGGCTGAATTACGCGGTACCTTAACGGATGAAGAAGCAACGCGCTGGCATGAAATCAAGGCCGAATATGCCCGTCTGCACCGCAATAGCGATGAGGGAAGCCCAGCGCAGCTGGCTGTTGAACAGCTAAGCTTTGTCAATAAATCCCTTTCGCAAATCGCCACTAAACTCGATAAAGAGCAGCTTAGCTTTGATTACAGTGCGCTGTTGCAACAGTTGGCTCAAGTGTTTAACGAACAAGAGTTTGCCACGCAGTTAACTGAGCTACGTGAGGTCTTAACGCAGCAACCTTACGCTACACCACTAAAGCAATTGATAGCTTCACAGCAACAAGTCGCAGAGGAAATTGCTGGGCTGCAAAACACCATCAAACACACCGCGAACAACGAGCAGCTACTCGCTAACCTTGGTAAACTCAATGACTTGCTCAGCACCCAAGCGCAAATACAACAAGCATTGGGTCAACAAGGTCAGCAGCAAAATACACTATTTGAAAACCTGTCTGAGCGCTTAGAAGCGGTGGCACAACCACATATTCAAGTCGACAATCACGTTGATGATAGCAGTGCAAAAGCGCTTGAAGCCGTCACCACTTTGCTGACAAATACCTTAGCAAACTCAAGTGCTGAACAAGTCCAGCAGCAACAGCTAAAAGACATTTTACAAAAGCTTGAGGAAATTCAATCAAGACCTGTAGTTAGTAACGGATCACCTGCGAAAAACCCGTATATGTTGTAACGGCGGAAGAGCACTTGCGAAACAAGTCAAAGCCCATGGATGGGCTTTGGAGATGTAAAATAGCAGCGAACTTATTCCGGCATTTTTGCCATCACTGACAAGAACTCTAGTGAGGGTGCAAAAAACGCGGAACCCATATCGGCACTAGAATAATCCAATATGGGGTCGTATTCATCCCCTTCCCCCAATCGGCTTCTTAGCACCTGCTCGAAAGCATCGCCTTTGGCGCTGCAACTTAGCGACAAGCTTCCTTGTTCAAATACATCACCAAATGGCATGCTTTGGTTAAGCAGTAGCGCATTACCGTTTGCGTCTTTCAATTCGGTTAATGCCGCATGATTACAGGGGTCGCAATCTTCAATTAGGTCATTGTCTAGACGCGTACGCCCCATTAATTGCTCTTGCTCAGCGAGCGGCAACGCCTGCCAGCGCAATAAATCAAACTTCACCCGCTGTACGTGAATATAACTACCAAGGTGGTCGGCTGCATTTGGGTTGTGTACAAGTGCAACTTCCCGTTTATTGCGCCCTCTAGGGATGTCTGCACCATAAATAAAGCCATTAAAATCACGACCATCTAAGAAACGAAAGGCGCGCACATGTGCCACCATTTCAACTAGACCGTTTAGCATGTGCAGCACACTTTGAGCAAAGATATGATTAACGTCTTCTCGGTCGGAGCGGATCACGTAAAGCAAGTCAAAAGGCTGAGTATGCACGGTGTGCTCAGCCTCAACAATATGTGGAAAGCTTTTTAACTCTTTAGGAATAAACTCAGGATAAATGTGTGGCCAGTATTGCGCACCAACCGCGACAAAGCTCGACAGCATAGACTCGGAGAATCTGTCTTCCAACTCCTCTTGCAAGCGTCCACAATTTGCGAGCGCCGCTCTTAGCGCCTCGTCTTGCCCTTCAAGTACATTGAAGAACAAGTGTAAGCCGTGCAAATTGGCTTCAGCACACACACCTGATTGGGCAAGCGCCATGCTCTACTCCCTGCGTTTATTCATTTGCTATTAAGAAAAGAAATTTACAGCATGTGCCTTAATTTTTAAAGAGATTGGTTGATTTAAGTCGAGCGGTTCATGCGCTGGATGCGGTACTTCGAGCTCTTGACCCTCTAATGCAACACGGTAAATGTACTCTGTTCCCATAAAGCGCTGATTGAGTATTTTAACGCTGCCAAGCTCGGCATTTTCTAACGTAATGTGCTGCGGCCTCACATACATTTCACCCTTCGCGTCGATATTACCGAGCTCAACGAGTGATTTTACGGCACCAAATTGGGTTTCTACCGAAGCGCCATTCACTCGTTGTGCAGGAATATAAATTCCCTGACCCAAAAACTCGGCAACCATTTTGCTCTTTGGTCGTTGGAATAACGTTCTCGGCTCACCCACTTGTGCGATTTTCCCTTTATCCATTATTGCCAACCGATCGGCAAAAGCAAAAGCTTCTTCTTTCGAGTGACTAACAAAAATCGCGGAAACTTGCTGATCTTTGATTATACGGCGAATATCGTTAATTAACTGAAACCGCACTTGAGCATCTATATTTGAAAACGGCTCATCAAGCAGCAACAGATTTGGCTTGTACGCCAGTGCTCGCGCAATTGCGACACGTTGTTGTTGGCCACCTGAAAGCTCGTGTGGAAAACGGTCGCTATAGTCTTGCAGCTGCACCAAATGGAGCATTTCAGCTACTCGGTCTTGACGTTCACGCTTGCTTTTTGAGGTTAAACCAAACGCGACATTTTGCGCCACAGTGAGGTGTGGGAATAGCGCATAGTCTTGAAACATCATGCCAATATTGCGTTTTTGTGGAGGTACAAAAGTGCCATTACCATTCATGGCTTTGCCTAAAATACTCACAGAGCCTTGAAATGGTTCAATCAAGCCCGCTATCGCCTTCAGCGTGGTCGTTTTACCGCAACCACTGGCACCAAGCAAACAAACAATCTCGTTTTGTTCTACGGTCAGATTTAGGCTATCCACAACGGCTTCACCGTCATAACGATAAGAGAGATTTTCAAGCACTAAACTATGCATTAACTTCGCTGCTCCATAGAACGGTTTACAACATAAAGCGGAATTAAACCAACCAACACAATAAATAACGCAGAGACAGAAGCCAACTCCAGCTGCTCATCACTCACATATTGGAAAACGTGTGTTGCCAGTGTTTCATAATTAAAGGGTCGTAATAACAATGCCGCTGGAAGTTCTTTCATACACTCAATAAAAACCAACAGTGCTGCGGTTAAAATACCGCGACGCAGCAATGGCAAATGTATTGATAACATGGTTTTGAAACGATTGCGACCCAACGAAAAACTTGCCATATCTAGACTTGGACTGATCCGCTGATAACTCGACTCGACCGCGCCTTGCGCAATCGCATAAAATCGTACAACGTAAGCAAAAACCAGTGCAAAAATCGTCCCGCTGAACAGCAAACCAGGCTCAAATGAGGAGCCTTCAAGCCAAGTATTTAGCTTGTCGTCTAATAACGTGAGTGGAATAAGTACTGCAATTGCCAGCACAGTGCCCGGTAGCGCGTATCCGGTACTCGCAAGCTTACCCGGCAGCGTGACGCGTTTACCACTGCTAACTCGCTGGTTAAACACCACCAGCATGCTCATGATAATTAATACCACACTTACCCAAAACGCTATTTTTAAACTTTGCCACGCATACAAGAAAAAGTCGTCATTCCAAGCTTGTTCAAAATAGTCGACGGCGTAATCTGCAAGCACCCATGTAGGCACGATAAAAGCCGCAATAAGAATAAGCCAACAAAAAGCGCTAGCGAACCAAGCCTGCGCGCCTTTAAGATGATAAAGCGTGGTACTGTTAACACTCGATTGGCGCTCATGCACTACCTGAGTTGGGCGGCTCACTCGCTCCAGTGTTAGGGCTAAAAATAAAAACAGTAGCATGATGCCTGAAATTTTAGCCGCTGCGGTAAGTGAATAATAGCCCAACCAAGTATCGTAAACGGCGGTGGTTAGTGTACTCACGGCAAAGTAATGTACGGTTGCAAAATCTGCCATGCTTTCCATGGCGATCAGTGCCAGCCCTGCCACAATCGCGCCTCGCGACAAAGGTAAACTTATCTTAAAGAAGCTCTGTGAAGGTGACTTGCCCATCAATTGGCTGGCTTGTACCAGCTTAAACGACTGCTCTCTTAGCGCCGTTCTAAAAATCAAAAACAAATAAGGATAAAGCACCAGTGCAATCATCACGATAGCGCCTGACAAAGTGCGAATATCAAAGAACCAATAATCATCTGGAGATTGCCAGCCAAACCACTCTCGCAGCGCTATTTGTACAGGCCCAGCATAATCCAGCAAATCGGTATACACGTAAGCAATCAAATAGGTTGGCATCGCAAGGGGTAGCATCAACGACCATTCGAAAAAGCGCCGTCCAGGAAACTCACAGTACGCGGTTAGCCAGCCAAGTGGTAGCGCAATCAAAGCGCAAAGGATGCATACACCTACAATCAGCCAAATCGTATTGCGGACATAGTCCCACAAAACGGTGTTCCAAAGGTGAGCAAAGACTTCGGAGTCAGGTTGTAGCGACTCAAAGATTAAAAACATCAGCGGGACTGATAGGCTAAGCCCTATCAGCCACGCAAAACTCTGCCATTTAGACAGTGAAAATGATAATTGCATTAAAGGTCAAATTTTACCTCATCGATTAGCTTAAGCGCTAACGGACGGTATTTACTGATCTCTGACAATGGTAGGCTGTCTTCCTTAAACTCACCCCAAGATGCCACAAGTTTCGATAACTCGACGCCAGGTTTAACCGGGTATTCCATATTCATCGACGCATACATATTTTGCGCCTTATTGTCGGTCATAAACTCAATGAGTTTCAAGGCATTTTCTGTATTTTTAGCGTGCTTGGTCAAGACAACACCAGAAACGTTGATATGAGAACCACGATCTTGTTGATTTGGGAAGTTGATATATACCGCTTCAGCCCAGGCTTTTTGCTTTTCATCTTCCATCATCTTACCGAAGTAATAGCTGTTTCCGATGGCCAAATCACACAGTCCTTCTTTTACTGCTTTGACTTGTGCACGGTCGTTACCTTGAGGCTTACGAGCTAAATTTTTCTTCACACCTTCAAGCCATTCTTTGGTCTTTGCTTCGCCATGATGGGCAATCATAGACGCCACTAAACCAAGGTTATAGGGATGCTTACCTGAGCGTGTACAAATTTTACCGCGGTATTGTTCATCCGCTAGCGCTTCATACGTAAGCGCATCTAACTTGCCTACACGGTCTTTTGCAGAATATACATTGCGTACACGCTTAGTAAGCGCAACCCACTGACCTTCAGGATCTCTGAAGTTCGCTGGGATATTCTTGGTTACAGCTTCGCTGTTAATTGCTTGTGTTAGGTTTTCGTCTTCAAGTTGAATTAGCGCACTGAAGTTTGAAGTGAGTACGAGATCAGCACGGCTATGCTTGCCTTCACGCTTAACACGCTCGATTAAGCCTTTTTTTGCAAAAACCACATTGGTCTTGATACCGGTTTGCTTGGTGAAGTCATCCAAAATAGGTTGGATCAGAAAAGGTTGTCTAAACGAGTAGATATTAACTTCCTCTGCAGCCATTGCTGGTAGGCAAGTAAGCGTTGCCAGTATAGTAACAAGTGCTTTTTTCATAAAGATTCCATTAGGTAAACAATAATTATTATCAACTAATTCTACCTGTAATTGTGCCGTTTTACACCCTGAATATTTGAAACTACGCTCAAGATAAAATTAGCGTTGTAGAAAACGGGAGAATTACCTGTGAGATATATCTCACTTAGCTACCAGAAATTGAGTAAAGATGCGCTGAAATAACACTCAAAATAACAGTAAGCAATTAAAAAATAATAAGTTATTAATTATTACTAGAAGAAGGCGCAAAAAAGATTGAATTTCACTGCTCCCGATTTTTTTTAGTCTGCTTATACTTAACAACATCTCAGGAAGAGAGATAAAGGATACACGGGATACGCTCAGGGCAGGATTTGCTAATGGATAAGCACCCACTTAAAGGAATATAGGGAAAAGCGAGCGAGATTGTATGTCACATGGTGTGATTACATTAAAGGACAGGGATTAAAGGTTCATGACGAGCCTAAGGATTGCTTCAGGGGAGAGGCTAAACGTTGAGGGATAACGTTACTGCATTGGATATGCAGGTGGTTAAGGATGAGGAAGGAAGGTACATCGGATGTACTGGTAAAATGTGGCTTAGGAGATGCCAATTGTTGCAATTAACAGTGCAACACCTAGCTTGAAGCAACACGTTCAGGCTACCAAGTGTCAAGGTAAAAAAGTGATGATTGGCACTGCTATTTTGGAAAGTAGCAAATAGGGACAATTAGAACAAGGGCTTGTTCTTAGCAAGTGGATGGCAATGGATAAGACAGCGGACGTGTAAAAGGAAGATGGACACAGGGCAAGATGCCTTTATTCGCAAAACGAGAACACCAAGCGATGCCATGGAAGAGGAAAGATTCAGGACGTTGAACTACTCAACTTTGCAGGATGCATTTAGAAGATTCCGTAAGCGCGACTCAGCAATGGGTCGCGCGCTTCTTATTTTGTTCCTATTTATCGCGTGATATTACGTTTGTGTTGTCGAGATAAATCTCGACCTACCGCCGTCTTGCTCGCTGTACCGCGTAAACAATTCAGCTTTTTGTCGAAATAAATTTCGACCTACCGTCATCTTGCTCGCCGCATTTAGTAAACAATTCAGCTTTTTGTCGAAATAAATTTCGACCTACCGTCATCTTGCTCGCCGCATTTAGTAAACAATTCAGATTTTTGTCGAAATAAGTCTCGACCTACCGGCATCTTGCTTGCCGTATTTCGTAAACAATTCAGCTTTTTGTCGAGATAAATCTCGATCTACCATCGTCTTACTCGCCATGCAGCGTAAACAATGTGGTTTTTTTGTCGAGATAAACCTCGACCTACGGTTAGGGCTCAGCCTACAGTTTACTGCGCTTACCCTTTAAGTAGGCATCTCTGAAATCGATAAAATGCGCGGTTAATTTAGCTGCCGCATCCTGCTCGCCGCATTCGGCAAACAACACACACGCAACTTCTGCCGTACCGAGCTGATGTTCATGCGGCGCGACTCGTAGCTTGTAATCCGAGAGCTTTTCAGGGGCGATGGATAACACAGGTAAACTATCGAGGTAGGGGCTCTTTCTGAACATTTTCTTAGCTTCACGCCATGTCCCATCCAAAAAGATAAATAGTGGTGTTTTATTTTCGGTGCGAGTCACCTTAGTAATTACCCGTTCAGGCTCCACGCCTTGCTCTGGAAAAACGACTATTGGTGCATATTGCTCGTCCAAAAGAAGCGCTAATAACGCAGCGTCAGGCTCAGTTCTGTCCCAACGAAAGGCATGATTATCTGGGATCACATCGGCAATCAAGCGTCCGGTGTTGGAGGGCTTAAAGCTTTCATTATGATACATAAGTAAACACACCGCACAGTCTGCTTTGGCCACTTCGACTTTGTCGCAAATACATAGAGTCGTAGCTAATAAGCAGCATTCACAACGCGCAAGCTTTGATCCCCTTGCCTTATATTCGCGTTGAGCCGCAGCGATTTGACGCTGTCTAAGCGCTAGTACTGAATTATTCACTCTGTTCCCCATCTAAAAATGCCGGCGTATTTTAGTAAAGCGCTCGGCTGGCGTCTATGCAAACTTATGCAACATCTTTACTCATGACATAAGCTTTTGTACTCTAAAGTTTTATTGGGTTTCATTAGGAGTAAAAAATGCAAGTAAAGGACTCTGCAAGACTGAGTTATCGCCTACTCACCCCACAAGATGCACAGCTGCTCGCCGATCTTGATAGCGACCCTGAGGTAATGAAATACATCACAGGCGGTCAGACTAACTCACTTGAAGAAGTAAAAACTGTATATATTCCACGTTTAACAGAGTTTACCGATGAGATAAAAGGTTGGGGGCTTTGGGGTTGTTTCGAGCTGCCAAACAAGGCATTTATTGGTTGGATTTTGGTTCGCCCTGCTAATTTCTTTTCAGAACAAAGAAACGATCAGGATTTAGAGCTTGGTTGGCGTTTTAAACAAGCCTCTTGGGGCAAAGGGTTTGCAACAGAGGCCGCACAACATATTATTCCAGACCTAATAGCAGCCAATCCTACCTTGACGCACTTGAGCGCTATCGCTGAAGAAGAGAACCTTGGATCCATCAAAATTATGCAGAAACTTGGGATGAGTTATGTGAAAAAAGGGCTTCACAAAGATATTTTAGGAGATATGGAAGTCGTTTATTATCATAAAGTTATTAATTAACCGAACAAAAGCGCAACCACTTAACACCACGGTTGCGCATGCTCACTGCTATTAAATGCCTTTTCGACGCAGTGGTTCGGCATACATGCTCAACACCAATTGCTTCAGCTCTTCCGGTACAGACTCTAGTTTAGAGATAAAGTCCTCTTTATCTTCTGGGCTAACTTGCGCATCATCGCCTGCTGCTAGGTGATTGGTTGAATGCAGATAGTATAAATCTAAAATCTGTTTATCAATGACATTCGCCAGCTCATCTGGGTTTTCAACATCCGCAGTGATAGGATCGCCAAATGCGATATGCACATGGCCTTTATCTGAACTAAAGCCCTCGACAATGCTGGCAATATCTTCGCCTTGTGCTTTCACATATTGGCCAAACTGCTTTTTATGGTATAGCTCTTTAGCCTTAGCAACCGCGCATGGCTCATATTGATAGGAGATGGCAACGGGCACTATCCTGAGCTGCTTTACATATTCTGAAAAATCTAGCTTCTGTTTGCGACCATTGAGCTGTAGCATTTTTAACAGTGCTGGATCGGTTTGATCTACTCCATCCTTTGCACGCCCCTCTTTTTGCGCAATCCAAATGGAGTTACCTTCACTCAATGAGTCAAAAATATAGGCAGAAAGCTGGGTTAATGCTTTTAGCATTTCTTTCGGCGCCTTTGCCGAACGTTTTACTATAAAACTCTTATTAAGGCGCATAAGCTCAGTGATATAAGGTACTTGTAGTAAGTTATCACCAATAGCGATACGCACCGTACGCATATCTTGCTGATGCAAGCCCCAGTTAACAAGCGCAGGGTCTAATACGATATCACGGTGATTTGAAATAAATAAATACGAGGTATTCGAGTCCAATGTTTCAAGGCCAGAATAAGTCACTTTAGACGTCGTTTTATTGATTAAAATTTGTAGATAGTACGCCACTTCATCTTGTACTTGTTCAATCGTACAAAAATCTCCCCACTTCTTTTTTAGTTTCATTCTTACGAGTGGGCGTGCAATAGCAGGCCAGGCATTCAACCAAGCTGGCAGATTATATTTGGCGATCACATCAATGAATTGATCATCACCTAGTAGACGTGCCAATGCTGGCACTACTTCATCATCATTATACGGTCTAATGTCAGCGTATTTATCCACTCTACTTCTCAAACTGTCGGATTAACGAATACTGGAACGCATTCTATCGTGTCAAATAAACAGACGCTAAGCATTTCATGTCTGACCACCAAGGCGATATACCAAGTTGGAACATTAAATGCTTAAGCGTCATGCAATTGTAATACGGTAAAAAGTACCACAATTGTTTATCTTCTAACAACTTTACCTAATTTGAGTATAGCTAATCTTAGTAAGAGTGCTGCTAATAATGCGCCCATCGATACTGTTAACCAATGTGGTAGCACTTCGTGCTCCTCACCTATCATCGGCGTTACTACAAAACCGTAAGTATTAACTAAGTAATCAGTTAAATAGCCAAAGATAAGCGCAACCCCGATAACGCCGCCCAGATAGGCAAACACGGCACGACGCCCTAATTCTTTACCTACCACCCCAATTGTGGCGATGTTAGTTGCAGGACCTGCGAGCATAAATACCAATACTGCACCAGGTGAAACACCAGCCATTAATAAACCCGCAGCGATTGGAGTTGAAGCAGTGGCACAAATATACATTGGGATACTGATAAGAATAACCACTAGCATGGCAATAATACCGTCGCCCCATTGAGATAAGAAAGACTCAGGCACGAAGGTTTGCACTAACGCTGCAAAGAATAAACCGATAAGAAGCCAAACTGCGGTGTCGGACAGTAATTGATTACAGCTGAACTTAACAGCTTCTACAATTTTACCAAAAACCCCTTGGTTTTCAGGTACGGGGGCAGGCTCACAACAACTTGTCGTGGCTGATGAAGCATCGCAACAACTGGTTACGGTAGGCTCCGGAGTATCACAACAAGACATATTCGCCCCTGCCATTGCTAATTGAGGGCCTGTAGGCGCACAGCAGCTTGAGCTTACTTTTGCGGTTTCCACTTTAGTGCTGGCGCAACAGCTATCATGGCTGTGATGCTTTTCAGCAGGCTTTGGCTCTGAGTGATGATTAGCGTCACAACAACCGCTAGTCGCGCTTGATTCCTCTGAGGTATTAAGGTGCTTTAGCGGCACAGGCTTATCATCTTTCTCACTGCCAACGAGCAACCCAGCCGCAATTGCGCTAACCACAGCCGCAATTGGCCTAATTATTGCCATAAAAGGACCAAGTAGCACATAAGAAACCGAGATAGAATCCACGCCAGTTTCAGGCGTTGAGACTAAAAATGCGGTTGTCGCACTTTTTGAGCCGCCCGCTCTTCTCAGTCCCACTGCAGCTGGAATAACGCCGCAAGAGCAAAGCGGCATCGGCGCCCCAATCAGTGCTGCCTTTATCGTCGTCCAAAATCCTTCTTTCCCTAAATGCTTTTGCAACAAATCTTTTGGAATAAATACATTAAGTAACCCGGCCAATATTAGGCCAAGCAGTAACCACGGGGCAGATACTAAAAATAGCTGCCAAAAATTTACTATCAGTTCATTCATCGATAGCCTCCAAGGCCGTTAAAATCGAGCAGCTCACAGCCGCTTCCTTACCGCCGCAGCATTGCTCTGCTAGCGTCGATAACGATTGTTCAAATTTTTGTAACTCAGCGATCCGCGCTCTCACTAAATCTCGTTTAGTGATAGTCAGTGTTTTCACTTCTTCACAACTGTGCTGATGCTTTTCAAACTTTATCTTCAGCAAGTCTTGCACTTCTTTGAGGCTGAACCCCACTTCCTTCGCGCGAAGAATAAAGCGCATTTGCTTTTCACTTTGCTCATCAAACAACCGATACCCGCCCTCGCTCCTTGTGCAAGGGTGTAGGAGATCGTTTGCTTCATAATACCTTAACGTGTCAGTTGATACGTTAAGCCGCTTTGCCAGCTCACCAATCTTTACCACTTTACACTCCCAAGTCCTGAAGATTATCCTAGTCGACATCACAAGTATAAACCTTAGAGTTAACTCCAAAGTCAAGAAAAGGATAAAAATAATGCGAATCGTGGTATTAGACGCTAAAACCCTTGCAGGAACCGATCTTTACCCCATAGCCAAACTAGGCACATTAACGTCTTACGACACCACATCCAGTGAGGACATCATCACACGCTGTAAAGATGCAGCAGTCATCATCACCAATAAAGTACAATTAACTGAAGAAACGATCGCGGCGTTACCGCAATTACAACTGATTTGTGTTGCGGCCACAGGCGTCAACAATATCGACTTAGCAGCCGCAAAAGCCCATCAAATTGCGGTTGCCAATGTGGCTGGTTATTCGACCCCTTCTGTCGTGCAGCACACCTTTACTATGCTTGGTAACTTAATGACCAATATTCATCGTTATCAGCAAGACTGCCATGCAGGGCTTTGGCAGCAAAGTGACATGTTTTGTCGTTTGGACTACAGCATCAATGAAATTGCAGGCAAAAACTTTGTGATCATAGGCCATGGAACGTTAGGAGAAGCCGTTGCAAAAGTCGCACAAGCATTTGGAGCTCAAGTAATTGTTGCCGAACGTAGAGGCGTAACTGAGATTAGAGCAGGACGAATGGCTTTTGAAGAAGCGCTGCGAATTGCAGACATTGTATCGATTCACTGCCCGCATACCGCTGAAACAGAAAACCTGATTGCGAGTGATGAATTCGCTCTACTTCCAAATCATGCCTATATTATCAACACCGCGAGAGGTGGAATAGTCAATGAGCAAGCGCTGGTGGATGCACTAACTAATGAGCAAATAGCTGGTGCTGCTGTGGATGTCCTCACACAAGAGCCGGCACAAGCAAGCAATCCACTCGTTCAATACCAAGGGGAAAACTTGCTTTTAACACCGCATACGGCGTGGGCAAGTAAAGAGGCCATCGAACGTTTAGTCGGCGAAATTGCCATTAATATTGAAAATTTTTTGGCTGGGACAACGAGAAACCGAGTGGTCTAGATTATTGTTTTAGTGAGTGATATCGCCAAAAGTTAGTGAAAACCATCAACTACAAACTGATTAAAAACCAACAACAAACTGATATTTATAAACTTTATTAGTTGGCAAAGAGTTTGCAACTCTTGGGATAATTCAAGCAAAAAACAAATGGCTGTTTGCATTATTTGCTCAGCAACAAAATTAAAAAGGAAAACAACAATGAAAAAATTAATGTTAGTGGCTGCGCTTAGCTCTACTCTATTATCAGGCTGTATCGTTGCTGTATCCGACGGTGAAGTAGAGCACGGTTGGGCTTCTGAATACAACTCGTCTAACTGGGAACATAAACAGCGTAAAAATCGTGAAAAGATTGCCAACCTTGAAATGGGCGCGTCTTACTCATCAGTAAAAGACATGTTTGCAACCCCTGATTTTAGCGAGTTGGTGTCGAAAGACGGCGATAACTATCAAGTGCTGTACTATGCAACCAACAGTAAACACTCAGACGGCAAAGTAACAAAAGATGAGTGCACGCCATTGGTATTCAAAAACAACCAACTGGTTGGCTTTGGCGACAACGCACTAAAGCAAATTCAGTAATACTTTATCGCACCAAGGATGGTGAATAATCTGAGCAAACTGACGCACAGATGTGTGTGGCCAACTCCTTATTTTCTTGTCATCTTAATAAATTAAAAACAAAACCAAGCCAAACTTTAATAACCCAGCCAATTAAGCTGAACTGTCCTCTGATACCAGCTCATACCTATACTTCCATTCGAAATAGGCAAGCATGATGACAAACATAGCTTCACAAACAATAAAAGCAATACCAATTAGACTTGCAACGTTAAAATACTGAACAACCACTCCAGCGCAGACTAGCGCCCAAAAAAGATTGCCGAACACTAAAAGCTGCAAATGTTTTATGTTCTTCGCTTTTTGAATGGCAAGGCTAAAAGAGTACGCGCCATACAACAGATTTGATAATGCGATAAAGATAATGGTTTGTTCAGGTATATGATAGATCGCACCAATCATTGAGTGGAAAAGCAATACGATTAACCCCACGGATATAGCCGCGATACAGTCCACCCAAATTATTTTACGCCGTATATCCATAGAATAAGCCTAACACCACACCAAAAGGCACAAAATACTCGGTTAAAGATCTATAAAGCATGAGCATAGCCAAGCTTTATGCGGTGCACTTATTGTCTGAATGCAGATACACTCTTGTCACTGCATATGGCTTTAGATATTTATAGTGCTTTAATAAATACCGTGCTTTGCTGCTTTTGTGCAACAGCAAGGGCACTGTCCGCCATTTTGATCAACTCACCAAGCTCACTACTACAGTGATTTTCAATATGAACTGCACCAATGCTAACGCTCACATGAGCACATATCGGTGAGGCAATATGGGGGATTTTTAACGCATTAACCGAGTTATGCAACGCTTCTGCTATCTCATTAATTACATCGATATTATGCTGAGTTAGCACCAACGCAAAACGAGTACCATCAAAACGGCCAATAAATAAAGAACGTCGGGTTGCGCCTTCTTCTAGCGCTTTGGCGACCTTAAATAAACAATCATCACCATGCATGTAGCCATAATGCTCATTAAACGTTTTAAAATAGTCCACCTCAACCAGCATAACGGTAAACGCACTGCCATCAGCTTTTGCGATTTCTAATGCTGATTTCATCGCTTCATCTAGATATCTACGATTGGGCAACTCCGTTAAACCATCGATAGAGGCTAGCTTTTCTAGCAGATCATTTTTCTTTTTTATTGCTAAATGGTTTTTGATTCTGGCTTTTACAATCAAAGGGTTAAAGGGTTTAGTAATATAATCCACAGCCCCTAACTCCAAACCTCGTGCTTCATCTTTAAAGCTCACACTACCAGAGATCACGACAACGGGAATACCGTAAGTGCTCGCATCCTTTTTTAGGCACTCTAAAACAGAAAACCCAGCGCCGTCAGCCATTAACACATCTAAAATAATAAGGTCTGGTTTGCTTGCTTTTAGTTCATCAATACATAACTTAGTGTCTGTGCTATGGGATAACCGATGGCCATCACCTAATGTATTACTTAGGACCATCTTATTTATTGGGTCATCATCAATAATAAAAATGTGCTCAGCTTGCTGCATCTTATGACGCTACCTTTTTAGCTCGATAAAGCACACCACCTGTGAAAGTGCATTTGTTAACACATCCAAGTCAGTGCGATTTGTTATTGTTGTGATCGTTTTGCTTTGCGTTTCAAGGTCTTTCGCAACTTTCGCTAGTCGCTTAAAGCCCAGACCTGCTGCAGCGCCCTTAATTCCGTGTGCTAACTCGAATAATGCTGAACCTTGCTCTATTTCAGCAACCTGTTCTAGGTAATCATGGCAAAGTTTAGCAAATTTATCTAACATTGTTTGCAAAAACGTTTCATTTTGCATCATTTGTGATAAAGCAAACTCATAATCAAAAAAAGCTTCTTCTGTTTTATCTGACTGGAAAATATTACTTGCCAATGCCTTGCACGCCTGTGTGCTATTAATTGGTTTTAGCAAATAATCATTCATGCCAACGGCTGTGGCTTTCGCCCGCTCTTCTTTGCTTGCATTGGCGGTCAAGGCAATAACGGGTAGCTCAGTTTCAGACCACACGGCTCTGATCTGCTTGGTCGCTTGATAGCCATCAATGTTTGGCATATGGATATCCATCAGGATGATGTCGGGTTGCAGTGAGCGACAAACTTCCTCAATATGTTCGGCGCTTTGTAGCCCTATGGTAGAAATACCATTCTGCTTCAACATATTTTCAGTAATATCTAAATTTAAGTTGTTATCGTCGACCACCAAGCAAAGCGCACCGGCAACCTGCATACACACGTTGTCGACGGTTTGCGTCATATGGGCAAATTCAGCAAGCCATGTATAGGCTGATTGGTAAAACACATTTTGATTAAGCGCAATATGGTTACTTTGCTCAGGAAATTCCCCCTCACAATGTAGTAGTAATGCAGTATTTCCAGGTAGCGCATAAGCGGGGTCAAGCGCTGCTTCCGGTGGAATAACAACAATAGACTTGTCGAGCTGAGTATTCATCGCGTGCAATCGTTCAACAGATAAAGGTTCTGCAAGACCTGAAAAATAGCTTGGTAAGCTATGCGCTTCGGTGGTGAGACAGTAAACTTCTTTGTGACTATCCACAACTGGACAAGCGCCTTTATCTAGCACCAATTCGAAGAAAAAGCAGCTTCCCTCGCTCGGGGTTGAGTTAACCGCAATATCGCCACCCAAGAGTGCAACTTCTTGCTTCACAATCGCAAGCCCCAAACCAATGCCTTCGTGACGACGTGTGAAGCTTTCATCACCTTGGGTAAATGCGTCAAAAAGATGTTCAATCTCTTGCGATTTGATCCCAACTCCTGTGTCCCAAACAGCAAACTTTATGGTTTGTTTTGCAGCTCTATCATTAACTAACGTTACCTTCAAACCAACCTTACCATGATTGGTATACTTTACAGCGTTACCAAGTAGGTTTACTAAGATTTGCTTTACCTTATCTTCATCACTGTACAGGTAAGGCCAAACTTGAGGGTCGACCTGTAACTCAAATTCCAAACCTTTTTGTATACATAAAGGTTTAATCAGTGATTCTATCGTGGTAAATACATGGCAGGTCTGAAATGTCTCGTATTGAATTGTACCTTGATGACTTTCGACTTTAGCAAACTCTAAAATACTGTTGAGCATGGTAAGCAGCTCGTTTGCAGCTCCAGAAAGCTGCTGCAATTTTTTATTCTGAACTCGAGTCAGCGCCTCACTTTTGATCATATCCGCCAAACCTAATATGGCATTAATTGGCGTTCTAATTTCATGGCTGATATTCGCGATAAAGCGGCTTTTGGCAAGCGTTGCGCGCTCAGCATCTTGCTTTGCCAACAACAAACCGGTGATATTTTGAATATGGATTACGTAATACTTAGGGCGCTTATTTTTATCCCAAACTAAAGAAATACTCAATTGTAACCAGCGGTGCTTACCCGACTGTGAGATCATGTGTTCAACGACTTTCTTTTGCTCTTTTAATAGCCCAGCCAAGACAGGCTTTAGCTCTTGCCAGTTTTGTTCATCAAACAAGCGTTCCAGCTGCTTTTCTCCCGTATTCTTATCAAGTGACAAGTAACGTTTGGCAGCCTTGTTCATCTCCAAAATTTTACCGCTGATCGCAGCTAAAATCACGCCATTAGGTGCAAACTCAGTCGCTGCCCTAAAGTTTTCTTCAGAGTCTCTTAGGGCATTATATGCCTCTTGTGCGGCAGTAATATCTCTCGCAACCCCCAAACAACCGATGAGCTTTCCAGTTTCCGACTTCAATGGCGTGATAGTCAAAAAGTAGGTATTTGCTCCAAGGACAAAATTAGTTGCCACTTGTTCTTGCGAGCGCTCCATCGCCGCTTCTTGCTCAAGTAATATGGTTAATCCAGATGTCACTTCAGGTTGTGTTTTCGCAACCAAATCCGACTTATCAACACCCATAAACTCTTCAAATGCGCGATTACAGCCTATGAATGAACCGTCGATATTTTTGAAATAGATAATATCGGGCACAGAGTCAAGCACTGCATTAAGTAAAGCCGCTTGACGCTCTTTTGCCTCAAAGCTTTGCTTTAATGCCTGTTGTTTACGCTTAATTTCGTCGTCTAGTTCTTGATTATGTTGCTTAAGGGCATGCATTAAGCGAGATTTTTGCTCCACCACCTGTTTGATTTGTATAAACCAAGGTTGCCATTCAGAGGGGATAGGATAATTTAAAGTGGCTTGTGGTGTATGCTCTTGCAAAGATAGATAGTTCACAAAATGCTTTAAAGGTCGGACAAATATTTGTCCGCTTAACCACACAATAGTCACAAAGGTAAAAAGAATAAAAAACAGTAGTAGTGCAAGTTCGAGCAAGATCTCCCGCTGTAGTGGAGCGGCAAACTGCTCATAGCTTTCATGATAGTTTAAACTGATAGGCTCTTTGGCGGGTTTTGCGATAAAGTGCAGTCCGTACTGCCAAGGTGCTGATGAATTTACAAGCCCATCGTGGTCGTGATCATAGCGTTCTCCAGCGATAATCTCATCACTTTGGTTTTTAAATTCCATCGTACCTTCTAAGGAGCCGATGTTTAACAACCACCTATCAATAATATCGCTATCATAAATCATCAATACATGAGCGTTATCCACCGTTGATAGTTTCTTACCGAGCGCAAACATTTGTCTATCGAAAAACTTCACGGGTGGACCAACGACTATATTGCCCAAGCTAAAGTCGGGTTCGAACTTACCTTGAACTAGCCGCGTGATGAAATGGCTGCTTGAGGCTTCTCGACGCTTAACATACGCAAAGCCGTCATCTTCTACGTATGCGACCGCATACAATCCACCTTGCAACGCGAGCGCGGCATCAAAAGCGGTATTAAGCGACAATACGGTTTGCCATCGTTTCGTGGCAAAAAGCGCTTCACTGACTTGCCCACGACCAACAATCTCTCCACCATTGTTTGGTAACGCATGATAATAATGTTCAGGGTGTTGCTCTATATCTTCTAACCACTCTGGTGGCTTTTGAAAAGAAATGGGCTGCGCTAGGTTAACGGCGATACTATCAAGAACGACATGTGCAGCATAAAACTCTTGTTTCAGCTGCTGAGAAACATATTCATACTGACCAAAACGTACTTTGTACTGGCGTTCGAGTTTAATTTGATAGAGATGGTAAGCTAAGACGAGGACAAGTAGGATGGGTATTATTACCGCCACTAAAATTCCCTTTCGGTAACTTTTTAGTGGTAAAAATTCTTTTGTCGCATCCATTTACTGGCTCGTTCCCGTTTGCACACAGTGTTAGCAAAAGAGTAACGAGCCAGTCGGCTCAAGGCAAGTTATAAATTTTCTTCAGCAAAACTTGCCAAGCGGCTTCGTACTACACCGTTTAAGTTAATGGTAGCGCTACCTTCAAAGTCTTTAAAGCGCTCAACAATATAAGTTAACCCTGATGTCACCGGGGTGAGGTAATTACTATCAATCTGGGCGAGGTTTCCCGTACAGATCAATTTGGTTCCCTCACCGCAGCGAGTGATGATAGTTTTTAACTGTGATGCCGTTAAGTTTTGGCTCTCATCTAAAATAACGACCGCATTTTGAATACTTCGGCCACGCATAAAATTCACCGATTTGAACTGAATGTTCGCCTTTTCCATAATGTAGTTACGGCTAGTCACGGGGCTTTCATCGTGTTTGTGGAGCACTTCTAAGGTATCTGTGATTGCCGCAAGCCAAGGGGCCATTTTCTCTTCTTCGGTACCCGGTAAAAAGCCGATGCTCTCTGCAATTTCAGGCGTATTTCGCGTCACAATTACCTTATCGTAAATTCCTTTTTCGATGATCATTTCAAGCGCACTGGCAAGCGCCAATAAGGTTTTTCCGCACCCTGCAGGCCCGGTTAGTATCACCAGTTCAATGTCAGTATCAAGTAATGCATCCAGCGCCATACCTTGGTTGATATTTTTCGGTTTCACTCCCCATGCTTGACGGTGCATCAAACGTTCAACGCCTAAGTCTTTTAATCGAATGTGCTCAGAGTCATAACCCACAACCCGAGCTGCGAAGTGATTAGTATCGTCTATCAGATACTCATTACAGAACACATCAGGTACGAGTGATTTTGGCACATCATGAACCGTGTATCGTCCTTCCTGCTGCGTTTGACACTCACCAACATTCTGCCAAAAATCGCCTTCAACCTTTTTAAAGCCACTGGTTAACAGTGCAATGTCGTCAATTAGCTGATCGGTACGATAATCTTCAACATACTTGAGTCCAGCGCCTTTCGCTTTTAGTCGCATGTTGATGTCTTTGGTAACCAGCACCACTTTTTTGTCGCTGTACTGAGTTTGCAAATGTACCGCACAATTAATAATGCGGTGGTCATTTTCGTTGCCGGGTAACCCGGAGATGGAATCAGGAAACAGGTGATCGTTTACAATAATCAATTTACCTGAACAGGGCGTCCGGTGACTTTCAATCCTCAATGTTGGTAGCGCTACCCCCTCTAGCATTTGCTCTGGTGTTGCATCGCGAAGCACATCATCTAACCCACGAATGGCAACTCTTGCGTCTCGGCTCACGTCACTCTTTCGATCTTTAATGTGATCGAGTTCTTCAAGGACAGTCATAGGAATAACAACATCGTGTTCTTGGAAGGAAAGATAAGCGAGTGGTTCATGGAGAAGTACGTTGGTGTCGAGCACGTACACTTTATGGTCTTTGTCTTGTTTTACCATAGCGCATTCCTGTTGTTTACAGATTATTATGCTATACCCAATACACAATACACAACGTAGTGACCGATTATGTTTTGGGTATAGTTCAAGTTTAGTCTATTTGTCACAAAAGTCGCTTTTATGACAGTAGAAAATCCAACTTGCATATTGATAAAAAACAACTAGTTGGCGATGGCCATGCCAACTAGATAGAAAAAGCGCCAGCACTTGATAAATAAAGGCCTGAGTCACTGTTGTGTATTGAACAAACCGACATGAATAGGTAACATAGCCGCCTTTTTTCTGCATAGACGAGATAACCATGAATTTTTCCTTAGGTCAGCGCTGGATCAGTGATACGGAATCAGATTTGGGATTGGGTACAATAGTGGCACTTGAGGGGCGTCAAGTGACTATTTTATTTCCCGCTAGCGGAGAAAACCGTGTTTACTCAGTACAGGAAGCACCTGTAACTCGAGTTGTATTCAACCCAGGCGATGTGATCCGCCATGTTGAAGAGTGGGAACTACGTGTTGACAGCGTGGAAGAGCAAAATGGACTATTTTGCTATCATGGTACTCGAGTTGATAATGAAGAAGAGACTTCATTCAAAGAGACCTTTCTTGATCACTTCCTCAAGTTCAATAAACCTCAAGATCGTCTATTTGCAGGCCAAATCGACCGTTTTGATCGCTACACACTGCGCTATCAAACTTGGCAACACCAGTTTGATAAAGAACAATCTCACCTTAAAGGGTTGATAGGTCAGCGTGCTAGCCTTATTCCGCACCAGCTTTATATTGCCGATGAGGTCGGTAAGCGCTTTGCACCTCGCGTACTTCTGTCTGATGAAGTAGGCCTAGGTAAAACCATTGAAGCGGGCATGATTTTACACCAGCAAATTCTCTCTGGTCGTGCCAACCGTGTGTTGATCGTGGTTCCAGAGAACTTACAACACCAATGGCTGGTAGAGATGCTACGCCGCTTTAACCTGCACTTTTCGATTTTTGACGAAGAGCGTTGTAGCGAAGCGTATGCAGATGCACCGAATGTATTCGAAACAGAGCAACTGGTACTGGTTAGCCTAGAGTTTATTACCAAAAAGCGCCGCTGGTTTGAACAAGCCACACTCGCTGATTGGGATCTACTGATTGTTGATGAAGCACACCACCTGACGGTCACAAAGGAAAAGCCAAGCACCGAATATCAACGTATTGCTGAGCTTTCTCAGGATATTCCTGGACTTATCTTGTTGACTGCAACACCTGACCAACTTGGTCACCGCAGTCACTTTGCGCGTTTACAGCTACTCGATCCAGACCGCTTCTACGACTACGACGTGTTCGTTGAAGAAGAAAGTCATTATAAAGAAGTCGCAGAAGCCGCGAACAACCTACTGCAAGACAAAAAGTTAGATGCAAAAGAAGAACAAACACTTTGTACACTGCTAAAAGAAACCGATATTTCAGAGCTACTTGCAAAGGCACAAAGTGGCGATAGCAACGCCAAAGCTGAAATCTTGTCTATGTTACTAGACCGTCATGGTACTGGCCGTATTCTATTTAGAAATAGCCGCAGTGGCATTGATGGCTACCCAAGTCGTTTATTACATCAATACCCAGTACCTTTACCGAAGCAATACAAAACAGCAATGTCGGTAATGGGTAACATTGGTGGTATTCAAAGTCCTGAATTTAACGCGATGCGTGCTTTGTTCCCAGAAAAAATCTTCCAAGAGTTCGAAGGTGAAGGAAGCAGCTGGGCGCAGTTTGACCCGCGCGTTGAGTGGTTGATTGCTAAATTAAAAGAGCTGAAACACGAAAAAGTACTGCTTATTTGTGCCAAAGCGGAAACCGCAATTAGCCTTGAACAAGTGTTACGTGAGCGCGAAGCGATTAAAGCGGCGGTGTTCCACGAAGGCATGTCGATCATTGAGCGCGACCGCGCGGCAGCGTTTTTTGCTGATGAATATGATAGCGCGCAAGTATTACTCTGCTCTGAAATTGGCTCTGAAGGTCGTAACTTCCAGTTCTCACATCACTTGGTGCTATTTGACTTACCGCTTAACCCTGACTTACTTGAGCAACGTATTGGTCGTCTTGACCGCATTGGTCAAAAGCACGACATCAATATCCACGTGCCTTACTTTGAAAGTACCGCACAAGAAGTATTACTACGTTGGTATCACGAGGGCTTAGATGCATTCGAAACCACTAGCACCACAGGGCAAATGCTGTATAAGTCTTTTTCTGATGATTTGTTAGCGCTAATCGCTGAACACAACTGTGACGAAGACGAATTAGATCCTCTATTGGAGCAAGCCGCAAAAGAAAATGCTCAGCTGCGCACAAAGATGGAGCAAGGTCGAGACCGTCTACTTGAGCTTCACTCAAGTGGCCAAGGTAAAACAGATAATATCGTTGCTGAACTTGAAGCACTTGATAACGACGTAATTTTACCTGCGTTTATGATTAATGTGTTTGATACTTTTGGTGTTAACCAAGAAGACAAAGGCGAGAATACGATTATTCTCAAACCTACCGAGCACATGCTAAATCCTTCTTTCCCTTGTTTGAAAGACGATGGCATCACAGTGACTTTTGACCGTAACACCTCACTGTCACAAGAAGACGCGCATTTCATCAGCTGGGATCACCCAATGGTCAGCGGCGTAATGGATATGATCTGTAACGATGACTTTGGTTGTGCATCAGTGGCACTGCTTAAAAACAACAAGTTACCTGTCGGTACTTTCTTCGTTGAAATGATCTTCGTTGCAGAAGCTTCTGCGCCTAAGTCTCTTCAAGTGGGCCGCTTTTTACCGCCTACACCAATTCGCGTCCTAATGGATAAAGGTGGCAATGACTTAGCCCAAAACGTTGCGTTTGACGCATTCAATCAACAGCTTTCTGCCGTTGGCAGACAAACAGGCAGTAAGCTGGTTAATGCCCTGCAAAGTGCTATTCACCCGCTTATTACTCAAGCTGGCGATATTGCACAGGCTCAACTTGAAAGCATTCAAGCCAATGCTATGGATAAAATGCTAAAGCAATTAGGTGATGAGCAAGGTCGTTTGCAAGCACTTAAAGCTATCAATCCGAACATCCGTGACGAAGAAGTTCAAGTATTTGATAAGCAAAGGGCTGAGCTGAGCACACACATTGAAAAAGCGCAGCTTAAGCTGGATGCGATTCGTTTAATTGTGGTTGCCAACCAGTAAACCTCGCACACCGAAAGAGAGCCTCAGCTCTCTTTCTTGCTACCGCTCACTTAGCAACTCATATATAATACGCGGCTTCGTTCTTGTTCATGCTGAGGCAGCTGGTGTTACTAAATTACGCGCCCCCCCTTTCTCCCTATCTTGATGTTTTGTACCAAGATGAAGATATGTTGGTGCTCAACAAGCCAAGCGGATTACTCACCGTACCTGGTAAAGATCCAAAGCATTGGGACAGCGCTATCGCAAGAGTGAATTTTGTCTACCCTACGGCAAGAATTGTGCATCGCCTCGATATGGCAACATCCGGCGTGCTGTGCCTTGCGATGAATAAAGCAGCGCATCGCCATCTAAGTATTCAATTTCAAGACCGGTTAACCCACAAACACTATATCGCCCGTGTTCATGGCAAACTACAGCTGCAAACGGGTTCTGTTGATTTACCACTAGTGTGTGATTGGCCTAATCGCCCAAAGCAAATGGTTTGTCATGAGACCGGAAAACCTTCATTAACGCATTTTGAAGTCATGGAGTATGAATCGCAGGCAACACGCGTTAAGCTAACCCCCATTACAGGACGTTCTCATCAACTCAGAGTACATATGCTTTCGCTTGGACACGTTATCCTAGGTGATAGACTATACGCTACGGGAGAGGCGTTAGCAGCGGCTTCACGTCTACAGTTGCATGCAGAGATGCTGCAAATTTCACATCCAACAACCACTGAGATGATGACCTTTACCGCACCGGTTCCTTTCTAAGTAACCTGTTTACTCTGTTAGTTAGAAACGGTTTAGACACTGTGGCCTTCGAAAATTAAGCAAATTTAGCGTTGCCAGCTAACGCTCAGATTAACGTTTGATTAGTCACTAAACAAAGCGAGTAAAAAGCACGCGGTTAACACATAAATTGCATTACTATGGTTTCGTGATCGGCAGATGTTTTATATACTGTAATTGTTCCCTAGCTCGTAGGACAGCTGATTAAGTCCCTGAGCCGATAAATTTCGTTTAGGATAGCAGTTTGTTTACTATTGAGCATGCTCGGCATGTACCGAGAAGCCTACGGTAGGCTGTTGCTCTCCGCCTTGAACCTCAGGGTTCAAGGGCTGACATCGGCATCCGCGAAGCCGGGGAACAACCTTTCCCACTCTACGCATGTCATTGCCGTAGAATTAACTCGCTTTTACACATACTCAATAAACCACACCTCCAACTCGATACTATAAATTCGGCTACACGGTTAACGTCGCAAAGCAAAAGAAATCGCGAAATAGACGCTCGAAAAGAGTCGCGAGATAAACTCTAGAAAAGAGTCGCGAGATAAACTCTAGAAAAGAGTCGCGAGATAAACTCGCTGCTACGAAAGATTATTGTAAGCTATGCTCATATCTCAGTGTTTTAAATTACTATGAGTTAGTACCAACTCACTACAAGACATCTTTATATGAAAGGAAAAACCATCAAAAACTTTCATTTTTATTGATAACCTTTTGTTCTATTCCATAGTCAAAGAATATTTTAGCCCAATCAACAAAACCTCTATAGTAGCGCGTTATTTTCATATATTTCGAAAGGTATTTTGATGTCTTTTGCTGTTATCGCCGCGTTGGTGGTTTTTATTGCCATACTTTTCGGTCTTTACCGCTTTCAACAGCGCTCCGAAACCCTGTCTCGAACAGTATTATTAGGCTTAGTTGCGGGTAGCCTATTTGGACTCGCCCTACAATTTGTTTTCTCCAGTGACTTAACCACTAAACAGACTGTACTAGATTGGGTTGCGATTGTTGGTAGCGGCTATGTCAACCTTCTAAAAATGGTCATTATGCCATTGGTCTTAGTTTCTATGATTGCCGCGGTCGTAAAATTAGATAATCAAGGCTCACTTGGAAAGATCTCATTTATCACCATCGCAATTTTAGTTTTTACCACGGCCATTGCGGCGCTTATTGGTATTTTTATCACTCAAGCATTTGGGTTAAGCGCTCAAGGCTTAGTTGAAGGTGCACGCGAAACTGCCAGAATAGCGATACTTGAAGAGCGTGCAACAACCGTTGCCGATTTAACCATTCCACAAATGCTGCTTAGCTTTGTACCAACCAATCCGTTTGCTGACTTAACTGGCGAGCGCTCGACCTCGATTATCGCCGTAGTGATTTTTGGTGTGTTAACTGGTATTGCTGCTCGTAGAGCCATCATGGAAGAGTCAGATTTAAGTAGCCCAATAAAAAATGCAGTTGAAGGCGCACAGGCCGTTGTACTGCGATTAGTACGTATGATCATCGCCCTCACACCTTACGGTGTAGCTGGCTTGATGGCCAAAGTGATCGCCACATCAAGCATGGCTGACATTATTAGCTTACTCGGTTTTATTATTGCCTCTTACGTTGCCATTTTACTGATGTTTTTGGTGCATGGTTTGCTCGTTACTTTGGTTGGTGAAAACCCAAAGCATTTCTTCCAAAAAATTTGGCCAGTTTTAACTTTTGCTTTCACCTCACGAAGCTCTGCGGCAACCATTCCACTGAACGTTGAAGCGCAGATCCACAAGCTTAATGTTCCCCCTGCGATTGCAAACCTTTCCGCATCGTTTGGTGCGACGATCGGACAAAATGGCTGCGCAGGCATTTATCCTGCAATGCTTGCTGTAATGGTTGCGCCAACGGTAGGAATTGACCCGTTCGCACTCGATTTTATTGTCTCTTTAGTCGCTATGGTTGCAATTAGCTCGTTTGGTATTGCGGGTGTTGGAGGTGGTGCCACTTTCGCGGCGCTAGTGGTACTGCCTGCGATGGGACTACCAGTGACGATTGCAGCGCTGCTTATTTCTATTGAGCCATTAATTGATATGGCAAGAACGGCACTCAATGTATCAGGCTCAATGACCGCAGGTACAGTGACAAGTCGCTTGTTAAAGCAAAAGCATACTAACGAAACAATTTAGTGCGACGACAGCTTAAGGGCCAGTAAGTTCTGGCCCTTCACTTTTAATCAATCACGAGCTTTGCAGTGCCAAGCCAAAAAGACAGCAAGGACTTCATTGAATCCACCAGCTCATGATATTGGGATGGTTTGGTCATATAAGAATTTGCCCCAAGCAAGTAACACTGTTTTATATCTATCTCTGAGTCCGATGTACTGAACATAATAACCGGAATATGCTTAAGGTTTGCAGCCCCTCGCATCTCAGCCAATACATCTTTACCGCTTTTTCGTGGCATATTTAAATCAAGAATAATAAGGCTAGGCAATAGTTCGGTGCTATTGAGTTTTTCAATCAACTCGACGCCATCACTTACAAATTGTAACTTAGCCTCCATCACACCGTTGTCTTCAAATGCATCACGGATTAATTCTTGGTCGTCGAAATCATCATCTGCAACCAAGATATAGTTTACAGAGTGAAGCTGTTTAATTAATTCATGATGATGACCCATACACACTCTCCTTAAACTCGCATTAAACCTCGAGTTTGTATGCTGATATCAGAACCGCATCAATGGCTCTACAGCTAAGTTAAATCGCTTGCGCTGAAATCGGCAAGCTAAAATAGAAAGTAGAACCTTGCCCCACTTCCGTTTCGACCCATATGCGACCATGATGTCTTTCGACGATTTTTTTACAAATAGCAAGCCCAAGCCCAGTACCGGCATATGCGCTACGACCATGTAATCTTTCAAAAAGATTGAAGATCTGCTCACTAAATTCGGGATCAAAACCAATCCCGTTATCCTTAACGGCAACAATCAGTTCATTTGCTTTACGTTCGCTGCTAATCAAGACCCTCGGCGCTCTTTCTGGCGCACTAAACTTAATCCCATTATTAATTAAGTTTAGCAGCACACGCTGCAACTGCCTGCGATCTCCAAATACGTCGCCAAGCCCCGTGGTATCCACTTGTGCGTTTGATTCTTTAATAACTAACTCAAGATCCAGTAAGGTTTCAGCTAACGCATTATCGCCATCAAATGATTTAAATGACTCGCCTTTACGATCAATCCGTGAAAAGCTTAGTAATCCTTTGATCAACTTTTGCATTCGCTCAGCAGAATCCATCATGCGCTTAAGATAAGAGGCATGTCTATCATTTAGTCCCTCAGCTGAACACTGGATCCGATCGCCGAACATTTGGATTTTTCTAAGCGGCTCTTGTAGATCATGGGACGCTAAAAAGGCAAAACGCTCCAGCTCTTGATTCGACTCATGTGCTTTCTCAAGTGCTATCGTCAGTAATTGCTCAGCAGTGCGACGCGAAGTGATCTCATTTTCCAACGCTTCGGTACGCTTGGTAACTTTTTGCTCTAGAATTGCATTAAGCTTTTTATATCGCTCAGATTTAGCCAGCACATAATTAACCAAGGTATTACGAAACTTCAATGCACAACTTACTTCAGCTTCCGTCCAAGGGTGAGATTTGCACTTCACATTCTCGACCCACAACTTAAACGAACTACGCGGCATTAAACGGTGGCTACCATCATCCAAAAACTCAATGGATTTTTCAGGCTTCCCTCCCCAATTTTTGGTTTGAATAACTTCCTTTCTAAACCACATGATGAAATGATTAGCATCCGCTGAAAGTGGCATCAATAGCACCCCACTCGCAGTTTTCGCAAAGGCTTTAAATGTTTCGTTAAGCTCACCTAAATTATGGCAATAAAAAATGGAGTCATCGCCAAGTTGATGCTCTGCAAGCCAACGGTAAATACTCTCAATATCCGCTTTTGCGGGAGTTTGCCCGTAGCACTCCAAATCATTCTCAACGCGCCACGCGACACCCGTAGCTTTCATCATCTCTTGTAATGCAGCGGACTCGTAGCGTAGCCCATCAACAAAAAAGATTTCTTTTGCCATGCGCTCTGTGACGGAAGAGCTCAATGTCAGTGCATTGGCTTCTGCCATAGCTTCTAAGGATGAGGTCTTGAGAGAGATCAGATAAGACAACATCAACCCCATATACTGGGCGACTTCACGAGTGTTAAATGGGACTATGTGTTTTTCGTAGTGGTGACAGGCTATCAGTCCCCATAATTTACCAGCAACGATAATACTGATAGACATGGTTGCCTGAACGCCCATATTGCGTAAATACTGGCAATGAATAGGTGAAACACTACGTAAAATACAGGCGCTTAAATCGATCGCCCGGTCTTGCGGATAAAGTGGTGAATTTTCGCCATCAACATCAGCAAGCAAGCGGATCGGATTCCTTAAATACAGCGCTCTTGCTTGTTTTGGAATATCAGACTCGGGAAAATGCTGATGTAAAAAGGAGTTAAGTCCACTGCGCTTAGCCTCTGCAACTACTTCACCATTATATTCATGGTCAAATTTATACAGCATCACCCTGTCAAACCGCGTTAATTCTCTAATTTCTTCGACAGCCATCTCGTACGAAGCCTGTAACGATTGAGAATCCACCATACTAGACAACGAATGTTTCATAAGGTGCTGCATTGAATGATTGATTTCAACGCCATACGCCGTGTTTTGCTCAAGTTCTAAAATAAGCCCTGCTTCGTTTTGACTAGCGACTACGGAGAATTCAACGCATGTTGAGTCCTTGGTTTTTATGCTGGCTGTCATCGGATTCAAACGATGGATATCAGAGGAGTTACAGTTGCTGGCAAGCAACTCAGAAAATGGAGACGCAAAAATCGTCTCAGCATGAGTATTGACCAAAGCACTAGGCTCAAGTCCTACAAGTGCGGCAAAGTTTTCGCTAAAATAGCGTAGTGTTAATGTGTTGATATCGAATAGCAATAAATAGCCATGCGGCTGAATTGAACCTGGAATATGAATTGGCTCTTTATGACAGTTGTCTAATGTTGCTTCGAACTTCTCCACCTTTTGTACACCTTTTTCCTTAGTTTACCTCGCAGTCTCATCCTATCATGGATCCCTACCTAGTATGCAAGCAACAGAGTAAGTAAGCACTCGGTTCACAAAGCAATTAAATGCGATTAGACTTAAGCAATTAGGAAGTAAAAAAGTAAGTGTATGATGACAACCACAGTAAAGTGTCCAACCTGCCAACAGGCTGTTGAATGGTCTGATAAAAGCCCATTTCGCCCGTTTTGCTCAAAACGCTGTCAATTAATTGATTTAGGTGATTGGTCTGACGAATCAAATACGATTTCAACACCGATGAAAAGCGGTGAGCTCACACCTCAAGATGCTGAAAGTTTGATTGAAGATATAGAAGCGATGCTGGCAAAAAACGACGACAGCTTTTTTAAAGAATAAACCTGTGGGCCGATTTCCTCGGCCTTTTCCTCTCATTAGCAACTTGTTTGGCAAGACAAACAATTCAAACTCAGCAGCTTGTACTAGCGCTCTATTTCCGTTTGATCTTGTTCCGTCTTTTGCTCTGTGTTTCTCACCTCATTTTGATAAGTTTTAGCTATATGCCCCGCCCCTTCCAAAATATCACTTAATTGGATCCGGCAAATTTCCGACAATTTAATTAAGGTACCTAAGCGAAATGAGCTTGTTCCGTTCAGGTAATCGTCCAGTGTGGTGAGACCTATTCCGAGCTTCTGGCTAATGGTTTTTTTAGTATAGCCTTTACGCTTTTTGAGTTCTTTTAGCAGTTCTCGGATCCTAAGTGTCACCTCGTATTCTTCAGGTGTCTGCATGTCTCCCTCAGTGATACCTAGTAACAAACAGCCAACAACAAAGAATACCCTTAGTTACTCTGAAGAAAACAAAAGTTATTGGAAAGTTTGTGCGCGTAAATTAAGAATTTTTCAATTCAACACTATTTCAAAGAGTTGTCCGCAGACTCGCAAGATGCACTCTTAATCGAAAAGTACCACAACGAAAACATGTTATCAACATGTAACTTAAATCAGTACAAACAGTTGTAATATTTTGTACACTAATCCCAATTGGCCACTACTCTTGGTCAATTTGGAGTACCAGCTCTCACTATCCAAAAGTGATTGGCAAGAAATGATAAAGCCCTTACCGGAAAGGTTAGGGCTAAGTTGGAGAGAAACATCGAGACTTAATCTGCTTTTTTATGGCTTTTGTGACTACGACGTGATTTAAGTGCTTGGAGCTTATCGCGCTGCTCTTCATTCAATACATGGAATACTTTGTGGCGAGTTTCCATTGAAAGTAGTGCCCACGCTTGCTTTTTATCTTGGCCTTTTTCCAGTAAAAGTTGCGCTTGCACCTTATCAAAGGTTGGCGCTGCCATAAGTGCTTTCATTTCCTCACGATAAGCTGAATGTGCTTCTTTCCCGCTTTCTTTTAGCGCTTTTTTTGCAGTTTTGTAATCTGCGTAAATTGTCTTTAGTTGGCCTTGCTGCGCTTCTGTTAACTCTAATAACTTCTGACCTTTATCTGATAGTAGCAACCTTGCTGAGTGCTCAAGCTGCCCGCCCATTGGGCCCGCGTTTGCAGTGAAGCTGAAAGTCGATACGCCAAGTGCTGTAACTAATGCTAAAGTAGATAGTAATTTCATGGTATTGGCTCCTTGTTCGCCATTGCTTTGTCACTTCCAAATTTAGCAAGCACAAAGAAAAGGAACGTCAGACAGAGGTAAAGTTTTGTCAGTGCTTTGCAAAAAAAAGCAAAGGCAATTTACATAAGGCGTTGAAGTAAGTTGTAATATGCTAGAGCCGAACTATTCAGGCCAACGCCAATCAACAATGCTGGACTAAGTATGACAATGAAACATTCCATTTTACTTATTGATGACGACCAAGAACTTTGCGGCCTGTTAAAAGAATACTTTACTGCAGAAGGCTTTGAAGTGGCGATGGCCCACACAGGAACTGAAGGTCTACAGCTGGCATTAAAGCAAAATTTCGACCTGATATTATTAGACGTAATGCTTCCCGAAATGGATGGTTTTGAAGTACTAAAAGCGTTACGTGTCCAGAAGATGACACCCGTTATTATGTTAACGGCAAAAGGCGATGACTTTGACCGCATCTTTGGCTTGGAGCTAGGTGCTGACGATTATATTCCAAAACCGTTTAACCACCGCGAGCTACTCGCGCGAGTTAAAGCCATTACCCGTCGCGTCGATCATTATAAGCAACACAGTCCGGATGATACCTTTACTATCCACCAGCTACGTTTAGATGTAGCTTCAAGAAGTGCTACTGTTAATGGCGAGGTGCTGTCACTGACGGGCACCGAATACGAGGTGTTACTCTTGCTGGTCAGAACCGCAGGAGAAGTGGTCGACAAGCAGACTATTTCGCGACAAGTACTAGGCCGGCCACTTGTGCCTTATGATCGCTCTATCGATATGCATGTCTCTAACGTTCGCAAGAAAATTGCCGCATTAAGTGAGCACACTTATATCAAAACGATCCGCGGCGCTGGCTATATATTTCTAAAGGCATAATGAATGAAGCGGTACTTACTTGTTAAGGTTTTTGCCTGGTTTTGGCTCACTATCATTGCCACTATCTTGTTGTTGCTTGGGATCAGCATGCTACAACCTGATGTTGTAGAAACTCACCGTATCTCAAAACCCATGCTGCAAAATCTAAAACAATTAGAGCAAGCGCTTATACGCGCAAGCGAGCGTCCTAATTTTGAGTTGGGTAAGGTCGCCAAACTGCGTAAAAGAAAGGCGCGAAATATCTACTTGAGCCACCGCGATGCCGAAAAAAGCGTTGCCGCCGATCCCAATATAAAAACGCTGAATTTAGATTTACTCAGTTTTACCGAAGATGCCAAACCGGCCGCAATTTTTACCCCAGAGTACAAGGCTTTTGGCCCCCTAGAGCTTACACTTCAAGGTGAAAGCTATCGTCTTTATTTAATTTTTGAAAACCATACCCCAAGTGCGCTCATCAAATTAAGAACTCTACCGCTTTGGGTAAAAATCGCGGTCGTGCTAGGCGCAAGCTTATTACTGTGTTTTTGGTTTACTCGAGATCTATTGTCGCCAATTAAAGAGCTACAAAAAGCTGCTGCAAAACTTTCTCGTGGAGAATTGTCGAGCAGAGCCAATATAAATACCAAGCGCCAAGATGAACTCGGTCAACTGGGTCATGATTTTAACTTAATGGCAGATAAGTTAGAGTCTTTAGTTAATAATCAAAAGCGCTTGCTTGCTGATATATCCCATGAACTACGCTCACCGCTCACCCGCTTACAAATGGCCACAGGCCTCGCTGCCGGTCATGCTACAGCGCAAAGCCAAAGTTATATCGAGCGCATTGAGCGTGAAGCTCAGTTAGTTGAAAATATGCTCAGTGATATTTTGCATTTATCTAAGCTCGAAGCGGATCAAGTGCCAATCGATATGCAGATAATTAAGCTCAATGAACTGCTCGACCCGATATTGGAAGATGCACTGTTTGAAGCACAACAATTAGGGAAAAACCTTATCGTCACAGCACTACCCGAGGCAACACTTTATGGCGATCCAATGCTACTTAACCGCGCATTCGAAAACATTATTCGTAACGCGATCAAGTATGCGACTAGCCTTATTAATGTCGATATTGAGAGTGATGGTAATCAGTTGCTATGCACTATCAGTGATGATGGTAAAGGCGTAAGTGAAGATATGCTCGACAAGCTTTGTATTCCATTTTTCAGAGTATCGAGCGCACGTACGCCAAGCAAAAATCAAATGGGCGGGTTTGGGCTGGGTCTTGCCATTGCGCAGCACGCGTTAAAAGTACATGACGCTCATATCGAATTTAGTAATAATGTTGGTTTGCAAGTCAGCATTCGAATTCCATTACATAGGTAGCCATGTTTTATAGCCAAAGTCAGCAACTTGAATCACATCTTCCGGAAATTGATAAGCACTGGCAAGGCTGCCAAAAAGGCTTTTTTGATACCCCTCATGGTAGGCTATTTTACGCCTACCACATTCCAAAAAAGGCAACCTTCAGCCTGGTATTGGTTAATGGTCGTATTGAATCTGCTTATAAATACAGAGAATTGCTGTGGGAGTTTGCGCAAAACAACATAGCGGTATTTACCTATGACCATCCAGGACAAGGCTACTCGCCGCGATTACTTAAAGATAAGCAAATCGGCTATGTTAGGCGCTTTGAAGATTATGCAGCAACACTGCACTGCTTTATGGATCAAATCGTTGCCAAGCAAAATACCTTGCCACTTTTTATATTGGCGCATTCAATGGGTGGCGCCATTACCTGCGACTATTTATCGTTATTTTCGCCTCGCAACATAGAGGGAGTCTATTTATCAGCCCCGATGCTTGGGATTAATACGACTCCCTACCCGGCTTGGTTTGCCGAGGGACTGGCAGGCGCAGCTTGTTTATTTGGGCTTGGTAAGCATTATGCACTGGGACAGGTGCACTACCACAATAAACCTTTTCAAGATAATGACCTTACTGATTGTCCAATTAGATATGCGCTTTTTAGAGGTTTGTACGATCAATTTCCCGAGCTACAACTCGGTGGTGTCAGCTTTGCTTGGTTATACACGGCGCTACATAAATGCCGCTCGTTTCAAGATATTAAGCTAGATCTGCCAATCCGTATCGCGACAGCCAGTGAAGACAGCATTGTTGATAATCAGGCACAAGTACACTTTGCCGCGCACAGAGATAATGTGACAGTTACAGAGTTTATCGGGAAACATGAACTACTTTGCGAGCAAGATAATACCCGCAAAGCCGTGTTAGATGATTTTTATGCGTTTACAGCCGAGCTACTTAGCGCTAAAGAAACTGGGTCTTGATGGATGAGTACGTCCATCTCACAATCAAACTCTTCTTTAATGCTAGCAACCACCTCATCCGCAACTTGATGCGCTCGCATCAGCGGCATATCGTCATCAAGCTCTAGATGCAGTTGAATAAATTTGATTTTGCCACCTTGCCTGGTACGCAAATCATGTACTCCGTAAACGTCCTCATGACTCGACGCAATAAGTATGATCTGTGCTTTTTCTTCGTCTGGCAGCTCTTTATCCATTAAGTGCGCAGCGCTTTCCTTGGCAATATCCCAACTGTTATAAAGTAAATACATCGCCACCAAAATACCAAAAATCGGATCGGCATAACCTACGCCGTAAAAGTTAAGCAATACAGCTAGTAGCACCGCAAGGTTTAATAAAATATCGCCCTTATAATGTAACGAGTCGGCCTTAATGGCGATGGACTGTGTGCGTTTAACGACTTGATACTGCACCGCAACCACCAACAAAGTACAAACTATCGCAAATAAACTCACCCACACACCAAACAACGAATGCGGAATGTGAGTTGGATTGATAATGCGCTCGACACCATGAAAAGCCAATAAACTCGCAGAGCCCGCGATAAAGGCCGCTTGCCCAAGACCAGCTAATGCTTCAGCCTTTCCATGACCAAATCGATGATCATCGTCCGCAGGACGCAGTGCGTAGCTCAGTACAAAGAAATTCATTAAAGAGGCGCTAATATCAAGCAGTGAATCAGTTAAAGAGCCGAGCATAGCGGCACTCCCTGAAGACAGCCAAGCCCAACACTTAGCTGCGATCATCAATCCCACCATTATGATGGTAAAGACACTTGAAAACCTAACCCAAAACTCATAACTGCGATCCACTGGCACCTCATTTTTTCATGTTATTTAATCTGACGCTTGGATAACTGAAATTCTAATTAGTCGTCAAACCACTCGCAAAATGCTACGGCATCGCGATGCTGTTATATTACAGGGTAATGCTTTGAAATGAAAAACAGATTACGGTTGTATAGTTTTTCACAACAGTCGTACTTTAAAAACTGGGTAATACCTTTCACTCTATCAAGCGCAGCACATATAAATGTCGACAAGTATCAGCTATACTGCCGGGCAAAATTTAATTGAGGCCTATCATGTTAGATATCGTTTTATACCAACCCGAGATCCCGCCTAATACAGGCAATATTATTCGTTTGTGTGCCAATACAGGATATTCATTACATCTGATAGAGCCGCTAGGATTTGAATGGGATGATAAACGGGTAAGACGTGCCGGCCTTGATTATCATGAATTTAGCGAAGTAGAGCGCCACCCAAACTTTGAAGCATACTTAGCAAAACGAAACCCAAAGCGAGTATTTGCTTGCACGACAAAAGGTACCAAGTACCATCATGAAGTTGCCTATGAAGCTGGTGACTGTTTACTGTTTGGCCCTGAAACTCGTGGTTTGCCAGAAGACATTATTTTTTCATTGCCTGAGCCGCAACGAGTCCGTATTCCAATGCGCCCCGATAGCCGCAGTATGAACCTATCTAATGCTGTTTCCGTTTTTGTCTATGAGTCTTGGCGACAACTTGGATTTGCTGGCGCAAAGTAAAAATAGCTCCTAGCCTCTGCTGCATAGGAGCAAATTTGAGACACAAAAAAGGCGCCTTACGACGCCTTGCTAACTTTAATTTACATTAACTATAGGGATTCTTTTAAATTTCTGCGTGGTGCAAAATCGTACCAACAATATCACTGAATTTATTTGCCGGTTTCATTGAATTTACTGCACGTCCACAGGCCTTCATCATATCGATTAGGTCAAAATAACCAACTGGATGCTGAGTCACTTCATCAATAACAAGTAAAAACTCAAAGCCACCTTCTTCCATTGTTTTTAGCACATTGCCAACCACTGTTTGGCTAGTTTGTTTTAAGGTGATTTGACGAAGATCTGATAGTGGGATCATGACATCATTGACGTTTAAATCACGTCTTGTACAGCCACGTCTTTCTGCAATGCTCAACACGTAGCGACTACCAATTCTTGCATTAGAGATCATACCAACAAGCTTTTCTTTGCTATCAACGACAAAGCTTGCTCTGCGGTGTGTTTTGTCTAGTACTAACGTAGCTTCATCTATGCTACTGTTTTCATCAATATGTTGCATTGGTGCCAAATGTAAATTGTGCATTAGGCAATGTGCTGGCGCTTGCTCTAGGTTGTCAGTGTTACAAGCTGGGAAGTTATTTTCAGCAAGTTCATAATTTGCAACAGGTTGAGTTTTCAATACTGTGTAAGTGTTCATAGATCACCTCTATCTTTAAAATTAATTAAGCACGGAAAAGGACTAAATTAATTTGCGACAGGTGGTGCTCTAATAGACTCGCATACTGAGTTTGAATAAGAATAGGTGGGTTGTGATTGCGCTATGATAAAGCTACTAGCAACCACGAAACGATGAGTTGTTGATACAATGCAATCATCTAAGTCAGGGCTGGAGTTAGAATTGTCTAGGTCGACAACGATAGGCGCGATTGAAAGCGTGGTATCACATTTAGCAGCATCGGCCGTTGACACTGTCAACAGACTCAACATACAAAATGTAATCATCCAACGAACTAACCGCATAGTATTCTCACTTCTACTGCCTTACTTTGAGTGTATGGGCAGTTTCTTGCGTTTACAAGTATTATTTCTAATCTATTTACTAAGCTTCTAAATATACTAAGGTTAATTTTCATACACACTCAGGCACTGTGTGAGCTGAGATGAATTGTTACTAATCTCCTATTTGTAGCCCGCCGTTTAGCGTTATACTAACGCCAACATTTTTGATATGTGCCTTAAATCAAAAGAATTAAACCATACCAATTTGCTTAATTAAGGTGATCTACTTTGAAGCGAGAAAATCTTGTCGATAACCAGGTGAAAATTTTGCTATTTAGTTGTTCTAAATGAGAAATTTTTAACGCAGTTAGCGTCAGATTTGCTCCTTCAAATTGAGCAAGTATTAAGACTAATTGGTATTACAACACGAGGTGTACAGTGCAACTATCACGCGGTATCGAGTACTTTATTGCCGGCTTTTCTTTGATCACCCAAAAAGGGTTAAAACGTTTTGTATTTATTCCTTTAACAATCAATGTACTGCTATTTGGTGCATCACTCTTTTTTCTTTACGACTGGCTGACTCAAGGATTTACTTATCTCAACGGATTATTACCAGATTGGCTCAGTTGGCTGGAATGGCTAATGTGGCCAATTGCTATCTTAGTGATACTTTTCAGTTATAGTATGATCTTCACGGTGATAACCAACTTTATTGCTGCGCCTTTCAATGGTTTACTCTCCGAAAAAGTGGAACTTTACCTGACCAACCAACACATCAATGATGATAAGCTAATTGATACCATAAAAGATGTGCCGCGAATGTTGGGTAGAGAATGGACCAAACTCTGCTACTACCTTCCACGTGCACTTGGCTTTTTCATCTTACTTTGGATACTGCCTATCGTTGGGCAAATTTTATGGATTATGTTTACGTGTTGGATGTACAGCGTGCAATACAATGATTATCCGTTTGATAACCATAAAATTCATTTCAAGCAAATGAAAGACGATTTGAAGAGTAAACAAGGGCTGTCTTATGGCTTTGGCTTTGCGGTGTTTGTACTGACCTCAATCCCATTTGTTAACCTCATCGTGATGCCCGTTGCCGTTTGTGGCGCCACTAAGTTGTGGGTAGAGAACTATCGTCAGCAATATCGGTAAGATGCTCGTATGACTGACATCTAGCTGTCAAAAACTCATGCTTTACTTACTTTTTTGCAAGTATTCAGCGGAGTCGCTATGCGCCTAACATTAGGCCTTATCTGGTTAACGGTATTTTTAACGGGGTGCCAGGCAACAAAACAGTTTGATGTCGGTACACGGCCTCAATTTTTAGTCTCGCAGCTTCCAGATGGTGAGCTTAAAGAAAAGCTTGCAAGCTGTTTAGATAAACCAATCAAGCGCACACGTTTTTCCATAGGACATCGCGGTGCGCCACTTTTCTATCCTGAGCATACCAAAGAATCATATATAGCCGCCGCAAAAATGGGAGCTGGCACGCTCGAATGTGATGTTACTTTTACGAAAGATAAGACCTTAGTTTGCCGCCATGCACAATGTGACCTTCATGCAACAACCAATATCTTGTTACAGCCTAAGCTTGCTAGCAAGTGTAGACAACCCTTCACACCAGCAGATCCTGACTCCGGTAAACTTGCGTCTGCTCAATGCTGCACCTCAGACATTACCTTAGCAGAATTCAAGCAACTAAAAGGAAAAATGGATGGTGTGAATACTCAAGCAACCACAGTAGCAGAGTTTGTCAAAGGCACTCCGAATTGGCGTACAGATCTTTATGCCAGTTCTGGAACCTTAATGACCCACAGCGAAAGCATTACTTTATTTAAGCAACTTGGTGTAAATATGACACCTGAGTTAAAAGCGCCAGAAGTGCCAATGCCCTTTAATGGGTTAAGCCAAAGTCAGCTCGCGCAAAAAATGTTGGACGAATATACTGAGCACAATGTCCCCCCATCTCAAGTTTTTCCACAATCCTTTTCTTACCAAGATATTCAGTACTGGATAAAACAGGCGCCAGAGCTTGCAAACCATGCCGTATTTCTTGATGGTAGAGAAGCTGGCGAACATTTTGATATTAACAAACCAAGTACTTGGCAACCGTCAATGGAAGACTTAGTCAAAAATAAGGTAAAAATTATCGCCCCACCAATTTGGATGTTAATTAGCGAAGATAAAAATGGCGATATCATTCCATCGCAGTACGCCCTAGCCGCTAAACGTGCAGGATTAAAGATAGTTGCTTGGTCTTTAGAGCGCTCAGGCCCTTTAGCGAACGGCGGCGGTTGGTATTATCAATCTGTAAAAAACGCTGTTAAGCATGATGGCGATATACTTAGGGTGTTGGACATATTGGCAAAACAAGTTGGCGTAGTTGCAGTATTTAGTGACTGGCCTGCGACTACCAGCTTTTACGCCAGCTGCATGGGAATTGAATGATAGGCTAATAAGATTTATGGCTTAGTGTGGGTAAAACCCGCACGAAGCTAAGATTTACAAATGCCAGAAAGCAAAAAGCCTCGCGATTGCGAGGCTTTTTAAAGGATGGTGCCCAGAGGCGGAATCGAACCACCGACACGAGGATTTTCAATCCTCTGCTCTACCGACTGAGCTATCTGGGCAAATTTTTTTAGTATCTAAATAACTTACTAACTAAGCTATCCAGAAAACACAGGCTAACGCCTAAATAAAGTGGTGCCGACTATCCGAGTCGAACGGATGACCTACTGATTACAAGTCAGTTGCTCTACCAACTGAGCTAAGTCGGCACACTAAATTATTGGTGCCCAGAGGCGGAATCGAACCACCGACACGAGGATTTTCAATCCTCTGCTCTACCGACTGAGCTATCTGGGCAAATCTTTTTTATTCTCTAAATAACTTAATACTAAGCTACCTAGAAAACACAGGCTTTCGCCTAAATTAAATGGTGCCGACTATCCGAGTCGAACGGATGACCTACTGATTACAAGTCAGTTGCTCTACCAACTGAGCTAAGTCGGCACACTAATTCGTGTACCATGCAGTTTCTGCATGCACCACATTGCTAATGCAATGATTTTAATCTGGTGCCCAGAGGCGGAATCGAACCACCGACACGAGGATTTTCAATCCTCTGCTCTACCGACTGAGCTATCTGGGCGTGCGGCGTATTAAACGGGTTTTGCGGTTCTAAGTCAACCCTTTTTTTAAATACATTTATCGTTTGCACAGTTTTCAGACAAAGCGGTTAAAATACCGCTTTTTCGATGAAAAAACACCCGACTAGCCATGTTTTACTGTATTTATCGACTTATATCTATAAATAACGCAAACCGCTCTAGGCCTATAACAAAGAAAAAGGCGTCACTTAAGAGGAATATGTGCTTAAAGGAATAAAATAGAATGGCGATACATATTCTATCTCATTCCTATAGCGAAGCTCAGCAACAAGGTTTATCAATCCTATTTAGAGATTGTCTTTATGTTGCGCTTCAAATCTTTGTTGCATGACCAGTATCGCTTTTTCTACCGCTTGCTTTGCATTACTCGTATCGCCGTTTGTTACCGCTAATATCGCTATGTTCTTTTCTGGCAACACTAAGTTGTCTAGATAGAAGGTCCCAGTAAAGCCATTGTGATGAAAGCTACTGTTGTTTGGAGTAAGGATCCAGCCTAAGCCATACTCTGGGCTAACCGGTGTGAGCAGTCGCGTATATGAATTAGCACCAATCAAATTATCACCACCTCTGGCGCCCGCGAGATAAGCACGTAAATAGTATGACAGATCGGTCAAGGTCGTACTGACTAACCCTGCAGGTCCAACAACGTTTGGTAGATCGACCCTATCGGCCGGTGTTATTGGATGCCATTGCCCTTCTCGCATCTGATGACCACTCGGCTGTCCTTCTGGATCTCCATAACTAGCAGGCCCAAATCCAATATTTTCCATTCCAAGAGGAATGAATACTTCTTGCTTCACTAACGCTTCCCATGATTGCCCTGTCACACGCTCCAACATATGCCCTGCAACAACATAACCTGCATTGCTATATAGATAGGTTCCTTGAGTCACTTCTGGTTGCGTCGTTAACGCCTCTTGAGTCCAGACATATCTTTGCTCGACCATGCCACGTTGATCTAAATGCCACTTACCAGAATACATGGAGTCAAGATCACGCTTTAAGCCTGAAGTCATCGAAAGCAGTGCCGTTAATGTAACAGACTCAAATTCAGGGTTAATTTTTCCGATTAACTCAGGAAAAACATCACTCACCCGACTGTCAAATCGAATTAACCCCTGCTCAACCAAGCGAGCAGCTACGGTTGCTGTCATGGATTTACTGAACGAACCAATCGACCACTTATCAAGTTTGGTGACCAGAGCTTGCCCTGTGCTCACTCGCACACCAGCTACATCAAGCTCAATCAACTCATCCCCATAAACGATAAATCCGCCAAGTGCGGGCATAGCAAACTCAGCTCGGATTGCTTCCAGTTGTTCGTTGAGTAGCCCGTCTCCCACCTTGCCATAGCGCGGCGGAGTGACGGCTATGTCTTCGTTAGCACTCTTTTCAATAACAATAGAATTGTCACTGTTATTACAGCCAGTTAGTAAGGCGCAGCCCAGCAGTGTGATAAGCCAACCAAACGCCAGCCGATTTTGACGTAGAAACATGAGATATCCTTATAAGTATTAGGTTGAACGAATACTACTTTATAAAAACGTTACGTAAAATTTAATTTTTATTAAAGTTTAATGCTTTACACATCGCAGGCGTGGTTAAAATTATCGAGATAACAACCTGATTATTTTAAGATTTAAAACAATCAAGTGTTCTCAGTGTATTGCCACTATTGATTGAAAAACGAGAGGTAAAAACTTGCCGAAGGTGATAGGATTGCTACAACTAATAAGTATAAATAATTCTTTCAGGATTAAGCATGCCAAATAGCGCGAATACCAATGCAAATGGACGGATACTTTTTTTATTTATCGCAATACTGATTGTTGGACTATGTAGCGCCGCAGGTGCTTATCTACTACCAAAGCAAGCTGACGTCCCTACCGCACCAACCGTGAACCTACAACAACAAGCAACAACAGTTGCAACTCCCCTTGCCAAGGTGGTCACACAACACGGTTTTGACAGTGCCAAACAGATCGTATCCGCATTATTAGCATCTAACGAGCATTTGGGCGCCTATTTGTACGTCAATACGGGGATGGGGCAACCAAATCTGGTATTTCAACAAAGTGCAGGAGAGCAAATCATTGCACTGAATCGCGAAGAGTCCTATAACAAAGACACAATGCAGGTTTACCACATGCCACTGCGACTAGATGAGCAAAACGTTGGTGAACTCATTTTGACTTATACCCCCCCCGTTGCTACTACATCATCAGGCGATCCATTCATTGCCTATATACTGCTCGCTGCCGCTATTATTTGCGCCTTGATGATTGTTGTAATTGCGGCTCGTCGGCTTTCTGGCGCATCAAGTAATGATACTGAAGAGCTTATCTCAGAAATCAATCATCTAACGATGGATAAAAACTACAAGTCGACAGTTGGTACTTATTATAGTGGCGGTCTGGCTGAGATTGCTGAGGCGATAAATGCGCTGTTAAAGCAAGTACAATCATCCATAGAGTCCGATCAAGCAACGCAAAATGAGTTAAAACAGCTTCAAGAAAGTCTCGAAACTGAAGTTCAAGCCCGCACGCTGGCGCTAGAAAAAGCGATTTTAAATGCGGAGCGTGCCAGTGATGCTAAAACCACTTTCTTAGCCACCATGAGCCATGAGATCCGCACGCCAATGAACGGCGTCATTGGGACCATTGATTTACTGCGTCAAACCGATCTTGACGGTGCTCAACATCGCCTCACCACGATTATTCGCGACTCGGCTTTCTCTTTACTTGGTATTCTCGATGATATTCTCGACTTTTCTAAAATTGAGGCGGGTAAATTACGCATAGACAATAGTGCTTTCTCGGTGGCTGAAACCACAGAGGAAGTCGCACGTGTGCTTTCATCAGTAGCGAAAAAACGTAAGTTAGACTTACAGCTGTTTATTGCTCCCGACATTCCCACGAATTTAGTTGGTGATACCGTTCGCGTTAGGCAAGTACTTTATAACCTGTGCAGTAATGCCATTAAATTCACGACTACAGATGATTCAATCCAAGGCTATGTAAAAATCTCCGTTGAAGTTGCGCAAAACACCTCGGAGCATTACACCTTACGCTTTACCGTCACTGACAATGGTAAAGGCATGACAAAAGCTCAGTTGAGAGAAATTTTTAATCCGTTTATTCAAGCTGAGGGCTCTATCACCCGAGAATTTGGCGGTACTGGACTTGGCCTTTCTATTTGTAAAAGCTTAATCGAACTCATGCTAGGTAGTATCCATGTTAATTCGGATATTGGCATGGGAAGCGAGTTTGTTGTGGAATTACCATTTAGTGTAGATGGCAAAGTCAGTTACGCAAATAAGCAAATGTTAAACGGCCGCACTGTTGCCCTACTCACCCCAAATAATGAGAGACGCACTATTTTAAATCGCTATCTTTCATTCATGGGTGCGAGCGTGGTTGCTATCGATGAAAGCGAAATAACCGAGAACCAACATGAAGACAAGTTGATCTGGGTGCTAGACGGTTTAGACGGTATGGACAAGGTCAATGAAGAGCTAAGAACCGTAGTTTATTCGCTTGAGAAAAACGAACAACAGGTTGTTGTCCTAAGTAAAATGGACGAAGCCGCCCTTAATCACAAAAATATTTTCTACCTCAACGCATCACCGTTATGTAAGTCTAGCTTTATGACGGCTATCTTGGTTGCTGCTGGTTTGCATAAACCAAAGGAAATTAAACCGTCACGCACTATCAACGACTTTTTAAGCGTTGATGAAGCAAGAGCAACCAACAAACTGGTGTTGTTAGTTGAAGATAACGTATTAAATCAGCAAGTACTGACCGACCAATTACACCTGTTAGGCTATGGTGTCGAGGTTGCAGAAAACGGTGAGGAAGGCCTAGAGCTTTGGAAAAAAGAGCACTTTCCAATCGTACTGACCGATTTACATATGCCGAAGATGTCGGGCTACGACATGGTCAAACATATTAGAGACTATGTAGAAACCGCAACAGATACCATCGAGCAACCATACATCATTGCCGTGACAGCCAATGCGCTCAAAGGTGAAAGAGAACGTTGTGAGGCTGGTGGCATGAATGACTATATCACCAAACCAGTAGAGTTAAATGTATTAGAGGCAACACTTAATAAGTGTATAGAAAGCTTGCCAAAAGCACAGCAACCGAGACCAAGTGCTGAGCCACCAGCTGCTGTACCAGCAGCCGCTAGCCAAGTGCAGTTGGGATCAGAACAAGAAACAGAGCTAGAGCCTGAAGTTGGTGAAGTTATGGTTGCAGAGTCTGAAGCTATTGAAGCTGAGGCCAGCGAACCTGCTCCAGCTATCAATATGGACATGCTCAACAAGTATGTAAATCATGATGAAGCGAAACGAAATCGCTTTTTTAGAATGTACTTAGAACAAAGTAGCCAATTAACACGAGACGTAAACGGCGCAGTGATCACGATGAGCCAAGAAGAGATCATTGAAGCTTGTCATCAGCTTAAATCCATCTCTAAAACAATAGGTGCCGAAAAAGTTGCAGAAACAGCCGTCGAATTTGAAACTTTATGTAAGGAAGGCACGCTTAGCACCGATCAGCTGATCCAAATGCGTGATAAATTGGAACAGGACTTTTTAGCCGCAACCGAGTTTATTCAACAATATTTGAGTCAAGAAGCCTAATGATGTGGGGGCACAGCCCCTCGCAACTCTTAGCACCACAAGGGGCAGGCGTTTTCTCAGCAAACGGATTGCAGGGTCGACCTGCTCCTACACCTGTAATGAATGGGAAATATCGCGATATTAATGCTCACGCCATTCATTTAGATATCACCGCCATCTAAATGAATGATCCTTCCCTGAATCACTGACCGCATTTTATTCGCTTTCTGACTCCAAACACTTCCCCTATTAATTCTCACTGAGTATACTGACGCACTTTTTTAAATTAGTTAGTCGTTACATACAACAAACGCTAGTTGAAATAGGTACTGGTCACCCGTTCAAAAAAAGTACAGGCATGCCTGAGTTCATACAAGCAAATATCTGATTAAGATTTTTACTTGGTGACTCGATGGGCAATGCCAATCTGCATTGAAAAGTGTTCTATTTACCGCACGTCGTTTCAAACGTTGCATGCTAAGTACATGGCTCATTATTCAGTGTTGATTGAAAAACATTAGATGCAATAACGCATCCTTTATAAAAATGGCCAGATACAACACATTGATTAGATTAGGAAGTACATATGAATTCAGTTCCGAAGGCCGGAGAATTTCTGGGTCACCCTAAAGGCCTCTTCTTATTATTTGGTACCGAAATGTGGGAGCGCTTTGGCTACTACGGTATGCGTGCCATCTTAGTTCTTTATCTTGTAGCACAAGTACAAAATGGTGGCTTCGGTTGGAGTAATGCCGACGCACTAAGTCTTTACGGCACGTTTACGATGGCCGTTTATCTCACCCCACTATTTGGTGGTTGGCTTGCTGATAACGTATTAGGTCAGCGCAAAGCCATCATTATTGGTGGTATTTTAATGGCTGCTGGCCATTTTATTATGGGTATTCCTCACAGCGTTGTGGCAGGACAAGAAGTAAACGTCTTCTACCTGGGCTTGGCTTTACTTTGTTTAGGTAATGGCTTATTCAAGCCTAATATCTCAACGATGGTTGGCGATTTATACCAAGAAGGTGACAAGCGCCGTGACGGTGCATTCACTATCTTCTATATGGGTATCAACTTAGGTGGTGCATTAGGTCCACTTGTTGCGGGTTATGTAGCTGCGGTCGTGAACTGGCAGGCAGGCTTTATCGCAGCAGGTATTGGTATGATCATTTCTGTGGTTATGCAGCTTATCTTAAGCCAGAAATACCTTGGCGATATCGGTAAAGTACCTTCTGCTAAACTTTCTCAACAGATGTCTGACTCACAGACTAAAGAACCGCTTACGAAGAAAGAAAAAGATCGTATCCGTGTTATTTTCACCATGAGTGTTTTCTCAATTATCTTCTGGATGGGTTTCGAGCAGGCTGGTGGTCTGATGAACCTATTCGCAAACGACTATACCAACCGTATGTTTATGGGCTTTGAGATCCCGGCTTCTTGGTTCCAGTCGCTTAACTCTATCTTCATCATTGTATTTGCGCCATTGGTAGCGATGATCTGGTTAAAGCTAGATAACAAAGAGCCGAATTCTCCAGTGAAGTTTGCAATTGGTCTAGTGTTCTTAGCACTTGGTTTCTTAACTATGATGCTTGCGCTTGCAACAGAAGGTGGTGAAGCGGGTGGCACACTTCAGATCAGCATGATTTGGTTGGTATTGTTCTACATGTTCCACACCCTTGGTGAACTATGTTTATCACCGATCGGTCTTTCTATGGTAAGTAAACTGGCGCCGCTACGCTTAGCATCACTGCTAATGGGTATTTGGTTCCTATGTACGGCTGTTGCAAACAAGCTTGCTGGTCTTGTTGGCTCTTTCATCGGTGAAGGCCAAGAAGCAATGGAAAACGCGATGAGCATCTTCATTGGTTTAGGCGGCGTTGCCTTGCTATCTGCTGTGTTAATGTATCTATTAAGCAACAAGCTTGTAGATTGGATGCACGGCGCTGAGGGCAAGCACGAACCTCATACGCAAGAACATTACCTTGCGGAAGAGCTAGAAGTATCCGCTGAGAAGCAATAATATTTGCTGTAAACCACGCTAATTTAGCGTGGTTTACCTCTCCCACAATAGCTACACGTAAAGATTTAAATACACTTAGCGCCATTTTCCCTCTCAATGTAGTCGTGTGATAAAAATCCCCCCTCTCATATAGTCCATCAACTAAAAAAATAAAAAACAAATAAAATCATAGTAATACACAAATGAACTTACAAAATACCCCACAAAGCGCCTTGCTATTTTTAGTCAAAATTTAAGCAAAAATAATTATCGTCACGCCTGTGTCAATTTTGTGTCTTTTACATGGCAATTGTGCAACTAAATTTACAAAGTCTCCTACTGCTATTTACGGCCTCTAACTTCCCCTTTGCAGTAATTTGATTAATCATCCAGTCATAAATACTAACAAGTCACCCAGTGCTTAATACGGGAGTAAAACAATGAGTGAAGTAAATAATCCACTAGGCCTAGTCGGCATCGAGTTTACAGAATATGCAACACCAGACGCTGATTACATGGATAAGGTATTCACTGACTTTGGATTCTCAAAACTAAAGAAATTTAAAGACAAAGATATCGTTTACTACAACCAGCACGATATTCACTTTTTGTTGAATAACGAGCGTGAAGGCTTCTCAGCACAGTTTGCGAAAAGCCACGGCCCGGCAATTTGTTCTATGGGCTGGCGTGTAGAAAATGCGCAAAAGGCGTTTGATACTGCGGTTGAGCGTGGTGCAAAACCTGCGACTGACTCAACACACAAAGACTTACCATACCCAGCGATTTACGGTATTGGCGATAGCCTTATCTATTTCATCGAAAACTTTGGCGATAAAGGGTCAATCTTCGAGCAAGATTTCGTTGACCTAGAAGAGCAAAAAATTGTTGAAGACAAAGGCTTTAAGCGCATCGACCACCTAACGAACAATGTTTACAAAGGGACGATGGAAACTTGGGCTAACTTCTATAAAGACGTATTTGGTTTTACTGAAGTTCGTTACTTTGACATCAAAGGTCAAAAAACGGCGCTGCTTTCTTATGCACTTAAGTCACCATGTGGCACCTTCTCTATTCCAATCAATGAAGGTAAAGACGACAACAACAACCAGATCGATGAGTACTTAGATGAGTACAATGGTCCAGGTGTACAACATTTAGCATTTTTGACTGACGACTTGGTTAGTTCACTAGATAAACTAGACAAGAGCACCATTGCCACCTTAGATATCGTAGATCACTACTACGACACTATCTTTGACCGTGTGCCTTGGGTTAAAGAAGATAAAGAAAAGATCAAACAGCACCAAATCCTAGTAGATAGCCAAAGCGAAGACTGCTACCTACTACAGATCTTCACTAAAAACCTGTTTGGCCCAATCTTCATCGAAATGATCCAACGTGTTGACGATGGCGGCTTTGGTGAAGGTAACTTCCAAGCGCTATTCGAGTCAATTGAACGCGACCAAGAGCGCCGTGGTGTAATCTAAACACACACATCAAATTAATAAAGAAGCAGCTAGCGATAGCTGCTTTTTGTGGTTTATCAAATTGCTATTACGACTTGAGTTTTTCACTTTTGACCATAACTCAAGTTGAAAGCCAAAATTAAAGGAAAGGCAATGTCTCAAATTAATGAAACACACGACATCCAATTAACAAGTTGGGTAGCTAGTGCGAATGCGACTGGAACTGATTTCCCTATTCAAAACTTACCTTTTGCAGTATTTCGTCGTAAGAACAGTAATGAAGAGTTTCGTGGCGGAGTTGCGATTGGTGATCAAGTACTAGACCTTGGCGCAGTTGTTGACGCTAACCTATTTTCAGGCGACGCCGCAGAAGCAGCCGAAGCTGCAAATGCCCCAGCATTAAATGAATTTATGGGTATGGGCCAACAGTACTGGTCGGCTCTTAGACTTGCCCTGTCTCGTGCATTACGTGAAGGTTCTGAACTGCAATCAAGCCTTGAAGGCGCATTGGTTGCACAGGATGACGTAGAATACGCTTTACCTTGTCACATTGGCGATTACACTGACTTTTATACCTCAATCTACCACGCAACAGCGGTAGGTAGCCTGTTCCGTCCTGATAACCCGCTGCTACCAAACTACAAATGGGTACCAATCGGTTATCATGGTCGTGCATCGTCTATTGGTGTTTCAGGTCAAACTTTCCCTCGCCCTAAAGGCCAAACCAAAGCACCTGATGCAGATACGCCGTCATTCGGTCCTTGTAAGCGACTAGACTACGAATTAGAGCTAGGTATTTACTTAGGTAAAGGTAATGAACTTGGCGACTCTATCGCAATTAAAGACGCTGAAGATCACGTTTTTGGTTTCTGTTTATTCAATGACTGGTCTGCACGTGACTTGCAAGCTTGGGAATATCAACCATTAGGTCCATTCCTTGCGAAAAACTTTGCTTCAACGGTGTCTCCTTGGGTTGTAACCACCGAAGCACTTGCACCATACCGTACTCAATGGCACCGTGATGAAAACGATCCACAACCGCTGGAATACTTAGAATCAACGCAAAACCGCGAGTCTGGTGCTATTGATATTCGCATGGATGTCTTACTAGAGACTGAAAAAATGCGTAGCGAAGGCGCTAAACCAAGCAAACTGTCTGAATCCAGCTTCAAGCACAGCTATTGGACAGTTGCGCAAATGGTTACGCACCACACAGTGAACGGCTGTAACTTCCTACCGGGTGATATGCTAGGCTCAGGCACGCAGTCAGGTCCTGAGCATGTAGAAGCGGGTTCATTACTCGAACTATCACGCGGCGGTAAAGAAACCATCACGCTTGCAAACGGCGAAGAGCGTAAGTTCCTAGAAGATGGCGATAAAGTAATTATGCGCGGTTGGTGTGAAGCCCAAGGCTACAACCGTATCGGCTTTGGCTGTGTTGAAGGCACTGTACTTCCAGCAAAATAATCGCAATTATTCGTGAGTTAATCGCAATTTTATTTACTTTTAAATCAAAGGCATGATGATTTCATGCCTTTTTTTAGTTCTAAAAACTGGAAATTTGACTAAAAATTGTTAGAGTGTAGCGCTGATTTAAATTTGAGGTTGAATGTTGCAAGTACTCAAGCGCCTATATCTAAAGCTGTTTAAGCCGACTCAATTAATTGTTCGTCAAGACGCAACTGTCAAGATGCTGAAACTGCCATCTTGGGTTCAAGCTTGCTCGATTTTGATTCTGCTTGCTGTCGCCATTTGGATAGCCAATGCCTCACTCAAATTACAAGAAAACGGTGACCAGCTCACTAAAGAGCAACAAAACTTAGCGCAGCTACAAGCTAAGTGGCAAAAAGAAAAATCACAGCTTCAAGCACAATTAGCGCAGCAAAAAGGCATGCTTGACCAACTGTCACAGCAGCACAGTGTGCTTGAGTCATTGATTGACTCGACTCAAACAACTGACGACAACGTAGTGGAAGGCGAGCTAGAAGAAACACCGACAGACCTTAACAGATCACAACCAAGTACCACAACCGAATTTGCTCCCCAAGCCAGTTACCTACTCATCCAACAACGACAGCTCAGCGAACAACTTGGGCAATCGTTCAGCGCTGAAATTTCAGCGATGCAAGAATCCATCAACAGTGCGGGATTACAACTATCATCTGACTTCTCAGAAGCACAAGGTGGTCCCTACTTCCAAGCCGACTTAGAATTAGTAGAAGCCAGCTTTATTAATGCCATTGACCAATACGCTGTTTATGCGCAGTTAGCGACGATGATTGGCCAACTGCCAGATACACTGCCTGTCGCTCAGGAGAAATATTATGTCTCCAGTGCTTTTGGTTTTCGTAAAGACCCAATCACTGGCCGTCGTGCCTATCATAAAGGTATCGATCTCGCAGGTTGGCACAAGACACAGATCGTAGCCCCCGCTTCTGGCACCGTTAAACGAGCGGGGAAAAATGGCGGCTATGGCAACTTTATCGAAATTGAGCACGCCAATGATATCACCACACGTTATGGTCATCTTCACACCATCAAAGTGAAAGCGGGTCAACAAATCAATAAAGGTGATGTAATTGCATTAATGGGTAGCACAGGAAGAAGTACGGCGACACACTTGCACTATGAAGTGATTCAAGGTAAAAAACACCTAAACCCAATTAAAATCGCTCGCGCATTCAATAAGTAACATATAATTGCAATTGCGCTGCGGTAGCGAGGAATTCGTGTTTAACTCTTTTAAAAACCAACGAAACGACGTCCCGGCCATTATTGCTCAAAGCACTAAAGTCACGGGCGATATTGTCTGCGAAGGTGAACTTCAATTAGATGGTACCGTCAACGGTAACCTCGACATCGAAAAACTAATCATCGGCAATAAAGGTTTAGTGCAAGGTAATATCCAAGCCAATGAACTGACGATATTAGGTAAGGTAGAAGGTGATATTCAGGCCAAACAAGTTACACTGCTTCCTAGTGCTCAAGTATTTGGCAATATCGAACACGAAACCTTAACGATTGAAGCTGGTGCGCATGTCGATGGTAAACTGACGCACCGTAACGAGCGAGCCAATAACGTCACGGCAATTGACTCTGCTGACGATCAAATCATAAACAATTAAGATCTTTTTGCGCTGATATACATGTTAATGTCGGCGTGAAACACTTTCTCTCCCGCAGTGTTAAAGACCTCCACTGGTACAACTAACTCTTCTTTATCTTGCCATGCTCGCGGGTATTCTATTTGCGCCACGGCATGCAGATCGGTCTCGGCTTTAGCTAAGTATTGCACTGACATCCCCTTTGGGATCCAGCGATGGGTCTTATGGTCGATGGTCGCGTCTGTCATGACTCCAGCACACAACTCCGCAAGATTACACTGAGCAATAGCGTGAACCGTACCTATGTGGTTATGAATGGCTTTACGGTTACGAATTGCGGCCCTACAAACGCCGGGCTTCAATTGTGTGATTTTAGGCTTAATGGTGCCAAAGTAAGGTGCCTTACGACATACTGCCTTACTGAACATCCATTTACCAAATGGCAACCAACTCATCCTTTTATAAATTTTTAAAAGTGGTGCAGACATAAGATTTTTCTAAAATGATTTTGCTTAAAATTAACACATCTGACCAGTTAATCAACCGTCTACAAGTATCAGCGAATAAAATATCTTAAAAATTTGCTAAATCGGCGCTTTGTCCTGTCTTTTCTCATTCTCCACAATACAATAACGGCCAAAAGGAGACGCCATGACCCAATCAAATTCAAAAGCACTGATTTTTATTCTCGCTTTACTTGTTATCTTTTGCCCTTTAGGTATCGATCTCTATCTACCTGCGTTTGTGGACATGCAGTCCAGCCTTCAAGTATCAGAAAGCCAAATTCAGCAAACGGTGAGTATTTATATGTTAGCTGTGGGTCTTGGACAATTGATAGCAGGTCCACTTGCGGATAAATATGGCCGTAAACCAGTTGCACTGGTTGGAATCGTTTTGTTTGCACTTGGCGCCGTAATGGCAAGCACAGTCTCCACTTGGCCGCTCATGATGGTAGCTCGAGTGCTACAAGGTCTGGGCGCTTGCGCCACTTTCGTCAGCGCTTTTGCTATTGTTCGTGATAGCTTTGGACACAAAGGCAGTGGCCAAATGATCACTTACCTCAATGGTATTGTATGTTTTATCCCAGCATTAGCGCCTATTTTAGGTGCGTGGTTAACCGTCGAGTTTGGCTGGCAGAGTAATTTTAGCTTTTTGTTTGGCTTTGCCGTTGTTGGCCTCATCTTAGTTTCTCTTATCTATAAAGAGACTCGCCCCGAAGATACGCATTACAGTGGTCATATCCTAGATTTGAGACGTTTTAAGCCGATGCTCAGTAGCTCGACTTTCATATACAATGCCGCCTTAGCTATGCTTGGTATGGCTGCAATGCTGGTATTTGTGATTTCGGCTCCGGGGTGGATCATGGCAAAAATGAGCGGCAGTGTTTCCGACTTCACATTTTGGTTTACTGGCAATGCGGTGCTGAGTATTGTCGCAAGTTTTATTGCCCCCCACTTCATCAAGCGCAATAGCCAGAAGTCACTCACCTTTGGCCTCGCCGTTTTTAGCTTTAGCGGCCTGTTGTTACTAGCTTTGCCACAAACTGAAATAGCGCACTTTGTACTGCCTATGTATATGGCATCAGTCGGCTTTGCATTTACGATTGGAGCCGCGGCTGGTAAAGCGTTATCTGGGTTTGCTAAACAAGCTGGGACGGCTTCAGCGCTGATTGGGGTACTACAGATGAGTGGCGCAGGGATACTTGCAACCATGACACAACCATTAGCATTGGATGCCCCGATGCAACTCGCGTTGCACTTATTACTCGCACTACCTTTCTTGCTATTGCTGGCTACGAAGCACCGTCACCAGCTTCACAGTGCAGCTTAATTAGAATTTATATAATAGCAATTATCAGTACAGTTCCTTTATTAATAACTATGATGTATGGTTAGACGTCCTGTCATAACCATACATTATATCAAAGTAATTAAATATTCTTATTAATTCCACAAAACTGTATAATTTACTCTTTACGAGTTCTTGTTATTGGTTATATGCTAACCACCGTTAAGAAGTTGTTAGTTTTTATTAACAACAATATTCACGCAATGTAACTGAGAAAATAACAATGAAATTAAACAAGTTAACTGGGGCACTACTCATCGCTGGCGCTTGCGCTATGTCACAAGCACAGGCATCTGACGATCGATACATCATTCAGGTCGACAATTCGAAAAAAGGCGTCGTAAAAGCACTTGCTAAAAAGCTTGGCGCTGAGCTGCACGTTGATGGCGATGGCTTCTTCGCTGCAACTTTTACAGGCAAAGATCTTAGTCAAGTAAAGGGCTTATTAAACAACCCACACATCAAACTCGTTGAAGCAGACCAAAAGCGTTACCCACTGGGGATTTATAACGACGACGCAGGTAACCCAATGCAGCAACAGGTTACGCCTTATGCAGTTTACCAATCACAAGCTGATCAACTTACTTTCGATGCCAATGCAGGCATGAAAGTATGTGTGATTGACTCAGGTCTTGACCAATCAAACCCTGATTTCATTTGGGGTAATATCACTGGTGATAATGACAGCGGCACAGGTAATTGGTATGAAAATGGTGGCCCACACGGCACACACGTAGCCGGTACTATCGGTGCTGCTGACAATAATATTGGTGTTATCGGCATGGCACCTGGCGTGCCAATGCACATTATTAAAGTATTTAACGCAGAAGGCTGGGGCTACTCTTCTGACCTTGCTCACGCGGCAAACCTATGCTCACAAGCAGGTGCAAACATCATCAATATGAGTTTGGGTGGTGGTGGCTCAAACAATACAGAATCAAACGCATTTGAAAACTTCCGTAATGCTGGTGGCTTAGTTGTTGCGGCAGCTGGTAACGATGGCAACAATGTTCGTTCATATCCTGCAGGCTACCCATCAGTAATGATGATCGGTGCAAACGATGCAGATAATCAAATTGCAGACTTTTCTCAGTACCCAAGCTGTACTTCTGGTCGTGGAAAGCGCGCGACTAACGACGAACATATTTGTGTAGAGGTAACTGCAGGCGGTGTTGATACGCTTTCAACTTACCCAGCAGACATGGCGACCTCTTCAAGCATGACCGCTGATGGTACGGCGTTTGCAAGTTCAGCAATGGAAAATAGTGGTAACGCTTCAGGCTCGCTTTACTTTATGGGCACAGCTGAAGCAACCGATGGCGCTGCAAACGGTAAAGTGTGCCTAATTGACCGTGGTAATATTTCATTCCACGATAAAGTAGCAAACTGTGAAGCATCTGGTGGTATCGGCGCGATTATCGTAAACAATGAAGCAGGCATGCTATACGGCACTTTAGGTGATACTAACAGCACATCAATCCCAGCGGTTGGCGCTGCATTTGAAGATCGCACAGCGTTGATGGCCGCTACAAACGCGAACATCAGCATTGGTACGAGTGATTATGGCTTAATGAGCGGCACGTCAATGGCAACTCCTGCTGTTGCAGGTCTTGCAGCACTGGTATGGTCTAACCACCCAGAGTGTACTGGTGAAGAAATCCGTAGTGCATTAAAAGCAACCGCAGCAGATGCTGGCGCTGCAGGTAAAGACGTGTACTTTGGTTACGGTATCGTTAAAGCAGCAGATGCGAGCGCTTACTTAACCGCTAATGGTTGTGCTGGCGGTGGTACAGGTTCAGGTGACGGTGATAACACAACAAGCGTTGAGCTTTCAGCTTCGGGTTATAAGCAAAAAGGTAACAGTTATGTTGACTTAAGCTGGAATGGTGCAAGCACGTCACAAGTCGATATTTATCGCAACGGTAGTAAAATTGTCACAACTAGCAATGATAATAGTCATACAGACAGCATCAGTGTTAAAGGCGGCGGTACATACGGCTACCAAGTGTGCGAACAAGGTAGCACTGCGGCCTGTTCAGCAACACAAACTGTTGTGTTTTAACTCCCAACCAACCAATTCAAGAATGCCGGTCTTTTGATCGGCATTTTTTTATTCTACTACTCCCCCCCTCATCTTTTGTTGATAGCTTGTTCGGCTCCCTCTCTTAAGATCTGGATAAAGCGGGTAAGCCTATGACCATAGAGATTTGTTCATTTCCATTTCACTTCTACACTCTATAATGGAGTTGGACAGTCACAGAAGGAGTTCATGAAATGAGTACATCGGGTTATACCCCACCTAAAGTTTGGCAGTGGCCATGGCAAAGTGGCGATGGTAGTAAATTCGCGAATATCAACCGCCCTACTGCAGGCGCAAGATTCGAAAAGTCCCTACCGCAAGGCAAACACCCGTTACAACTCTACTCCCTCGCGACCCCAAATGGCGTGAAAGTGACTATCTTGCTAGAAGAGCTTTTAGCTGCCGGGGTAAAAGAAGCAGAATACGATGCCTTTTTAATTAATATCATGGAAGGTGAGCAATTTAGCTCAGGGTTTGTTGCACTTAATCCAAACTCTAAGATCCCCGCGTTATTAGATACCAGCACCAAGGAACCAACCAAAATCTTTGAATCTGGCTCAATTTTGCTTTATTTAGCTGAAAAGTTCCAAAAGTTCATTCCTCAAGATCCCACAAAACGCACCGAGTGCCTCAACTGGTTATTTTGGCAAATGGGGGCTGCGCCACTACTTGGTGGTGGATTTGGTCACTTCTATGCCTACGCACCAGAGCACTACGAATATCCAATCAACCGCTACACGATGGAAGTGAAGCGCCAACTGGATTTACTGAATCAACACCTAGCCACAAGAGAATATATTTGTGGCGATGAATACACTATCGCGGATATGGCAATCTGGCCGTGGTATGGCGTACTAGCCCAAGGACACCTGTATGATGCGGCAGAGTTTTTAGACGTTAATGGCTATGAACACGTGATCCGCTGGGCTGGACTCATCGCCTCAAGAGAAGCAGTCAAACGCGGAAAAATGGTAAATAAAACATGGGGAGAACCTCATGAGCAGCTTCATGAAAGACACGACGCCAGCGACTTTGATACCAACACCCAAGACAAACTAGAGCCATAACCTTACCTTGGTTTAATTCTTGGTTTTATAAGAGTTAGCTTTATCTATCGGGTTTGATTAATCAGATTTAATCAAACCCGATTGTCTGTATGTCAGAAAAGAATGGTGTTGGCACCTTGCTAGAAGTGCTAAACGCTTTCGCTGGTATTAGAAGTCTTAGCTCGTTTTAGAAGTTATTAGGGGACGTCTTAAGAGTGAACATGCAAAATCATCTGATAACGTACTTGTTATATTTCTATGAATTCGGGCTTGATTAAACCAAAGCACTTCAGATCATGAAACTCACCTTTCCAGTAACCACTGGCGCGCCGAATTCCCTCTTCTTTAAAGCCTAGCTTTTTCAAAGTTGATTCAGAAGCAATATTCCCAATCATGGTATCACCCTGAATTCTATATAGTTCGTGAAAAGGTGTGTCTACTGAAAAGGCCAGCTCAATGATTTTACTTATCGCTTCAGAAGCATATCCAAGCCCCCAATGAAAAGAAGATAGCTCGTACCCTAACCCTGCATTTTTCATTTTTGGATTCCACGAATTGAAACCACAAGTACCTATAAGCTTCCCTGAATCTTTAAGTCGGATGGCCCAGCGAATACCCATATTTTCGGCGAAACGGCTATTGAAAAAATCTATCAGCGCCAACGATTGCGCTTCAGTTTTATATGCTTCAATATCGTAAAACTTAACCACGTTTTCGTCGGAAAAAATAGCCAACAAAGCAAGACTGTCATCTCCTGATAGTTTATTAAGAATTAACCGAGATGTTTCTAGTTCTGGAAATTTCATCTAAATTCTCTTTGAAATAACGCCCCCCAGAAGCGAGTCCGGTAGTCGAAGGATACGAACTACTGGGCTTTGTTATGGTTCACGGCAAAATTATATTGGTGCGATACTTTGAAAAGCTAAGCGTAACTCATCAACATCTTTAAACCTAATAGACTTATCACTACTAAGGCCTTTATCAATGAAAGCACGCACATTCTCTGGTGACTTTTCAGTCTTACTCTTTCCGGTTAAGACGTAATATAAAATACGAGTCAACGCGTATGTTTCATGTAAGATGCTATAACTATCAAATCCTTCTGTAACTAGGCTTGGATCATTATAGTAGCCCTTAAAATTCGTATTTTCAGAAGTTAGTTCGCTATTAACTATTTTCACCAGACCAAAATCCGCAATTTTCACTACAGCCACATCATCATATTCTTTGAGTAGAATATTTTTAGGGCTAATGTCCCTATGCAAAATATTTTTAGAATGTATGTACGAGAAAGCTCTGAGTATTTGCAGCCCTAATTTAACGCGTTCTTGAAACGATAAATTGGAATTGTTTTTTAAAATATACTTATCCAATGAGTTGTCCATAAATTCCATAATGTACTCATTGTTTTTCTCATTGTATTTATAAACTTCTAGAACATATGGTGAGCTTAGCATACTCATTTGTTCGTACTCTCGCCTAAACCTTTCAATCTCCTTTGCATTTAGATCTTTCTTTGCCCGCTTTAAAGCAAAGTTTTTATTATAGAAACTGTCAAAATACTTATAGACATTTGCATAAGATCCACTACCTAGAGCCTTTAGATCAGTGGTATTATTTTTATTCTCAATTTTCACTGAGCTTTGTGGTAAAAATATTGGGATAGCGTAATAAATCTCTAGCTTTTCAGTATAAGGGGGAATTGCACTCCCACCACTCTTACTTAGAAAGCTCTTACAAAAAGTAAGTCTATCTCGATGGTACTCCTCAATATAGAATGCATATTCAGAGTTCTTCAAAGATCTCTCTAAAGCTTCAATCGTCTCTATAGATCTAATGAGTTCCCTACTCGGATCTGCCCAGAAGTGAGCCGTGTCTTCATCTGTTGGAAGCCTATTATTCATCGAGTCAAAAAGACTAGTGATGCTAGAGTGAAGAGTAGAGAACAAAATTCTTAACTTGTCATTATTTATTGATTCGTAAAGATCTTCGAATTCATTATTCAAAATATCAAGGAGTTTTCTGTAGTGACTCTCTATGGCATTTTCTGCATTCATTAATATTATAAAACCTGTCTCTAATTGAACCATAACGCCTTAATAAACGGCGGAAAACAGCAGACTAAACCAAGCAAATAATGAGCGCAAGCCTGCTATTTTTCGTCCATTGTTTAATTAATTTATTATATTATCTTTTTAAACTGTATGTATTTAACGTGCACTTTATTACCGACAGTACCAAATGCATTAGGTAAGACTTTTGCTTTTTTAAGTCCTCTTAATATTGCACGTGAGTGTATTCTAATTGGGTTGAGACTCAATATTTTAAGGTTTATTACTTTACCTTCATTTGATACATCAAATTCTACGGTACCTTCTGTATTTGTTAAGGCACAGGCTGAAGGCAAAGAAGAATTAAACCGTATTGTACTGGGCTCAAAAATACTAGATTTACCTTCAATTGATGTAGCAATGCTAATAGGTTCATCTAGAAACTCAATGTCAGGATCATTGCATGCTTTAGTAACACCAAACTGGACACCAGCTACAAGTAATAATGTGCTAATCACGATGCCTCCTGAGAACATAACATTTTAGTATTTATGCGACACGCAGTTTGTGTTGCATAATCGCTTGTTGGACTGAGCTGCTACCTGCTCGGTGTGACAGAGTTGGTGTTGTTTATGCTATAGCTTACTTAGAAAAAATAGGCTTTTTGGAGGCTATCACTTTCCTAGCTAGTGTAATCAGTTTAGCTAGTGTTTGTAAGCTTTCCCTGCATCGCTCAGCGCTTATTATGTCTTCATTACACCTAAATTTGCCTTAATAAGCAATTATACTTTTTACGCGCACAGAGGCCGCTAGCCTGAGCAATTAAGCAGGTTAACTACTTGATTTCACACATCAGTCCTAATCAAGCATACCCTCCTTGGCTAATATCAAAGCGCATCCATGCGCTTCTCGTTCATTCTTTTTAAACGACGCGATCGAGCGAACCAAGAAAACGTCGCCCCAGCATCACACTCAATCCTCAAACCCTAAGCCGATAGAATGCAACCGCCTTGTAAGGCACCTCCCTGTGCCAGACAAGACTTGGCCGACATCCTGTCGGCACATTGCATATCGGCTTATGCTTTTCGGGTGTGATGGAGGGGGAATAAGTCGCCTGTGGAATTTCCACTTTCTTATTAGCGATAGAGTAGTTTACAAGCTCAAAAAATTGCGGCTCCGATCTCACAGTACAAATAGTTTTGTGGGAGATGTATGGACTCCTCCCCCTTAACGGGAGAGTACGGTATAAAGATATTGCAAAACACTTTTACCAAATAAGGAGTCCATACATGACACAGTCTAATTTAATTGCTATCGACCTGGCAAAAAACATTTTCCAATTAGCGCAGCTGAAAGTAAAGTGCCAATGAGTCATTTCAACGCATGGATGCGTGAAAAGCGGTGACAGGGACAGGGATGTCCCTTACACCGCGATGACGTTCATATTGGCAATTTGCTTGAGGAGTCAGTGTGATGTTGGGAGTGCCCTTTCTTTTGCATACTTGTTCTTTGGGCATCAAAGAAAAGTAAGTCGTAGCCCATGGATGGGCGTCGAAACCTGTCAGGAGGACATATAAGCCTTACCCTCCTTGGCTTATATCAAAGCGCATCCATGCGCTCCTCGTTCATTCTTTTGAAACGACGCAAAAGAACGAACCAAGAAAACGAACAGTGTGAACTCCTAATTAACAGTCTAAATCGTTTTGTGGGAGGTGGTTTACCCGCCGAGAAGTTACGCTTTTCGGGCGTGGTATTGACCGTTTTTCTGGTTTTATCTACTAAAGCAACTGATTAACTTACAAGCACCAAAACTAAACTATCAGCACAGTTCTCCTCCCTCATCACACCCGAAAGTAAAGTGCCAATGAGTCATTTCAACGCAAGGATGCGTGAAAAGCGGTGACAGGGCCAAGGATGGCCCTTACACAGCGGTGACGTTCATATTGGCAATTCGCTTGAGGAGTCAGTGTGATGTCGGGAGTGCCCTTTCTTTTGCTACCTTTTCTTTGGGCATCAAAGAAAAGTATGTCGTAGCCCATGGATGGGCGTCGAAATCAGTCAGGAGGACAACAAACCAACACAGCGAGATTCAATACCTCCCAAAACAAAATCTTAACAATTCAGTGATGTAGATTTCGCCAGAACCCTGTATTATAAGCCTGTTAAAAGCTTAGGAACGGGTGTGCCTGTACGTTAAGCGAATGGATACTAAAATCAATAACTGTGCTTATGGAACTTTTTGCGCGAATGGAATGATATTATGATCAAGAAAACCGCCATCATCATTGCAATATTGGCTGCTATTAGCGGCTGTAAATCGCTGGTTTATAAAGGTAATAGACTTTACGAAGCGGGAATGTACCGCCAAGCTGCTGAATATTATTCACAAGCACTCGCGGAAGACCCTGAGGATCTTGAAGCGAAACAAGGTTTAACACTGGCGCGAGATAAGCTTATAGATAAAGGACTTATCGATGTGCGTATGCTGCGCTTAGCAAATAACTACACCGCTGCTGCAACTAGGCTAGAAGAAATCGTAGAGAACCAAGCACAATGGCAAATGAAGCCGACTGGCGCGATGGCAAATACCCAAAGAGAAGAACTAGATTACGCGAGGCAATGGCTACTCGACGAAGCCCGCTCGCTATCAAATACGCCCTACCCTGACAAGTTTAAGCTGTTTGAACATAACTATCGCCATCTGATCAGCAATGCGCAATTAGCAAGCGCCATGAGCACCCACTATGACACGCTAAGAACGCAAGCGCAGAAAAAGTGTGATGAACTTGCAGGACAGGTCAGTGGGCAGCGTTTCTATTTAAAAAGTTTCACGGAAAAATACTGTTTAGCGTGGCAAACTCCAAAACGTTTACGTGTAGATAACCAAGATAAAAGTCGTTATTTTGCGATGAACATACGAGATCGTGTCGATATTGGTTTGCGCTTTGGCAACTCAATCAGAGGACAATATGGCGCATTTATCTCAAGCCTAAATACGGCATTTAATAATAGCCTCTGGTTTGATAGTGATGGCAGTCAACAGCTTTCATTAGAGCTATATGCAGATGCAGACTATTACCGCACTAGCAATCAATATATTCAGCGTAAGCATTATCAACAGGAAGTTGAACGACCAGACCCTAATAACTCAGATAAGACGCACACCGTAGAAGTCACAAGAGAGTTCACTTACCCGGTGACCATCTACGATGAGAAATTTGATATCAACGTTAATTATGAGGCGAGTTTAGCCCATCGTTATATCAAAGGCAGTGCAAGCGATAGTAAGCATAATAAAACCCGTGCGCATCAGGCTGATTTTGAACAACTTGATATCACCCCACTGTCTCCAGACTTTCTTAATCTTTCACAGATAACTGAAAAGACCTTTGACGAACTACTCAAAAAATTCTCTCAAGATCTTACGCTAACTTGGAAGCAAAATTACTGTGGACAGGCACTTGGCAGCAATAAAGGCGAAAATATTCTACGCTGTGCCAAGCTTGAGCCCGAGCATGACTATATCAATCGTTGGTTTGACCAGCACTTTGGGATCAAGTACTCAGAAATGACGACTTTATACGGTATTTGAGGCTCAGAATGAGTTTTGAAACTCGCCAAAAAGCCGAAAAATGATTATATTGTGCCAACTTTATTTGTATTAGGAATTAAGCTATGCCAAAGGCAAGTGAAATAAAAAAACATGCCGCGATCGAGTATAACGGCCGCGTAATGATTGTTCGTGACATTGAGCGTTCAGTACCACAAGGTCGCGCTGGTGGTAGCCTATACCGTATGCGTATGTACGATGTAGTAGATAACTCTAAAGTAGATGAGACTTTTAAAGCGGAAGAAATGCTGACACTTGCAGATCTTAACCGCCGCCCTGCAATGCTTTCATATGTAGATGGTGATGAATATGTGTTTATGGATGATGAAGACTACACGCCATACCATCTAAATAAAGAGTCTATTGCTGAGCAATTATTGTTTATCGATGAATCAACTAAAGGTTTATCTATCGTCGTGGTTCAGGGCATGCCTGTTTCTATCGACTTACCTTCAAGCGTAGAGCTTGTGATTGAAGATACCTCTCCTTCAATCAAGGGCGCATCTGCTAGTGCTAGAACAAAGCCTGCGACATTAACGACTGGCCTTGTTGTTCAAGTTCCTGAGCATATTTCAAGCGGTGACAAAATTAAGATCAACACTGCTGAATCTAAGTTCATGGGCCGTGCAGAATAAGTCCATTGCACTTTTGATAGCGAGCCGTTGTGCTCGCTAGCGTCTAAAGATCGCCAAACTTTCTTTGCAATAGTGCCATTCTATAATTTTGGCCTTACTCTTAAAAATCGCGCAAAACGCGGTTTACCAAACTTAGTATACCCTTGATATCGATAGGTAATTTGACTACCAATCGGTGGTGGTGATGCGCGCTCTTCGTCGCTAAACCCCGACCCAACTTTAAACTCCATACCTTGTTCATCTCTCACCAATAGCGATCCCATCATCCCTTGGTACTTTCCCTTACCGGGTAAATGCTTAATCACGATAGCTTCGTCATCAAGGTACGGCTTGTATTTTAATACGTTGGTTGTTCTTCCATCTTCGTGTTTGGCATTTTTAGCATGCAAAATAACACCTTCACCGCCTCGCTTTAAGACACCATGATAATAGTCGTTTAACTCATCAACTGAGCCAAATGATAGCTGCTTGACGGGTCTAATGTGTGATAACTCAATATGGCTTAGTAGGCTTAAGTAACGCTCATGGCGCTGAGAGAATATTTCTGTAGAATTTGGCGCATCAAATACATAATAAGTCACTTGACGCCAGTGCTCATTATTAGGCGAATGGCGTCTTGCAATCGCGCTCACAAAAGCAAAGTTATTGTACCCAGCCCACAACTCGCCGTCTAACCATGTATCAGGTAGCCCGTGCGTAAACCAGTCTGGTGCCTTAATTAAATGACCACCACGCGTACGCAGTTGCGAGCCATCCCAAATGGCCCTAACACCATCGAATTTTTCACTCACAAGATAATTAGAAATATCTTCGTCGCCTTGATATACCGAAGCAAGCTGGATTTTTGTGTGGGTTTCATTTCCATAAAGAAGATTGGAAAAACCTAAAAAAAGGCAGAACAAGAATGGTACATATCGCATAGCATAATCCTTTGCAGTGGATAGTTAATACCAGCGACTTGGTGCATTGTTTGCGTTCGCCGATATTAAAAATTAACAAATTTCACACTTAAAGATTACACAAGAATCGACGTTTGTAAAATCGAACAGCTTTGACTAACAGTCCCCTGTTTATACCAATTGCTATTACCTTTCAGGGCAAAGCCAGTCAAAAACCGCTTCGAGATCGGTAAATGAATGATCGGCAAGACTTAAATCTTGTTTATTAGAGTGCGCATTTGGCACGACAACCGCGGTTAACCCAGCTTCCTTGGCTGAAGTTAATCCTGTGCAGGTGTCTTCTATAGCCACGGCTTCGTGTGGTGCAATGTTTAGCGCAGCAAGCGCCTTGCGATAAGGTTCTGGATGAGGCTTCGGCTGTTCGACATCGTCTTTACACACAATGACAGAGAATAACTCTAATAGCCGATAGTGTCGTAAAACAGGGAGCGCTTCTGCTTTGCTACTTCCTGTCACGAGTGCTATTGGACAACGCATTGAGGTTAATTCAACGACTTGCTTTGCAAAATGCATCAATCTAGGGAGTACTTCCGCAGCCGTTGCAACAAAGACGACATTTTTTTCATCACATAAATCGCCGGCAGAAGGCGCAAGTTGGTGTCTTTCTTTAAGTATATGCGCCGCTTTAAGCGTTGGTACACCCGAAAACTCATCACAAAAATCATGCTCCGTATAAGTAACCTGATACGGGGCTAACACCTTCATCCAACTTTGGTAATGGAGTGCTTCTGAATCAACTAATGTACCGTCAAAATCAAATAAAACTGCCTGAAAACGCATTTACACTCCTTAATTTGGTTGTATTAATTAACCGTTGATCCCTGCTGGTGGCTCAGCAGTGGCTTCTTCACCGCTATCAACTTCAACTAATGTATAGCCTCGTGGCTGTCTTATTACTTTTAGAATCGGTTTATCGAAAGCTGACTTTAGTCTGTCAGCATCCGCTTGCAACTCTTCCATCGAACGACCAAAAGGTGCAGCCCCCGTTTCAGACCAATTCGTTACCTTACCATTTAAGTTATATTCCACTTCATGGATTTGATATAAAGCCGCTTCGTCTTTTGTTGCTTCACAATATATCACTCGATAATTCCAAAAACCTGACATATCCACTCCTAACATAAAAATTTCATTAAAAAGCCCGCTTAATGCGGGCTTTAGTTACTCTATTATAATCACTGTAGCGTGAATTAGAAGAATTTCACTTTGAATTCAGCACCAATGAAGCGCGCTTCATTTAGCATACCGGTGTTGTTATTGAAATCTACACCACCGATAACCACTTGCTCGTCAAATAGGTTACGAACAAAGGCTGACACTTCATATTCGTTATCGCCTTCAGACCACATATAACCAGCACGAAGACCTGTTTCAAACAACGCTTCACCTTCAAATTCTACTGATTTGTATAAGAAGAAGTCTACTTCACTACGGTAAGACATATCACCATAGACGAAGAACTCGCCGCCTTCTAACTCTTTGGTGTAGCGAAGTGTTGCGTTTGCGATCCACTCAGGAGCGTGAGGTAAGCTGTTACCGTCCAAAATTGCTCGAGCTTCTGGACCGTTAGCCCCCTCAACCATATAGGTCGGATCTGTCACTGTACACTGCGCACAAACCGCTACTGCTAAGTTTTTATCTTCCAACTCAGTTTTGTTATAGCTTAGGTTAAACGTTGCATTTAGCTCATCCGTTAACACCCATTCGGTATCAAGTTCGAAACCATAACCGGTTGTTTTATCAGCATTCACTAAGCGGTTGAAGTTTGAGCCGCCACCTACAGCCGTTAGCTGTTGGTCGTCCATCTGATAGTAGAATACCGTCGCGTTTACACGGCCTTGTCCATCAAGTACGTCTGACTTAATACCAGCTTCAATCGAGTTAGTAGTTTCTGACTTAGCAACAGTCACTTCATCACCGAACAAAATACGGCCTTGTACACTTGGAGCACGGAAGCCGTTAGCTACGCGACCAAACAAGTTTACGTCATCAGTTAGCTTGTAAGTGGCACTTAAATCCCAACTTACGTGGCTATCGCTTGGGTTAGCAGTACCATCAAGTACGTCTGGAGAGCCATTCCAAGGTGTTGGATTTTTAGTACGCTTGGCGTAAAACTCTTTCTCATCGTCAGAATAACGCAGACCAGCAGTTACTTTTAAATCATCAGATACGGTGTAATCAAAAGAACCGAATACAGCCCATGCTGATGTATCTTGATCTTGGTAAGCATAACCATTTTGTGCACCGTACTGACCAAGGCCAGCATCAAATGCAAATGTATCAAAGCTGTAGCTTTCAATCATTAGATCTTCTTCAAATAAGAAGATACCTACCTGATAGTTGTAATCGCCTGAGAAGTTGCTAGATAAACGAAGCTCTTGCGTGTACTGATTATGTTCAGGAATAACATCTGCTGTTTCAGAAGCAAATGGAATGATACCTGGGCCTTGGAAACCAAGGAAGTCAGCACCGTAACCACCGTCAACGTCTGCACGAGAATAGATTTCAGCACTTTCCCAAGCAGTAATTGACGTTACAGTATGCTCAGGTAAGTCCCATTCAAGTTTTAAACTCAAACCTTGAGTTTCAACCTGTTGCGTCGAACGAGAGGCCGCATCGTGGTATACCACATCGTTATCATACAATGGGTTGATGTTATTTGTGCCAGCTTCAATTAAATTTGCGCGAAATGCAATTGGGCGACCATCCAAATCACGATAGTGGTAGTTAAGTAGGCCGTTAAAATCATCGCCTTCATATAGGAATTGAACACGAACGGCTTGCTCGCTGTAACCACCTAGAGAATTTTCTTTCTCGAAGCCTGGCGCTTTTACATCGATATAGTCTTCTTGTTCCTGCCACAATGCAGAAATACGCGTTGATACACGGTCAGTTACTGAGCCGCCTACAGCGCCTTCAAAGTCTACCGCACCGCGGCTACCATAAGAAACAGCAGCATAGCCATCAAACTCTTGGCTTGGTCTAACCGTGTCAAATTTAACAAGACCTGCTGGCGTGTTACGACCGAATAGCGTGCCCTGAGGACCACGTAATACTTCAATACGTGCAATATCGAATACAGGGAAGCCTTTTAGAATAGGGTTTTCTTGAACCACTTCATCAACAACCAAAGATACAGGTTGAGAAGCATTGAGATCGAAATCTGTATTACCTAATCCACGTACGTAAAAACGTGGGAAGGTACGACCAAACGAAGATTCTACCGATAAACTTGGGATCTTCGCATTCATAAAGCGAATGTCCATACCCGCTGAGCTGTAAGCATTCAAGTTATCACCTTGAAGCGCTGAAACAGACACAGGTACTTCCTGCGCGTTTTCAACACGTTTACGTGCGGTAATTTGAATAACTTCTAGTTGATTTTTTTTGGCTTGCTCTTCTTCAGCAAGTGCAGAAAATGAAGTACCTGCCACAGCAGAGAACAACGTAGCATTAATAAGGGTAGCTAACGTAGATCTTTTCATTGCTTTCATGTTGGTTTTCGACCTTTTAGTGCACTCTTTGTTCAACGGTTTAAAATTTGGGCGCCGTTTCACTTAGGCGTGAACGTTCAATTTTTCGCGATTTGAATATAATAACGCGGACCTTACAGTCGAGAGTGCGATACAACTTTGTAAGGCTGAACGAGACGGCGGTAATTATAGCAGGTAATTTCTACTTTGCTTTATAAACCGAACTAAAAAATCAATTTTTTTGCAACTTTCAGCGACGTTAGCTGACAGTTTACAACATTTAGCAACAAAAAACACAAAAAAGCGGACAATTGTCCTTTAAACTTAATAGTATATTAGTTCCAAAAAACCATCTTTACCGATAACAGAACCATAACACAGTGGTCGAAACTGTGCCGGTTACCTAAACAATACAAATTTGCGCCCAAACAAACGTATTGGCCATATCGGAAACCATGATTGCAATGCCAATGATATGACACCGGTGTAATGATAAAGTTCAAACAAAATTAAAAAGAGGACATTAGACCGATTAAAGGGAAGTTTTAGCCTTTCTATGCCACTTATAAATAAAAGGCTTAAGGTAACTGCATCGATGTGAATTCAGCACGGCCAGTCTGTTCATTGTATTCAATTATAGCTACCGCGGCAGTTGAAAAGATAGGCATTGTATCCGGACACAAACGGTCTACCAAGTAACTAACTATTGGCATATGTGCGACTAAAATCCAGGTTTGGTGTGCTGGATACATAGAGATAAGTGTTTCTAAATAATCGATAGCTGTGTGTGCTGATCCACTCGGTACTATGTCTGAACAGGTTTCAACAAATTCAGGCGTTTGAAGTGCGAGCACTTGCTCCGCGGTTTGTTGTGCTCTGACGAAGGGACTCACAAGCGCAGCATCTATCTCAAAATATTGTTTCAACCATTCACCTACATCCTTGGCTTGTTGTAACCCTTGTTCGGTTAAATTTCTGCTTGCATCGTCGGCTTGCATGGGTTCAGCTTCACCATGACGCATTATCAAGATAGTCTTCATACTGTTCAGCACCTTCTGTTTATATCACCCTACATATATGCGGACTTATGCATGATGAGATCCACGTTTAACCTATTGTCGTTAATGGCCTTTCCCTTCTGCGCCACTCACACCCGGGATCTTATGCTTGCTGACTACTCATATATGCAGCTTGGCATTATTTTCTTCTAAACCGGTAGCTATCTCACTGGTTTGTTCGCTATATTAAAACAAATGAAGGATTAACATGAAATGAAATTCTAATTACCTTCAGTTATCTTTTAACTAATTTATCGGCAGCAGCATATTGAAACTGAGTAATAATGATAGTCGGCAGTACCAATTACTAACACTGGACAATGGTCTTAGAGTCTTGTTGATCAATGACGATTCAACTGCTAAGTGCGCCGTATCATTAACAGTTAATGTCGGCCACTTTGACGACCCCGAAGCGCGTCAAGGGATGGCGCACTTTTTGGAGCATATGCTATTCCTTGGTACTGCAGAGCACCCTGACTCAGGTGGCTTTTCGCAATTTATTAGTCAGTATGGTGGCCAGAGCAATGCGTGGACTGGTACCGAGCACTCGAGCTATTACTTTGACTGCGACGCCGAACAACTAGACGAAGCGTTAGAACGCTTTAGCCAATTTTTTGTGTCTCCACTGCTGAGCGAGAGCGATACTGAAAAAGAGCGTGAAGCCATCGATGCCGAGTTTAAGATGAAAATCAAAGATGATGGCCGTCGCATCTATCAAGTTCATAAAGAAACCATCAATCCTCAGCACCCTTTTGCCAAGTTTTCTGTTGGTACCCGAGACACTCTCGCAGACCGTAATGGTAATATTGCCAGTGAATTACGGGCATTTTTCAATCAATACTATCAGGCCCAATGGATGACTTTGGTGATAGCTGCACCACAACCGCTGGCTACACTTGCGACCTTTTGCTCACCTTTTACAAAAATTGTTGGCAGCAAAGCGCAAAAACCAGCGATCCAAGCGCCTATGTACCGAGAGCAAGACCTGCAGCTAGAACTGCAAATAAAGCCTAGAAAACATATGCAAAAACTTATTGTCAGTTTTGCTATGCCCAACCCTACAGATTTATACCGCAATAAAAGTGTGAGCTTTTTAGCGCATTTGTTAGGGTATGAAGGTAAAGGCTCACTGTATTCTATCCTCAAGTCACAAGGTTGGATCAATGCCCTATCGGCAGGTGGTGGGATCACGGGTAGTAATTTCAGAGATTTTAATATCAGCTTTGCACTTACCGATGAAGGGATTGAATACTATGAAGACATAGTGGAAATGCTGTTCGAGTACATAGCATTAATTAAGCAAAATACCGCTGCACTACCACGCCTTTATCAAGACAAAAGCACTTTATTAGATATCGCGTTCGATAACCAAGAAGTCGGCCGTATGTTAGACTGGGTAAATTCAATCAGCGTTAATATGCACCACTATGAAGAAGAAGATTTTCTCTATGGTGATTATCGCATGGATGGCTTTTCTCAAGAGCAGCACGAAAAACTACTGATGCATTTGTGCCCTACTAATATGCGCCTTGTGCTTATCCACCCCCATGTGGAGGTAAATAAAAAAGCTAAATGGTACAACACGCCATACAGTGTCTCGCCAATAGCCAAAGATTGGATTGAGTCGCTCTATAATGTGCATATGCCTTTGCCACAAATGTCGCTACCACTAATTAATCCATACCTCAGCGCGAAAAACCCACTTCATGATGTAGAGAGTGAACAGGATACGCCTATTCGTCTAGCTGATCAGCCTGGATTTGAATTTTGGTTTAAGCAGGATTTGACTTTTAGAGTCACCAAAGGGCATTTTTATCTCGAAATAGATTCCGCCCCGTCCGTCACTTGTCACAAGCATATGGCACTCTCTCGCCTGTTTGCCGATCTCTTTATGGATGCGGTCGCTGAGCGTTTTTATAGCGCAGAATTAGCCGGCCTTAGTTATCATATTAATTCCCATCAAGGTGGCTTAACACTTCACACCGCAGGGCTTACTGGTAATCAAATCACCTTGGTTTTAGAGCTAGTCGAGGCGCTACTGAATCAACCAATCCATGCAGCTCGCTTTGCGGAATATAAAAAGCAACTTATCCGCCATTGGAAGAATCACAATAAGAATAAGCCTGTTAGCGAACTGTTTAGCCGACTTGGTGCCCATTTGATGCCCTGGAACCCAAGTCCTGAAGACTTAGCCTGCGCACTTAAAAGTGCCAGTTTTAACGAATTTCAACTATTTCGAAAGCAGTTTTTTTCAGCCATTCATGTCAAAGCTTTCATGCATGGCAACTGGCAACTAAAACATGCTGAAAAATTAAAAACATCTGTGCACGGGCTATTTTCAAGTAGCGAAATTTTAGAAGATTTGAAACGTCCCTTAAACGAGTTGACGAAATTAACGGAACAACATATCGAACGCGAAGGCAGTGATTATGCCTTCATTGAATATTTTCAATCACGTACCGATTCCGTTAAAGAAAAAGTCACTATGATGGCGATTAATAATCTCGTTAATCAAGATTATTTTGAGCAATTAAGAACGAAGGAACAACTTGGTTATTTAGTTGGCGCTGGGTATGCACCATTCAATACACGTGCAGGTATCGCTTTTTATATTCAATCTCCCAACTTTGATAGTGGACACCTACTTGCACGACACAACCAATTTCTTAAGCACTTTGCCAAACAATTGCATCAGCTCGATGAAGTGAGTTGGCAACGTTCGAAAGAAAGCTTGTTGCTACATATATCGGAGCAAGACAAAAATCTAAGGCTAAGGGCGCAGCGTTTGTGGATTTCAATTACCAATGACTTCCACCAGTTTGATATGCAGCAAAGATTAATCCAAGCTTTGGCCGACTTGGAATTAGAAGACATCCTTACTTATATAGATAAAATGTTAGAGCCAAATGCTCCACGACTGATTTTAAAGTGTAATTAGCGTTTTAGTGTAAGCAAGGAGTGCTTATCAAACTTTTGAATGACTATTAAGACTTTTCTCACCTAGTCCATTCATTTGAAACCTAATCAAAGTTCAAAAAATACGCAACCACACTCCTTAGCATAATGAATTTCATCTGAAACTTTGTTTCGCTGTTGTGAAAAACCGCAATTAACCTGAATTTCCCCTTAATCAACGTTTTCCTTTTGACTACTACAATGGCTTGATTTAGATTAGAGATTGCAGTTATGAATTACGCATTATATGAGCCTAAAAATAAAAACAATAACAATCAATGCACTACTTTTATCACTGACTCCGCATGTAATTTACGCCAGTGACGCAAGTGTATTAACAGGTGCCCAGTTAGCTTGGCTCGTACCATGCGTGATTGCTCTGCTCAGCATTCCTTACTTAGTTTGGTCAAATCACCAACTCAAAAAATCCACTCTTCAACTTAAGCACTCAGAACAACGATTTAAAAGTACCATTGAAGGCAGTGGCGATACGCTGTGGGACTGGAATATTCAGTCAGGTGAAATTGTTCGGATCAACGATAAATACGGCATGAACTCTGCGAAGCCTGGCAGCGTCATCCCCAACCAGCATAGGATCCATCCACAAGACCTATTAATCGTTGAAAAGCTGATGAAACAGCACTTCGCAGAAAAGACACCATTCTTCGAAGCAAGCTATCGTATTAAAGATGAACTAGGCCAGTATCACTGGGTGTTAGACCGAGGCAAAATTATCGAGAAAGATGCCAACCTTAACCCCCTAAGAATGACAGGCACGGTTCGCGACATTAGCCACTTCAAGAGTACCGAGGAAAGGCTAAACCTGTTTGCAAAATGCGTAGAGTCACTGACTGACGCAATCGCAATTTACGACAAGCACTATAATCTAGTCGACCTAAATCCAAGCTACCTTAAATTATTTGGTGGTCAACGGGAACACTATCTGAATAAACATTTTAGCTTACCAGGCTATGACAATAAGTTTGTTGCTCAAGTAAAGGCTCAGCTTAAACAAACAGAGCATTGGCAAGAAGAGCTCAAACTGCGTAATGCGGCAGATGTACTCTTACCTATCGAAATTACGATTGATGAAATTAAAAATAACCACGGTCAGATCAGTAACTATGTGGTTGTGTACTCTGATTTAACCGAGCGTAAAAAAGCAGAGTCTCAACTCCACAATTTATCTAATCGCGATCGTACGACAGGTCTTCCCAATCGCAACTTGTTCTTTACCAATTTACAAAAATTGTCATTACAAGGGACGCACCATGCCTTACTTGTCTTTGACTTAGATAACTTTAAAAAGATCAACGATTCGCTAGGTCACCAGTTAGGTGATACGCTACTTGCGAAACTGGCAATGCGGCTAAATAAACTTGCTCGCCAACAAGATACCTTCTACCGACTAGGTGGTGACGAATTTGCACTGGTGATTTCAGGCACCAATGATATTCACACGATTACACGTACAGCAAAACAATTTCTAGCAGCAATTGCGACACCTTTTAAAATAGCTAATCACGAGTTAGTGATCACCTCTTCTGTTGGGATTGTACTGTGCCCTGAAGATGGTAAGTCTCCTGAAAGCCTGCTGAAAAATGCAGATACCGCTATGTATCATGCCAAACAAAAGGGTAACCATTATTTATTCTTTAATGATTCCATGAACGAGCAAGCGGTTAAGCGTCTGCAAATTGAAAACCTGATGCGCTATGGCCTCAAAGAGGATCACTTCGTTGTCTACTATCAGCCAAAAATGAATATTAAAACTGGCGAGCTGGTTGGCATGGAAGCGCTTGTCCGTTTCATTACCCCAAAAAAGGGGGTGATAAGTCCTGGTGTATTCATCCCTATCGCAGAAGAAACCGGACAGATCATCGAAATTGGTGAAGTCGTTTTAGACAAAGCATGCCGTGATGTAAAGCGCTGGATTGATAAAGGACTGTTCAATGGCAGAGTTGCGGTTAATTTATCAGCAAAACAGTTTAGCTTGCCGGATCTCACCACTCGTATCGACATTATCTTGCAAAAAAATCAACTTCCTTCTTATTTTCTTGAGTTAGAAATCACAGAAGGAACGGTGATGGACGATCCAAAAGAAGCAATTTCGATAATGCGCTCACTTAGTGCTAGAGGGATACACTTAGCCATGGATGACTTTGGTACTGGCTATTCGTCACTGGCTTATCTCAAGCAATTTCCGCTAAATACACTCAAGGTCGATAAGGCATTTATCGATGATATGGGTAACGAGCGCGGTAGAAACATGGTTGACTCTATTGTCACTATCGCGCATAACTTGGATCTTCACGTTGTTGCGGAAGGGGTTGAAAATGAAGAACAACTCAATATTTTAGAACAGCTAAATTGCCAAACAGTTCAGGGCTATTACTATTCAAAGCCGCTTTCAAGCAGTGAATTTGAACAATTTTTAAAGCAACATATCCCAAGTGAAAAGCCAAACCTACAACTCGTGCAATAGCCTAGCTTAATTTGACCTAACCACTTTACGCTTTCCAACTAACTAAATTTGCGCAGCGACGCATCCACGCTCTGCGATAGTGCACTCGAAACAGAATTAACGCCGCGGGACCTGTTACTACGGCCAAACTTAACCAGCGTTTTCTTGGCATTCCAGTCCATAGAGTTTGAAGATACATTACCATCGCACATAAAGCTGAAATTATTCCAAAAGCCACTGATACTCCTCGGTTTTTTAATTCAATAAGAAAACTAAAACATTCTTTATTAGGAAAGAAACATCACATTTCGATACTATTTACTAATGCGGCCGATGAGTCTACACAACGTTTAATATTTAATCAATGAAGAAATTATTGTTGCATATTTTTGTATTATTTAATTTAATAGCGGACTGTTTAGAGGTATAGCATTGCACAAGGGATGTTATGCCGTAACTTTTCCTAATTTGGGAAACAGAGACAAGTGGGAAATTTTTTACGGTCAACTGGCATTGATTTCCTAGCTTAGTCCACTTAGGTTATGAGTGTATTTTTAGCATAATTTGTGAAGCCAACTTAGTCCTTAACTGGAAATTAAAAGTTAGCTTTTCTAATATTGTAGACGACTGAAATTTTAGTGCTTTTACACACTGTACTTATTTTAATCGTCAACTGTGAGTTAAACCGATATAAAACGGTCAGTTATTCAATAATTGTCTGCGTTATAACGCCATAGTATAGACTTTCTGATAGTTTTTACTGATAGACGATTACAGTATTATCACAAGAGCTGCTAAACTTACTCTCATGTAGTATTAACTGTTACTTCAAGGACACGGGCTATGGATCAGAAAAGCGTACATGAATATTTGCAGGCCAAGCCTGCAACCTTTATCACTAAGCCTTTTGCGCAAGACGTAGATGTGTACAAAGTTCAGCATAAAATGTTTGCAACTCTAACTGAGGGGAAAGAGGGGCAAGTAGATGAAAATGGTGAACCTGTTTGGTGGTTAAATGTAAAATGCGACCCTGACGAAGCATTATTGCTTAGAGACAAGTATTCGTCTGTTGTGCCTGGTTATCACATGAATAAGCGTCTTTGGAACACAGTCATCTTAGATGGCACTATTCCAGAAGACGAAATAAAGAAAATGATCGATGATTCTTATCAAATCGTCGTAGATAACCTACCGACCGCACAACGTGAAGAACTTGCTAGCAAAGTCACGCAACGTTGATTAAAACGGCATTTAGGTAGACCTAAATGCCGTTTTACCTTTCTATATCCTCTTATTAATCTCTATCTTTAATGTCGATCAACTTGTCTTAAAATCACTCTGGTAGTATACAAAGACAATAACCTAGCAATAATAGAGTGGCGACATGACGAAAAGGATAGCAGTACTGACAAGTGGCGGCGATGCGCCGGGTATGAACTCAGCGATTAGGGCTATCACGTTAAGTGCCTTGAGATCTGGATTTCAGTGCTTTGGCTTTTTTCATGGTTATAATGGTCTAATTAACCAAGAGTACACCGAGCTAAGTGCGGTTTCCGTCACCGATATCACCCAACTTGGTGGCACAATTCTAAAAAGCGCCCGCTGCCCTGCGATGCTAGAACCTTCAGGCGTACTTCAAGCCGCAAACGCCCTGAGAAAGCTTCATATCGACGTACTTATTGTGATTGGTGGTGATGGTTCGTTTAGAGGAATGCAGGCGCTGGCAGCTCACTGGCAAGGTCAGCTAATTGGTATTCCCGGTACTATAGATAACGACCTTTCAGGGTGTGACAACACCATTGGTTTCTCCACAGCCATCAATACTGCCACCTCCGCAATAGATAAAATCCGCGATACCGCAAATGCCTTTGAGCGAGTTTTTATCACCGAGGTGATGGGTCGTCATAACGGGCATATTGCTTACCATGTGGGCATTGCGACAGGTGCTGAGGCTATCATTTCATTTGAAAACTGCACGGTAGAGAATACCTCTCAGGTCTTAGCTCATCTCAAAAATGCCATAGAGCAGCAAAATCAACACGGTAGCTTTTTGATTATACTGGCCGAAAATTTATGGCCAGGCGGCGCTCAAGCGCTTAAAACAGAGTTAAATAGCAATGCCGATATCAATTGTGCACTTTGCGTGTTAGGCCATATTCAACGAGGTGGGGCACCATCTGTTGAAGATAGAATGCTCGCCACGGAATTAGGAGTAGCGGCAGTGGAAGTGATTAATGGTAGCATCAAACCAAACACTGATATTACGACGCCCATTATGGTAGGAAAAATACATGGTGTAATTGTAATTACTGAAGTCGAGAAGGTGCTGAATATGGATAAACCAGTATCACAGGAGTGGGTACAACGATATCAGCACTACCTCGCCGAGCAATAAACGTAGTGAGAGTGAAGCGCATATTAATTATTCACTCTCACTACGTCTTGCGTAAGCGCTAGCCAAACACGCTAAAAGCAGATTCGTTAAGCCACAGGTGACATAAAATACTCGCGATATAACCAAGCAAAATTACGGGTGCCCATTTTAAGTGCCCCATGAAAGTATAATAGCCTCTAGCTTGTCCCATAAGCGCAACACCTGCCGCCGAGCCAATAGAAAGTAAACTCCCTCCTACCCCAGCCGTGAGCGTGATCAACAACCAATGACCGTGTGACATTTCAGGTTGCATTGACAGCACAGCAAACATCACAGGAATGTTATCGATGACCGCGGAAATAATCCCTAAGAATACGTTGGCATAGGTTGCAGACCACTCACCATATAATATCTCTGACATTAAACTTAAATAACCGAGAAACCCAAGACCTCCAACACACATAACGATACCGTAGAAGAATAATAAGGTATCCCACTCAGCGCGTGAAACTTTGCTAAAGACATCGAATGGCACAACACTTCCTAACTTCTCGAGACGCTCTTGATCCCCTTCTCTTTCCGCCATCGCTCGCTTTCTTGCTAATGACCCCGGTAATGTCATTCTTAGGAAGTAACCAAAAAACTGTAGGTAACCGAGGCCCATCATCATGCCAAGGACCGGTGGTAAATGCAGCAAACTATGTGAGAGCACAGCGGTTGCGACAGTCAGAAGGAATAAAGTTAAAATTCTTAAAGCGCCGCGTTTAAGCTCTACTCTTTCGTAAACTGCACTCGGCTTTCTATCCGCCACAAAATAACTCATTACGAGTGCTGGTACGATGTAATTGACCAGTGAAGGAACAAATAGCGCTAAGAACTCACTGAAATGTACCATACCGGCTTGCCATACCATCAAAGTGGTAATGTCACCGAAGGGACTGAATGCACCGCCAGCATTGGCTGCTATCACGATATTGATACAGCTCAGATTGATAAACTCTTTGTCACCATCAGCCACCTTCATCACCACGGCACACATGAGTAAGGCTGTTGTTAGATTGTCTGCAATTGGAGAGATAAAAAAGGATAAGAATCCAGTGATCCAAAATAGATTCTTATAGCTAAAGCCTTTTTGGATCATCCACGCTCGTAGTGAATCAAAAAGGCGGCGCTCCTCTAGCGCGTTGATATAAGTCATCGCAACGAGCAAGAACAACATCAACTCCGCAAATTCTAACAAATTATGCCGAAATGCGTGCTCGGTAACATCGGGTTGTCCCTGATTAACGTAATACGCCCCAATCATGAGCCAAATGATGCCTGCCGCCACAAGCACTGGCTTTGATTTTCGCATATGGAGTTTTTCTTCGAGCATTACAAGTGCGTATGCTAAAACGAAGACAACAATACAAACCAAGCCGAGTGTCGAGCTGGTAAGATCTAAGGTGCCTTGAGCCGCCAAGGCTGGTGATGGGATCACGGATATGACCCATGCGCAACAGAATAGCAGTAGTCCATTGATTTTCATTTTTTTGCCTATCGATGAGTGCAGAGGGATGGCATTTCAGCCAAACTCACTTTAGCATAGATAAAAAGTAATCAGCATTGGACTGAAGTCTAAGGCATCCTGTTTACACTAGTACAAACAGGCCATAATCAGCAGTAGGTATTTATGCTTCAACTTTCGCAGCAACAACAAACAGAATTACAGCAAAAATTGAGCAACGATGGGTTTGCACGGATTGAAAATATTCTAGACGATACAAACGCTCAACAACTACATGAGTGCCTCTGTAACCTCGACTACCAGCTCGCACTGTTTCATAACGGAGCAGCCAAGTCAGTCAAAGACAGTGATATTCTTGCCTTAACACCGCAAGAGCAGCAAGCCTTGCTTGAAGATATACATAGCTATGCATCGCGTGGTGTTGGTTTTATGTATGGCCGCCACTCCATAGACTCCACAAGCCCTGACGCTCTGCAAAGGCTCTACAATAACCTCAATAGTAGCGATGTACAGTCCTGTTTTTCCGCGATATCTGGACAGAACATTATCCGTACCTCTGCCCAAGCAACACGATTTATTGGTGGTCAGTATTTAACTCGACATAATGACATTGTTGAAGCTGAGGGCCGAGTTTATGCTTATGTACTCAGCCTAAGCAAAAGTTGGCACCCTGACTGGGGCGGGCTACTGCAATTTTTTGAACGCGATGGCACACCCACTAAAAGTTATGCACCTAAGTTCAATTCACTGGTGGTTTTTGATGTAAGTAAAATTCATTCTGTGACTTACGTCGCGCCATTTGCAAAAGCGCCGCGACTTTCTGTAACGGGGTGGTTTAGAACAATAGACATATAAGCTCAACCCGTGCCTATTGTTCTAGGTGTCTATTTTATTAATATTTTTCGCTTATCTTTTCAATGGTTAAGATCAGCGCAAGGCCAGCAATGGCAAGTGCAATACATGCCAGCGTATTTGGGTCTTGACCATACAGCGTACTGTATTGCGCTGGCAAAATATTGGCCTGACTCAATGGCTTTTCTATACCACTGGAATTCACGTAAGTCGTAAGCACTTGTTTCCAAGGCCACAATAAATTAAGCGAGCCAAGTAAAAAACCAGCGAGTAGCGAGAACGTTACTTGCTGATAGTGCGCCAATAACCAGCTGAGTAGACGCGAAAACGACATTAACCCCACAATACAACCTAGTAAGAATAGACTCACTAAGCCAAATTCAAGCTGGTTCACCGCACTAAGTACATGGCCATACATACCCAATAACAGTAGGATAAAGCTCCCTGAGATCCCAGGTAAGATCATCGCGCAAATGGCGATAGCACCTGAGATAAAAAACATCCAATGAGATGCTTGCGCTTCAGCTGGTGAAAGGGAAGTAATAGCAAAGGCTACGATAGCGCCAACTGCGCAGGCAATAATATTTTGGCCACTCCAATGAGAGACCTGTTTTGCAACATAAATAAAAGAAGCGACGATAAGACCAAAGAAAAATGACCATACCAGTGTTTGGTGTGCTTCCAATAAATAAGTGATCACCTTCGCCAAAGACGCTGCACTGATGAGCAAACCAGAAAATACCGCCAGTAAAAAGCTACCATCAATGTACTGCCAAGTTGCTTTTAGGCCATCACGGCGCAATGTACTCAAAGCCTGTAAGTTCACACTTTTGATGGCATTTAAAAAACGTGCATAGATGCCAGTAATAAAAGCAATGGTGCCGCCAGAAACACCCGGGACAACATCCGCAGCCCCCATTCCGGCCCCTTTTAAAAACATAAAGAGATAGTCTCGTTTGCTATCTTTATACTGCACAAATTTCTCCTTTCATTTCCACTGCCGAGCAGTTTAACTTAAAACGCTAAAAAATAGCGACAGCTAAAGCTTTCGCTTAACTGGTCGATAACCAATTATGATATTTTACGCGCTTGTACCATGATCATCAGAACGCTTTTATTACTTATTGCCGCTTTACCCGCGACGACTTTTGCAGCTGAACATATTGATGCAGCACCGCTTGGTTCTCTTTATCAGCAAGACGCTAATCGTTTCTACGAGCCATCGCAATTGATAAAACTGGAAAGCGAAAACGAAAGCTTTTATGTATTTCATCAAGAGTATATGGCAGCCGCTCGTGAAGGCATCGTGATCTTATTACCAGACATGCAAACTCCGCCGCTCAATAACAGCGGCATAAGCTTTCTTGCAAAACGCTTAAGCGATGATGGCTACGACACGTATACCCTTACTCCGCCGGACCTTTCTTATGCACCGAGTCTGCTAGAGCAAGACATCGCGCTCCCCGATACTGAAAAACCGGCTCAGCAAGCGCTTGCACCCATTTCAGAATCTAATCTCGACGAATATAAAATGGCGTTGATCAGCCGCTTTGAGGTGCTTTATAACACGCTGTCAATGACTCAAACCGAAAAGTTAGTGGTTGTCGCATTTGGTAATAGCGCAGGCTTGTTTGGAGAGCACTTAGCAACCCTGCCCAATCTACGTATCGATGCCTTTGCCGTTGTTAGCCCACAACTGCCTAATGCAACGCGGCAAAAGCACTTGGCATCCAACCTTTCTCTGATAAGCCCTGCTCTACTGGATGTTTACTACAGTTTTGACAATCCGATTGTGGTCGACAATACGCCAGACAGAGCGCGCTGGGCGAGAAAAAACAGTAAATTTGATTATCGCCAACGAGAGCTTTTTGGAGAAAAAACCGATCCGCTCCAACATCAAAGACTCAGAAAAGAGTTACTCGGTTTTTTGCGCGTTTTATAGTTTTTCAGGTTAGCTCTTTTTTAAATATTCATAGGCAGACTGAATGTCTTGGCTTTTGCGCTTTGCCACTTCCATCATATGCTTAGGTAATCCCTGAGACACCAATTTGTCAGGGTGATGCTGCGACATCAGTTTGCGGTATGCTTTTTTGATTTCACGTTCATTCGCCCCTTCACTCAATCCCAGTACAGCCAACGCTTTAGCACGGTTTAAGCCGTTATCTTGTGATGTTGGTTGACGGCCGCCCTGTTGCTGGTGTTGATGTTGCGATCTCCCCGACGCCTGAGAGCGACGAAACTCAAATTCTGCTTGATAGCGCTTAAGCAAGAACAAAAAGTGGGTTTCTGCGAAGCCTAAATACTTACTCACCTGTTTAAGTAAGGCCTTCTCCGCATCAGACACATGCCCATCACAAAATGCCATTTGAATTTGAATCTCTAAAAACAGCTGCCTCAAGTCATAGCGTCTAGCAAAGGCTTCTTTAAAATCGGTAACTGCTTCTTTTATCGAAAAATCGCTGCTTTTGCCCGCTGTAAACGCATGTTGTGCTTCTTTTCGCTCTTCACCCTGCAAGCCCATTTCGCTCATAAACGCAGACGCGGCTTGAATGTGGATTTCGCTGACTCGACCATTAGACTTGGCAATATGTCCCATCACAGAAAAACAGCTGGAAAAGAACAAGGCTTGGCGCTCATGCAGATCTTCACCTTTCATGAAACCTTGAAAGCCACCGACTTTATCAAAATCCTGACGCAAACTTTTATCAAATAAGTGGCCGAGATAAAAACCTAAAATAGCGCCTAACCAACGACCAAATAAAAAGCCGAAAATTGTGCCTAATAATTTACCCCACATCGCTATACCCTAACTTGTCATTGATCATTTTTAGTCGCTCTGGCGTACCGATGTCGTCCCATGCACCCAAATACAGTTCAGTAGAAACTTTATGCTGCTCAAGCCCACTACGCAGCAACGGCCCTAGTTTTATAAAGCCAGCCCCAAGCTCGGCAAAAAAACTGTGGTGATATTTACCAATACCGGACAAGGTATACTTTTGCTGATTGAGCGGCTGATGGGCAAGGCAAAAATCGCCTTCAGGATTATGTTCGGGATTTTCTACCAACACAATGTGCGCTTCGCAATGACCCTCAGCTATGCAGCCGAGCTGTAACTGCATTAAGCTGCTGACATCATAGTCCGTAAAAATATCGCCATTGAGTACAATAAAGCTGTCATCCTGTTCACATAACATCGGCAGTGCTTGAATGATGCCACCTGCGGTTTCTAATCCACCTTCAGGTTCATCACTGTACTCAATATTGACACCGAAGTGACTACCATTGCCGAAATAGTCTTTTATCACCTGACCTTGCCATGCAAGATTTATCACGATATCGCAGATCCCAGCCGCTTTTAAGCGCTCGATATGATGCTCAAGTAGTGGTTTTCCTGCGACGTTAAGCATAGGTTTTGGTTGGTTCGCGGTCAGTGGCATCATGCGTTTACCACGACCAGCAGATAAAATTATCGCTTTCATTGTTACTTCTATTTTTTGCCTAATTTGGCCTGCGCTTGAGGCATTATGTCATTCTCCAGCCAGCTTGCAAGCCACTGAAATTCTTTATACTTATTCGCTACTTCAACGAGGTAGCGTAACGTTGGCAAAATATTTTCTAAGTACCCGCCTTTGCCGTCTCGCTGCAATAGGCGAGTAAAAATCCCGGCAGCTTTAAGGTGCCTTTGCATCCCTGTTAAGTCAAAGTAATGTTGATAGGTGCTAAAATCCATACCGTCTAATAAGTTAGCTGCTTTTAAACAGTCAAAGCTATATTGCTGAAGCTCAGTAAACTCACGAGCATCAAGGCGAGTATAACAATCCCGCAATAGAGAAACCGCATCATAAGTGACAGGTCCTTGTACCGCATCCTGATAATCAATGAGATACCACTGAGACTGATGACATATCAGGTTGCGGCTATGAAAATCTCGATGCATCGTAACCTGCGGCTGGCGAGTCATCGCATCGACGAGTTTCAACTTCACATTATGCCACTGCACTTGTTGATATTCGGTGGGTGTTAAACCAAGCCATTTTGTTACAAGCCACTCGTAAAAAATATGAAGTTCCATACCAACGAACTCAGCATCATAGGGCTTCATCCATTCACTCTTTGGTGCTTTGGCGATTTCTGGAATAAGCGCGATCAGCGCACGATAATCCTCTAGCCGAGAAGGCAATGCCAACCTATCGGCCAAATGCTCAGAGCCTAAATCTTGTAACAGTAACAGCCCTTGCTCTTCATTATTAGCAAGGATTTGTGGCACATTGAGGCCTTGCTCTGCAAACACCGTATTTAAACCAATAAAAGGGGCATTATCGAGTTTATCGACTGGTGTTTCCATTAAGATCCACGACATCGTTTGTCGTTTAACGCGATAATAACGCCGGAAGCTGGCATCCGAGGTGATAGCCTCACACGTAAAATCGTCGCTATGTATTGCCTGCTGTATAAACTCGACGCGCTGGTTTTGACTATTCATGGATTTACTATTACACCTTCTACTTGTAAATATTTAAATGCTACTGTATTTCCGACAGTTTTCATTTATCATGATGAGCTTATTATTAAATGCTCAGCTAATAGGTTATTAAATGCGCAAAATTTGGGGCTTGGCTGTATTATCCGCGATTCATTCTACAGCTTTTGCTAATACGAACATTGTCGCCGCACAATGTAAAGACTATATGCAGCCAGAAAACTGGAAGCCGTTAGCCTCGCTGCCCAAACATGCCATTGATATCGTTGCCGATGACTTAGAACTACAAGGTACTGATAGTGCTGAGTTTTCGGGTAATGTGGTGATTAACACTGAAACCATGAGCTTAGAAGCTAGACGTGCGCTAATCGATAAAAAAGAAGGCCTGCTCAGCGCTTCTGGACCACTACTCTATCGTGACCAATTTACCAAAGTTCACAGTAATGGGCTATTCGCGGATTTAAATGCTAACACCGTGAGCTTGCTTGGTGCTGAATATGAATTAACGGACCAGCAGGGCCGCGGTGGTGCTGAGAAGTTGCATGCCTCTGGCAGCAAAATTTCACTCGACAACTCCAGCTTTACCACGTGTCCTGCTGATGACCCATTTTGGAGTATCGAGGCAAGCAGCATTGTACTTTCTCGAGAAGACGGTTGGGGTGAGACCTATAATACGGTGTTCAAAATTATGGACACGCCAATTATCTATTTACCCTATTTTACGTTTCCAATCGATGATAGACGAAAATCAGGCCTGCTGACGCCGACAATTTCCAGCTCAAATAAGTTTGGTTTGGAGCTGATCACCCCTTATTATCTCAACCTAGCCCCCAACTTCGACGCGACCTTAACGCCAAGATACATGGCTAATAAAGGATTTCAGCTTATTACCGAGTTCAGATATTTAACTGAACAACATCAAGGTAAAATTGGCGTAGAATATCTCAGTAAGGATGATTCAGAGCCACAGCTAGACGATCGCTATTTAGTACATTGGCAACAAAAAAGTTATTTAAGTGATAAATGGCGCGCATTTGTTGATGTCACAAATGTCAGTGACGATAACTACCTCACTGACTTAACATCCGAATACGCCAACGAAACCGACACTCAATTGTACCGTACTGGCAGCTTGAGTTATCTAGGCGACGACTGGCTGGTTGACTTAAAATTGCAAGATTTTGAAGTGTTGGGTGATCACAGAGAATCCTATACGGCACTACCGCAAATTAGCTTCCGTACACGTGACAGTTATGAACTTGTTGGCCTTGATTGGGACTTTGAGGGTGAGTTTGCCTATTTTCAAAATGATGCTTTACCAATCTCAGAGGCGTCGCGATTACACCTAGAACCTCGCGTGTCTTTTTCACGCAGCGACTACGCTTGGTCATTTACCTCCGAGGCACGCCTACTTCACACACGCTATGAACAAAATATAGATGTGCCTGATACAGAGTATGAAGAGTCTGTCACACGTACATTGCCTAGTTTACGGGTACATGGACAACTGAATTTTGAACGCAGTACCGAGTTCTTTTTTGAACAAGGTACACAAACGCTTGAGCCACAAATTCAGTACCTTTACACACCACACAGAGAGCAAAGCCAAATTGGCTGGTACGATACGGCTAAGTTACAAGATGACTTTATTGGTCTGTTTAGAGCACGCCGTTACTCAGGTTATGACCGTATTGCTGAAGCCAACCAATTCACCGTGGGTGCAACCACGCGTGTATTCGATAGCAGTAATGTCGAACGCTTTAACTTCAGTGCAGGTCAGATCATTTATCTTGAGTCATCTGTAAAGCCTTCTGAACAGCTATTTACTGATGATACCAACTATAATGCACTATTTGCCGCTGAATCCATGTTACATTGGCATAAGCGCTGGTACCTCTCAGGTGGGGTGCAATATGATGTGGATAGCAAAGAGTTAGTGCAGTCTCACTTTACTTTGGACTATAAAGGAGACGACAAGCAGTTAGTGCAATTGAACCATCGTTATGTTAATGATGTCTCAGACTATGAAATTGACCAAGTCGGTCTCTTTACAAGTTTACCAATTGACGATAACTGGCAATTTGTAGCAAGCTATCACCGAGATATGACGGCAAATAGAAGTGTTGAATCCTTTGTAGGTGTTCAATATCAGTCTTGTTGTTGGGCTATTCAGGTGACTGCGAATCGTCAAATTGAAACAAACTTAAACCAAACACTTACAAATGATGAAGCAGTGTTTGATTCTGGCTTCAGCCTGAAATTTGTCCTTACAGGGCTTGGAAGCCAAAGCAGTGGTGATGCGAGTAAACTCCTTCAACAGGGTATTTTTGGTTACCGTAGACCGTATTTTTTGAATAAATAGAATTTAGAAAGCCGTATGAATTTAAAAAAGTTGTTATTAGTGGCCTCATTAAGTGCAGGCCTGTTTACTCAAGCACATGCTGAGCGTGTAAAGCTAGATACTGTTGTTGCCACGGTTAATGATGGTGTAATTTTACAAAGCGAAGTCGATCAAATAATAAATCGTGTTAAAGAACAGGCTGAGCAGCAAGGCACAGAACTTCCTAGTGATAAAACACTACGCTTACAAGCCATCGATAAACTCATTGAGCAATCTTTAATGTTGCAGCTGGGTGATCGCATGGGTATGCAAATTTCTGATGCTCAATTAGACCAGACCATTGCAAATATTGCCCAAGATCAAGGCGGTACTATCGCTGACTTACGTCGTTCAGTTGAAGCGAGTGGCGAAAGCTTTCAGGCATATCGAGAAGAGATCCGAAAAGAAATAACCACAAGCCAAGTGCGCCGTGCCAGTGTTGACCGCCGTATTTATATTAGCCCTCAAGAGGTGACTAACCTGCAAAAGATCTTGAGTGAGCAAACGGGTAACTCGGAAGAGTATGATATTGGCCATATCTTGATTAAGATCCCAAATAAAGCAACTCCAGAAGAAATTGAAGATGCTCGTGAGCGCGCTGATAACGTGATTAAGTTTTTGAACGAAGGTAAAGAGTTCAAGCGCATCGCAATTGCCTCTTCAAGCGGCTCAAAAGCGCTAGATGGTGGTCAATTAGGCTGGATGGGCATTAACGAAATGCCAACCTTGTTCGCTGAGGCCATTAAAGGTGCGAAAAAAGACGACATCGTTGGTCCACTGCGCTCAGGCGCGGGTTTCCACATTCTAAAAGTACAAGATATTCGTGGTCGTGAAGTTGTTGAAACTGTTGAGGTGCGTTCACGTCATATCTTAATCAAACCGTCTATTATCCTAAGTGAAGAAAAAGCACGCTCAATGCTAACAGGTTTTGTAAAAGACTTACGCGCAGGTACCGCTGACTTTGCTGCGCTAGCTAAAGAATATTCTGAAGATCCGGGCTCTGCACTTAAAGGCGGTGAGTACGATTGGACAGATCCAACTACATACGTACCAGCGTTTAGAGACACTCTGTTGTCGCTAGAAAAAGATCAGATCAGTGAACCATTTAGAAGTACATTTGGCTGGCACATTGTACAACTGCTAGATAAACGCGTGGCCGATAAAACAGAACAAGCCAAGTTAAATCGCGCACACCGTCTGCTGTTTAACCGTAAATTTAAAGAAGAAAGCTTTAAATGGATTAAAGAAATGCGTGACCAAGCGCATATTGAAATTATCGAAGCGGAATAACGGCTATGACACTCAGAATCGCAATTACACCGGGTGAGCCTGCAGGTATTGGCCCAGATCTTGTTATCAAACTGGCTCAGCATGCATGGCCTGCTCAGTTAGTTGCGGTGGCTGATAAAAGTATTCTAGAAAAACGCGCCAAAGAACTTGGTGAACAAATCAAGTTACTGCCTTTTGACAGTGATGCTGCGCCTGAAGCGGCACCTGCTGGTGCCATTTACTACCTTCAAGTAGACAAAGGTGCTGAAGTGGTCGCTGGTCAATTAGATGAAGCTAATGGCCATTATGTGCTCGAAACCTTGCGCATTGCCTCTGAAAAGAATATGGATGGGACATTCGCAGCGGTAGTCACGGGTCCTGTTCATAAAGGCATTATTAACCAAGCTGGGATCTCGTTTAGCGGCCATACTGAGTACTTTGCACAGCAGTCTGATACCGCCGATGTCGTTATGCTACTCGCTACCGAAGGGCTGCGTGTAGCGCTAGTTACTACGCATATCCCACTGGCGTATGTATCAAAGGCGATTACGCCTGAGCGTCTCAGCAAAGTCATTCATATTTTACATCACGACCTACAAACCAAGTTCGGTATTGAACAACCCAGAGTATTAGTTTGTGGATTAAATCCGCATGCTGGAGAAAGTGGTCACCTTGGTCGTGAAGAAATAGAAACCATTGAACCAACACTGGAAATGCTGAATAAACAAGGCATGAACTTGGTTGGACCGCTGCCAGCTGACACCCTTTTCCAAGCTAAATATTTAGATAATGCTGATGCTGTGCTCGCAATGTATCACGATCAGGGCTTACCTGTGTTAAAATATAAAGGTTTTGGAAACTCAGTAAACATCACCCTAGGATTACCCTTTGTTCGCACATCGGTTGATCACGGTACAGCGCTTGATTTAGCCGGCTCTGGTGATGTTGAAGTGGGTAGTTTTGAATTAGCGATCCGCGAAGCAATTAAGCTCGCAACCAAAAAAGCACAGAATGCATGACAGATAAAGTACATCTCGGACACAGAGCGCGTAAACGCTTTGGTCAAAACTTCTTAAATGACAACAATATTATCGACAAGATAGTAACCGCTATCGATCCTAAACCAGAAGATAATCTGGTTGAAATTGGTCCTGGTTTAGGTGCTATCACTGAGCCTGTTTGTGATTTAAGTGGTCACCTAACCGTTGTAGAACTCGATAAAGATCTTGCCGAGCGCTTGATCCATCATCCATTCTTGGGACCTAAATTAACGGTTCACCAAGGTGACGCGATGAAGTTTGACTTCTCTTCTTTAATCAAAGAAGGGGAAAAGCTGAAGATCTTTGGTAACTTACCTTACAACGTATCAACCCCTTTGCTATTTCACTTATTTGAATTTGCCGACCAGGTCGAGCACATGCACTTTATGCTGCAAAAAGAAGTGGTTAACCGTATGGTTGCAGGCCCTGGCAGTAAAGCCTTTGGTCGCTTAAGCGTAATGACGCAGTACTATTGTCACGCTATTCCCGTGATTGAAGTACCACCACATTGCTTTAAACCGGCACCAAAAGTTGACTCGGCAGTGGTTCGATTGATCCCAAAAGATCCGTCACAACGTACAGCCAAAAGCACTAAACTTTTGAATACTGTTTGCTTAGAAGCGTTCAACCAACGTCGTAAGACACTAAGAAATAGCTTATCGAACCTGTTAACCGAAGAGCAGTTGCGAAACTTGGGTATCGACCCTACGCTTCGCGCTGAAAACCTGTCGCTTAACCAGTTTATTGAAATTGCAAATTGGATATATGACAACTCAAACTAATATTGGCTCACCGATCAAAGTATCGGTAGAGACCTTTTACGTTGAAGCGCAATCACAGCCTGAAAAGGACAAATATGTGTTTGCCTACACCATTACCATCAAAAACCATAGCTTATGTAACGCTAAGCTACATAGTCGTTATTGGCTCATTACCGATGCTAATGGCAAAGAGACCGAAGTAGAAGGTGATGGTGTTGTCGGTGAGCAGCCCACTATTCGTCCTGGCGAGAGCTATCAGTACACCAGCGGCGCGGTGCTCGATACCCCAGTTGGTACAATGGAAGGGTATTATTTAATGCGTAATGAGTTTGGCACCGAGTTTAAAGCGCCAATCAATGTATTTAGACTCTCCTGTCCAAATATTTTGCATTGATACCGTTTTTATTTTGCGGAAGCGGGTTTACCCCGCGTTCCTCATACGTGCTAGACATCAGAATAAAAACATTGAGTTATAAAAAACCACAGGTAATAAATGGCAAAATACGCAATTGGAGACCTGCAAGGCTGCTTCACTCCACTCATCGGGCTACTCGATCAAGTCAACTTTAACCCAAGCCAAGACCATTTATACTTTGTCGGTGACATCATCGCCAGAGGCCCAGATTCGCTTGCTTGCTTAGAGTTCCTCTATCAACACGCAGGCTCTATTAGCATTACACTCGGCAATCACGATCTCCACTTTTTAGCCTGTCTTGCTTTGGGAGTCGCTCCAAACCCAAAAGATAAATTAGACGCGGTTTTTGCCAGCCCTAAACGCCAGAAATATGCAGATTTATTACGTGCACAGCCACTGGCTATTTGGCTTGAAACACAGCAGACTTTTATTTCTCATGCTGGTATTCATCCAAGCTGGAATATTACGCAAGCGCTAGAATATGCACGCTTTGCCGAAACCATCTATCAATCGACAAAAGCTCCTGAGTTTTACGCCAATATGTACGGTGCTCACCCAGGACTTGAGCTCAACACGCTCAGTGATCAAGATAAGTTTAAAGCCATTGTTAACGTCTTCACTCGAATGCGCTTTCTAAAACAAAGTGGCGAACTGGATCTTAAGAACAAGTCTGGCCTAAAAGATGCGGCAGGTCTCACTCCGTGGTTTGAGCTCAGCCAAACACCAACCGACACAACCCTACTTTTTGGCCACTGGGCTGCTTTGGAAGGCGAAACCAACAAGAAAAATATTATTGCCTTAGACACTGGCTGCGTGTGGGGAGGTCCTATGACGATGATAAATATCGACAGTGGCGAAAAGTACCAGCACAATTAGGCTATTTAACTTTCCTAAGTCGAATCTAGGGTAATCACCCACTTTAACTTTTATTAAACTAGGCTACACTCGAAGAAAACGTGAAGCTTATACTTTTTATCCGTTGAGCTGCTATTTTTTGTAATCCGACCTTTTTTACTGAAATTTTTTGTCACATCTGCTATAAAATACTTAACTTATCCGCAATAAATCCGATAAGTATCCGTATTGCTTTGTAAATTTTGTAGGACAGCTATGAATTTGACTGTTAGCCAACGTATTTGGGGTGGTTTTATTACCATCACCTTGTTGCTTCTTCTTATCGGGGGCAATTCTTTATTTAGAATTGCGAACATTGACAACTCAACTCAACAGGTTAATAACCTCTCTTTACCAGCACTCTCTAAAAGCTCTGCTCTACAAGTAGAGTTCACTTTAATGAGCAAAATGGCTCAGGGAAGTTTTTATGCACGTTCGGAGACTGAACTAGCGACGCTAAAACAGCAATTTGCAGAGCGCCAGAAGATCTTTGACAAAACCTATTCAGAGCTGCAGCAGGTCGTTGCCGCTAATAATAAATTGTCCTCAAGCAGTCGTGATGTTGGCAAAAGTTATGATGCGTTCGTAAAAGCCATGAACAGCTTGGTAAACGAGAAAACAACTGAGCTTTCGTTACGGGACAAATTAAAAGAGCAGTTATCAACTATTGATGTTGCCGCAGAAGATGCGACGATGGTGACGGTTGATATCATTGATTTGGATGGCTTAGAAGATGCTGACAAACGCGCTTTTCAAGCTGCAAATAACTTAGAAAATAACTTTTCTTCTGTTGTGACTAGCGCCAACGATATTGTTACTGTTGAAGACATCAATACATTGGAAATTGTAAGTAGAGATCAAAGCTATCTCGTTGAAGAGCTAGGTCGTAATATTGATTTAATGCGTGGCCCCGTTAGCGCGCTTGATAGCAGTTTGTTTGCTGATCTCGAAGGCTATTACACTAATTTAAAAGGTGCAGTTACCGGCAGCAACAGCATCGCGGAAAATCAAAAACGCTTGATCAACGCATTAGCTGAAACGCGTAAGGAATTATCCGACGCCGAGAAAACCACAAAAGCCGCTCTGTCTCAGCTAGATGACTTACTCTCCGAAGCAAGCCAAGTCGCCTTTAACTTACAACAAGGTGTACGTGCCGATGTAGGCACAGCAAACCTATGGACTTGGATTGGAATGATAGTAGCAACGCTAATGGCAGTCGGCGTAGCTTACATTACCGTTAGCCGAATCACAAAACCACTATCGGAAGTAAACCGAGTTTTAAACATTGTCGCCAGTGGTGATATGACACAGCGCTTAGATGACACGGCAAAAGATGAATTTGGTGAATTATCTAGAAGCTGTAACACCCTAATCTCTAGCTTACGTGAACTTATCACTGGCATTATTTCTCGTTCGACACAGCTTGCTGCAGCGTCCGAAGAAACATCGACTATCACTACAGAATCCAGCCAAGCAATTAAGAATCAGCAGGCACAAGTAGAGCAAGCAGCTACCGCTACAACTGAGATGAGTAGCACCTCTCACGGTGTTAGTAACAGCGCGCATCAAGCATTACAAGAAATTAAAAATGCTGATAAAGAAGCGGAGCGTGTTAAAGGTATTTCACATGAGAACAAACACACTATTGAGCAACTCGCAAGGGAAGTGGATGAAGCCTCTCGCGTGATTAACAAACTGCACCAAGACAGCGCGTCGATAGGCAGTATTTTGGATGTTATCCGTGGCATTGCTGAGCAAACTAACCTCCTTGCACTAAACGCTGCAATCGAAGCCGCGCGTGCTGGTGAACAGGGTCGTGGCTTCGCGGTAGTGGCAGACGAAGTGCGCTCGCTTGCAAGTAAGACTCAAGAGTCAACTCAAGAAATTCAAGCAATGATTGAATCCTTACAAGCCGGTGCCGAAGAAGCGGTAGGCGCGATGTCGAAAGGCAAACAGCAGGCGGAGTCGTGCGTAACTCAGAGCGACCTTGCTAACGAAGCGCTAAACTCTATCACTGCAGCTGTTTCTCAGGCTCATGATGTGAGTGAAGAGATTGCAAACGCGGCGAATGAGCAACAGCAGGTGGCACAGGAAATTAGTGAACGTTTAGAATCGATTGTAACAATCGCAGAGCAGACGGCTGAAGGCGCAAGCCAAACTTCAATCTCTAGTTCTGAGGTTGCTAAACTCGCCGAAGAGTTACGCTTATCGGTAGAACAGTTTAAGGTTTAGCTATCTAACCTGAGCTTTGAGCAGGAAACAGTCTCAAAGCTCTAGGTGGTTTAGCAAAACCGCTAAGCATAAAAAAACCCATGCATGGCATGGGTTTTTTGTTTCTTTTCTTTGATTATGCAAACAATGCGTTTGCCTTCTCAACGATGTTTTCTACCGTAAAGCCAAATAGCTTGAATAGCTCATCAGCAGGCGCTGACTCACCAAACGTTGTCATACCAACGATAGCACCATTTAGGCCTACATATTTGTACCAGAAGTCCTCAATACCCGCTTCGATAGCGACGCGACGCGTTACTGAGCTTGGTAGTACGCTTTCTTTGTATGCTGGAGATTGCGCATCAAAAATGTCCGTTGAAGGCATAGACACAACACGTACCTTTTTACCTTCTGCACGAAGCTTATCCGCAGACTCCACCGCAAGTTGCACTTCAGAACCGGTTGCAATAAGGATGATTTCAGGCTCACCATCACAAGATAGTACATAACCACCTTGCTTAATCGCTGCAACTTGCTCAGCGGTACGTGGCTGCTGCGCAAGACCTTGACGGGTAAATACCAGTGCAGATGGGCCATCAGCGCGTTCAACCGCTTGCTGCCAAGCAACTGCTGACTCAACTTGGTCACATGGACGCCAGCTCGCTAGGTTTGGCGTAGTCCGTAAGTTCGCCATTTGTTCTACTGGCTGGTGTGTTGGACCATCTTCACCAAGACCGATTGAATCATGGGTATACACAAAGATGCTTCTTTGCTTCATCAATGCAGCCATACGTACGGCATTACGCGCATATTCCATAAACATCAGGAATGTCGCACCGTAAGGGATAAAGCCTCTGTGCAGTGCAATACCGTTCATGATGGCAGACATACCAAATTCACGCACACCGTAGAAAATATAGTTACCCGCAGCATCTTCTGCCGTTAAGCCTTTAGATTGATCCCAAAGTGTTAAGTTAGAACCCGCAAGGTCAGCAGAGCCACCCATAAACTCAGGTAGAATTGGACCAAAAGCATTCAATGCATTTTGTGATGCTTTACGAGTTGCAGGGTTTGCAGGATTCGCTTGAAGCTCTGCGATATACGCTTCTGTTTTCTCTGACCAGTCTGCTGGAAGCTCGCCTTTCATGCGACGCTCAAATTCAGCAGCAAGCTCAGGGTAATGCATTTGGTATTCAGTGAACTTAATCAACCAGTCACTCTGTTGATTTTGACCACGCGCTGTTGCGTCCCATTTTGCGTACACATCTTCTGGTACTTCAAATGCGCCGTGTTCCCAACCAAGGAATTCACGTGCTGCTTTGATTTCATCATCACCTAGCGGTGCACCGTGACAATCATGGCTACCTGATTTGTTTGGTGAACCATAACCGATAACCGTTTTACAACAAATAAGAGTTGGCTTACCAGACTCTGCTTGCGCCGCTTCGATAGCGGCTTTAATCGCATCGCTATCGTGGCCATCAACACCGGCGATAACATGCCAACCATAAGACTCAAAGCGTTTAGGTGTATCGTCGCTAAACCAACCTTCAACTTCACCGTCGATTGAAATACCGTTGTCATCCCAAAACGCAATCAGTTTGCCAAGACCAAGAGTACCCGCTAGTGAACAAGCTTCGTGTGAGATACCTTCCATCAAACAACCATCACCTAAGAATGCATAGGTATAGTGATTAACGATGTCGTAATCTTCACGGTTAAACTGTGCAGCCAATGCTTTTTCAGCAATCGCCATACCTACCGCATTAGTAATACCCTGACCTAATGGGCCAGTGGTAGTTTCAATACCTGGTGCGTAACCATATTCTGGGTGGCCTGGTGTTTTTGAGTGTAGCTGACGGAAGTTTTTGATGTCATCAATTGATAAGTCATAACCCGACAAATGTAACAATGAATAAATTAACATCGAGCCGTGACCGTTTGATAATACGAAGCGATCTCTGTCGAACCACTCAGGATTACTTGGGTTGTGCTTTAAAAAATCGCGCCAAAGTACTTCTGCGATGTCCGCCATGCCCATAGGGGCTCCTGGGTGGCCAGACTTGGCCTTTTGTACAGCGTCCATGGAAAGAACGCGAATTGCATTAGCAAGTTCTTTGCGAGATGGCATGAATTCTCCTACCTTTAAATGTGTTTCGCGGGGGTTTGAGCCCATTCTTACTTATTTATATGGCTAACTGCAACGGCAAAGGCCATAAAAAAACGGGTACAGACGGACTTTTTCCGACCATTAAAAAAGTTTGCACAATTTTGGACGTCTAGGCGTAAAATAACTAGTCAATGCCTAGGTTTTTTGGTTAGAATACGCCCCTTAATTTTTCGCGCTGTCCCTGATGTTTGTGAAGCGCAATATTTGTGAGCATAAATACAATGGCTAAACATTTATTTACTTCTGAATCTGTTTCTGAGGGCCATCCAGATAAAATTGCCGATCAGATCTCTGATGCGGTTCTAGATGCCATCCTTGAGCAAGATCCAAAAGCACGTGTTGCGTGTGAAACTTACGTTAAAACCGGTATGGTTATGGTTGGTGGTGAAATCACAACTAGCGCTTGGGTTGATATCGAGGAATTAACTCGTAAGACCGTGCGTGAAATTGGTTACACACACTCTGACATGGGCTTTGACGCTGATTCATGTGCAATCCTTAACACCATTGGTAAGCAATCACCTGATATCAACCAAGGTGTTGATCGTTCTCGTCCAGAAGAACAAGGTGCTGGTGACCAAGGTCTAATGTTTGGTTACGCGTGTAACGAAACTGACGTACTTATGCCTGCGCCTATCACTTACTCACACCGTCTAGTTCAGCGACAAGCGCAAGTTCGTAAAGACGGTACGCTACCTTGGTTACGTCCAGACGCTAAGTCTCAGGTAACATTCGCGTACGAAAACGGTAAAGCAGTAGGTATCGACGCAGTCGTATTATCTACGCAGCACTGTGATTCTGTATCACAAGCTGACCTTGTAGAAGCTGTGATGGAAACTATCATTAAGCCTACATTACCTGCAGAGCTTATCACTGAAGCAACTAAGTTCTTCATCAACCCAACTGGCCGTTTCGTTATCGGTGGTCCTATGGGTGACTGTGGTCTAACTGGTCGTAAAATCATCGTAGATACATACGGCGGTATGGCTCGTCACGGTGGTGGTGCGTTCTCTGGTAAAGATCCATCAAAAGTTGACCGTTCTGCGGCTTACGCAGCACGTTACGTTGCAAAGAACATTGTTGCAGCTGGCCTTGCTGACAAGTGTGAGATCCAAGTGTCTTACGCAATCGGTGTTGCTGAGCCAACTTCTATCAGCGTAGAAACTTTCGGTACAGCTAAGCTTGATGAGTCGCGTTTAATCGAACTTATCCGCGCGCACTTCGACTTACGTCCTTACGGTCTAATCACTATGCTAGACCTTGAGCGTCCAATTTATCAGCCTACTGCTGCTTACGGCCACTTTGGTCGTGAAGAGTTCCCTTGGGAAGCAACTGATAAAGCTGACGCACTACGTGCAGCTGCAGGCCTATAATCCCCTGCGGCAAAAAGTAAAAAAGGCGCCAAATGCGCCTTTTTTAATGCCCGTAAATAATCCCCTACCCAATAAATACTTCGTCGACATCATCTTTTAAGTTTTGATACTCATCTTCATGTAGATTTAGCTCAATCATCACCTTATCTTTAAATAGGTACCAATCCGCTGCGCTTCTAAAGTGTTTTGCTTCGAAACAGAGGTTTTCAGCCAGTTTAAGTGCCGCAAAGGTTTGCACATGTTGTGCATTTTTTTGCTCTTCAAGATAGCTAACGTCATGGTGGCGTAAAATCATCTGGCATATTTCTTTGGGTAAGTGCCAAGACGTCGCAAGGAAGTAGCCTATCACAGTGTGAGGCACTGGATACTTTTGCTGCTCATAGTAAATCAGTGTTTGCTCAGGCCGCTCTATAGACTGTTTTATTACCTCAGCGTAGTCAGGATATTTTACGGCCATTGCAGGGATCCCGGCATCGTGAAACAGACCCAGCAGCTGCAAATTCTCCATCGGTAATGATGCCTTTAAATGATGTCCAACCACCATTGCTGCTTTTGAAATATCCGCAGCGTTATCCCAAAACTGCTGCAGTGAAATACAGCACTTTGACTGCTCAAACGCATTTTTAAGCAAATACCCTGTCACTAGCTGCGTAATACAGGTAACGCCCAAAAACATCACTGCTTGTTTTATATCTGTGATCGTACGGGCAAGACCATAAGCCGGTGAATTAATTACCTTTAATACCGCAGCTGATGCACCAACATCTGCCGCAATAATATCCGCCACGGTAAATAACTCAGGCTCCGGTTGTGATAATTCATTTTGTAAGGCTTGTAATATTTCAGGCTTAGCAGGTAAGTTAAATCCGCCGCGCAAATCATTCAGCACTTTATCGTCTATATCGATCATTGGGCTACCTCAGAATTGATACACCCAAGTTTAGTTCATCGCCTGATATTTGCAGTATTGATTGTTATGAAGTGGTACAAAAAAGCGGGATAAAACCCCGCTTAATTTGGTTAAAACCAATATGGCTCGCTATGCATGGAAGATTGTCGACTTTGCTCCATAGCACTTATCAAAAAGTCAGATTTTTGCTTGAGCCATGCCTGCACTTCTTGCAGTTCATCTGCGTTTTGGCTTTGGCAAAGCTGATATAGATACGCCAGTGTTTCTAGCTCATAAATACCATAAACGATATCAATCCAAGGCGTTCTAAACGCTTTGCGTGCTTCTTTATCGTAAAGCTTGCCCAGACAGTTACCGCTTAGTAGTGTGTTTTCTAGCTTTATTCTCACATGTAGATAATCTCTTTCAGAAAGCGATTTATCCTGTGGAAGCAAGTTTTTCAGCTCTTGCCAGTCTTTATCAAATAATTGGCTTGCGATTTCTGTGACCGGTAGCTCTGCTGCACTCAACGCTTTTTGATCCCAGTTTTTACGCCACGCTCTATCAACAAGCCAGCGAGTAAGTGAAAGGATCAAACGGTTATAACGGGTACAATGAAATAAATCTTCAATGTCCGTTGGTGTCGGCTGAACATCTTGCAAATCGGTAATGACCTGCGCCAATTCAGGAAACTGATTAAGTTTCTTATAATAAGCATGGCGCTTTGAGGTATAGGTTTTTAAATGAATTGCATTTTCGACCCAAGCAAGTTCTGACAACAACCATTTTAACTCATTGCGAATACTCTCAGTCGAGCTTTTATCAACGATGTCATCGAACAACCAAAACGCGTGGCGGATAAGCGAAACTCCATCAATAACTCGTTTTAATGTCTTGAGACTTGGTTTATTAAAATAGCACTGCTCATGTTTTTGGACGAACTGAATACCATAACTGACTGTCGCAATTAGCGCTTGTTCTTGCGTTACCTGAGACTTGAGCGGTACAAACCCTATAAACTTATTTGGTTTTAGAGGTTTATCATCGGCAATTCGATATCCTCTGGCGGCCTTTGAGTATAGTCCCAAGCGCATACCAGCTTGTTTAATTAGGTGATCGGCTAATAAGAAAAGATCTTCTTTGTTTCCCTCAATCAACTCTATTTCAAGCTCATTGATTGGCTCCATCTTCCCTTGTGCCGATATTTCCCCTTTATCCAACACGACTTCGATTTTGGTTCCTGAATCCGTTTCGATTAACCAAGTACGACGAATAAAATTCGTACTGAAGATCGGGAATATGTTTTCTGCAATAGACTCAAGTTGCATACCGTGAGGCCAAATATTCGCGTCAAACGCTAACAAGTCAGGACGTCCTGACTGAATAGGTAAATTGTACTCAGGTCGTTGATGTAACCCTCCTACAACTTCTCCCGCAAGCTTAATCGTTTGCTCGCATTCATCATTGCAACAACGCGTTCTTAGACCGATATCTAGCGCACGCAATTCACGATTTGGCGTGTCAAAGTAGGCGTTAGTTAAGTTTTTAGCAGGCTTGTTAGTGACCGTTTTTGCAAACTGTGTGATGAGTGCAGGGATCAGCGGAACTTCATTATCTGAAACCAAAAATTTCAGTTCTATTTCAGTGTCCATTAGGGCAGTGTTTTACCTATTTGTCTAAGGGAGGATCAAAATATACAAAGGAGGCTAAGTTTGCAATCTTTTTATCCGATGAGAAGTGCACCAAATATGCGCTAAATCAATAGATAGTCAGGCTAATTTCGCTGAACATCAACGGATCAATAACACTGAATCATTGCGTTAAATGCTGCAATTTTCATTATGTAATCAATTATTTCGCGCCATTCAAAATAAACAAAGCCTTGCTATTAGGCCGCGAAATCCCTACTATTTTGTAAACTTTACGACCCAAAGAATAAAAGGCCCACGCATGTTCAACTTTAAGCAATTTATCATTGCGAGCCTGCTCTTCACCAGCTTTGTAAGCTTTGCCGAAGAGCCAGACGAAAATAGCACAGTAAACGCCGCAACACCAAACGGCTATATTAGTGACAATCTTTTTATTTTCATGCACACAGGTCCAAGTAAAAATTATCGAATTTTAGGTTCTGTTGATGCTGGTACGCCAATCACTATTTTGAGTGGCGCTAATGACGAGTTTGTCCAAATTAAAGACGACAAGGCAAGAGAAGGTTGGGTAGAAAGTAAATTTGTCACCACGGAGCCAGGTTTAAAGCAACAATTAGAGGCGGTTAACCAAACTTTAGTGGAGACCCAAGAGGCGCTGAACGATGCCCAGCAGCAGCTTCCAATGCTGCAGCAAAACAATACCAATTTACTAGCGGAGAATGCTTCACTTCAAGACACTATTTCAGGGCTTGAAAAGCAGCTACAAGATGAGCGTTTAGCACAGCAGCAAAAAGTCCAAAAAGAACAACACCAGTTGCTCACTTACGGTGGCATCATCGGGATCAGTGGCATTATTATCGGTGTGATCCTGACGCTATTTTTATCTCGTAGAAAGCGTTACGACGGCTGGTAACTGGTTATATACCTATTGAGATTAGATAACTTCGTCACTGACGGTGCATCTAAACTTTCTTGTCAAAATTAATGGGGTGAATTTTTCAATTCGCCCCATTCTAAATACAGTTCTGAAAATAACCTTTCTCAACTACGAATATCAGCGTATTAAAAAGCCCAACCAAGTAACATGGATATATCGTGCAAATTATGCTCATATTGAACTACGCCTGTGTAGTCATATTCTTTTGATTCTTTAATATTCACAAGAGAGTATTCCAAACCAACATAGAGATTATCTGTTAGTCGATACTCAACACCTATCGAGGTATAAATATCATTACCGCTATCACCTGAACTAGTGCTGCCTGTAGGAACCAACTGTGCAGGGATCACATCTTTGTATTGCCAATGTGCCATTCCAACTCTTATATTTGCATTAATATTAGTAGACACCTCAATCTCTCCTTTAATCCCCAATCTCAGAGATTCAGTATCAATAGGAAACCTGGCTTTATATGAGTAGTCATACGGGTTTTGATAGCTTTCTGGGAATGTATTAGAAACGTGAACGGAATATTCAGCTAGTGACTCTCCATGAAAATGCTGTGCGATTTCAAGTGCTAAATGATCTGTAAGCCCAACACCGAGCCTCAGCCCCCATGAATCTGAATTAGCGGATGACGCACGCTTATATCCTAAATCAGATTCTTGCTCGGCGTAAAATTCATTATTGGCTTTACCAAAAAGTACTTCTGAAAATATGGCAATATCAGCCTTCGCGTACATAGGCAACGATAGTACTGCCAGTCCAAATAATTGTTTTTTCATTATCACATCGGTGTTTAAAGATTAAAAAGGAAGCAATATTTAGCTTGAAATATTGAAGTGAAGAGCGGGCGGAAGTATACACTGAATATAAAAAATTTAAACAAGGTGTATGATTGAAAGCTTGGCGATACTTTTTAATTTAAAAAGTTAAAGAATAAATAAAGGCCGGAAAAATTCGGCCTTTATTTATTCCATCTAAAACGTATTAGGCTGAATTCTTCGCATTAATATTACCCCAAATGCCAGACTCAGTAACTCCTTGCACTTTGACCTTATCGACTTCGAATACAGGTTCTTTCCCTTTTGCTCTTTGCTGATGATAGTCGGCCGTAACCGCCAAGATAGTGGGTGTAAGACGCACTATGGCAATAACATTCACCACCGTCATTAAACCTAATGCTATGTCGGCAAGATCCCATACCTGTTTTAGCGTTGCCGAAGCGCCCCACAACATCATAGATAAGTAGCATGCGGTATAAATTGAACGGCCAACTTTATTATCCAGATGGAATAAGTGTAAGTTACTTTCAGCATAGGCGTAATTAGCCACTACAGAGGTGAAAGCAAACAAAGTAATCGCCGCCGCGACAAAGTAAACGCCCCCAGTTGCTAAATGCGCGGTCATCGCAGATTGTGTTAGCCGTATGCCTTCCATCTCTCTGCCAATATCTATATCTGCCAATAGAATTATGACAGCAGTACAACTACACAAAACGATGGTATCAAAGAATACGCCCAACATTTGGATATAACCTTGGGTCACGGGGTGATTGGGAATTGGCGACGCACTTGCCGATGCGTGCGGCACACTACCCGCTCCCGCCTCGTTAGAATAGAGCCCGCGCTGAATACCATTTTTGATAGCTGCGCCAAGTGCGCCAGCGCCCGCTTCTTGCAAGCCAAAAGCCGAAAGCAAAATATCTTTGATCATGGCAGGGACTTGCGAGTAATTCATCACGGTAATAATAATGGCCGCAAGGACAAAGACTAATCCCATTACTGGCACTACCTTTTCAGCAAATCGCGCAATCGCTTTGAAGCCACCAAGAATAATAGAGCCGGCAAGGACAGTGATCACAATACCTGAATATAAGGTTGGAATATCAAACGCATTATTGAGCGCATCGGTTATGGTATTGGTTTGCATCGCGCTAAAGGTAAATCCATATCCCAAAAACAAGCAAAAGGCGAAGCATACTGCAAACGCCCGACTTCCCAATCCCATGTGAATATAATAAGCAGGACCACCTCTAAACTCACCTTGGCTATCTCGCACTTTATAGACTTGCCCAAGTACACTTTCGGCAAAGCCTGTTGCCATCCCCAAAATGGCTATCATCCACATCCAAAATATCGCACCACTGCCACCAAGAGAGATAGCAACCGCAACACCTGCAAGATTACCTGTTCCAACTCGAGCTGATAGCCCGGTACATAACGCTTGAAAAGAGCTAATCGTATTGTCATCACCCTGACCGCTGCCCCGTAACAGGCTAAACATGTGACGAAACTTTACAACTTGTATCCCTCGCAAAAGAATAGTGAACCAAAACCCTGCAAATAGCAGGATATAAATAAGTATCTGACCTTCTCCCCATAAGAGCCCATTGATACTCTTAACTGCACTTTCAAACATAGGCGGTTCCTGTTTTATTATTATTTGCCGTTTATCTAGGGCCTGTTGAACTTCTTGAAGGGTAAACAGGCCCTAGTATTATTTAACGGTTATTTAAATGGACTCCAGCAATCATACAACGCACCGAGCCACCTGCGGCTTCAATTGTTGGTATATCAATAGCAACTAGCTTAGCTGACTTTTCAATGACAGCAATTTGCTCAGGCAACAGCGCCTGATAAGCCGTTGTGGAAAGCGCGAGTATGCGTCCCATACTGCCTTGCAGCTCAATCGCGTTGCCGCAAAAATGTTGGATCTGCTGATAAGATAGCGCAATCAGGGTGTGGCCGCTTTGCGTAAAACGATTAATAAGCTGTGCACGCTGATATTCTGGCACCATATCTAGGCATATCATGGCGAAATCGGTGGCGACACACATTAAGACATTGGTGTGATAAACAGACACTTTATTTTTATCATAGGCATTAAATATCTCTGCCTCTAGTCCTAACTGCTCGCAAACTTGATTAACTAACACGGCGTTGGTGCGCTTGGATTCTACCGCATAGGCCACTTTTGCTTGATGATCGATAACCATAGAGCCGGTACCTTCAAGGAATATTTCTTCAGCGGTTAGATGACTATAATCATTGATGTTTGTCACCTGATAGTGAGCACTCAGAAAATCGATAATATCGCGACGGATCTCTAATCGTCGATTCAAGGCGTACATAGGATAAATAATTAATTGACCATCGCTATGCGTCGAAAACCAGTTATTTGGAAAGACCGAATCTGGCGTATCTGTGGAAGTATCTTCAAATAAGTGCACTTTCACGCCAGCCAATTCTAACGCTTGCACGGCGTTACTGACCTCAACATAGGCTCTGTTGTTAGGATTGTTTTCACTGCAAGCTTGCTGAAACGCGTTATCTTGCATGGTTTGCGGATTCGAAGTGAAATGGTGTGGACGGATCATCACCACCGCTCGAGGTGCTTGGAATATCGTTGTCATACTGCACTCATCATTTGGGCGTTGTCATACTCAATATCAGTGTAACCACACCATAAGACAATTTAAATGCCAAAATCTCATACAATTCGTGCAATTTTCTATCACTTTGCTAAGTTAAATTATACAAATAGACAAAGACCACAAAGCTGTACTATGACTCCTTACCTATATGATGCGCTTGATAAAGCCTTGATTGCTGAATTGCGCAAAGATGGCCGAGCAGCCATTTCAACCTTAGCCACGACGCTAGATGTGTCTCGCGGCACCGTACAAAACCGTTTAGATAGACTCGTTTCCAGTGGTGCAATTCAAGGCTTTACTGTGCGGGTTCATGAACATATCGAGTCCGAGCTAGTGCGCGCTATTATGATGATAGAAGTAATTGGTAAATCCACCACGCAAGTGATTAATGCACTGCGAGGGCTCCCCGAACTAAGTAAAATTCATACCACGAACGGGGCATGGGATTTAATCGCTGAAGTACAAGCCGCTAACCTCGGTGAATTCGATGGTGTACTGAGACAAGTTAGAGAGATTGATGGCATTTTAAATAGTGAAACCAGTATTTTGCTATCAAGTACGTAAGGCTCGATAGCGCTTAGATTAGGGGAAGTGAATCGATTGTCCAAAATAAACTAAAGCTCAACAGGCCCTAATTTACTGCTAAATTATATTGTCCCCTTCTTCTGGGCTTCGAGCGCGCTCTGCTTGTTCTCTGATCTCATCCGCATCGCTACTCACATCGTCAATATCCGCATCTACTGCACTTGTCGTGATTTTATTCCTTTGTTTCACAGGCGTTCTGCTACTCGAATTACTAGTCACTTCTTTAGTTACTCCTTGTGTTTCACTATTTGCAGCTATGATTATCCGCTCTCTGGCATCATCAGGCATGCTAATTCCGTGTTCAGTAAAGCAGTTAACGGTTTCTCGCATGAGTTGAGACGCCACTTTTATCGGGCTATGTTGTTCGCTATTGACCCAAAAATAAATGGTAAGATTGATAGTCGCAGAGCCTAATGCCTCAAGTAGAACCTGAGGTGGCGGGTCGTTTAAAACCGCGCTTTGTTCTTTAAGTAAGTCAATTGCAATTTGCTGCGTCAGACGAATATCGTTGTCATAACCAATACCAATCTTAAAGTGTCCACGTGTTTTTGGATTGGCAGTAAAGTTTTTAATTACATTCTTGTAGACGGTAGCATTGGGTATTTGAATGTGATTGCCATCATAATCAACTAAGGTCGTTGCGCGGGCTGTGACCTTTTTAACGATCCCCAAACGGTTATCCACTTCAATAACGTCATCAATTCTAAACGGGCGTTGGACACTAAGTAACATACTCGAAATAAAGTTCTCGGCGATATCACGAAACGCAAACCCGAGAATAAGACCAACAAGTCCGGTACCACTCATGACTGCAACGGCAAACTCACTTAACCCTGCCAAACGCAAAAAGATATAAATACCAAAAAATATGACTAACACACTGATAAAACGGCGAGTGACGAGATGCAATAATCGACTTTTACTGACATAACCTATGGGTTTAATCAAAAGATAAGAGATTGGCCGTGCTAAATAATAACAAAGCACAATAACCACAACTCCTAACGCCAGAGCAGGTAATAATTGCCATGCGGTTTGTAAAAAGTGCACAACCTGTGCGCTTAAGGTTAGCGTATCTGATGTGCTAACGGCTTCAGTCGCTTCGCGAGAAGCTGCCGCCTGAATCATATTAGTCATTTGATTTTTAATAAGATTATTGATTTCCATATTGCACTCTTCAGTTTTTTATTGACAAGATCACGAGTTGATTAGTTGCAAATATAACGCCAAGCGAGATTGGCAGACCTTTTGCTGTATATCACTTTAGATCAACAGGCTCAGAATTGATTTAGGAAAAACCAATGGCAGCTCATAAACATGGCTTTAATGCAGACAGACCAAGTGATATTCCAGCACTCGGTTGGTGGGATGTCAGTAAACGGCTATACCATAGCTTATCCCAAGATAATTTATCGCTAGTGGCCGCTGGAGTGGCATTTTATGCCCTGTTGGCAATATTTCCCGCATTAGCGGCCGTTGTTGCTATCTATGCCTATTTTTCTTCTCCTGCAGAAATGGTTGATCAGCTACTGCCGCTTATTGAACTCTTACCACCATCCAGTCAAGAAATTATGTTGCAACAACTCAAAGCGCTCACTCAAAAATCGCAGGCAAGCCTAAGTCTAGGTGCTATTTTTACCCTCTTTTTAACAATCTGGAGCAGCAGTAAAGGCTGCCAAGCACTTATTACAGCCTGCAACATTACGTATCATGAGCACAATAAAAGGCAGTTTTTGCAAGCGCTAGTGGTACGCTTTTTGTTTTCTATGGGGGCGATTTTCGTCGCGATTGTGGCGTTGTCTATTATCGGAATTTTACCGATTGTACTTAACCTCGTAGGATTTACCACAGCACTCGATTCGATAATCCAGCTAATCACTTGGTCTATTTTAGCAGCGCTATTTCACTTTTCTTTGGCGTTTGTTTATCGTTATGCGCCTCACCGCAGAGCCGCAAAATGGCGCTGGATAACACTCGGTTCGTTTACCGCAACCAGCTTATGGATCTTGGCGTCATTGGGATTTTCATATTATGTCGCGCAATTCGCTTCTTACAATGAAACTTATGGCTCATTAGGTGGCGTTGTCATTATGATGATGTGGTTATACTTAAGCGCATACATCATTATTTTTGGTGCCGCATTAAACGCCAGTACTGAGCTACAAACTTTAAAAGATAGTACCGTTGGCCCTGAGAAAGAGAGAGGACAACGAGGCGCATTTGTGGCTGATAATTTAACGACAAGACAACGTCAAGAAAAGCAATAACGATACGTGGAATGGATTATAGGCATAAAAAAGGAAGCAAATTCGCTCCCTTTTAAACGATTATCTGCTTAGATGCAGTACCGAGCAAATAAGCTTGCAACGGTTGCAGCGGTTGGTTTGCCATGCTGCCAGTCGCCACCTTCAACGCCGCTACCTGCAATATCCATGTGTACATACGGAATTGGCAATTCAGCATTACAACCATGCTTGTCTAAGCCACCAACAATTGCCAAAAATGCCATTGGGAATTGGTGACCACGAGCGGTAACCGCCGATGGAGCGTTGTTACTCGATAGCACATCATCCGCAAGGGTGCGTGGTTTTACAAAGTCATAGTCTTCGCGTCGGCTACGCGATACTTCCGCGCAGTCAGCCCATAAGTCGCCCATATCTGCAATCTTGCGAGATACTTGTGCAGCTCGTGCAGGACCATTCTCAACATAGGCACTGTAAGGGCCCATGGCGCGCGCTGCGTGACCTGTTAGTGTTGCAACCGTAAAGATTTCAGGGTTTTTCTCACCAAGGGCTAAGTCTTTCGCTTCACTGAGTAAGTCACCCATCGCCAAGCGACCTTCCGCATCAGTGTTACCAATACGAACGCAAACGCCTTCTCTGCTCTCAATGATTTCATCCGGCACGAAACAGTCAGAACCAATCGAATTACGAACCACGGCAAGGTAAGCAATTACCTTAATACCTTTTGGTTGGTACTTAGCAACTGCTTCCATAAAACCAACCACTGACGCCGCACCGCCTTTATCACGGCTCATGCCCGCCATAAAACCGCCCACTTTCAAGTCTGCACCGCCAGTATCGTACACAAGACCTTTGCCAACAAAGATAAGAGTACGTTCGACGTCACCTTCAGGCTCGTATGCCATTTTTACAACACGAGGATGGTGACGCTCAACGGCGTAAGAGGCACGCGCTACCGTGCTTAGGAGTGGATATTGCTCATCCATAATTTTACGATCAGCGATAACTTCAACGTTTACCGCTGAACCTTGAAATAGCTCGACACAGTAGTCAGCAAAACGAGGTGGTGCCATGCGCTCAGGTTCTGTACCACACAGATCGCGCGCAGCATATTGGCCTGCAGCGATTGCACTCAGTTGATCACAGCATTGTGCTGACGCTTCAAAAACATAAATCGCTTCGATTGGTTCAATCACTTCGCCACGGTACTCACGTGCTTCTAATGGCTGCCATAAGCCTTGGCAAGCACCTAAAAAGCTTACAGCACGCGCATTTTCGTAACGATCATCAGCAGGCACATTTACAACAGCAAGCACAGGTTTTACCGCACCAGCCGCTTTCGCTTCTAAAATACCAGCCTTTGCCGCTTCAAAATAACGACGAACGTCATCGTAATCTCTGTCGAGTGGTCCGGTTGGCGCAATCACCAAACGCTTGCCAGGTACTTTGTCTGAAACAAGCAGGCTTGCCTTTTGCGCAATGCGCGCATCCACAGCTAAAAATGGTGCAGCAACTTCGTCAAGCTCTGCACAGCCAAGGTTTTGAATATCATGAGTAACAACAACGATAGCATCTGCATCGCTTTCAAATAGGGTGTTACAAGGTAATGCGATTGGAAAAGACATAAAAACGGCCCTTTTCTATATTAGAATTAGGGCCGACTATAGGTGATTTGTGGTCAAGTTCCAAGGGAACTACGACATATCACGGGCTTCATCAGGTTTCGCTTTGGTTTTGCTGATCACAGACCAAGCTTCTAACATGACTAAAATACTGACCACCAGCACGATGACATCAAGCACAACCAACAGCCAATTGCCTTTTTGGTAGTATTCACCTAGCTTGATCACTCCGGCAAAAAATGCCATCACCAGCACAAATACCATTGGGATCAAGGTGTACTTAGCGGGACGCCCTAGTTTAATAAGATATACTGAGATAACCAATAAGGTTAAGCTTGCCAAGATTTGGTTGGTTGAACCAAACAGCGGCCAAATCACCATACCACCACTACCCGATGCGCCACCAGCGCCAAAGGCGAGTAGCAAACAACATGCAACGGCCAACAAAGTCGCGATGATACCGTTGTTCAGGAACTTGATGTTATAGATCTCGCCCCACTCTTGAATAATATAACGCTGAAGTCTAACGCCAGAATCCATGGTAGTGCCTGCAAAAAGTACAACCATAACGGCAAGTAGGGTTGATGCGATCTCGACTGGTAGTCCCCAACCTGTACTGATAAGATTTGAACCACCGTTAATAAAGGCTGATACACTGCCGGCACCAAGATGACTATAAATTTCGTGCCACTCTTCTGGCGATACTGCGAGCATCACACCACTCACGGCGACCAAAGTGATCAGTGCTAATGAGCCTTCACCAACTGCACCTAAGTAACCAACAAAACGGCCGTCTTTTTCTTTGTCTAGTTGTTTAGAACTCGTTCCCGACGAAACAATACCGTGGAAACCAGATACCGCACCACAGGCAATCGTTACGAATAATAGCGGGATAATACTTGGCGTATTCTCCACTGTTTGGGTATTAAACGCAGGCGCGGTGATATCTGGCATCACCACAAATACTGCACCATAAAGCAGGATCAATCCCACTAACAGCTGCATGCCATTAATAAAGTCACGAGGTTGTAATAGCATCCAAACCGGTAACAATGACGCTACGGCAGCATAGATAAACAAAATGATGATCCAATTGGCTTTGTCGCTTAGACCAAACATTTCGGTTGGTAAGGTGATCGGCATACTACTGCCCATATAAATGGTCGCGTAGAGCACAATAACCCCGATAATACAGAGTGGTACTAGCGGCACTTTTCGTTTCAGCAATTGCCCGATAATAAGCGCCACGACGATAGCAGACCAAGCGGGGAATACCGCATTTGGGTTACCCACGAAGGAGTTTGCGATCACCACGCCGAACACGGCATTTACCATGAGCAGTACAAGGAAGACCACTATCATAAACAATGAACGCGTGCGCTTGCCAATCACGCTTTCAGACAACGCGCCCATCGACTTGCCTTTATGGCGAGCACTTGCCCACAACGCGCCCATATCATGGACACCCGCAAAGAATATGGTACCGAATACAACCCAAAGTACTGCTGGCACCCAGCCCCAATACACAGCGATAGCTGGACCTACAATTGGTGCAGCGCCCGCGACTGAAGTAAAGTGATGCCCCCACAATACCACTTTGTTGGTAGGAACATAATCTACGCCGTCCTCAAGCTCATGCGCCGGCGTGACAAAGTTGTCATCCATTTTAAATATTTTTTCAGCAATAAATTTGGAATAGACAAACCATCCAAATAACATCCCTATGATGCCGAAGAGTACGATCATTATGGATTGCATAATGCTTACCTCTTGTTGTTGTTTTAATTACACGCAGTTGGCGTGATTAGTTTGTTGCACGACAACTTCGAAGCTAGCACAAATTAAACTAATTGCAGTTATCTTTTAGTCTAGGTAGGTCAGAATTAGCCATCAAAAAGTCCCAATTGAGCTTGCGTGTTAGACTTTTCATTTAGTCCTAAGTGCAAGCCCACGAGGCGCACAGGTTTAAACTTTTGCCGTGACATCGCCTCAATCAATAATTCCTCGAAAACGGGCAAATCAATATGCTGGTATTGGCATTCTTTGGTGGTTTGGGTGAAATCGTAAAACTTCACTTTAACGCCAAGCTTATTAAAGCCGCGCTGTAAATAAGGCTGTGCTCGGCGAGTCAGTTCAGGTAACAGTTTTTCTTTTATGACTTGCTTTAAAGTATCAAGGTCAAGCGTGTCTTCTGCAAATGTGGTTTCAACGCCTATCGATTTGCGCACTCTATCGGTCTCAACTCGGCGCTCATCAATACCTTGACAACGCCGCCATAATACAGCGCCAAACTTGCCAAATGATTGGCGTAACTGAATTTCAGACAGTGCCTTAATATCTCGGCCATACTCAAGTCCCATGGCTAGCAAACGTTGTTGAGTCACTTTACCTACACCTGGAATTTTTTTAAGGGGTAACGCATCAATAAAAGCGCTCACTTGGTGAGGCGGGATAACACACTGACCATTAGGCTTGTTTTCATCGCTGGCAATTTTGGCTAAAAACTTGATTGGCGCAATTCCCGCTGAAGCTGTAAGGCCCGTTTCTGCAAATATATCCGCTCGTATCTGCTCGGCAATAAGCGTTGCACTGCCATTACATTGCTGACACTCAGTGACATCTAGATAGGCTTCATCTAAAGACAGTGGCTCAATGAGCTCAGTATAACGGGCAAAAATAGCGCGAATTTGTTGCGATATTGCCTTATAGACCTCCATTCTCCCCGGTACAATCACCAGCTGAGGGCAGAGTTTTTTCGCTTGATAATTCGACATGGCTGAGCGCACGCCATATTGCCGAGCAATATAGTTAGCCGTGGATAGCACCCCACGATGACTCCGCCCACCAATCGCCATCGGCACTGTTGCAAGCTCGGGGTTATCGCGCATTTCTACCGATGCATAGAACGCGTCCATATCAATATGAATAAATTTACGCACGTTAAAACACTGTCTAAATAAACAGTGTTTATTATGTGCTAATTTTCCAACTGTTGCAATCTTGAACATAAGCCTTAGTGTTCTGGGCTATACTTGTGTGGATGTCTGTTGCAAGTTGCACTGCAAAACAGAGATAATGCTAACAATATCAATACAGTTCAAAGTACTAAATCCGTTACTTTGGCTATATTTAATCATTCAGCAATCAATCAGGAGCCTGCATGAAGTACTCACGACTTGGTAGTAGCCCATTAGAAGTTTCGCGCATTTGTTTAGGAAGCATGACTTGGGGCGTACAAAACAACCAGCATGATGCCGACGAGCAAATCAATTATGCACTAAGCCGTGGTATTAACTTCATTGATACCGCTGAAATGTACGCGGTCCCTCCCTCACCTGAAACCTATGGTAAAACCGAAGCCATCATTGGCAATTGGCTAAAGCGCCACCAAGAAAAGCGCGAAAAGCTCGTGCTTGCAACCAAGATTGCGGGAAGCGGTTTGCCTTGGATCCGTGAAGGCGGCCCTATTACGGGACAAGCAGTGATCCAAGCGGTGGACGATTCTTTAGCGCGCCTGAATACCGACTATATCGACCTCTACCAACTACATTGGCCAAACCGTACTTCACCGCACTTTGGTAAACAATGGCCAGGTATGGTGCCTTTGAGTGCACTTGACCACGACGAAGAACGCGCTGGCATGCTAGATATTTTAGAGGGCCTAGCGAGCTGTATTAAAGCAGGTAAAATTCGCCATTGGGGTCTTTCTGATGATACGCCTTGGGGTATTCACACTTACCTTAATTTGGCGATGCAGCACAATCTACCTAAGCCGGTTTCAATTCAAAATGAGTTTAGCTTGCTACATGCCAAAGATTGGCCTTACTTAATTGAGAGCTGTGTAAACGAAGATATTGCCTATTTACCTTGGTCGCCGCTGGCTGGTGGGATGCTGAGCGGTAAATATTTAGGGGGCGCAAGACCTGAAGGCAGCCGCTTTACCTTAGTGCAAAGACAAGGCCTATTTAGGGATACACAACTAGCGCAAGAAGCCGTTGCAAAGTATCTAGAAATCGCCAAAGAATTTAATATGACTGCAGCGCAACTGGCGCTAGCTTGGTGCAATCAAGTCGATGGCGTGACTTCAACTATTATTGGCGCGACAACCATGGCACAGCTTAAAGAAAATATTCAAGCGTTTGAACAGCCGCTATGTGCAGAATCTTTAGCCGAGATTGATACGGTATTTAAAGCGTACCCTGCTCCGTTTTAATATCTTCATTCGCGATACGCCGCTTTTACGCTGGCGTATCGCTTTGTAAACCCATTTTTGTTACCTAAATTGAAGTTAACCCCCCCATGCAAAGCTTAAACAACAATCCAGTCACTCCACTTCAAGGTAGCTGCTTTACCAGAAAAACTACTCGCGCCATTGTCCTTAGAGGCAACGACATCCTTATGCTTTACACCAAACGTTATGACGATTACACCTTGCCAGGTGGCGGCGTCGACGAGGGTGAAAGCTTAGAAGCAGCATTGGAGCGCGAGCTAAAAGAAGAAACGGGTGCCGTATCCATCACAGGTTTGACTCCTTTTGGTCGCTACGAAGAGTACCGCCCTTGGTATAAACCCGATCATGACAATGTGCATATTATTTCTTATTGCTACGTTTGTGAGATTTGTGGCGAATTTGATGCGCCAGCGATGGAGGATTATGAACACGCCAATGGTATGAAGCCGGTGTGGATCAACATAAACCAAGCCATCGCGCATAACGAAGCAAAACTCAATGATGCTAATAACAAAGGGATGTCCGTTTTACGTGAACTCACTTTGCTAAAACACATTTCCGCGCAATTAGTCACAGATTAATTTGCCTATTGAGGGAACAATTAAGTCTTTATTAAGCTCTAACTCCGCATGACTCAAGGATTTAATAAGAATAATGCGGCTGCTCCAACACAACCTGATTAGTTTCACCATTATCGCCTCTATTGTGCTGCATCTACTGCTCGGCTGGTATCTGCAGCAAAGTATTTATATCCCCTCAAAGCCTGTAGAAATTAAGGCAATGAAAACCTATTTGGTTATTGAGCCTGCCAAGCCCAAGATGGAGCGCATTGAGACACCGACGATAACTGAAAATAAGCCAGTAGAGGAGTTAAAACCGACGCTGCCGGACGATACAGTTGAAGTACTAAAAACTGCGCAAGCAGAACCAAAAAAGCCTGCGGTTGAAAATACAACCCAGCACATAACCAAAGCAGCGGTCGTCACGCAACCTAAAAAATTAGACCATCGCAAAGCAATCTCTCAATTTCGTCAGCAACTTTTAGAGCGCGCTCCGAGTGACGTTGTACTCAGCCAAAGCCAAGAAAAGCCGCAGCGGATCACCGTGCCTAAAACGCATCAAACCACTGCTGCGAGCATGCAAAGAGAGCAACTCGAGTCTACGTCTCAATACACAGTCTACCGGGAAAATGGCCTGTGTTACGCTGAAGTTAGGCCCGACCCAAGCATTCCTACACCGGAAGGATTAAATAAGAATTGGCGTACTGCGCCTCGCCCTTGCGATGGCGGTGCCATTAAAAAAGCCTATGACGCCGCAATGAGTAAATGGCTAAACAAACGCTAATCTTGCTATCATAAAGCAAATCTATTGCGAAGAGTCCATTATGGAAAAAGTCACCATTTTAGTTGACGCCCAAAATGTTTATTACACCACCAAGCAAGCCTACCAAACAGGCTTCGACTATAATGCGTTTTGGCGCAAAGCGACGGCTAATCGCGAGGTATATCAAGCCATTGCCTATTCCAGCGAACGGGGTGACGACAAGCAAAGACAGTTCCAAAATATCTTGCGAGCGATTGGCTTTGAGGTGAAGTTAAAGCCTTATATTCAACGTGCCGATGGCTCCGCAAAATGTGATTGGGATGTTGGCATTACCATTGATGCCATGGAATGCGCGTCAGGATCCGATGTGATAATTCTAGTTACTGGCGATGGTGATTTTGATTTACTCGCGAATAAGCTCAGAGATAAATACCATACCCGAGTCGAAGTTTACGGCGTGCCGCAGCTTACTGCCGCTTCACTGATCCGTGCCGCCAGTGAGTTTATACCAATCGAAAACGAATTGTTGATTGGCAAGAAATAAAAAAGCAAAGCTCCTTGATAGCAGCGGCTTTGCTTGTTGACGAATTCGTCACTTTTGATTGCTTGGTTGTGCAATACACGCGTTTTAATCCGATAAGTAATATTCCACGCTCGTCACAACACGCACGATTTTTATCTGTGGCGTATTACTGTCTCTGTCGCGAATACTAAATTGTCCTTGCCTTGCCGATTTTATTTTGCCAAGCACAGAATCGGAATCTTTAGCAAATTTGACCGCCACTTCTCGAGCTTTTTGTGTGGCTTCTTGCACCATTTCAGGTTTAATATCATTAAGACCAGTAAACAAATATTCAACCCGATTTTGATAGTCGTCTTTGGTGATAGCAATACCTTGTTTGGCCAGCTCACTTAACTGCCCTAGTGCTTGCGAGACTTTATCTGGATTATTGGAGTACACAGTCACACCGGCTTTTGCCACATAGCGAAATCCTTGATTGTTTTGACCGTACTCTTGGGCGTATTTATCCGTAATGGAAGGCGCTGATATCGAAAGCTCTGAAGCATCAAAGCCATGCAAGGTTAAGAACGCGCGGATCGCCGCATTTTTCTTTTCCGTGCGCTCCACCAAGGCTTCCAGATCGTTATCTGCATCACGATAAAATACGGGCCAAATCACCGTGTCTGCTGTTACTTCCTTTTCCGATAAGCCTTTTACACTTACCGTTCGCTCCATTCCTTTTACTTCTAGAATGGTCGATTTTACCATCCAACCGCTCACTACCACCGCTAGTGATAGCAAAGCTGCAGGAGCCAAATATTTACTCATAGTAGACATATCTCTGTCCTCAACGTTACGCCTCAGTCATAGTTTTCAAACAATTATTATGGGGATAGATCAAAGTCTACCTTAATTGCACTCGAAAACCGCGAGCAAAATGGTAGAGTGGTGCTTATGAGCTGCGGCTGAACTAGGAAACAGTATGAGCGTAAAGCGTATTAGCCAATTTTTTAACCCCCAATCCATCGCGGTGATTGGCGCCTCTAACAATCCTGATCGCGCCGGCTTTATCGTAATGCGTAACTTGCTACAAGGCGGCTTTAAAGGGCCCATTATGCCCGTCAGTCCAAAGCATACCGCCGTGCATGGGGTGCTCGCCTACAGCGCCATCAAGCAGCTCCCCAAAGTCCCTGATCTCGCTGTTATTTGTACCAACAAACAAACCTTAGTGCAAATCATCAATGAACTTGGTGATATTGGCTGTCAACATGCAATCATCATCGCGGCGGGGCTTGATAATCAGCACAAACAACAATTAAAAGAAGCTGCCAAAATAGCGAAAGTCACTTTACTTGGTCCTAATTGTCTCGGTTTACTCATTCCTCACTTGGGTATTAATGCCAGCTTTTCTCATACCGTTGCAGCGCCCGGTAAGCTTGCTTTTATTTCACAATCGGCGGCGGTATGTTCAACCATACTGGACTGGGCACAACATAAAAAAATCGGCTTTTCTTACTTTGTTTCCGTTGGGGACTGCCTTGATATCGATTTCGACGAACTACTTGATTTCCTTGGACGGGATCCAAAAACCCAAGCTATTTTGCTTTACATTGATAATATCGACGATGTTAGGCGCTTTATTTCTGCAGCTCGAGCCGCTGCATTTAGTAAGCCTGTCATCGCCATAAAAACCGGAAAAACCAAGGCTGGCGCAATCGCTGCGCTGAATCACACCGGCGGCAATACCTCCGATGACGCGGTTTATGATGCCATGTTCCAGCGTGCTGGTATGCTGAGGGTAAACGATCTTAGGGAACTATTTGCTGCCACTCAAACCCTTGCTTTACACCCCAAATTGCTGCAAGTAGAACAGCTGACCATTTTAACCAATGGCGGCGGCCCAGGCATTATGGCCGTCGATACCTTACTACAGAACTCAGGCAAACTGGCGGTGCTAAGCGAGCAGACCAAGCAAGCGCTCAGCGCCCTGATCCCACAAACGGATCATGCTTGTAACCCTATAGATATTTTTGGTGATTCCTCGCCAAAACGTTACCAACAAGCACTAGAAATTTTATTAAAGGCTGACGAAGTCAAAAACTTATTGATAATTCATACTCCTTCAGCGCTTGCGCCAAGTACCGCTTATGCCGAGATCATTGCACAGACGCTAGCCAAAATTCCAAAAATGGCACGCCCTTATGTGATGACAAACTTTATGGGTGAAGAAGCGGCCTACGCCGCAAGGCTTGTATGCGCAAATGCTAAGATCCCAACTTATCGCACCCCAGAAGGTGCCGTTGGCGCCTTTATGCACTTGGTGAGCTACCGTCGAAACCAAAAACATCTCACGCAAACACCTGAGTCCTACAGTGATGAAGGCCAGCTGCAACACCTGCAAAGCAAACGTTTAATCGATGACTTTTTAAATTCAGGTGCCAATAAACTCGCGACCCATTTGGCTTCTCAGGTGCTGGCTAATTACGATATAGAATGTATAGAGACACAAATCGCACTCACCCCCTCAGAAGCAAAAGAGCAAGCTCAGCAGCTTGGTTTCCCCGTTGCACTCAAACTGATAAGCCATGATATTCCTTCTAAATCGGAAGTGGGTGGGGTTGTACTCAACCTCAACGATGCCGAAGAAGTAGAACAAACCGCATTTTCGATGTTACTACGGATCCGTGAGGCTGCCCCCGAAGCTGAAATAGAAGGTTTCTCTTTGCAACGCATGGCAAAACGCGCTGGTGGACAAGAATTACGGATAGCGGTAAAAACCGAACCCGGTGTCGGCCCTGTTATTTTACTGGGTGAGGCGGGCACTGGGCTTAATTTCTCGCAAGCTGCGGTGGCATTACCGCCACTGAATATGAACCTTGCAAAGTACCTAATTGCAGCCGCCCATGATAAAGGCTTTATCAAAGAGCGGGCACTACCTGAAAAGGTCGATAAATACCGTTTATGCGCCCTACTCACTCGAGTGTCTCAAATGGTAGTCGACCAACCCGATATCATTGATATGGAGCTCAATCCTATTTTGGCCTGCTCGGGTCAGTTCCAGGTGCTCGACGCCAGTATTACGCTAAGACGATACGAGCCAGTATCTGGCCGTAAGCGCTTGGCCATCCGACCTTACCCTCGAGAACTGGTAAAAACCGTGACGTTAAAAGATGGCCGCCCCGCAACCTTGAGACCTATTCGTCCTGAGGATGAAAGAGCGCACCAAGAGTTTGACCAGTCTTTAAGTAAAGAAGATAGATATCGCCGCTTTTTTGGTGAGTTGCCACAATTTAATCATGAACAGCTCGCCAAAATGACGCAAATTGACTACGACCGGGAAATGGCGTTTATCGTCACTGTACCTAATAAGTCGAGCTATCAAACGCTTGGAGTATCACGCGTGCTGATGGACCCAGATAACCAAGTGGCTGAATTTGCCGTAGTGGTACGTTCAGATTGCCAAGGACTTGGGCTTGGACGCATACTCATGGAAGCCGCAATAAAGCACTGCCGAAAACAAGGCGTACAATGCATAGAGGGGATCACCCTGCCAGAAAACAGCGGTATGATAGGACTTGCCAAAAAGCTTGGATTTACCGTATCTCGAGATTTTGAGGAAGGCACCATTCAGATGGTGTTACACTTAAACTAAACACAAAAAAGATAAGGGATGCTGGCAACTTGATGCAACTTCACATCAGAGAAAAAACGGCTGCGGTGCTCGAGGCTACAGGGCAATATCGAAAACTTGGGCGCGCAGTTGATATCTTCCTCATCACCCTGATTTTAACCAATGTCGTCGCTATCGTGTTGGAATCTGAGCGCGACTTAGCAAGTGTGTACCATCACTACTTTCTAACCCTAGAGTTAGTCAGTGTGACCATCTTCGCCATCGAATACTTACTGAGGTTTTGGTGCTGTGTCGATAAGCTTGATTACCGCCAATTGGATATACCCAATTGGAAAAAACGCCTAAAGTATCTGATATCACCGCTGGCAGTGATTGATCTCATCGCTATTTTACCAACCATATTAATGGCCTTTATCACCTTTGATCTGCGCTTTTTACGTGTTATTCGATTACTCAGGATCTTTAAGCTGACGCGCTACTCTCGAGCCATGCAGTTGCTGCTCGCAGCATTTAAAGAAGAGTCAAGCTCATTACTTGCTGCCTTTTTCATTATGAGTGTGGTGCTTATCATGGCCTCTTGCGGAATTTATCTTATTGAACACGATGTGCAACCGGATAAGTTTGGCTCCATTCCCAAAGCCATGTGGTGGGCGATGGCTACTCTAACCACCGTGGGTTACGGCGATGTAGTGCCTATCACCCCGCTCGGGCAATTTTTTGGTGGCCTTATCACTTTACTCAGTATGGGCATGGTCGCGATCCCCACAGGCCTCTTGGCTTCAAGCTTTGCGGACCAAATGCGCAAACGTCGAGATGCGTTCAATGAGGCTGTGCTGCATGCATTAGTCGATGGCGATGTCGACAAAAGTGAAAGAGCCCATTTAGAAGCGCTTCGTATTGAGCTTGGCTTAAGCCAATTGGAAGCGAACCAAGCAATTAAACTAATGAGCAGTCAACGCGTCCATCATATGTACTGTCGCCACTGCGGTAAAAAGCTGTAGCCAAAGAGGCTACAGCGATGTTTCAAAGAGTAATTGCGCTACCTGTTCACCACTAATCGCCGAGCTGAAGCGATAGCCTTGATAATAATCAACTTGCTCAGCCTTAATTCGCTGATACTGTAGGTCGTTTTCCACCCCTTCAGCGACACATTTTAATCCCAGTCCATGCGCTAAATTTACACATGAGCGAATGATTAAATAGCTTTCAGGATCCTCAGCAATTTGTTGTACAAAGCTTTTATCTATCTTGATGACATCAATAGGCAATTGTTGCAGATAGGTCAAAGAGGCGTACCCCGTCCCAAAGTCATCCATATAGATACGACAGCCTAGTGCTTTTATTTCTTTCATCACTTTCACCGCGCTATCAACGTTAGAAAGCAATGCGGTTTCCGTTATCTCAAAAGCTACTGAGTGACCAGACACTTTACTGCGACTTAGCGCCTGTTGAATATTATCGACCAAGCTCGAGGATTCAAAATCAATGGCGGATAGATTAATAGATATATACAAATCGCGCTCAATGGTTTGCCAGTGTCTCAATTCAACCAATGCCCGAGAAAGGGTTTGTAAGGTAAGCTCGGTAACTACGCCTGCATGTTCAGCTGCTAGCGCATACTCCTGAGCGCAAAATTCACTATTTTCAGGCCAACGTAATAGCGCTTCAAAGCCAAGCAAGGTATCACTTTGTACATCGACAATTGGCTGATAATGATTACTAAATTCACCATTTTTGAGTGCTCGCATAAGCGCTTGTTCGACTTCACGAGAACGTCTAACCTTGCCATTCATCTCTTCGCGGAAAAACTGATAACTAGAAATTTGTTGTACATTGACATGCTCAAGGGCCGCCTTAGCCGCTTGATTGAGCTCAAAAGCGTCGGACGCATCATCCGGGTACATTGCAATTCCTATCGTTGGTTGCATCTGCACAGTATGTCCAGCGGCCTCCAAAGGTGTGCTAAATGAGTGAACTAAACACTCTACATATTGATGCACCTTTTCAGGGTTATCGAGATGCTCCATCAGCACATAAAACGACTTATCATGCCCCGTTGCTAAACTGTCTAATTCTCGGAAGCAACAGCGTAGCTTTGTTGCAAGCAGTGGAAGCAGCTCGGCCACAAAGTCTGCACCATAAATATCGTATAGATTCTGTAAGCGATTGAATTTGATTACCAGTAATGCAAAATGTGTCTCTTGAGCCTGCGACTGCTTGATAGCATGCTGCACTCTATCCATCAATAACGCTTTATTCGGCAACTTTGTCTGTAAATCGTAGTTAGCGAGCTGATATAGCTCTTTTTCAGTACGCTTTTGTTGGCTAATATCGGTTAGCACCACGACATAACTGTATAGTTCGCCATCACCATTTGCCACGGCACTAATCTTAATCAATACGTCTCTTTCATCACCATTAGGCAGACTAACGACTTCTTCTGAACTCAAGTGTTGATGTACTGCCAACGCCAACGTTTGGCGTAGATACATCATCCGCTTTTGTCTCGACATCCCAAGTTTTACCGCAGTGCTTGATGACGGGATAGAGTCAAGATTAAAGGCATTTTGCATCGCACGATTACAAGCCTGGATACGTAGTCTTTTGTCTAAGATCATAACCCAGTCACGGGTCTGCTCAAACGCAGCCCCAAATAATGCGGCACGCTCTTCAAATAAACGTTCACGCGTTAAGTTGGTATAGGTGCCAGCCACTTGTGTGGGATTACCTTCATCCCACTCGAGTACCTTGCCAAAATCCTTATACCAACGCCACTGGCCTTTGCTGTCTTTTAATCGATAAGTACAGTCGATAAACCCTTTGTTCGTTGTGACGAACTCAAGCCACTGTAAACGGAACATGGCTCTATCCGAGGGATGTATCTTTTGCAGGTAATCGTCCAAGCCGACACTCTCAAGCTCGTAGTCGAGCTCCGTAACTAATCGAGGCTGATAGATTAACGTACTACCCGCATGCCACTCCCATACGCCGGAGTTACTTCCCTCTAGCGCCATTTTCAACCTAGCTTCGCGGTCTTGTGTTTCCTTATGAGCGGCAAGAATAAGTTGCTCAACACGATACTTTCGATAGCTCCAAAGAGACAGTAGTAAGAGCGTGAGAAACACATATCCAGCAATCGCAACGGGTGAACGCCACGCGGGATAGTTTACATTAATGGTTAATTTTGCAGGCGGCGTATAATCGCCCGTTAATGGGTCTTTGGCCCACACTTTTAACGCATATTCACCGGGATTAAGTTTAGGAAATACCACACGATTTTGATTGCGGCTCAAGATCTTCTGACCACCGGATATTTGATACTCATAAATGATCCGATCCTGATAGCTAAATGCCATCGCAGAGAATGACACTTCGAGTCCAATATCGTCATGTTCAAGTTCAATGTGATCAAATTGCTTTAATCCAGCTTTTTGATTTGGCCGAGAAATTAAATCCACGCTGGTGATATTAACATGATCAAGTAATGGCTTTTTAGGCCGATTGTCATCAGGAGAAAACACCACAAACCCTTTTAACATACCATACGCAATGCGACCATCTTCCAACATCACGGAAGCACCACCATTAAATTCATTAGAAAGTATGCCATCCTCGGTGGTGAATTGTTGTAAGTGCAAATTATCCGGATCTAGACGCCAAATTCCCTTGTGAGATGACATCCAAATCATTCCTTCTTTGTCTTGGCGCATTTCATACATCAAAGTATCTATTTTATGGGCTTTTAAATCGATGTTATAAATCGGCTCATAACCGTCCAGCGTCAGACCAATCAAACCAAAGGATGATAACGACAACCACAAGATATTATTTTTATCTATGGTATAGGTGGTGATATCAACCGCTAAATGCTTATTTGCCTTTGGCGCTTTATAGATCTCAGTTAGCGTTTCCAACTGCGGATCATATTGCAGCAATACGCCAGCATAGTAGTAAAGGGGTTTAAGCGGTTCGTTTGGAAGTGGTGGGTAGAAGCCATAAGTAAGAAACGGATCGACATTTTCAAATGACTTCGTCAGGTGTGTCAGCTCTGCTGTATTAATATCATAAACGAACATCCCAATGTCACTATTTACGAAATAAAACTTACCATCAGCTAACAACTCCCCTCCTTTCACAAAGGAGGTCAGTATCTCTTTATCTTCTGGGTTATTAGCCTTGGGTCTTGTCACTTCATGAGTAATAGGGTCAAAGACAAACAATCCTTTCACAGTTGTTAGCCAAAGCTTATTGTTATACTCCGCAATCTTCCAGATAATAAACTCTGAGAGAATTTCGTCACCCAAGTAACCCTTTAGAAACTGTTTAGTCTCTCTGGTTTTTGGGTTGTATCGTGTTAGGCCGTCATTTGTTGCCAGCCACAAGAACTGATTAGATTCATGCATTGCCCAGACATTACTGTGAGAAAAACCTTCACCTTCAACGGTAAGATCGCTAACGTTATCAAACGCCAGCGTGCTGTCTGGTAAGTAAAATGCACCATCTTCTTTAGTCGCAACCCAAAGCCCACCATAGTTGTCTTTAACAATATCGATAACACTGGTATTTGATGGCAAAAATACGCTTGTAGACAAACGCTTATCACGAACCGCATTGCCATCTTGAATCGTGTAATAAACAAGACCTTTGTCGGTACCAAGTAGCAAGGTGTGTTCATCATGTCTGAGCATTTTCCATATGTTTAGCTCAGGAAGTAGCGTTTTAAACGGTACCTCTGCGTCAAAATCTTTTAGTAATTGAGAAATATCTAGCTCGTACATCCCCTGAACCGCTCCCACGAGCAAGGTATCTTGGTCTAAAATAAATAGTGATTTAGTATTTGTTTGATAGGGATGTGCAATGGGAGCAAGGTGGTCAAGGGGTCTTAGTTTTTTCGTTGTTAAATGATATGCAAACAAGCGCTCTGAAGTGGCGATAAACAAGATGTCTTGATGTTGATAAACGGCACGTATAAAACCGCTTTCTTCATCTAGCGGTAAAGTCACTTCACTCTCAAGTTTGCCTGTATGGATATTGAGGATAGCAACATCATTGGTGCGTACAACCCACATATGGTCATCATCTTTGGTCAAAACGATATTAACCAAATTGGAATAAAACTCGTCCTCTGTGGAGGGGGGCTCTATGTACTTTCTATACTCGTCTTTCATCGGGTCGTATCGCAATAAACCCGCGATCCCCGTGGTGATCCAAATGCCACCAAGGTTGTCCTGGTAAATATAATTCACTTGCACTTTATCAAGCACACCATCTGGCCCATTCACATCCAGCACTTGATAACCGTCGTAACGGTTAAGTCCTCCTTCGGTAGAAAGCCACAAATAGCCCTGCTCATCTATGAGCAACGTATTTACGTAACTTTGTGATAATCCTTCCGCGGGTGAAAGTCGAGAAATTTGTGCAGCATTTACCAATGCAGTATATAGGCAAATACAAAATATAAAACACAGGCGAAACATAAAAAGCCGAGGTTGTTAACTAGACGTAATACATTGCCACGAGTTGACGATTTTGTCCAAGATAACTAGATAAGCGAGAGGCAAGTTCGGGTGGTAGCTCTAGTGAATTGCTTTGAAACCCAAGGGAGAGATAAAAGTCACTTAGATGGCAATACGCAAAAGTATAAATTATCTGTTGTGGTTGCTGAGCGCGAAACTGATTAATGGCTGTTTTAATGAGTGTTTTCGCAATGCCTTGGTTTCTATATTGGGATGCGACATAAACACCGACAAGCAACCAGTTGCCGTCTACAGGCTGAAAACGACAAGCCGCGATAATGTCACTGCGTTCTTTTACTACCCATACTTTGTCGTGTTTTGCAGCTCGACCTCGTGCCTTGTGTGCAGCATAAAACTTATTTACGAGCGGCGTCATGATGGCCGGTAGCAATTCAATTGTCAGCATCAAGCAAGCATTAGACTCAGGTAATACTCAAACTTTTGCTTTAGCGTATCCTGTTCAGACAACGGCCTTTGATTGATGGTGTCATAAATCGCTTCTCTACTTTTTTTGCCTCGTTTTATTTGGTAGGCCCAAAACGACGCCTCATACTCTAGTTGAATTTGGTATTTTTCTTGTCTAGGTAGCAAACACAGGTTATAGCTCATTACGCATCATTCAATTTTAAGCAAAGGAAAGCTCAAGTGTATCACAAGGCAGTGTGTCTATTGCAGCAAAATCTAGTTTTGATTAAAGCGCGATAGCGTGCCCTTTATTGTAAAAATTATGTATACTTAAATGCATAAAAATCGCTGAGTGACCCACCGAAGGAGTTGGATTGAAAGCCGTATTACTGTGTTTACTAATGATTATTTCAACTGTTGCACACGCTACTAATGAACTGCCAAAAGTTATGCGCTTCAATAATCCACCGCAAACTCCACAAGCGCTCTATGTGATAGAGCTGATGGAAATGGTTTATCAATCTCTCGGGATAGAGTTACGCCTTGAGGAGTTTAATCATAAAGGCTCTTTAATTGCAGCCAACGCAGGAAACTTAGACGGACAGCTAGCTAGAGTTGCCAGTGTGGAGAATGAGTATCCAAACCTGCGCCGTATTGACTATCCTTTATTTCAGTTTAATTTACAGTTATTCACCCTATGTGCTCACTGCAAGCTTAACGAAATCAAATCTTTAACGGTCCGCAGCGGCTACCCTGTCGCAACTACTTATTTGGCTGAACACCATACCACAGCCTATGTTATTGGCGTTAAAAGCGCGGTGGCGCAGCTTAACTTAGTCATGCAGAAACAGGTTGAAGGTGCATTGATACTCGACTTTCACTTAAAGCCACATCTAAAGAACATAAATGAAGAAACATTACAGATAAAAAATTTAGCCGTCGTTGAAAGTTTCCACTTTGTACATAAGCGTAACGAACAACTAGTTCCACTTATCAAAGCAAAGTTAGAGGAGTTTGAGCGACAAGGAATAATAAAAATGCTTAAAGCTAAATATCAAATTTAAAGTTTTCCCCTTTTTGATCATCATCCATATGCTCTGATTTTGACTTTCGTTGCAGATACCTTTTATAACGTTGCTGACACAACGAGATAACTTTACGCTTTTGCTCGTTATTCAAATTATTCCACTCAAAGCGCTCCTCGCGACTGCGATAGCAACCTTTACAATAACCGCGATTATTTACCTGACAGATCCCCTTACACGGACTTGGGATCTCGAATATCTCAATTTGTTCCATGTATGCGCTACACCATTAACCCTAACCTAAGCATACTGGCTAGGGTAAACTCTGCCAAGGTGTAATTCTGATAAGCTTGCTTGCATTCAACAACACTCAAATAATGTTCATGATCAAAATCAATCAAGGTTTGAAGGCGATTTTTGCAGCTTAATTAAGAATAAAGTTTGCGTGGGAATAGGCGAAATTGAAGCGGGAATTGACTTGTCTTGAAAAAGAGCGATAACCGCTCTTTTTATATCTCAAATTACAAAGGCTAGTCACTCGCTAGCCTAGCCTTTTTAAGATGAAGTGTAGGCAAACTAATTTAGTTTACCGTTACTTTCGCAAACTTACGCTTACCCACTTGGTAGATTTCACAAGAACCTTTAGTAACTTCTAATTTAGTATCTGTTACTTTGTCTTCGCCGTTAAGTTTTACTGCGCCTTGCTTGATCATGCGCATCGCCTCTGAAGTACTTGCCACTAAACCAGCTTCTTTTAGCAAGTTAGTGATAAACGTGCTTTCACCTTCGATAGTTACCGTGACTTCAGGGATCTCATCAGGTAAGGCATTTTTTTGGAAACGCTTGATAAAGTCTTGATGTGCCGCTTCAGCGTCAGCTTCACTGTGGAATCGAGCAATCATTTCTTTTGCAAATTCAATCTTAATGTCACGAGGGTTACGGCCGCCCGCAACTTCTTCTTTAAGTGCAGCGATATCATCCAGTGTTTTCGCACTTAGTAATTCGTAGTAACGCCACATTAAATCATCAGAAATCGACATCACTTTACCGAACATGTCGTTTGGCGCGTCTGTAATACCGATGTAGTTACCTAGTGACTTAGACATTTTCTGTACGCCGTCGGTACCTTCAAGTAGCGGCATCATCAGTACAGTTTGCGGCTTTTGCCCTTCGTCTTTTTGTAGCTCACGACCCATTAATAGGTTAAAGCGCTGATCGGTACCACCGAGCTCAACATCTGCCTCTAGTGCAACCGAGTCCCAACCTTGAACCAGTGGATATAAGAATTCGTGGATTGCGATTGCTTGGCCATTTGCATAACGCTTTTTAAAGTCGTCGCGCTCAAGCATACGTGCCACAGTTTGACGTGCAGCAAGCTTGATCATACCGGCAGTGCCTAGCTTTTCCATCCACTCAGAATTGAATGCAACAGTGGTTTTGGCAGGGTCAAGGATTTTGAAAACCTGTTCTTTGTATGTTTCTGCATTTGCCAGTACATCTTCACGAGTGAGTGGCTTACGAGTTACATTTTTGCCCGTTGGGTCGCCAATCATACCGGTGAAATCACCAATCAAGAAAATCACCTCATGGCCTAAGTCTTGAAAGGTTTTCATTTTATTGATTAGCACTGTGTGTCCTAAATGCAAATCAGGCGCTGTTGGATCGAAACCCGCTTTAATACGTAGTTTTTTACCTGACTTCAGCTTTTCTTTTAATTCATCCTGCAACAGAATTTCTTCTGCACCACGGCTAATCTCTGCAAATGCAGTTTCTAAATCCACTATTCTCACTCCAACAGCTATAACTTGTAATCGCTCGATTCTAGCCTATATTTATCCGAGTTTAAATGCACAAAACGCTGGTATTACGGGTTTATTACGTATATCCTGCAATATTATCTACAATAATTCTTGACAGCAGAAAAGGCGCATTATGGTTCATGTGGTTCATAAGCTCCCCAAAAAGCACAAAGTGCTCATCATCGGCTTCCTATCTGCGATGGTCGGAATTGCCCTGATCCCCTCTGAAAAAGCAACGGCTTCAAAAGATAATGACGGAAAAGCTTTAGAAGTTGGGAAACGTTACGAGTTGCCAGTAAAAATATCAGAAAAAACAGAGCAACTTACTGAATTAGATGCAGCGCCAGTCATCACGCCTGAGTCTGCCCCTAAGCAACCTGTATTTGAATTTAAAGACCACGAAGTGAAGTCTGGCGACAGCCTAGCCGTGATTTTTAAACGCGCAGGTTATTCTGCCAAAACGTTACACAATCTGGTCAATACCAACGCAGAAACCCGTAAGCTGACTAAAATCCACCCGGGAGAGGTGCTTAGCTTTGCTAGCAATGATGGTGGTGAATTAGCTCAATTAAAATACATCTTGTCAAAAACGGATACCTTATTGGTCACCCTAAACGACGAGGGCAGTTACGAAACCAAAATCGAAAGCAAAGAAATCGAAAGTCGCGAAAAATCAGCAGGTGGCAAGATCAATTCCAGCTTCTGGAGCGCCGGTATTTCAGCGGGTCTTAGCGAACGTCAAATAATGAACTTCGCCGATATTTTTGGTTGGGATGTCGACTTTGCAAATGATATTCGTAAGGGCGACTCTTTCGCATTAGTATTTGAAAAGCACTATGTAGACGGTGAAGAAATCGGTAATGGTAAAATTATTGCTGCCGAATTTATCAACCAGGGCGAGCGTTACAGCGCGGTTCGTCATACTGATGACGAATTCTATACCCCTGAAGGCCGTAGCATGAAAAAAGCTTTCTTAAGAGCACCGGTTAACTTCAAATATATCAGCTCCAGCTTCAATCCGCGTCGCCTTCACCCGGTGACTGGCCGAGTATCGTCTCACAATGGTATAGACTATGCGGCACGCGTAGGCACACCGGTGGTTTCCTCTGGTAACGGTAAAGTACTCAAGTCAGGTTACAATAAACTCAATGGTAACTATGTGTTTATTCAGCACGGCAGCAAGTATGTGACTAAGTACTTGCACTTGAATAAACGTGCAGTGAAGACAGGTCAAAAAGTGAAGCAAGGACAGAAAATTGGTACTGTCGGCTCAACTGGCCGCGTTACGGGTCCTCACCTTCATTATGAGTTTTTGGTGAACGGCGTACACCGAAATCCTAAAACGGTAAAACTGCCGAAGTCTGAGCCATTACCTCAGTCTGAGCTCGCTAAGTTCAAACCCATTGCTGATGCGATGCTGGTAAAACTAGAGCGCAATAGAGAGTTAATGCTTGCAGCAGCAAACAAAGACTAAAAACTAAAAAGGTAGCCAAGGCTACCTTTTTACTATGCGAGATAAAAATGCTAGATAAAGCTTATTTTTGATTAAACAAAGCAAGTGCACTATTGCTCATCGCTCTTACCCCTGTTGCGATGGCGATAGGATAATCTGGCGCAAATTTACTAGAATGCAATGAAGGTAAAGGCTCACCGCTTTTTTGTGCCGCATCGAATACCGCTTGATTAACACCGCCTAGCCAAAAAATGGTAATTGGTACATTGTCATCAGTACGGCCATATAAACCGAAATCTTCACCAGCCATCACAGGCTGAGATTGTTCAACATTTTCTGCACCAATTTCCTGCTTAATGGCGCTAGTTACAAACTCAGCCAACTCGGGGTTATTATACGTAGATGGAATGCTTTCGCTTTCATGAACGATAACCTCAGGCACAAGACTGTCCTCCAATCCTGCACTTTGTGCTATGCCTGCAGTCAGGCGTTTGATTGCCGCAATTTGTTGCTCACGCACATCCGGGTTATAAGAGCGTAGCGTCAGTTGTAGCTTCACTTCGTTTGAAATGATGTTGTGCTTAGAACCACCGTGAATAGAGCCTACTGTGATCACCGACGGTTCTAACGGAGAGATCTCTCGTGATGTAATGGTCTGTAGTCCCAAAACAATTCGCGATGCCAGTACCACAGGGTCGATGGTAGTATGTGGATAGGCCCCATGGCCCCCTTTCCCCTTAACTATGATGTCAACTGAATCAACATTAGCCAGAGCATAACCCGGTGCGATCGCCACTTTACCGGCAGGAACCGCAGCACTTACATGTAAACCAATAACATGATCGGGTTTAGCAAACTGAGTATACAACCCTTCCTTTAACATGGCTTTTGCGCCGCCACCCACTTCTTCAGCGGGTTGAGCTACTAACATCAATGTACCTTGCCATTTTTCCTTGTTAGCCATTAGCTGTTTTGCTGTGCCGATTAAACTGGTCATATGGATGTCGTGACCACAACCGTGCATCACACCAACCAAATTCCCCGCATCATCTTTCACCTTTACTTTTGACGCGTATGGCTTCCCTGTTTCTTCAATAATTGGCAAACCATCGGTATCGGCTCGGATCATCACCGTTGGACCATCACCATTTTTCAACATGCCAACAACACCAAAGCCACCCACATTTTCAGTCACGTCATAACCAAGTCTGCGCATTTCATCCGCCAAACGCCCTGCTGTTTTTTCTTCTTTATAAGAGAGCTCAGGGTTTTGATGTAAATGTAGGTACAAAGATTCAAGTTCAGGCATAGACTCTGCAACTTGTTGTTTTAAATTGGCATTCGCATGCCAAGACAAAGTGGCAATGAGGCCTAATGCCAAGGGAGATAAGCGCATAAGATAGACTCCTTTTTGTTTTTTTCAGGATGCGGGTTTATTGGGGGAAAATCAATCATATTTATATTTTAATCCTTTCTATTTTACTAAGTTTTGCTACGCTTAAAGACACAACTAAAGGAATCCTCATGCCAGAGATTAATATTAATATCAGTGATTTAGAGCCAGGTATGTTTGTTGTCGGTGTGACAAAGCAGACAGGCTCAGTTGCGATTAAAACCAAGGGCTGGGTGAGAACGAAAACAAGCATTACAAAGCTACAAAAGAGTGGTGTTTTAGAGGTAACGGTCGACCCCAGTAAGCGCCTTTCAGAACACGACCCTCACGATGAACCACCTCACGATCAAAATATAGAAGAGCCGCATAAACCAGAGCATGATCCATGGCAAACCAAGTGTAGTGTTGATGCAGAAATGCAACACGCAGTGACACTTTACGACGAAGCAAAAGCAATTCAAAGCAAAGCGTTTGCGGATATTAAAGCGGGTAAAGCGATAGAAATAGAGGCTTTTAAAGCAACAGCAAGCGGCTTTATTGACTCCGTATTTCGCAATCAAGATGCGCTTTCCTGCATTGCTCGGATCAGAGAAAAAGATGCCTATTTATTGGAGCACTCTATTAATGTTTCTATCTTAATGGCTATTTTCTGTAAGCACCTTGGCTATTCGAGAGAGGTAACCGAGGAAATGACCACAGGGGCGCTACTCCACGACATTGGTAAGATAGAAATTCCTGATGATATTTTACATAAACCAGGAAAATTAAGCCTTGATGAGTACCACGTCATGAAGTCTCATGCTAAATACAGCTTTGATATTTTGCTCAATGCAGGTCTTGGAAGAGTTGCTTGCGAAATAGCGGGTTATCACCATGAGCGCCTCGATGGCACAGGGTACCCTTATGGCAAAACCGCAGACGAACTACCACAGCATGTGAGAATGGCCGCTATTGTAGATGTTTATGACGCATTGACGGCCGAGCGCGTCTACAAAGAGGGCATGACACCAATTAAAGCCTTTAAGTTAATGCGTGAAGGCTGCCCTCACCATTTTGACGAACAACTATTAAGCCGGTTTATTGCTTGCATTGGCGTATACCCTGTGGGCACCTTAGTAAAACTCACTAGTGGTAAGGTCGGTGTTATTGCTCAAAGTAACCCCAAAACGCCCTTAAAACCCGTCGTGAAGGTGTTTTATCACGCTAAGCACATGCATTACATTGAAGTTCAGGATATAGATTTAAGCACTAAAAAAGCAAATGATGAGCTAGAGTCAGCTGTCAAGCCTGAGGAATTCAAGCTTGACCTTATTCGGTTTTTTAAACACTCAATGCTGCCTTAATACGAAGGCAGCCAATCCTCCATTGCCTCAAGGCTGAATTCAATCCCGTCGAAATCAAAACGTGTTTGCTCTGGTGTGATTTCTACAACGGTCAAAGCCCCTAAACTATCACCCTCGTATAAAGGTCTATTGTTTATTTTTATCCACCGCTCATGCGAGTCGGTAGCATAAATATGCGCTTGATAACGTAAGCTTGGAATACTATTTTGCAATTGGGCAGGCAGCAGCGCGATGGGCGTAGCTGAAGCAGAGTCCTTAGTCGTAGAAAGCACCTCCGGCTCTTCATGCGGTGCCGTTTCTTTTACCGCCTCGGCAAAGGCTTTTTTAAGTTCTTCTGATACCCCGGCAAGTTCATCATTTTGTGGTTTTGGCTTAGCGCCAAATACGCGATAACCCGCATATTCACCAGCCATTTGGATCTCTCCAGGAGATGAATCTTGAGTAACCTGATTAGGTTGAATGGCATCAGATGTAGGGGCAGGAACAACAGTTACAGCTTTAACAGAATCTACCGGGACCAATTGTTGTTGATATAAAGGCTTGCCTTGGTTATCAACGCCAATTTGCACAGATACCCACTGGAAGTGCTGCTCAGGCTCAGCAGTTTGCGTCGCTAGATTAGGATTAACAGTGTTGTTTGTCGCTGAAGTAGTCGCTGGTGTACTCACTTCTTGACTAGCAACATTGGCTTTTTGCGCCTGCTGATTATTCTCCAGCGCAAGATCTGTAGCAAGCTCAGCTTGCTCTTCTTTTTTCGGCTCCACTTTAGACGTTACTGCTGGTTGCACTTCTGCTGGGGTCGTTATCTTACCAATATAATACCCCGCCCCAAGTGAAGACAAAGACAAAAGACCCGCACCGGCATAGGTAACGAGCTTTTTATAGAAAATGAGTTGGGCGTCTTGGCGTTGACTCAAATAATCCTGTTCGGCATCTGCGCCTTGTTGCGACTGTTTCATTGCATTTGTTAAATACGACATGTTTCCCTCTACACCAATTTTGCCAAACCAAAGCCTGCAACAAATAACACCCCAAGCCAAACCGCAAACAATAATGGCACGCGATTTTTTTCTTGGCTTGCAACTGGCACTAAATTCGTGGGTAGCGCCTCCTTTGCAGCTTGAACAGCGATTGCTTTCGTTACCTGAGTTTGCGATGCCGAGTACGCACCTAATAAACATCTGTCGGCCAACAAGTTTATTAATCTTGGGATCCCAGCTGTCACTTGATGTACATAGGCTACCGCATCGTGGTGGAACAACGCTTGCTGACAACCTGCTTTTTGAAGTCGGTGCTGTATATAAGCAAACACTTGCGACTCGCTAAGTGGTAGCAAGTGATAACGCGCCGTGATCCTTTGTGCCAATTGACGTAGCTCGTTTCGCTGTAACAAATGCTGCAGCTCTGGCTGACCTACCAATACAATTTGTAGCAATTTTTTATGATCTGTTTCTAGATTAGTCAGCAGCCTAAGCTGTTCAAGTACCTCTGGTGCTAAATGCTGAGCTTCATCAATGATCAACATAGTATGACCACCACTATGATGGTTCTCTAACAATCTATGCTTAATCACATCGGTAAGCGATTTTAACGTGGCGTTGTTGCTGTCATAAGCAATCCCCAACTCGTCACAAATCGTCGCAAGTAGTTCAAGCTCTGATAGTGATGGATTAAGTATAAAAGCAACTTTCGTTGATTCAGGTAATTGAGCCAACATGCTGCGTGTTACTGTGGTTTTTCCCGTTCCCACTTCACCTGTCAGTAGCACAAAGCCACCCGCGTCACCCAACCCATAGGTTAAGTGTGCAAGTGCTTCCTTGTGACGTTCGCTAAGGAATAAAAATTCAGGATTTGGAGCAATCGAGAAGGGTTTTTCAGTTAACCCAAAATAGCGTAAATACACGACTTGTCTCTTTATTGTTATGATGCGCTCTATAATGGCAAAATCCGGTTCAAGATAAAACCTCGAATCGCAGAAAATGGAACATAGAAAATGAAAATCTACCTCGTCGGCGGTGCAGTTAGAGACGAACTGCTAGGACGCCCAGTAAAAGAAAGAGACTATGTCGTCGTTGGCAGCACACTCGAGCAAATGAGCAAACTTGGTTATCAGCAGGTTGGTAATGATTTTCCCGTGTTTTTACATCCAACGACCAAAGATGAGCACGCACTTGCGCGCACTGAGCGTAAGAGTGGTCAAGGATATACCGGATTTATTTGCGACTTCGGCCCTGAAATCACACTGGAAGAAGATTTACTTCGCCGAGATCTTACCGTTAATGCAATTGCTAAAGATGATGATGGTTCACTTATCGACCCTTATGGCGGTCAAAAAGATTTAGAAAGCAGAATTTTACGCCATGTCAGCAGTGCTTTTAGTGAAGATCCACTTAGAGTGTTACGAGTGGCCCGATTTGCAGCTCGTTATACAGAATACAACTTCACCATTGCCGCTGAAACTTGGCAGCTTATGCAAACCATGGTTGCTCACGGTGAATTAAAAACCTTAACCAAAGAGCGTATTTGGCTAGAAATAGAAAAGACAATCCAAGATAAAGGTTTGGGGCATTTTCTACATACCGTTTGGAGGCTCAGTGCGCTTGATGCTGTCACTCCATATATCCCAACATGGGATAAAGTAACCTATGACAAATTCCAACATGCACTCTCTAGACTTGAAAAAAATGATGAGTTAGATGAGTTAGCACAATTCAGCCTTGCCTGTTACTTTTCGGGTACTAGCTTGATTCAGTTAGCGCAAGCAAAACAATTCAAAGTACCTAATAGTTACATAGAAAGCAGCAAAGAGCTCATCACAAATCTCGATTTATTGAGCAGGGAAAATAAAATACCGGAGGATTGGCTCAATATTTTACAAAATATTGATGCATGGCGAAGACCTGAGAAATTAGCGCGTTTTTGTTATATTTGTAGCAAGGTAAGTGATAATTTACGCGTGCTTTGTGACAAACTTACACAGAACTTTTTAGCAACTCGCAACATAGACGTACAAGAGATCATTGCAAAAGGCTATCAGGGAAAGGCTATTCAAGAACAGCTCAAACTCATACGCCTAAAAGCTATACAAAACTAGCCATCTACCGTGAAAAGATAGGTTGATTTTCAGCCTATCTTTAAAAGTTCCCACAAAAATGATCTCCAAAATATCAAACGCTCATTTTTAACACAGTAAATACTACATAAAAATTACAAACACTGCTACAAATACGCTCAAAATTACCGCTAAAACTTATACCACTCCTATCAAATATAAATTTATTGTTTTCAAAACAATAACAGCATTTGTAAACACTCACTAACCGTAAATAAAAGATGACACAAAGACCAATTACAACCACTTGATTAATAAGAATAAAATCAAAACAGGAACAGTAAAATCACACATTACACCTTTTATAAACATCATACACATTTAGACAAAAGCCATATTTAACAATTGTTTATGGTAAAAACGCTGCACCTATATTGCGATATCTCCTCTTTCAAATGTATGGAAAGGGTTGACCGTCGTTATAAACAAAGTAAATAAGGGTCAAAATGTTGAAGAAGTTAAATCTAGTTACCGCAGGTATCCAAGTTGCTTTAGTGGCTGGTGCCGTAAGTAGTTCAGTAGCTGTTGCAAACGAACAGACAGAAGCAAAATCAGTAGAGCGTATTCAAGTTACAGGTTCTCGAATTAAACGTGTAAACCTAACTTCGCCGACTCCAGTTACCGTTATCGGTGGTGTGGAGCTTGAAAACCAAGGCATCACAAACGTAAATGACCTTTTAGCTGAAATGCCTCAAGCAACAGTTGGCCTATCTCCAGAGAATACTACTAGCTATATCTATGCATCAGGCTTAAATACAACTGACCTACGTGGTTTAGGTTCAGAGCGTACATTGGTACTAGTTAATGGTCGTCGTTTTGTACCAGGCTCTGTTGGTGATACTGCTGTAGATTTAAACAACATCCCTACCTCTATTATTGAGCGCGTAGAAATCGCAACAGGTGGTGCAGCAGCAGTATACGGTGCTGACGCTGTGGCTGGTGTTGTAAACATCATCACTAAAAAGTCATTCGATGGTGTAGAAGTTGATGTGTCTACAGTAAAGCCTGAGCAAAGCGGTGGTGAGGAATATTTCTTCTCTATTACAGGTGGTCAAGAACTAGAAAAGCTATCTTTCATTACCTCTTTAAACTACACCAAAAATGAAAGCTACGCGAAACTAGACCGTGACTTCTTCAAGCGCGGCATGAGATCTATCTCTAACCCTGCAAATACAGGTGGTAGTGACGGTATTCCTGCTGATATCGAGTTTAATCACCCAACAGCACTTGGCTATTACTCAGAGCGTGGTGACTTCTTTGCCTGGACTGGTACAAAGACACGTGAAGCGTTTGAGAACCACCACTTCACTTTCGATGAAGACGGTACAATGCGTCCATTCGATTACGGTCTTGGTCTAATTGATGATCCTAACCCAGCTATTTCAAAGCGTGCTGCTGGCCGTTACACGTACGACGAAGCAAACCCTGGTGATGCTATCTTCAGACACGGTTATAAAGATTATTTCCGCACACCACTTGAGCGAATGATCGGTACTCTTTACGGTACTTATGAGCTGAATGATGAGCATGCACTAACATTTGATGCGACTTATTCTAAGACAGAAGCAACGACTGAAAGTAGCCCTGCATTCTTCTCACACACAATCCGTCGCGATAGCGCATTTGTAAACGATGCCATGGGTAAAGTGATGGATGACGCAGGCCTAGGCTCTGTAACACTTTATCAAGCAAACGAAAACTTATGGGGTGACCGTAAGTACAACCAAGAGCGTGAAGTATTCCGTTCATCAATTGGTGCGGAAGGCATCATTAACGATGACTGGAGCTACAGCACATACTTCCAATTCGGTCGTATCGAACAAGACACGCTGTGGACTGGTGAAGTTTATAAAAACAACCTAGCTAATGCGATTGACTCTGTATTAATCGATGGTCAAGTTGTGTGTGCTACCCGTGATGCTGACGGTAACGTGACTGGTGCACGTGAAGGTTGTGTACCATTCAACCCAATGGGTGCAACAAGCGCAACTCAGGAACAACTAGGTTACATTTCAACGACTGCAACTCGTTTTGCAAGACACGACCAAGCAGTATTTGGTGCAACAGTTGATGGTGTATTATTTGAATTACCTGCAGGTTACGTAAGTGCAGCGTTTACAGCTGAGCACCGCCGTGAAGTTGCTAAGATCCGTCCATCTGAAAACATGGAGCAGGGCCTTATTAAAGGTAACTCAAGCCTACCTATGGATGGCGAAATCGAAGTTAAAGAATTCTCAGCAGAGGTTTCTGTACCGCTACTGATGGATGAATTCCTAGCTACTGACCTTACTTTTGAAGGTGCATACCGCTACATGGATTACTCTGTAACAGGTGGTGACGATGCTTGGAAACTGGCACTAAACTGGGGCGTGACTGACGAACTACGTGTACGTGTAAACCGTTCTAAATCGGTACGTGCGCCAAACCTGGGTGACCTGTTTACTCCAAATTCTAAAACTTATAGCTCAGGCCGTGCAGACATTTGTCGCGCAGATTCAATTGCAGAATTAAGCAGTGACTACAAGTACAGAGATAACATCATCAACAACTGTCAAGCTGCTGGTCTAGCTGCTGGTTGGATGCCTTCTGATGAATGGTTATCTGGTGGTAGCTTACCTGGTTACATTCAAGGTAATACTGAGCTGAAAAACGAAGTATCTAATGACTACACTATCGGTGTAATTTACACGCCAGAGTTTGTTGAAGGCTTGGATCTTACTGTTGATTACTGGTCATTTGAAATTGATGGTGCAATTGAATACTTTGGTCGTGACAGTATTAAGCTTTGTTACGAAGCGTCTTCTTTAGACAACCCTTTCTGTAGTAACTTTGTTCGTAACAAAGATACTGGTGAAATTGAGAACTACTATGCGCGTCCAATTAACGCTGCACAAATCACCAAAAAAGGCATGGACTTTGAATCTGCATACAAATTTGACGCATTAAACGGTGAGTTTGCACTTAAACTAACTGCGACTTATTTGATTGAAGATAACCAAAACTCAACTGGTCGTGCGGAAGACTTCCGTAACTACATGGGTGAAACGGATGACGCACCACGCTGGAAAGGCCGTTTCAGCGCGCTATACACGCATGATGATTCTGCATACGTAGTAACAGTAAACTATCGCCACAGCACTGTTGAAGATAACGAGTGGACACCTGAAGATAACAACTTCAATGAGGTTTCTTCTTACACTACTGTAGATTTCATGTATAAAACTTACTTGGTTGAAGATCTACAACTACGTGTTGGTGTAAATAACGTGTTTGATAGAGAGCCGCCTCGTACACCGTATACATACGATGATGGTGAATTCTTCGATGTTAAAGGTCGTCGTCTATCACTAGGTATGAAGTATAACTTCTAATCTGCTGTAAAATTTCGATCCGAAAGCCTCCTTTTTGGAGGCTTTTTTATTTAGCCCCCCACCTTTTATCGTATTTTCGACGCAATTGGACAAACTTGAGTATTCACCTCTCCCCGCTTATGATTTAATACTCATGTTGATTTTTTTGTCATTAAGATTTCGTGTAGCAAGGCAGCTAGTTATCCATGAAAACAAGCAAGTTAAGTATTCGACTCCTTTGGTATATCACCCCGCTTGTGATATTACCCTTGCTGTTTCTTGGCGGATTTACGCTCACGAATGTAACTAGCTCAACGCAAAAACAAGCCAAGCTCATTGTTAGTCGTTTCGTTGAACAACAACAGCAGAAGATGTTCAATTATATTGAGATCTACCAGTCAACAACAAAACTGCTCTCAACCTCTCCAGTACTTAGTGACTTTCTTAATTCGGCCAACCTTGAAAGGATGGAAAAAACCAAACGTTTAGGTGCACTGATGGATGTATTTGCCAGTTATAGTGAAGCCTACCCAGATATTATCAGCATCAATCTTTTATCTCCCAATGGCAGAAGCTCCGCATTTTATTCCAGTAACTTAGGCGAAGCGCCAAACCTCTACCCTTTCGCCAAACAAATCATGCAAAGTAACTTGCGCCAACATCAATTTATGGTTGCCTCAAGTGCAGGTACACAGCTGTATTTTGTCCAGCAAATCTACAGCGTAGATTACGAACTCAAGCAACCTAGACAACAAGGTTATATCGTCGTACAAGTCTCTCCTTCTCTTTTAAGTACCAGTATTCTCGAAGCACCGTACGACAATACGCTAAACCTATTAGTAAGCATTGATGGTGAAGTGTTATTCAGCTCAGATACGAACCTCATTGGCCACTACTTAAGCGCCAGTGAAATAGAAGAAATTGGCTATATTGCTGACCTTGGCCAATTAGACTCTACCGTTATTCATAGTATTGATAATGTGGAAAGGATGACCTACAGCGCGCAACTAAGCGGAGGATACTTTTATATTTCAACGATCCCTAAATCGCTACTTTACCGCTCTGGTAAGACTATTAGTCTGATCACAGCATTGATCGTTATTTTATCTGTCGTTACATTGCCAATTTTGATTTTTATCGTGGTCCGCAACCTGTTGCTCAACCCCATAGAATTACTGGGGGAAGCGAGCCATAGAGTCGGAGATGGTGACCTAATGGTGGCGCTACCGGAGCATAACAGTGACGAAGTTGGCATCCTTTTCCGAGATTTCAACCATATGATCGGCCAAATTCGTACCTTTCAGCGAGAGCTTGAGGATTATAAAGAGCACTTGGAAGAAAAAGTTGAAGACAGAACCAAAGAATTAGAAGAGACCAATAGCAAGCTAGAAGTTGCTATTGTAGAAGCCGAGCAAGCAAACCAGCTTAAAAGTCGCTTTTTAGCTAACATGAGTCATGAGATACGTACCCCGCTGACCGCTATTATGGGGTTTACCGAGCAGCTTATACAGCATCCTAATTCTCCAACCTCAAAACAGCACCTAGACACAATTTTAAGAAACTCTAAACACCTTTTAGAACTTATCAATAATATCTTAGACCTTTCGAAAATTGAGGCTGAAAAACTGGATGTGGAAGAATCAGAGGTCTTGGTAATGCCACTCATCAATGACATTGAATCCATCATTGAGCCGATGACGAATGAAAAACTACTGAACTTTTCCACAGAGTTTATTCTACCCTTGCCTGACAAGCTTTACACCGACATTACTCGCTTAAAACAAATCTTACTTAACATCGCAACAAATGCGGTGAAATTTACTGAGTACGGTGGCGTTCATTTAAAGGTGGAGTTTAGACCAGAATCTGAAAAGTTTATCTTTAGCATCAAAGACACCGGAATTGGCATGTCTCAAACCGAACTAGAGCGCGCATTTAAGCCTTTTGAGCAAGCCGACACAACAACAACTCGACGCTTCGGTGGCACAGGACTAGGCCTTTGTATTTCAAAAAATTTAGCACAGCTGCTTGGCGGTGACGTACATGCTCAGAGCCAACAAGGCACAGGAAGCTTATTTTCTGTTGAGGTCTCTGGTAATTTCAAAGAGCGCTCTTACTCTTGGCTAAACGCACTTGAGCGACCAAAACAACCAGATAACAGTAAAACCCATATTGCGGCGGTAAAAGAGCTTGATGCCAAAGTACTTGTTGCGGAAGACAACCCCGATAACCAAGAGCTTATTACACTGCTACTGTCTAACTGGGGCATAGTTCCTGATATTGCTAATAACGGTGCTGAAGCGGTTGAGATGGCGCTGGTTGAAGACTATCAACTGATATTAATGGATATGCAAATGCCAGTCATGGGTGGTGAAGAAGCAACGCAAATGCTCAGACATGCCGCCTATGATGGACCAATCATCGCGCTTACCGCCAACGTAATGAAACACGACATAGACAACCATATTAAAGCAGGGTGTGATGCCACTCTAGGCAAGCCGATAGATAAGGAATTGCTAGGTAAATTGCTACTAGAGTACCTTGAACTTCAAAATGACAAGTCCTCTTCATGGGATGCCTTATTAAAAACCGAAAAGTTCTTACAAATAAGTCGTAATTATGTCGAAAAGCTACCGTCACAGCTAGTTGAGCTGCAAAAGCTTTATGATACACAAGAATGGGAGTCTTTAAGGGCACTGGCACATAGTATCAAAGGCAGCGCGGGTTGCTTTGGCTTTATGAATATTCATGAAGCCGCAGGGGAATTAGAAACAAGTTTGCAAAAAACGCAAAATAGTAACCGCCATTACTATTTGCTTAAGCTCACTGAAGCCATGCGCTATACTCTATCAATAGACCATCAAGCGGATAACAGTCACTTAGGCTAATGGTAAAGCCATGAGCATTGCATCTTCACGACCATGAGTGCTCGGGTAGTAGTTTTTTCTCAAGCCCATTTCGACAAAGCCATAGCGATGATATAACGCGATTGCTGCAGTGTTTGACGCTCTAACTTCAAGGAAGATATTTTCTGCTTGCAAACTCTCCGCTTGCGCTAACAAATCTTCCATTAATGGCTTCGCGCAGCCCTTACCTTGATAATTAGGACGAATACAAATATCCATCAAAGTTAGGTCTGGGCCCGCACGCTCAGCAACGTAAAAGCCTACCAGCGTATTACCATCGACAATAGTCGTATTAAAGTAACGACCGTGAAGGCAAGACTGCATGGTTTTCTCACTCCAAGGAAAAGCATGACAAGCTTGTTCTACTTGCATAATCTCATTAAGTGGAAATTGCAGTAAACCACCTTGCTTAACTTGCATCTTGTTTACTCCAGATTATTTGCCACAACTCACGCTTTTGAGCCGTACTTAGTTGTGCACTCGGTAAACTTAATTGGTTATTCTCAAGTGAAATCGTGTTGCCCATGACAACCTCAATTTTTCTACCCATTGCCAATTCAAAGTCCTGCAACAAAACAGCTGGTAAAACGACTTGCTGAAGCTCATTCACATCAGTAGCAACAACAGCGTTAGGGTCAAGATGTGCAAATGTAGAATTTAGCTTTAGCGGTACAATATCGAGAATATTTGCGTAAATCGGATTCATAGCTAAGCAGCTTAATTTTTTAAGGGAGTTTACTTTGAAAATATGCGAAGTGCAAAATAAGAAGTGGCAGGGGCGGCAGGACTCGAACCCGCAACCATCGGTTTTGGAGACCGCTGTTCTACCAATTGGAACTACGCCCCTGCAATGTCGACGCATTATAAAGCGCTTTTTTGAAAGGTAAAGTGAAAAATCACTTTTTTGATTCAACTGCTTCTAAAATAAGCAAAACGGCGGATATTTATCATATTCGCCCTTTTCTTAAGCAGGGTGCTAACTCATTTTAGAGTCATTGTTCCCACTCACCTTCGGTAAGCTTACGTGTTATCCAATTACCTTTAAATAGCTTGTGCCATCGAATAACTATCGCTTTATCCGACAGGCGCTTAGCCTTTCTATCATCAAACAATGTGAGTGTGATTACTCATCACGGCATAAGCACAGATATCAATACAAAACACAGACCCCAACATCATCAGGAGCTTTTCTTCAACCCAATCACGGCGGTGTTCGTATGATTTTCCGGTAAATTTATCTTCACCGCAGAGAAAAGCACGCCTTACGCAACGGGAGATACAGTGGTAGTATTTGGTGTCGGTTAAACTGATTTGCTTTTTACGGGCAGTAGCCATAGTTTGTTTTCCTCAATCCTTTGAGTGCAGAATTAAAGCGTAGGCGGTATCTTAGGAAGGTGCAAATAAGTAGAATTAGTGGTGGGTGTCATCGATTTGTTTATCAGCGATTTGCAGCGGTCAAGAAAGGACGAGAAAAGCTTGGCTTGCTCTCTTACGGCGGCATTATAAAACTAACTTAAATCGGAGTTATGGTATATGTCTGGAAGAAAACCAATACCTAGTTCGGTAAAAAAGATACTTCGAACTGAAGTTGGATTTGGTTGCCCAGTGAAGGGTTGTGGTAATCCATATTTGGAATATCACCATTTTGACCCTCCGGTAAGTGTCATGCCCCACAATAATCCAGAAGGTATGATCGCCCTTTGTGCACAACATCATAAAAAAGCAGATGGTGGTGCCTATACAGTAGAACAACTACATGGACTTAAAAGAGATAAGGCCAATGCAAAGCTAGTGAAAGGTAACTTAGACTGGTTACGAAAAGACTTGCTAGCTGTTGTAGGTGGTAATTTTTACTATGAAACACCCAAAATAATTACAATTGATAATATTGATTTAGTGTCATTGGTTCGTGATGACGATGGATATTTAAGATTGAATGTCAATATGCTCAGTTTAGAACCAGAAGAACGTATCATTATTGAGAATAACTCTTGGGAGAATGTTGGTTCACCAACTGACTTGAGAAGCCCACCTCAAGGGAAAGAGTTAGAAATTTGTTACTCAAATGGTGATTATCTATACTTGCGTTTTATCGAATTTAAGAGCGAAGCTGAAGCAATCAAAAGGTATGGTCACGACATTTTTGGCGACTTAAAATTTCCTCTTACGACTGTTGAAGTTAATTTAAAAATCTCAGGTACTAAAATTGAATTAACCCCTGAGAGTTCTCAAATTGGGGGGATGCAAATGAAAGGTTGTATGGCTAAATACTGTGGTGGTGGAGTTTTAATTCATAATTCAGGTTTGTTCTGGAGACAAAATCCGCTCTGGAAGCGGCAGACTTTGGTCCTGGAAACTGAGCATCCCAATGTTGTGAAAGTTAATTTTGGTCGTTGTTAATGTTTTATAACAAGGCGCTCAAGAACGATAGAAAGCACTTGGCGTTTTTTGCATCTTAGCTTTGCGTTAGCCCATAGAAATTTTTATACGAAATTCATCTAATACAGCTGATGACCTAAACAAGTTACAACTTCACCATAATCGGTTTGATATATGTGAAATGCGGTGCTGTGTAGCCAATACCCCAAAAATAGCAAGCCAGCACCACAATAAACATCACTGCGAAGAAACCAAATACCTCCGCAAGGTTTTTTTAGGAAAGTAAAAATTCATAAAAAAGGCCAGTCAGAAATACTGGCTGGCCTTTTATTAATCTAACGCAAGCTAGGTTAGGTTTTTACAACCAAGCTTATTCCCACTCGATTGTCGCTGGCGGCTTACCTGATACATCGTAAACCACGCGAGAAATACCATCAATTTCGTTGATGATACGGTTTGAAACGTGGCCTAGTAGCTCGTATGGTAAATGCGACCAACGTGCTGTCATAAAGTCGATAGTTTCAACACAACGTAGTGAGATCACCCAGTCGTATTTACGTGCATCGCCCATCACGCCAACAGAGCGTACTGGTAGGAACACAGCGAATGCCTGAGATACTTTGTGGTATAGGTCCGCTTTATGTAGCTCTTCAATGAAGATAGCGTCAGCACGGCGCAGTAAGTCACAGTATTCTTTCTTGATTTCGCCAAGTACACGAACACCAAGACCTGGACCTGGGAACGGGTGACGATAAAGCATGTCATACGGTAGGCCAAGCTCTAGACCAATCTTGCGAACTTCATCTTTAAATAGTTCACGTAGTGGCTCAACCAGACCAAGCTCCATATCTTCAGGTAATCCACCCACATTGTGGTGAGATTTGATCACATGCGCTTTACCTGTTTTAGATGCTGCCGATTCGATAACATCAGGGTAAATTGTACCCTGCGCTAGCCATTTCGCGTTTACGCGCTGGCTGGCTTGCTCATCGAATACTTCAATAAAGGTGTGACCAATTGCTTTACGTTTGTCTTCAGGGTCATTTAAACCGTTAAGCGCGTTAAGGAAACGCTCTTCAGCTTCTACCTTGATGATGTTCAGACCAAACTTATCACCGAACATATCCATTACTTGCTGGCCTTCATTCAAGCGTAGTAGGCCATTATCAACAAATACACAGGTTAGCTTGTCGCCAATCGCACGGTGAATAAGCATTGCAACCACTGATGAATCAACACCACCAGATAACCCAAGGATAACTTCATCATCCCCTACTTTCTCTTTGATACGCTCAATTGCATCTTCAATGATTTGCTCAGGCGTCCATAGTTTTTCACAACCACAGATATCAATTGCAAAGCGCTCTAGTAAACGCAAACCTTGCTGAGTGTGCGTTACTTCTGGGTGGAACTGTACACCGTAAAAACGCTTTTCTTCCCAAGACATTGCCGCATGAGGGCAAGTATCCGTTTTCGCTGAAGTTTTGAATGTATCTGGAATTTTAGCTACTTTATCGCCATGGCTCATCCACACGTCTAGGTAACCTGCACCATCTTCGATGTGATCTTCAATCGCTTCAAATAGCTTACAGTCACCTACTTTCTCTACTTTTGCGTAGCCGAATTCTTTTTTATCTGAGCTATGTACCTGACCACCAAGCTGCATTGCCATCGTCTGCATACCATAACAGATACCCAGTACAGGCACACCGGCTTCGAATACGTAATCTGGTGCTTTTGGGCTACCTTCAAGCGTTGTTGACTCTGGGCCACCTGATAGAATGATACCTTGAGGATTGAACTGACGGATTTGCTCTTCTGTCACATCCCAAGCCCAAAGTTCACAGTAAACACCAATTTCACGTACACGACGTGCAATTAGCTGAGTGTATTGCGAACCAAAGTCTAAGATCAAAATTCGGGAATCGTGGATATCTTTGCTCATTGATAATCTCGTTAGTTAGGAACTAAACAGGATAAAGCCGCATTGCGTCTCTATCAAAAGTAATAAGGGCTAGCAACTTGCTAGCCCAGAAACACGCCTTGAGGCTTAACCCATACGGTAGTTAGGCGCCTCTTTGGTGATCTGCACGTCATGTACGTGAGACTCACCCATACCCGCAGAAGTCACACGAACAAACTGCGGCTTAGTATTTAATTCAGTGATAGTTGCACAACCTGTTAGACCCATTGCACTGCGAATACCACCGATTTGCTGATGGATAATCGTTGCGATTGGTCCTTTGTATGCTACGCGACCTTCAATACCTTCAGGTACTAGTTTGTCAGCAGCATCGCTCTTCTGGAAGTAACGGTCAGACGAACCTTCTTTTTGGTTCATCGCACCAAGAGAACCCATACCACGGTAAGACTTGTAGTAACGGCCTTGGTATAGTTCAACTTCACCAGGAGACTCTTCAGTACCCGCCAGCATTGAACCCACCATTACACATGAAGCACCAGCAACTAGCGCTTTTACGATATCGCCAGAGAAACGGATACCACCGTCAGCAATCACTGGAATATCACGGCCTTTTAGGCCTTCTACTGCATCAGAGATAGCTGTAATTTGTGGTACACCACAACCTGTCACGATACGAGTAGTACAGATAGAGCCTGGGCCGATCCCCACTTTAACAGCATCTGCACCAGCATCAGCCAATGCAATTGCACCTTCAGCTGTTGCTACGTTACCTGCAACGATTTGTAGTTCTGGATATACTTCACGTGTCGCTTTAACACGGTCAATAACACCTTGAGAATGGCCGTGAGAAGTATCGATTAGAAGTACATCAACACCCGCATCAACTAAAGCAGCAATACGCTCATCAGTACCAGCACCAACACCAACAGCAGCACCAACACGAAGACGGCCTTGCTCATCTTTACATGCGTTTGGTTTATCTTGCGCTTTTTGGTAATCCTTAACAGTGATCATGCCTTTTAGTGCAAATGCATCATCAACCACTAAGATTTTTTCGATACGGTGTTCGTGCATTAGGCCAAGGATCTCTTCACGAGATGCGCCTTCTTTTACTGTCACTAAGTCATCTTTCTTAGTCATGACCGTTGAAACTGCTTTTTCTAGCTTAGTTTCGAAACGCATATCACGGCTAGTTACAATGCCTTCAAGTTGGTTGTTTGCACCAACAACCGGGAAACCTGAGAACCCTTTGTCCTGTGCAAGCTCCATTGCTTCTGCAATCGTAAGATCAGAAGTAACCGTCACAGGGAAAGAGATAATACCCGCTTCATACGTTTTAACTTTACGTACGTTGCGAGCTTGTTCTTCGATAGTCATGTTTTTGTGGATAAAACCAATACCACCTTCTTGTGCCAGAGCAATCGCTAAGCGCGCTTCTGTCACTGTATCCATTGAAGCGGAAACAAGCGGTAAGTTTAATTCAATCCCACGAGTCAAACGCGTTTTCAGGTTTGCTGTGTGAGGAAGAACAGTTGAATGAGCTGGTACTAAAAGTACGTCGTCAAAGGTAAGGGCTTCTTTTGCAATTCTTAGCATGTTCGCGGCTTCTCTCAAGTGAACTGAGTATAAGGAATTGCGTGCGAATTTTATCAGCGTTCCTTATGGGAGTAAATAAAATTTAGCAAAAAATGTGATAAAGTGACTGTGAATTTTTTATGGAGGCCAACATGGGATACCCCAATAATAATAAAACCTATTCTGTATCAAGACTTAACAGAGAAATACGCTCGCTCTTAGAACAAGGTTTTGCCTCTGTACAACTTACTGGAGAAATTTCAAACTTTGTTGCTCCGGCCTCAGGGCATTGGTATTTTTCTCTAAAAGATGACAAAGCACAGATAAAAGCGGCCATGTGGCGAGGTAATAATCGTTACTGTAACCACCGCCCTGCCAATGGTCAGCAAGTAATGGTACAAGCTAGAGTGTCAGTGTATGAGCCACGAGGCGACTATCAACTGATAGTCGAGCAAATGGCCCCTGCCGGTGAAGGTTTGCTCAAGCAGCAATTTGATGCCCTCAAAATGCAGCTAGCCGCAGAAGGCCTGTTTTCAGCTAGTCACAAAAAGCCTTTGCCAAGTGTCATTAATCGCGTGGGGGTCGTCACCTCAGCGACAGGCGCTGCCATCAAGGATATTTTGACCGTACTCAAACGCCGTGCCCCGCAGTTACAGGTCGTTATTTATCCGGCCCTAGTGCAAGGCGATGACGCCAAACAGCAGATTTGCAAACAAATCGCTCAAGCGAATGCTAGACGCGAGGTAGACGTATTGATCGTTGGCAGAGGTGGCGGCTCATTAGAAGACTTATGGAGCTTTAACGAAGAATCAGTCGCAAGGGCTATTTTTGCCAGCTCAATTCCGGTGATAAGCGCAGTGGGCCATGAAATAGATACTACCATTTCCGACTATGTTGCAGATGTCAGAGCGCCAACTCCATCGGCGGCCGCCGAATTAGTGAGCCCAGACTCAGAAGCGTTAAAACAACGTACTTCGCAGTTACTACAATATCTCAATCAAGCTTTTAAACGTCGCCTTGAAGGTGCATCACAGCGTTTGGCAAACTTTGAAGCCCGACTGCAGTTGCAACACCCTAAGAATCAACTTATGCAGCAAACACAGCGAGTTGATGAATTAGAACAGCGATTAATTCGTGCTCAAGCCCATCATTTACGTCAAAAGCAATCGCAATTCCATCTGCTGCAACATCGATTTGATCGATTACATCCAGAGCAAAGAATTGCTCAGTTCAAACAACTGGTCGCACAACTCGGTGATAAGTTGCAGTATGCAATGGAGCAAAAGCTTAACACACATAGACATCAACTCGCGGTATCAAGCGCTAAACTAGATAGCGTCAGTCCACTGGCAGTATTAGCTCGGGGCTATAGTATTGCCAAGCAAGAAGATAAAGTGATTAAGTCAGTAGCGGATGTCGACCCAGAAAAGCCGATAGTTACACAACTGGCTGATGGTGAGGTGGTGTCTATGGTAAAAGCAACCCAGTAAGCGGATATAAAAATGGGGAAGCGATTTCCCCATTTTTAATCTAATAACTTTACAACATCGCTGAAGTGATAGACTCATTTTCGAGCCTATCATCGTCTTCTAGGAAGTTTTGGTTCATACTCTCTGCAGGACATGGGCATGATGGCTTACCAACCACCTTAGCTGGGATCCCCACTACAGTAGTGTGCGGTGCTACAGGGCTGAGTACAACAGAACCTGCCCCAATTCGAGCGCCCTCTCCTACTTCAATGTTGCCAAGTACTTTGGCACCAGCACCAATCAATACACCGGCGCGGATTTTCGGGTGACGGTCACCCTGCTCGTTACCCGTACCACCAAGTGTGACTGATTGCAGGATAGAAACATTATCTTCAATAACCGCGGTTTCACCAATGACTATACCAGTCGCATGGTCAAACATAATACCATGACCGACTTTACAAGCAGGATGGATGTCAACACCGAATACTTCAGAGGTTCTGCTCTGTATAAAGCGAGCCAGCTCTTTTCTGTCTTGACGCCATAAGCAGTATGCCAATCGATGTGCTTGGATTGCATGAAAACCTTTCAGATTTAAAATTACGTTGAGATAACTATCGGCAGCTGGGTCGCGATCTTTAACGGCTTTTATATCATGTGCAACATGAGTCAGCATGGTGTCGCAGTGCACAAAGGCTTGATCGAACAGCTCGCGAATTGTAAATGCTGACACCACCGCATCCGCTAGCTTATTCGCAACGATAAAGCTTAATGCAGAACCAAGACACTCGTGATTTAAAATACTCGAGTAAACGTGACTAGCAAGCAATGGTTCGCGAGCAACCAACTCATTGGCTTCTTCGCGTAACTTATTCCAAATCTCATGTCTCATGTGACGAACTTCCGATAATACTGATACTTCTCATAGTGTAACGCTTAGAGTCATTAAGTGTCATGTATTATAAAAAATCAGGCTTCAAACACTTGGTTATATCTAATAACCAACCAACATATTTTAGTACGGTTTTAAATCCCTTCTGCTGGACCAAAGATTCTTACAATTTAGCACTGTCGAACTGAACAGATCTTCGTATAATAACGCCCCATTAAATACTACCAACGCGGGATCGCTAATATGTCGATAAAGATCAAGACAACGGATACCAACAAACCAAATGGCACAGGGCTTGCGCGGATAATCAAAGCAACGCATTGCTCGGCGAAAGGAATGAAAGCGGCTTATAAAGAAGAATCGGCATTTAGACAAGAAACGTGGTTACTGGTGGCAAGTCTTCCTTTATCAATCATATTGGCGCAAAGTATTGCTCAGTGGGCCTTGTTGGTCGGTAGTGTACTGTTGATATTGGTCATAGAACTTATCAACTCGGCAATCGAAGCGCTGACAGATCGAGTGAGTACCGAACACCATTTACTATCTGGTCGTGCAAAAGATATGGCGTCAGCAGCCGTTACGCTGACATTATTAATTAGCTCGTTAATTTGGATAGCTGCCGCAGTGGAGTGGTTCAACACCATAACCTAAAATTACGCGTGGTTTTGACACAAAAAATGGCGGCTAAATTTTTAGCCGCCATTTTTATTAGGCTGAATAATCGTTATTCAAACACTTTTTCTACATCTAACGTTTTAATATTCTTACTTGGAATATTTAGCGGGTATGTAGCAATTTCAGCATCTTCAGCCAGTAATACATCAGGCTTTTTCGTGTTATAAGTCATAGGAGATGACTGCTCAGCACTTAAACGCTGCGCCATATCTTTTGCATCACCAGTGATAAACACATAGTGAATATCTTCGGTCTGCAAGTTCTCTTTGATAACACGATTGATGTCTTCAACAGACAGCGACGCTAGCTGCTTTGTCACATAGGCAACAAATTCATCGGTGTTGTAGAACTGGCTATCAAGTGCATAACCTAGCTGTCTATCTTGGCTCGCCACCATTTGCGGCACAAAGTTGATTAAGAAGTTACGTGTTGCTTCAAAGTCTGCTTTGCTCATCCCTTCTTTGATCAGCTTATCGAGTTCAAACAATGCGGTACGCGTTGCAAAATGGGCATCGTTATTAGAACGAAGTGGGCGTAACCAAACTTGGAAAATTTGCTCACTACGACCTAAGTTTGCATCCGGCTTAGTTTGGAACATACCACGAGGGAAGTATTCGATATATGCATAATCACCATAGTTCATACCACGCACCTGACGGATACGCTGGTACAAGTGGCTGTTTGAACTGCGGTGCTCACCAAAGTATGAACGCACTAACCAAAGCGCAGCCCAGTCTTTGCTGCTACGAACCGTGTCGATTGGGAAACCAAAAGACACCGCTGTTGATTTTGCATTCTTTTCTACGATGGTTGCGTGATGGCCAGACAGTTTAGGGGCATCAGGCACTTGTAAACGCGCTTCTTCACCTTTAGGTAAAGCCGCAAGGTCGTTAAACATCGCTTCTTTTAGCTGTTCATCGAGTGCACCAGTAATACCTACGTTGAGTTTAGCTTGAGTAAATTGCTGAGCGTAAAAAGCCTTAACGTCATCTAAAGTGATTGCTTCTAAGTCTGATAAATCACCAAAGTTATAGCTTTCGTATGGGTGGCCTTTGTACAACTCATGATAAAGCACTTCTTTACCTAGCTCTTCATCATTTGACGCTTTCAAACCAGCCTTAATGCCGTCGATTAGCTCTTTTTTCAGACGTTTAAAATCATCTTCTCTGAACCCCGGGGTCAAAAGCTGCTGACTCACAATGCCATACCATTGATCAGCATTGTCTTTATGAATACGACCACGTAAAGAAATCATTTCTTTATCGATTTGATAGCCAAAGCTACCAGCAATCGGGTACAGCGCCTTTTGAATTTCTTTGTATGATTGTGACTCACTTCCACCATTGGCAATCATAGCTGCAGTAAGCGCAGCAAGACCTTTTTTACCTGCAGGATCGGCAGCAGCACCTGTGTAAAAAAGAAAGTTCACATCTACCAGCGGTGAGTTATTGGTCTTGTCTAATACGTTGAAATGACGCGTTACTGGCTTGTCCATTTTTGCCACTAACTTATCTAAGTTAACTTCCTTATCAAAACCAGAGACTGACTCAAGTGCAGACATCGTCACCGTGGTGCGGCTGCTGTCCACAAAGTATTTATTGGCAATATCACGAATATCTTTTGCAGTGACTTTATCAGCACTTGCATACAGTTCATTCACTACTTCAGGATCACGCTCAAAATGCATGTAGCTTGCAAGTGTCGAAGCAATAGATTGTGATGAATCAAGGCCGTTAATAAAGCTGTACTTTAGGTTTGATTTAAGTGCAGCAAGCTTATTTTCATCTACCAGCTCTGTGCGTGCTTTTGCGTAAGTGTTATTGATTGCATCACGCACTGTTGCCAAATCTTTTTCATCTTCTACTTTAATGAAAACATGCAGAAGACCTGGGTCTTTGGTTTCAGGGTTATAGGTAAACATTTGGCTTGCAAGCTGTTTATCTACCACCAGCTCTTGATACAGCGCTGAATTTTCAGAGAAATAAAGCTGCGAGATCAGATCAAGTGCCGCTCGGTCTTTTTTCTTCGGCTCCCATGCAGTACCTTTATACGAAACTAGCAACCAGTGACCCGGTAAGCCATCATATTTTTCGTGAACGTAACGCGCTTTGTCTTGCTTTGGCTCAACAGGAATATCGGCTTGGTAGTCACCCTTTTTCCAATTACCCCAATGCTTTTTCACCATAGCCATAGTTGCTTTAGGGTCCACATCGCCTACGATCACAAGTGATACATATTCAGGCTTGTAAAAACGCTCAAAGAAGGTTTTACCATAGGCCATTTGATCTGGCATTGCTTCGATGTCTTCAAAAAAGCCCATCGTTGTGTGCTTATAGGTATGTTTATCAAATGCTTCTTTTCTTACCGCAGAAAGCAGTTTTCGAACTGGGCTGGCATTATTTTTAAGGTATTCACCTTTCACAGTTAGTGCTTCGGTGCGGAACTGTTCTTCACTGTATGTCAGGTTTTGAAAGATATCCGCTTCGATTTCTAATACTTTATCTAAATGCTGCTTTGAGAAATTTAAGTGGTAGTTCGTGTAGTCATTGGTAGTGTACGCACGATTATCAACACCTGAGTTTTTCAAAATGTCCGAATAAACGTCTTGTGGATACTTTTCTGAGCCTTTGAACATCATATGCTCAAAGAAGTGAGCAAAGCCGGTTTTACCCGCTTCTACTTCATTACGCGAACCAACAGAAACCGGAATTTGAAGCGATACTACATCAGGATAGTTAGTTTTAACTACCATGACGCGAAGGCCATTTTCTAGCTCTTCCAAAACATAATCTTGGGCGAATACTTTATTGGATTGGGCAGCTTGAGTACTTACAGCTGACTGTTGAGCTTGATCTGAATTCGTCGCTGCGCAGCCACTAAGCGCTAAGCTTACGGCAAAGCTGGTTGCTAGTAATTTGAATTTCATGAATTTGGTCCTAATCATATTTTTTATTCTAAGTAAGTCGTGTTCACTTACGTTAGCAAACCTCCTGATTATGCCCCAAAGTCATACTAATTCGCTAATTTCCAAGGTGATTTACCACCCTAATGTGTAAACAAATATGAAATTTTGATTTGAGCACTTGAGATTAATTCATAATTATTGAAATTCTTTCATTAAAAAAATCTATCTAGACGTCTAAATGGCTGCTATATTAGTAAAGAGATACAGAAATGCTTTTGTGGAATGAGGATTATGGCTTTAACGCTTCAAGAGAAAATCATTGACCCTAACCAAGGGGTATATTTAATTGGTACCACACCACCTAAGATTGGCACCGACCCAGAACAGCTAAAATCAATTGCCGCTAAACTTTTAGGCCGTTTACATGAGATTGAATACGACGGCGTGATCATCTATGACATTCAAGATGAAAGCAGCCGTACTCAAGTACCACGCCCATTTCCTTTTAAGCACACCGTTGATCCGTGTGAATATAGCCAGTTGATCCGCGAATTGTCACACCTTGATGTAATTACGTATAAAAGTGTGGCACAGCGCGATAGTGAAGCTTTTGGCAATTGGTTAAGCAGCACTAAACAGCAATATGGGTTGAACAATCTAGTATTAGTGGGCAGCCCGTCTTCACAAGGCGATATTAAGTTGCCGCTTTCTGAAGCCTATAAGGTATTGAAGCATCACCAAGATGACTTTTTCTTGGGTGGTGTAACCATCGCAGAGCGCCATGCCAGTAAGCGTAATGAACACGAAAGGCTGATAGATAAAACAGAGCAAGGCTGCCAATTCTTTGTTTCCCAAGCAGTGTATGACGCTCAAGCAACCATAGATCTGATCACGAGTTATGCTCGCACCTGTAAACAGCAAGGGCAAACACCAAAACGCATTATTCTTACCTTTACTCCATGTGGTGGAGAAAAGACCTTGCAGTTTATGGAATGGCTGGGGATCTCAGTACCAGAAGCAACCAAATGGCGCATGTTAGATGCAGAAAACACACTAAGTGAGTCAATTCGTATTTGTAGAGAGAATCTAGATCAAATCTTAAAAAGCTGCTCACATCTAGATATTTCTCTTGGCTTAAATATTGAGAGCTTAACAAACCGCAAAGAAGAAATAGATGCATCGATAAACCTTTACAGGCTATTGAAGGCGACCATGGAATTATGCCTTGCGGAAAAGCAAATTGCTTAATGCAGTCTAGTAAACTGAAAAAGCCAGCTTCATCAAGCTGGCTTTTCTGTTAACCTTGCTGGATTATTCAAAGCCCAGATTAACTTAGACTCAAGAAAGCGATTAACCCCACCCCAAGTAACAAGCGGTAAATGACAAATGGCATCATGCCCATGCGCTCTATGATTTTCAGAAAAAAGAAGATGCAGGCATAAGCCGAGATAAACGACAGTGCCGCACCACTTAATAGTGCATCCCAATCAACCACTTCATCGCCCGTTGCGAGCTCTAAACTGTAATACAGCCCCATCATAGAAATGACCGGAATAGACATTAAAAACGAAAAGCGCGCCGCACTTTTCTTATCAAGCCCGAGTAATAAACCTGCGGTGATGGTAATACCTGAACGCGATGTGCCGGGAATAACAGCGGTAATTTGCGCAAGCCCCAGTATCAATGCGCTTTTCCAGTTTAAGGCAAATTCGTCTTTGATTTGTTTCGCTTTCACGTCGGCATACCAAAGCAGTAAACCAAATACTATCGTCGATGTTGCAATCACCCAAGCGCTACGTAAATAAACTTCTACGATATCTTTAAGTAGTGGAGCTAAGATCACGAATGGTATGGTGGCAACCACAATACACCAAGTCAGCCGGCTTTCTTTTGAGTGCGTACCTGAGAATGACTTGAACCATCCTGCCAGTAGGCCGACAATGTCTTGTCGAAAATAAATAACGACAGCCAGTAAAGTACCGACATGAACAGCAACATCAAAGGCAAGACCCTGATCTTGCCAACCTAGTACTTGAGAAGGTAGCAGTAAGTGGGCAGAACTCGAAATAGGTAAAAATTCAGTGAGACCTTGAATAATTGCAAGGACGACAATCTCAATAAAGCTCATTGCTTGGGAAACTCCACTTTCCATAATTTTTGAGTTGGGTTGTGATACTCCTGCCATAACTGAGCAATGGTTTTACCCTCAACAGGATGGATAAAATCAGGAGCTAGTTCAGCTAATGGCTGAAGCACGAAGGCATTTTTGGTTATTTCATCCCGAGGCAACTGAGCGGGTGATGAACAAATAAGGTGGTCATAAAAGAGAATATCAAGATCTAATGTACGTGGACTAAACTTCTTTTCACTACAGCGACGGCCATGATCGTATTCTATCGATTTGAGCAGTTTATACACTGCGTCTAAAGACAGCTGTGTTTGTGCTGCAAAGACCGAGTTATAGAAGTTATTTCCTGCAAACCCGACGGCTTCACTCTCAAAAACACTCGAATGTTGAAAATCCGGAAAGTGTTCTATCAATACCCTCAAGCCACTCAGCAAATTTTTTTCTTTTTCTATGTTTGAGCCGAGACTGATAAAAATTTGTGCCATGATAATTCTACTTCTTACGCACAATTTCTACACCAACCGTTTGTGCTTGTGGCACGGCAGCAGGTTTACTCACTTTTATAAGCACTTGTTGTACATTAAATTCATTGAGGATCATTGCAGCAAGCTGTTCAACTAGCGTTTCTAATAGCTCAACTGGTTTTGCTTGGGTATGCGCAATAATACGCTCACTCACTTTGGCATAATCAACCGCCAAATTAATATCGTCATGGCGAGCGGCAGCGCTAATATCGGTCAACATCTCAACATCAAAGTAAAGGCTTTGTTTACTTTCTTTTTCAAAGTCGTACACTCCTATTATGGCTTCGACGTGTAGCTGTGAGATATAGACTTTATCCATGTAAACTCCAAACATGTTTATCGCTGTAATTCACCCGCATTTTCTAATCGCAATTCGCGATCTGTGCAGGACTTAAGACCGCCGATCATAGCCCAAAACAACGCAATAAAAAATAAGGAAGACAGTGTTAATCAGTTTAATGTGCGTATGTGCTTATTTATTGGGATCGATTTCCTCAGCGATTCTGGTGTGTCGGTTATTCAACCTGCCAGATCCACGCTTTAATGGTTCTAATAATCCAGGCGCAACCAATGTATTAAGATTGGGAGGAAAGATCCCAGCTGCGCTGGTGCTCGTCTTCGATATTTTAAAGGGAACCATCCCGGTGTGGGGAGCCTACTTTCTGAAAATAGAACCTGTATGGTTAGGTGCAATAGCCGTAAGCGCATGCCTTGGTCACATTTATCCTATTTTCTTCCACTTTAATGGTGGTAAAGCGGTAGCAACAGCATTTGGTGCACTATTACCTATCGGCTTGTCATTGGGTGGGCTATTGATTAGTACGTGGCTCGTGGTGCTAGCGATAACGCGCTACTCTTCACTCGCAGCGATTGTTGCAGTCGCTGCTGCTCCACTTTACACATGGTGGATAAAACCGCTTTATACGGTGCCGGTTAGCTTTTTAACTGTGGTGATTATTATTCGTCATAGGGCAAATATTAAAAGGCTCTTGAGTGGTAAAGAGCCCAAGGTGGGGAAAAAGTCTAAAGACTAGACTTTTTCTAGACTATCCAGCGGCCAACGCGGTTTAGTCTTCATATCAAGTGGCGCATGCTGACCTGCTTTTAGGCGCTGCATTCCTGCATAAGCTATCATCGCCCCATTGTCTGTACAAAACTCAGTGCGCGGGTAATAAACCCGCCCTTTCATGCCAAGCATCATGCGCTCAAGCTTTTGCCTAAGTTCAGTATTGGCGCTGACGCCACCTGCAATCACAAGGCTTTTAATGCCGGTTTCTTTCAGTGCTCGCTTACACTTGATCGCTAGCGTTTCTACGACTGCTGTTTGAAAAGCATGAGCAATATCTGCTTTCGTTTGCTCGTCATCGCCTTCATTACGGATCGTGTTTGCCGCTGCGGTTTTCAATCCACTGAAACTAAAATCCAGACCAGGTCTGTCTGTCATCGGTTTTGGAAAAGTAAATCGCCCTGTTTGACCCTGTGTCGCCATTTTCGCAAGCATTGGGCCGCCAGGATAATCAAGACCGAGTAGCTTGGCGGTTTTATCAAATGCTTCACCAGCGGCATCATCCACTGACTCACCAAGTACCTCATATTCACCGATACCCGAGACTTTGACCATCATAGTGTGGCCACCAGATACTAACAGCGCGACGAATGGGAAATCTGGTTTATCGTCTTCAAGCATAGGGGCAAGCAAATGGCCTTCCATATGATGTACGGCAACAGCTGGGATCCCCCAACCAAACGCTAACGAGCGACCTATTGAGGTGCCAACCAACAAAGCACCGACCAAACCCGGCCCTGCGGTATAAGCAATGCCATCAAGGTCTTCAGGACCGCAACCCGCTTGGGCGAAAGCAGCTTCTATAAGAGGAATTGTTTTGCGTACATGATCACGAGAAGCAAGTTCAGGCACTACCCCACCATAATCGGCGTGTACTTTTACCTGAGAATATAATTGATGTGCCAACAGCCCTTGCTCATCATCATAAATAGCAATACCCGTCTCATCACATGAGGATTCTATACCCAAAATACGCAAGTTACTTTCTCCAAACTCTTTACTGCAGCCGCTGATTATACGAAATCAGCTACTCAAGTTCCAAACCAATATTTGTTTGGCCGTCAGCTAGTGCCAGGGCCTTCAGCGACTTCACCGATTCGCTGCTAATACGCCCCATATTTTCCACATGTTCGATAAGCTCAGCGAGGATTTCAATTTCATACTGCATCTGCGGGTGCTCACGCACTAACTCATTCGTTGGAGATATATCTTCCGCCATCAACATAAACTCGATGTATTTAGCTACCGTTGCCTGAGAAATTTTGGCAACGCTTACAAACTCATGTTCATCTTTTGTCATCAGACCTTGCAACATGCCTAACAGCGCTGTCGCTACGTCGATTGCGGGATAGGTACCAAACATATCAAACTCACTGAGCTCAGGTACATTTGGTTCTACCTTTTCAACCAGCTTTTCTAAGCTAATTTTGCTCTTTGGCAGTAATATTTTCTCCCAGATTAAATTCAGCGCATTTCTGAGCACTTGCTCGTCGCCAAAACCCGTTGCCTCACTAAATAGTGAATAATTTGGCAACATACGCTCAATAATAGCAGCGCCTAAGACTGCCTTTTGAAGATAATTTAACTCTCTAATTCTTTGAAAGTTATTTGCTTTGCTCATGCTTATTTCCACATTGCCAGCAATATTCAAACGCTGGTCCATTTAATTCTGCACAGTGGTTACATAGCCAATCCGACAGCTCGGCGGCACTGTGATGACGTGATTTGTTATAGTTTACCAATATTTCCTGAGCCTCGGGTAACTTTATTGCATAAACAAAGAGCTTGATGGCAGCTTGCTCTGCTGGAATTTCACCAATAGCCCCTGACAAATGTTCACCTTGTAAGCGAACCTGAATATTCGCTTGCTCTAGTTGACCTTTGAGTAAATGTGCTTCAACAAAGCCGCTGATAGCGCACAATTGCACCCAATGAAAAGGCTGTTCACTCATTGCATTATCTTCACTATTGAATTAGCACTCAATGTGCTCATTTGTTTCTTGATAAAATCATTCATTATCATCACACTTAAACATCTAGCTATTCCAAAAAAATACGACTATGACTCTAACAACACCGGGCCTATTATTCCCAGCAATTTCTTTATTGCTACTCGCTTACACCAATCGCTTTTTGGTACTCGCACAATTGATCCGTGAATTAAACGCTCGAGAAGGCGACACCATAAGATCTTTGGTTAAAGCACAAATCGAGAACTTAAGAAAACGAATTAGATTGATCAGACGAATGCAAGTATGGGGCGTCATCGCGTTTTTACTCTGCACATCTTCAATGTTTGCCTTGTTTCTTGAAATATCCTTACTTGGCGTCACATTGTTTGGTGCGAGTCTTTGTAGCCTAACCTTGTCATTGCTACTTTCTCTTTATGAAATCCACATTTCTTGCGATGCAATCGAACTAGAATTGCAAAATATCGAGAAAAAACCTCAACAAGATTAGCGGCCTTGTTACTGCCGACTATACTAATGTTGAGTCAGCATAAAAAGAGGAGCAATCTGTGAGCGGATTTTTGTTCTCAGATGAAGTGCTAGAAAGCCCTACAAATAAAATGGCCGAAACCTACTGGGATATTCTGGTTGTAGATGATGAAGAAGACATTCACCAAGTGACTAAACTGGTGTTATCTGGCTTTAAATTTGAGAATAAATCACTGAGATTTCATCACGCCTACTCTGCACAAGAAGCAAAAGCCATCTTGGACACGGAGCAGAATATCTCTGTAGGCCTCATTGATGTCGTAATGGAAAGTAATCATGCAGGGCTTGATTTAGTGCGATATATCCGCGATGACTTAGCAAACTTTGATATTCGCCTTGTCCTGCGCACTGGGCAGCCAGGAGAAGCCCCAGAAGAATCGGTCATTCGCGATTACGATATTAATGACTATAAGAACAAAACCGAGCTCACTGCCGTCAAGCTAAAAACACTACTCTATTCTGCTTTACGGGCTCACCGGGATATTCAAACCATCGAAAAGCACAAAATGGGACTTGAACGCATTATTGATGCATCCTCAAACTTTTTGAAGTGTAGCAATATTCAGGATTTCGCATCAACCATATTATCTCATGTATCCGCTGTAATGGGATTATCTGATTCGGAAATATATTGCGCAGCTGCGGTAAATCACCAAGCCAACGAACCGACAAAATTTAAACTACTTGCAGCCTCAGGGGCCGGCGTAGAACCTAGTATTGTTACCTTGCCCGAGAATGTACAAAATCTGTTTATAGAAACACATAATAAAAAAGCATCGATAAAGACCCGTAACGAATATATTGGCTACTTCCCTTCGCGAGAAGGGAGTGAAACGATGATTTATGTGAGTAAGGACAGCGAACTTCATAGCATGGACTTCCAGCTACTTGAATTTTTTGCAAACAATATTGCACTAGCCTACGACAACTTGAAGTTGCGTGAAACCGTCAAAGATTCTCAAAAAGAGCTTTCTTATATTTTGGGTGAAGCCGTCGAAAAACGCTCGAAAGAAACCGGCTCACACGTAAAACGCGTGGCACATTATAGTATGCTTTTAGCTCAGCTTTACGGACTCTCTCACTACCAAGCAGAAATCATCAAACTCGCCTCTCCGCTCCATGACATTGGCAAAATCAGTATTCCAGATCAAATCCTAAATAAACCCGGAAAACTCACTGATGAAGAATGGATAATTATGCAGACGCATGCGCAGCAAGGGTTTGAAATCTTAAAAAATTCAACAAATGAGATTTTGCAGTGTGGCGCATTAATCGCGCATCAACATCACGAAAAGTGGGATGGTTCAGGCTATCCTAGAGGTTTAAAGGGAGAGCAAATTAACATTGTCGGCAGGATCACTGCTCTGGCAGATGTCTTTGATGCACTAGGAAGTGAGCGGTGTTATAAGCCAGCTTGGCCACTAGATAAAGTAATAGATTTGCTAAATACTCAAAGTGGTAAACAATTTGAACCCAAATTGGTTGACCTTTTTCTAAAAAATCTGGAACAATTTATTGAGGTACGTGACAGGTATCCTGACTAACTTTGTAATCAGAATGTAAAAACTTCACTTTCTTTTTCCCGATTGGTGTATTATTATTGGGAAAAGACGTAATAAATGTGTTTTAGTTGAAATTAAAAGGAATTTCACATGAGATTTGAACAACTCGAGCAGTTCGTAGCATTAGGTAATCTAAGACATTTTAGACAAGCCGCAGAACAAACCCAGATCAGTACTTCAGCGCTTACTCGAAGCATCCAAACCCTTGAAGATGAAATAGGTTGTGAACTCGTTAAACGCTCAACACGTTCAGTAAAACTGACTGAACAAGGTGAGCTGTTCTTAAAGTATTGCAAAACAACCTTATCAGAACTCGATCTAACCAAGAAAACCATTAAGCAAAGTTTGTTTGGCCGTGATAACCAAAAGTTAATTATTGGTTATACGACTCAAGCTAGCAGCATCGTGCCAGTTTCTTGCGGTCAGTTTTTAGCTCAGTACCCTAATGTGAAGATCGAAATGCAGTTGCAAGATGAGTTGGAGCTTACTCGTAAGCTACAACTTGGTGAGATTGATATTAGCGTATATTTACAAAGTGCAAATAGCATAGTGAGTGATATTCACCTGCCTGATCAGTTAGTTTTATTTGTTTCGAGAAATCACCCTCTAGCAAATCAAGACAGCATCAGAAAAGCCGAATTAACGCAATACCCTATGTATGGCTGTTTCTCACAGTCGAAGCAAGTACAAAGTATGCTTAATGAAGCCGTTGACTCGTTAAACAAATCAACGAGTGTTAAAATTGGTAACATTGAACAAGTAATTGATGGTTTGAAGAATAGCAATAGCTTTGCAATTGCGAGTATCGAACATTCAAAAACTATCGCACAAGACCCTAACTTAGTTTTCTTAAAAACCAATAAGGCTTTGGATAGAGAACAATTGATTGTACAAACCAATCACCAAGTTGGCTCAAATGCGCATATAAATCACTTGCTTGAGCTAATTGAGGATGCTGCATCTTCATCTAGCAAGCAAACAGTAACTTATTAGTTGCTAAACAGACGGGCAAATAATCTCTATTACTTGCCCGTTTTTAATTACTCGCTTTAGAGCGGTAAAAAGCCCAGCACGACCCCGACAAAAATCGCCAAGCCCACATAGTTATTGTTTAAAAAAGCCCAAAAACATCTGTCTCTATCTCTGTAGCGTATGGCATATTGTTGCCTAATAAGCAGCACAGAGGCTGCTAGTAAGCCGCACCAAAAAGCGAGATTCAAGTCGAACGTTGCACCAACTGCCGCCATCATCGCGATAAATGTGATGTTGAGCAGTGCAATAATATGGAGGTCCCATTTGCCGAATAAAATCGCAGTAGACTTTACCCCTATCTTCAAATCATCATCCCTATCTACCATGGCGTACATAGTGTCATAAGCAACCGTCCATATTAAATTCGCAACAAACAATACCCAAGCAAGCACTGGCACATTTTGATTTACTGCCATAAAAGCCATCGGTATTGCCCAGCTAAAGGCAGCCCCAAGTACGAGTTGAGGTAAGTTTGTATAACGTTTCATGAAAGGATAAACAGAGGCTAACGCTAGAGCTCCAAAGGATAATACAATGGTTTGCCAGTTTAAAAAAAGCACCAAAATAAAAGCCACCGCGACCAAAATAGCAAATAGGCCTAGTGCCTCTTTACTCGTTACAGCGCCTCTTGCAAGCGGTCTTGTCGCGGTACGCTTTACAGCTCCATCAACCTTACGATCAGCAAAATCATTGATAACACAGCCTGCACTGCGCATTATAAATACACCCAGAGCAAAGATAACAATAAGCCAAATACTTGGAACACCTTCAGCTGCAAACCACAGTGACCAAAGCGTTGGCCACAATAATAGTAAAGTCCCGATTGGCTTATCTAATCGCATAAGTTGGCTGTAAGCCTGCCATTTCTGGTGGTCAATCATAAAAGCTTTCCGATATAAAGACTTCACAAACTAAAATCTTTGCTTTGCCGTTTTTAAACCAGCTTCTTCTAGCAAATAAACGCTCTGGGACGATGCCAGTTGTGGGTGCAATAAGTTCAATCAGCGCCGGATAGTCGGCAGTAGATAAACGAAGAAACTCAAGGGTTCCGCGCTGCCAATTTGAATCAGTAAACAGTAACTCACCCAAAGGTGTCTCACCAATTGCATCCATTCCGACAGTACATGCGTCCTCATTGAGCCAACTTTGTCCAAATACAGCTGCTTTACCGTTACAATTTAACGTTACTTCTCGGCACCAAACCTGTTCAGAAAGATCCGTACGTAACGCTTCAGGAGCGCTCCTGAACTCATTAGCAAGCACAGTCACAGAAAACCTTTCACAAGTTTCTTTCAATTTTGCGGTTAGAGATTGAGCCTCTAATAAATAAGGAGAAAGTGCTGGCTCAACATCCACCAACTGTGTGTTCTTCAGCCAAGGGAGCTCTAAGGGTAATTGCAAAGGCAACGTTCTATTTCCGTTTTAAAAATCCGCGGTCATAATAGCAGAGCAGCGGCTTTCTAAAAAGTTTATGTTTGTATTGAAGCTACCTGTAAAATCAACGCAATTATGTATAAACTAAGTAAAAAGTAATTTGTATTAGGATACCTAATTAAACATGAGACTGTTGGCTGTTGTACTCACATTATGCATTGCATTAACCACGGCTTTCCCTGTAAAAGCGGACTCAACTATTGGGTATTTCGGGTTTGAGCCAGATATCATCACAAACTACATAGGCCAGTCCAACAAAAAGCTCGGTTATGTCCGTGTTACCGTTGACCTAATGTTAAATGACGTTGCGAATATTGCCGTGGTTGAACACCATACTCCTTTACTAAGAGATGCTATCGTACAGATCCTGAGTAAAGAAAACGAAGAAACCATTAAATCATTAACTGGCAGAGAAGAAATCAGAAAACGCTGCGCTGAAAAGCTAAAGACACTGCTAAAAGAAGAAACTGGACAGGAAATTGTTCGAGACGTGCTTTTTACTAAATATTTATATCACTAAGCGAACCAATTCATACAAGAACTCGGAAGCGCAAGATCCCGAGTTCGAAGTAACTAGCTATTCTCTTTGAGTTGCCTGTTGATAGGCCAAAATACCGCAACCAACATACCTGATAGCAATCCGAACAAATGCGCCCAGTTAGCCATGTTAATAAAAAACATATCCGTAAACCCAAACAGCATCCAAAGCAGCATAAAGCCAATAACAGGTTTAGAGACCAAAGCGGCTCCGGCAGGATTTCGATGACCAATTACCCAACAAAAGCCAAGTAGCCCATAGACCACGCCACTTAGTCCACCAAAATTAGCGTCAACGAATAGGAACTGCATAAAGTTACTGGTTAAGCCGGTTACAAAGTAGATGCAAACTAATGCCCAAAGCCCGAGTTTCTCTGAAATTTGTGCGCCAAGGTGTAACCACCAGCTTAAATTAAAAATCAAATGTATGGCGCTAAAATGTATGAGTGTAGGTGCTATCCAAGTCCAAGGTTTATCTAGGGAAAAACGTAGTGCAGAAAAGATGCCATTAGCGTCACCAAACAGCATGGCGACAAAAATAATAATACTGACACCAAAAACGCCCTGCAATAACCAGTTTAATCCCGCAAAGCGCCGCACCAAGTTTAAGTTTTGGCCTTGATAGCTAAATAACCCCTGTGTACTTCCTGTTTGCCAAGAAGCCGCTTGATATAAGTCGGCCTCAGGTTGCTCCAAAAACGTTTGCCAAAGACGCATAGCAAGCGCTTCATCACCACGCTCTAGCCAAACTTCAACTTGCTGCCCATCGTGACTTTGTAAAACACAATAAATCCCTTGCGTCTTAAAATAATCGACCGCACCTTGTGCTAGTCGAGCATTGTGATAATGGGCTATTAATTTCACTTTTCAATCTCGTTTGGCAACTCACTTGCCCACTGCGTAAAACCACCATCCATACTGTAAACATCTTCAAAGCCCTGCTCTACTAGATAGTTGGCCGCGCCTTGTGAAGAGATCCCGTGATAACACACAACCACGATTGGTTGGTCAAACTCTTTCTCCTGCATGAAATGCGCAAGATTAGCATTAGATAAATGTTCAGCGCCTGGAATATGCCCTTGTGCAAAAGTATTTTCATCGCGAATATCTGCTACAACAACATCATCATTGCCTAAAAGCGCTTGTGTGTCTGCTACTGAAATATGTTTAAAAGACATGTGCTACCCATTTAAAACTAAAAAATAAAAGACGGCTTAAGCCTTATCGACCTAGCCGTCTTTCTATTATAACTACTCATTCATGCACTAAGCAAAGTTGAGCATTAATCCCAATTCAGAATAACTTTACCTGATTGCCCTGAAATCATCGTATCAAAGCCAGTCTGGAAGTCATCAACATGGAACTGATGGGTAATGATTGGATCAAGGTTTAAGCCTGACTGGATCAAACTTGCCATTTTGTACCAAGTTTCAAACATTTCACGGCCGTAAATACCCTTGATCACTAAACCTTTGAAGATCACTTGGTTCCAATCCACCGCCATGTCAGAAGGAGGAATGCCCAACATTGCAATCTTACCACCATGGTTCATGCTGTTTAACATGCCTTTAAATGCAGAAGGAACACCTGACATTTCAAGTCCAACATCGAAGCCTTCTGTCATACCAAGATCTTTCATAACCGTTTCTAGGCTTTCACTGGCAACATTTACTGCTCGCGTAGCACCCATTTTAGTGGCAAGTTCAAGGCGATATTCATTTACGTCTGTGATCACCACATGACGCGCACCAACGTGTTTCGCCACTGCCGCAGCCATAATACCAATTGGGCCAGCACCAGTAATGAGGACATCTTCACCAACTAAGTCGAACGACAATGCGGTGTGCACTGCATTACCGAATGGGTCGAAGATAGAAGCTAGTTCGTCAGAAATGTTGTCAGGGATCTTAAACGCATTATAAGCAGGAATAACTAGGTATTCTGCAAATGAACCTTCGCGGTTAACGCCTACCCCAATGGTGTTACGACATAGGTGAACACGACCAGCACGACAATTACGACAATGACCACAGGTGATATGACCTTCACCAGATACTCGGTCGCCAATGCTAAAACCACGTACCTCTTGGCCCATATCGACCACTTCACCTACATATTCGTGCCCCACAACCATTGGAGTTGGGATCGTGTTTTGTGCCCACTCATCCCATTTGTAGATGTGTACGTCGGTACCACAAATTGCTGTTTTACGGATTTTGATCAATAGATCGTTGTGCCCTACTTCCGGTTTTGGCACATCCGCCATCCAAATTCCTTCTTCAGCTTTCAACTTGGATAATGCTTTCATAGTATTCGCTCGTTAGCTGCACCGGCTTAATGCCGGTGTCAAAATTAAATGACGCCTAGGTCTTTACCAATACGGGTAAAGGCTTCGATTGCTTTGTCTAGCTGCTCAGTCGTATGCGCAGCTGAAATTTGTGTTCTGATCCTAGCTTGACCTTTTGGCACAACAGGATAAGAGAAACCGATTACATAGATCCCTTCAGCTAGCAGTCTGTCAGCCATTTCTGAGGCCACTTTGGCATCGCCTAACATAACCGGAATAATCGCGTGATCTTTACCCGCACAAGTAAAGCCAACAGCTTCCATCTTAGTACGGAAGTAGGCTGCGTTATCCCATAGTTTAGCACGTAAGGCATCGCCTTCTTTCATCATGTCTAGTACTTTGATTGAAGCAGTAACAATTGACGGCGCTAGCGAGTTTGAGAATAAATAAGGACGTGAACGCTGACGTAACCACTCTACGATTTCTTTCTTACCAGAAGTATAACCGCCCGACGCACCGCCAAGTGCTTTACCAAGTGTTCCTGTAATGATATCCACTCGGTCTAATACACCACAGTATTCCGGTGTACCTCGGCCATTTTCACCAACAAAACCTACTGCGTGTGAATCATCAACCATCACTAATGCGTCGTACTTATCCGCTAAATCACAAACCGCTTTTAAGTTACAAATAACGCCATCCATTGAGAATACGCCATCGGTCGCGATAAGCTTGGTTTTCACACCAGCTTCATCAGCGGCTATTAACTGCTGCTCAAGATCAGCCATATCGTTGTTTGCGTAGCGGAAACGCTTAGCTTTACATAAACGCACACCATCAATGATAGAAGCGTGATTTAATGAGTCCGAGATAATTGCATCTTCAGGGCCTAAGATAGTTTCGAATAAACCAGCATTAGCATCAAAGCATGAAGAGTAAAGGATAGTATCTTCTGTTTCTAGAAATTCACTGATCTTTGCTTCAAGCGTTTTGTGAATATCTTGCGTACCACAGATAAAGCGCACCGACGCGACACCAAAACCATGGTCATCAAGGCCGCCTTGCGCCGCTTTAATTAGCTCTGGGTGATTCGCCAAACCTAGATAGTTGTTTGCACAGAAGTTAATTACACTTTCGCCAGTCGATACTGCAATTTCAGCTTGCTGCTGAGAAGTGATAATACGCTCTTTTTTATATAATCCTTCAGCTTTTACTTCTTCAATTTGTTGCTGAAGCTGGCTGTAGAAGGCCGATGCTCTCATCTGGGAGTCTCCATTTTTTGCACGGTGATAGTAAGCTACGCATCGCCATAGGCGGTTGCCATTCTCACTATCAGAAGTTAACGCTTGGGCTTATTCTATATTAATTAGCTCAAGTTAATTGGAACGTACCAATTCAATCATACCTGGTACATTAAAAGATATCTTTATTTTAAAAGGTTCACACAATAAATGCACGATTTGCGACAACTGGCAGCAAACTTTATTTTACTCAGACAAACATAGTGCGGCTGGTACCTCCGCCAACGACGCACATACTTTATCCGCGAGCTGTTGTTGCTCTTGACTAAAACTCTGCCCAGACTCAACTAAAATGGCTGTTTTTACGCCAGCAGCGCGGGCAGCCTTGATATCTGAGACTTTATCACCAATCATAATACTTTGCGCAGGATCCAAGTCATGCTCGGCTATCGCTTGCAGCAGCATCCCAGGTTCAGGCTTACGACAGTTACATTCTACTTTATATGGGTCTTGTGCCTTTTCAGGGTGGTGAGGACAAAAATAAACACCAGCGATGTCAACACCATGCGCCATAAACTGCGCGCACATCCACTCACTTAACGCGTGAAATTGTGCTTCATCATAGTAACCTCGGCCAATGCCCGACTGATTCGTCACGACCACAATTTTATAGCCGGCTTTGCTAAATGCTTGGCAGGCACTGAATACCCCGTCGATAAACTCAAAATCCGCGATTTGATGAACATAGGCGTGATCTTTATTAACAACGCCGTCTCTGTCTAAAAATACTGCCTTATGCATTGATCACAATCCCCTGCTCTTTTATTACCCGATCAAACATCGTAATTACTGCATCAACGGAAATTTGAGACATGAGTTCGCTACCCTTTACGCGTGTTCCCCAGGGTAATTGCTCTGCGGATTTGCCCTTTTGCGCAATGAGGTTTTGATGATAAACCTCAACTACATAGTCTTGATACAGGTATGGCCCTGTGCGAGTTGGGTTGGAGTGCGCATACAAACCAATCACCGGCGTTCCAACTGTCACAGCCATATGAGCAGGCCCGGTATCAGGTGCTAACACCAATTCGGCTTGCTCCAACACACAAAGTAGGGTTTTCAAGTCAGTTTTTCCCACTAAGTTTAATAACTCAGCTTGACTGTGTTTTTGAATTTCGGCTGCTAAGTTTTGCTCAAGCTCCGTTGGACCACCCGTTATCACCACCTGAAACCCCAATGCAGCAGCATGTTCTGCAACCCTAGCATAACGCTCAGGAAGCCAATTGCGCTCGGCTTTACTTGCCGCAGGCGATATCACAAAAACCTTGCTTTCAGGTAATAGCGATTTTGCCGCAGCTTGATGAGCTGCCGTCACTGGCATCTGCCATGTTGGCTCACCGCACTCAGCACCAATTGCACGGGCAAAGTTTTGGAAACCTTCGAGCACATGTGGCGACTTTTGAGGTGCGATCCGCTTATTAATAAACAAACTGTGTAACTCTTTTGAGCGCCCTTTATCAAAGCCTACTTTTTGCTTTGCAGGAATAACTCGCGCAACAAGGTTGGCTCTTAACGCAACCTGCATATGTAGTAATACGTCAAACTTTTGCCCTTTGAACTTTGCCTTTAACGCCTTGAGCGCGGCTTTACCCTGCTTTTTGTCAAATACGACGAGCTCAACACCGGGTAGGTCAGCCAACAACATGGCTTCCACTTTACCTATCACCCACGTTATTTTCGCTTGCGGATGTGCGCGTTGGATCGCCTGTACAGCACTCACTGCATGGCACACGTCGCCAATCGCAGAAAGTCGCAAAATACAAATAGAGGTCAAGGATTTGCTCAAAACAATAGTTCTCATGGAAAGTAACAAGCGCTTGATCTTAAATTAATCAAACAAGTTTGCAAGTTTCACTGAGGGTGAAAAATCGTTAGAATGTCACAATTGACTCTTAAGAATCCTATATTGTGCAAATCACCAAACAGCCGTATAGCTATTTACTAACGCCTTCAACCCTAGATTATGATGTTTCAGAAGAAATGTTTGACCCTGAATATTGGCAGAAAAATAATGCGATTGTCGGCTCGAAAGAAGGTCGAGCAACGGCGTGGTTCGTGCGATTTAACCAAAGCATCGCGGTACTTAAGCACTACTATCGTGGAGGCTTAATCGGCAAGCTGTTGAGTGATCAGTATATTTTCACCAAGCTAGAAAATACGCGCGTATATCAAGAGTTTGCTTTGCTAGAGCAACTACAACTACAAGGTTTACCAGTCCCAACACCACTTGGTGCAAGAATATCGCTTCATTTTGGTATTTATCGTGCAGATATTTTGACCGAAGCGGTGTCTGATGCCACCAGTGTTTGCGAAATTTTGCAAGCAAGAGCGCTTAGTACAAATGAACTGGAAAGTATCGGCCACACCATAGCTCAGTTTCATCAAGCCGGTGCCTATCATGATGACTTGAACATCAACAATATTTTGTTTGATGCCAACGGCAAAGTATTTCTAATTGATTTTGATAAGGGCAAAATCATGCAGCCAAACTCAAGTTGGCAGCACGCAAACATGGAGCGTTTGCAACGTTCATTTAAAAAAGAGGCCGGCAAATGGCCGACCTTTTATTTTGATGAAAATCAGTGGCAAGTATTAATGCAAGCCTATCGCAGCGCACGTTAACTTTTTTGTAGCTGTGCCTTTTTAATCACATTGGAAGTCGAGCACCCATCCAAAAACGCTAACACCTCGACTTTTCCACCTTGATTAAGCACATGCTCTGCACCTGCGATCTCTTCTACTTTATAGTCACCACCTTTGACCAAAATGTCAGGGCTGACCATTTCTATCAACTTAGCTGGTGTATCATTTTCTTCAACACTGCCAAACGGAATAACCCAATCCACAGAAGCGAGTGCAGATAACACCATCGCCCGCTCTTTTAGTGGATTGATTGGACGTTCAGGTCCTTTGAGACGCGAGATCGATTCATCATTATTTAATCCAACGACGAGTCTGTCGCCCATCGCTTTAGCTTGCGCTAAATAACGCACATGGCCTGCATGGAGAATATCAAAGCAGCCGTTGGTAAACACAATGGTTTCGCCGTTTTGCTTGGCAAAAGTAATGTGCTTAAGCACTTCTTCAAACGGCGTTTGGTAGTGCTCGCCCGTTTCTCTAAGATATTGACCCAGTTTGCGACTCAACTCTTCCGGTGACACCGTTGCAGCACCTAACTTACTCACGGCAATGCCTGCGGCAATATTTGCAACTTCAACTGCATCTTTGGCAGACATTCCCGCACCTAACATAGTCGTCAGTGTGGCGATCACGGTATCACCTGCTCCCGTAACATCACTTACTTCCTGTACTTGAGCTGGGAAATCAAACTTTTCAGCACTGGTTATTAAAGACATGCCTTGCTCGGAGCGCGTCAGCAACATAGCGCCGATCCCTGACGTTTTCAGCAGTTCACGCGCACTAGAGGTGAGTGCCTCTTCGCTACTTGTGTCTCCACCAGCGAGTTTAAATTCGTTTAAGTTAGGCGTAATAAAATCAGCACCTTGATAGAGGCTCAAGTCACTATTTTTAGGGTCAATTAGTACCGTTTTACCAGCGGCTTTTGCCACCGCAATCATTTCTGAAATGGCGCACAAAGCGCCTTTGTTGTAGTCGCTAAACAACACAAAGTCATACTTATCAACTTCTTGCTTTAGACGCTCAAGCAGTAGTTGACTGTGAGATAACTGAAAAGGCTCTTCTAAATCGAGTCGGACTACTTGCTGATGACGGCTGATCACACGCATTTTTGCGATAGTCGGCAACTCAACGACGTTAACTAAGCTAGATTCAATGTTTTCCTTGGTAAGGATAGCCTCAAGCGTTTTACCATTGTCATCTTCGCCGATAAGCCCAAGCAAACCCACTTTACCATCTAAGTGAGCGATGTTTTTGGCAACGTTCGCCGCACCACCAGCTTTGTCTTCCAACGCGCTGACTTTCACCACAGGTACTGGAGCCTCAGGAGAAATACGCCCGGTATCTCCATGCCAGTATCTATCCAACATCACATCGCCAACCACCAATACCTTGGCTTGATTTAGCTGTTGAAGTGCCGCTAACTTCATGCCTCTTGCTCCGCCGCAACAAGCATATCGACCGCTTCGCATAGCCAGTGACCAATAAACATATGCGCTTCTTGAATACGCGCTGTCTCGTCGTTTGCGATAATAATCGGTAATTTAGCAATGTCCTTCACTTTGCCACCAGTTCTACCAGTCAATGCCACGGTAAAGGCACCAATTTCATTTGCGGCTTGAAGTGCCAAATTGATATTAGGGCTCGTACCTGATGTGGTTAAACCAATCACCATATCTTCCGGTTTACAAAGCGCCTGAACCTGACGCTCAAATACGGAGTCAAAGTGATAGTCATTGCTGTGTGCGGTCAAAATTGAGGTGTCGGTAGTTAATGCAATCGAAGCCAAAGGACCACGCTCTAATTTGTAACGCACCACAAATTCTGCAGCGAGGTGCTGCGCATCTGCCGCGCTGCCACCATTACCAAACCAAATGACCTTACCACCAGCTGCTAACGTGCTTTGGCATGCTTCAAGTAGCTCAACACATTCTTGGTGATAGTTTGCCATTGTTTCAAAAACATCAACATGGCGCTGTAAGCTTGCGAAGTAGCTTTGTGCTACTTGTTCATTCAATGACATATTTGTTCCTAAACTATTCTATGCTTGTCCCGCGTGATACCTACCAGTATACATGGACTGATAACCAAGTGTAATTCTCACCGAAGACATCTTTACCCAAGGTTAATTTAGTTTCGACTTGCTTGCTATAGGCTTCACCAATATGTGCCAGCTCAAACTCGTAGCCACGCTCGTACTCTGCGCCAAGCTCTCCAAGTTCATTCAAATAATTACTCTCATTATCGATAACTGAAAGCTTAGCTCTCCATAATGAACGATAATCTGATTGGTAAGTACCTTCTAAAACGTGAATTTGCGTCGGTGCACCATCATCGAACTGGCGATGGTTTGCAGCAAAATGCCCAACGCCAAATCCGTCGATTGTATTGCCATAAGTATCGTAAATTTCGTTTACATACCATAAGCTTTCCATATCAGTAAACTCATAGCGTAATGAAGTCGTTGAAGTCAATTGAGGGAGAAAAACACCAACATTAACAACCGTATTACCGAACAAATAGTTTTTATGGTTATTGCTATCCTCACCACCGTATTCTAAATACCATTGTGCTTGAGTGCCGTAATTTGTGGTAAAGCTGGTCGTGATAGTTGCCCATTGATCGCCCAGTTCATCATCTTGAGTGAGATCACCTATCTTATTATCGTTTCCAACAGGGTCAAAATATGCCTTAATAAAGTCCTTAAAATCTACTTTCCTAGGTCCGCCTCCGAATTGCATGACTCTGTTTAGACCGATTTTCCATCCAGCTAATGGCTCTATACTAAAGTGACTACCCGCTATTTTAGGTGTTCCATCGTGAAGCGTGCCTTGAAAACGAATTCCGTCATGGACTTTCTCAAGTTCAGAATAAAACAGTTCAAAATCGAAGTTCCACCAATTTCTAATAGGCACAACTAAACCCAAAGAAGCTGATAATGAAGGTCTCGCGTTATTAGAATATACTTGAGCCGAATGCTTAAATGGTGAAAACCAATGTTCTTTATATCCTAAATTAAGCTGCAAGTTGCCGTAGGACATGCCATAAAAAGTATTGTATGGAACAAGTTTGTTTGCATCTACTCGATACTCAGCACCGATCTGTAAAATGCTTGATTCGCTTCCACGCCAAACACCACCGAGCCCCAATTCAGCATATTCACCACTGTAATTACCTCTGTCGTTGGCTATTTGCTTTTCTTCACCGCTATCAACACGAAGTGTTATTGATCTTTGCGTCAACGCATCGTCCTGCAGATAAGGTGCAATCCCCTGACTAATACTCTGCTGTAATGTGGCGTCAATATGCCTAAGTTTCATCAAATGCATCTTGATTTCACTGATACGGTAAGGCTTTGCCATAGGCGTACCAACGGTCAACGCAAACATTTTATCGATTTGATATTCCAACAGCGGATCTTGTCCAATGGGTAAATAAGCTGTGGGGCTCGCAAAAGCGAGATTCGAAGCCAATAAACTACAGCAAGCGAGTACTCGAGCTAAATTCATTTTGTTATTCCATTACTTTTTAATGCGCTAAATACTACCAAACCAAAAGCCCATAGGCATCTGTTGAACTGTGTAAAATTGTGTTGTTCATTCAATTTCGCCTTGGAACAAGGTAAAATACTGATTTTTGAGCTTAAGCGACTCCTATGGCGCGCCGACTATATTCCTTATTATTGCTAGTATTAGCACCTATTTTATTGAGTTATCTGTATTTTATTCGAGGTAGGAAAAATCCTGACTATCGAACTCATTTTACAGAGCGCCTCGGCTTTAACCTAAACAAGCTTCCACCACATGCTGTTGTGATCCATTGCGCCTCCGTAGGGGAAGTGCTTGCAGCCACACCTCTCATCAAATCAGTACTTAAAGAACAAGCTGCAACTCCAATCATTGTTACTTGTAACACCCCGACAGGTAGAGAAGAGATAACAAAAGCTTTTCACAGCAATGTCCAAGTACATGTCTGTTATTTACCTATCGATTTTGCTTTTGCGGTCAGAAAATTTTTCAATACCTTGAAGCCCAAGCTCCTTATTGTGATGGAAACTGAGCTGTGGCCTAATCTCTTTCATTATGCCAAGCAAAACCAATGTAAAACCTTGGTAGTCAATGCCAGACTCTCTGAAAAGTCATACCAAGGTTATAAAAAGCATGCTTGGTTAACCAAAGGCTTAATGAGCAACATAGATCTGCTTGCAGCCCATAATGAAGAAGACGGTGAGCGTTTCATCAAGCTCGGGCTTGTTCAATCTAAGCTTCACATTACCGGCTCAATCAAGTTTGATATTTCAGTCACTGAAGAAGAAATTGCAAAGGCAAGACAATTCCGAATAGGTTATCCCGAGCGGGTAATTTGGCTTGCAGGATCTACGCATCCTAAGGAGCATGAGCAAGTCATTGCCGCACATCAGCGAGTATTAAAGCAGGTAAGTAATGCGTTACTTATTATCGCGCCTCGCCATCCCGAACAGTTTCAAGCAGTTGCTGACTACCTCAATGAGCAAGAGATCGCTTTTACCAAAAAGAGTAGTAACAGCATAAACACAGAAGCCTCGGTCTTGTTAGCAGATACTTTAGGGGAATTAAAGTGGCTATTTGGCGGTGCCGATATCGCCTATATTGGTGGTAGCTTGATTGAACGCGGCGGTCATAATCCACTAGAAGCGGCAGCTCATGGTGTACCAATATTAACCGGTCCACATACCTATAATTTTGCGCATATATATCCTCAACTTATCGCGCAACAAGGTGCCATCGTAGTCGATGATGAGGACAAGCTTGCCGCTGAAATTATTACGCTATTTGAAGATAAATCGCTTCGAACGCAAATAGGTACTAACGCTCAATCGGTACTAGTTGAAAATACCGGAGCTATTGCTAAAACCATGAAACTAATCAATAAGAGCTTGGAATAATTCATGAATACAGTCATCTCTACAATGCAAAACTGGGTTAGCCAAGTCATTGTAAAATACAACTTTTGCCCGTTTGCTCGACAGGAAGTTGAAAGTAACAGCATTCATTATTTCGTGTCTCAAGCGATAAGCCACGACGATGCCGTGATGGATATGTTAGAGCAGTGCTCAGAGTTAAACCATGAGCCAGAGCGAGAAACAACGCTAGTTATATTTGATAAAGGTTTTAGCAATTTTGACGACTTTTTGGATCTCGTCGACCTAGCAAACGCTTTATTAGTAGCGCAAGGGTTTGAAGGCACTTATCAAATTGCCACTTTTCACCCAGATTATGTTTTCGCTGATAGTGATGAGCATGACGCAGCAAACTACACTAACCGCGCGCCCTACCCAACACTCCACTTGATCCGCGAAGAAAGTATGGCTCAAGCATTAGCAGAGTATGACGATCCCGAGCAGATCCCAGAAAATAATATTCGCCTCGCAAGGCGTAAAGGGGAAGCGTTTTGGCAGCATTTGCTTCAGCAATGCCACAAAGCTAAATGACCTAAGCTTCGGATAAATAGTCAAAAGGCTGGTTTAGCCAGCCTTTTCTTGTAAGATTTTTGAAGTATTACTTTTTCACCCAGCTGCCATTGACTTGAATATAATGGCCTGAATGCGTTTTGTTATACGCTTTTTTAGCAGCTAAAGCTTCCACTTGCTCAAGTGTAATACCGTTCTTTTTCGCTAATTGCTGGTATTTTTCTTTGCGCTTTTCATTCACTTCATCAACTAGCTGCTGTACACCTTGGCCATTTTTAACCACACCAAGATAGCCCGATGTAGTCTCACCAACTAAACCCTGTGATTTAGCATCGTCAATGGAAATTGCGAATGCGGCGAAGCTCATACTGAGCCCAATAATTAGGGTAGAGATTGCTTTTAGCTTCATAAATCCTCCTTAGAATAGCTCGCTGTCTTCGCTGAATAAATTGTCGAGTTCTTTATCCACTTTCACGCGGATCTCATGATCTACTTTTACATTTAAGTTGATCGTAATAGGCTCTTTGGTTTCTACTTGCACCTTATGAGTACAAGCGCTCAATACCAATAAAGCTGATATCACTAGCATCCATTTCATTCACTAACGCTCCTCTTTATTTAACGCATTTTCCACTTCGCGCGTAATCTCGTCGCTTAAGCGTAGGGCTCGTAATAAGGTAAACACATTTTCTGAGTGTGTATAGTTAAAGTTTACTGGTTGTTGTTGGAGTTTGTTAATTCCTGTAATTTTAACATCTAAGTCCAACCAGCCGTCTTCACTTAAATTTACGCCACTACTCAATTGCTCAATGGTCAACTCGTCAAGTACACCGATCACCGTTTGTAAGCTAGGTTGCTGCTCTTTTAGCGCATTAATTGATGCATTGTTTTCAACCTTTAATAGCCCTTCACCAACACTGTGTATTTTACCAGAGTCAATTCGCACACCCGATGAAGAGAGTTGCACTGGTAATGTCCCTGAGATTAGCCCTTTCAGCTCAACGCCCGCATCATGTCCAGAAGCGGCAATAAGCTCCAAACTCAGTTTATCTAGCGATACCTGAACGACCTGCGGCGTTGGGACCAAACTAACTTCATCAATCTCCACGTTACCGGCAAAAACCTGTGCGTTAATATCTTTCAATTTAGCCACGCCTGCTTCGCTGAGTAGTTGGCCTGTTATTGCTTGAACGATAACACCAGCTCTCAACTCTTCAACACTCAGTGTGGTTGGCTTGAGTTGAATATTAGCTGAACTTAATAGACCAAAGACATCAATCGTTGCATTTTGAATAAGCCGTTCATTAAATAACGCAGAGCCGTTTTGAACGCCCCCATCTAAGGTAAATATACGCGTGGATAAATCCCCTTCGACTACTGCAGAGAAGTTACCATTGCTAATTTTTAAGTTCGGTAAAAGCGCGTCAATATATGGCTGAAGTTGAGTGAGCTGCTGTGTGGGCACATGTAATTGTGCTGGATGTTTTAAGCTTGAATATTGATGCTCAAGCAACGCCTTTACACCATCAATATTAATCACATGTGACGCCATCAATCCGCGGCTTTGCTGCCCTTTGCTGTCAATGCTCACGTTTTTCAAACTGAAATCAGCTAAGTTAACTTCTGCTACCTTAGTATTGCCCGACAAGGTTGAAAAGATTTCTCCGGTCGCGACTGAGCCTTGCCAGTGCAGTGTCTGCGCAAACTCATTCAGTTTATAACTCTGCTGTTGTATCTGTGCACTGGTTAAGTTGAGATTGATATCAAAATCATGTGTAGGCTCAAGCAAAACTCGCCCGCTCAACGCACTCTGTTTTGCTGTTACATTCTCAACACTCAGGTTTTGCAGTTTTGAATCAAGCGTTATCGCAAAACTCATCCCTTCAGGTAAGACTCTGTGTAGTAGATGTCCACTTTTGAGCTTTGGCACATCTAGCTGTGCATGTAAATCAAGCGTCAGAGATGGATTATCAATCACCAAACCTGATGTCGATAACTGGGTTGAGAATATGCTCGGCTGAGCCTCAATTGTAATTAGCTCGGTTGGGTTACCCGATATTTTGAAGCGGCTATTGAGCTCGAGATTCTCAGCAATAACATCTTGTAGTGTAAGCTTTTGAAGGTCAGTTGTGATTTCCCCGCTCATATTAACAAAATTTGGTCGCGCACTCAGCGCCCCAGAGAGTGTATGCGCGCCCCACTTATCATCGAAAAATTCAAGGCGAATATCACCATTGACGAAAGGCTCAGTTAAGTCGACTGCCAGCTCGTTAACTTCAAGTTGTAACGGTTTATCTTTACCCGTCACTTCAAGTAAATCTGTCGCAATTGAATCCGCAGAAATAGTAATTTCTCTCGGTAAATGGACCTGCCAAGTGGTCGGTAACAGTTTACTATATTCAGAAGTAAGACAATCAAGCGCTGATTTCGCTGAAATCGGCTCGGCAAGTGCTACCTTCCCCTGCAGCGTTGCTAAATCATAGCGCCCGGACAAAGCGCCTATATACGCAACGGTACCTTTACATTCAGCCTGTTCAAGCGCCACTAAAGTTTCAAGTTCTAGCTCTGCGTCCATAGCCAGACCATCGAATTCAAGTTGGCTAGTTCCTGAAAGGGCTTGGATCTGAGGAGGTAATAAAGCGCTGAGGTACTCGCCACTAAGGTCAATATTTGCAGCAATACGCTCTGGCTGCAACGTAACTTCTGCATCGATGTCACCTGCTATTACAAATTGATTCAGCTCGGACTCCGAAATCGACACAACTAATGGCTTTGGTAATGGCTCGCCAGATACAGACAGCTTGGCAATATGCGTTTTGGGTCTGGTGATGTCGAGTGGCAATGCAAGGCGCTGTGGCTGAGTTGCATCTGACTTTTTGGGCGGAAGAAGTTGAATATCCGCTTTTTCAATATTGACTTGGCGCATGCTTAGTTGCGCATCATAAAGCTGGGCATTAAAGGCATTTGTCTGCACACATGCTTTTGTAATATGGATACGATTTAGGCCCGACAAACGCCAGTCAAGACAACTGACCTGAAGTTCATTAACTGGTATAAAATGTTTAATGGCCCAGAGCGACAAAGGAACTCTGGCAAGGTAAACACCCACGAAAACACTGAGTATCAACACTAAGCTCCAAAGCCATTTTTTCATTCGTATCCCTAAAATATGATTGGTATTTCCTTTTCAGTGTACCCGATAGATAATTATCGAGCCATGAATAAAAAAGGTCACCGAAGTGACCTTTTTCAAATGTATGTCGCGTTAGCCTACTCGCTTACGCGCATTGCGGAACATACGCATCCAAGGGCTATCTTCTTGCCACTCATCTGGGTGCCAAGAGTTTGCTACTGCTCTGAATACACGCTCAGGGTGCGGCATCATCACAGTTGCACGACCGTCTGTTGACGTCATGCCCGTAATACCAGCAGGAGAGCCATTCGGGTTAGCTGGATACTGAGTGGTTGGATCACCGTAGTTATCAACAAACTTCACAGCAACTGAACCTGAATTCAGTGCAGTTTGTACCGCCGCTTCGCTTGCAAACTCAGCGTGACCTTCACCATGTGATACCGCGATTGGCATACGAGAGCCAGCCATACCATCAAAGAAGATTGACGGGCTTTGCTGTACTTCAACTAAGCTGAAACGCGCTTCAAAACGCTCTGACTTGTTGGTGACAAAACGTGGCCAGTTTTCCGTACCTGGGATCAGCTCTTTTAATGTAGAAAGCATCTGACAACCATTACACACACCTAAGCTGAAAGTATCTTGGCGTTGGAAGAAGCCTTGGAATTGCTCACGTGCTGAGTCATGGAATAGGATTGATTTAGCCCAGCCTTCACCAGCACCTAAAACGTCACCGTATGAGAAGCCACCACATGCCACTAGGCCTTTGAATTGCTCTAGCGTTAAGCGACCTTCAAGGATATCGCTCATGTGTACGTCGATTGCCGCAAAACCAGCACGGTTAAATGCTGCCGCCATTTCGATATGTGAGTTAACGCCTTGCTCACGCAAGATGGCAACTTGAGGCTTCACCCCTTTTGCAATATAAGGCGCTGCGATATCTTCGTTTAGATCAAAGCTTAGTTTAACGTTAAGACCCGGATCTTTGTCATCGAACTTAGCGTCAAACTCTTGCTTCGCGCAATCTGGGTTATCACGTAGTGCTTGCATCTGGTAAGTTGTCTCAGCCCAAATAGTGCGAAGCTCAGTGCGAGTATTTTCAAGTACCGCCTGACCGCCACGAGTAAAGATAACCTTGTCTTCACCGTTTAGCGTACCGATGCGATGTGCAATATCAGCAATACCGTACTCAGCAAATATCGCTTCAACCGCAGCGATATCGTCATTGCGAACTTGTAATACTGCGCCAAGCTCTTCATTAAATAGCACTTCTAAGTCAGTACCTTGCAGCGCATCTAATTCAATGCTCACACCTGTGTGGCCTGCAAACGCCATTTCGGCGGCAGTGGTGAATAGACCACCGTCAGAGCGGTCGTGGTAAGCGATAAGCTTGCCAGACTCAACTAATGCTTGTACCGCATTGTAGAAGCCTTTTAACAGCTCAGGGCTGTCAACATCAGGTGTCTTGTCGCCAAGTTGCTTGTACACTTGCGCTAGGCTTGAGGCACCAAGACGGTTTTGACCAGCACCTAAGTCAAGTAGGAATAGGCTGGTTTCACCCTTATCAGTACGAAGCTCAGGCGTGACTGTTTTGCGAATATCCTCAACACGACCAAATGCAGTGATGATGAGTGATAATGGCGCAGTCACTGACTTTTCTTCGCCATTCTCATCCCACTGAGTCTTCATCGACATTGAATCTTTACCAACTGGGATTGTAAGGCCTAATGCAGGACATAATTCTTCACCAACCGCTTTAACCGCTTCGTAAAGACCCGCATCTTCGCCTGGGTGACCCGCAGCCGCCATCCAGTTTGCCGAAAGCTTAATGTTGTTTAGGCTACCGATATTAGCACCAGCGATATTGGTTAACGCTTCAGCTACCGCTAGACGAGCCGAGGCTCCATAGTTAAGTAGTGCCGCTGGCGTGCGCTCACCCATAGACATCGCTTCACCGTGGTAAGTATCGTAAGTTGCCGCTGTTACCGCGCAGTTAGCAACAGGTACCTGCCAAGGACCAACCATTTGGTCACGTGCAACCAAACCTGTTACGGTTCTGTCACCAATCGTGATAAGGAATGTTTTCTCAGCAATCGTTGGTAGGCGAAGTAAACGCTTAGCTGCATCTTCAAGCTCAATACCCGAAGTATCTAATGCTGTACCCACTACACGCTTTGACTCAACGTCACGATGCATTTTAGGTGGCTTGCCAAGTAATACGTCTAGTGGCAGGTCCACAGGATTATTATCAAAGTGGCTATCAGCTACTGTTAGGTGACGCTCTTCTGTCGCTTCACCAATTACCGCATATTGTGCGCGCTCACGCTTACAAATTGCTTCAAAGCGAGCAAAGTCTTCCGCGGCAACTGCCAGTACATAACGCTCTTGCGACTCGTTACACCAGATTTCGTGTGGTGCCATGCCAGGTTCATCGTTCGGGATGTTACGCAGCTGGAATTTACCACCACGGCCGCCGTCGTCGACAAGCTCAGGGAATGCATTTGATAAACCACCTGCGCCCACATCGTGAATAAACGCTATTGGGTTATCATCACCAAGCTGCCAACATTTGTCGATCACTTCCTGACAACGACGTTCCATCTCAGGGTTTTCACGCTGAACAGAAGCAAAGTCTAAATCTTCGTTTGATTGGCCAGATGCCATTGATGAAGCTGCACCGCCGCCAAGACCGATGTTCATTGCCGGACCACCAAGTGCGATTAGCTTAGCACCTACAGGGATTGAGCCTTTTTGCACATGATCTTCACGGATATTGCCTAAACCACCAGCGATCATGATTGGCTTGTGATAACCACGTACTTCAGCGCCATTGTGGCTTTCTACTTTTTCTTCGTAAGTACGGAAGTAACCCAATAGGTTTGGACGACCAAATTCGTTGTTAAATGCAGCGCCACCAAGTGGGCCATCAAGCATGATGTCTAAAGCATTAACAATGCGTCCTGGTTTACCAAAGTTAGTTTCCCAAGGTTGCTCAAAACCTGGAATACGAAGGTTAGAAACCGTGAAGCCAACTAAACCAGCTTTTGGCTTAGAACCACGACCAGTTGCACCTTCATCGCGGATCTCACCACCAGAACCTGTTGATGCACCAGAAAATGGGGCAATCGCCGTTGGGTGGTTGTGCGTTTCCACTTTCATCAGAATGTGGATATCTTCCTCGTGGTAAGCATATTCGCCGTCTGTATTTGGAAAGAAACGACCAGCTTTAGAGCCAACCATTACCGCAGCGTTATCTTTATACGCCGACAGCACGTTGTCGCTATTGGTTTCGTAGGTGTTTTTAATCATTTTAAACAGCGACTTAGGCTGCTCTACACCATCGATAGTCCAATCAGCGTTGAAAATTTTGTGACGACAGTGTTCAGAGTTTGCTTGAGCGAACATGAACAGCTCGATGTCATTAGGGTTACGGCCAAGCTTTTCAAAGCTTTCTACTAAGTAGTCAATTTCATCATCGGCAAGTGCAAAGCCTTGCTCAACATTCGCAACCGCGAGTGCTTCACGGCCGCCGCCAAGAATATCTACTGAAGACATTGGGCGAGGCGTTTCCGTGCGGAATAATTTAGCTGCATCATCAAGCTCTGCATGAACAGATTCGGTCATGCGGTCATGAAGTAACTGTGCAACTTCGTCGAACTGAGCTTGTGTTAGTTCACCCTCAACATAATAAGCAATACCACGCTCAACACGGTGTACTTGCGTAAGACCACAGTTGTTTGCAATATCTGTCGCTTTAGAAGCCCAAGGAGAGATAGTTCCGATCCTTGGTGTTACCAAGATCAGTTTGCCCTCAGGCTTATGCTCCGTAATAGTCGGTCCATACTTTAACAGGCTGTTTAGCTTAGTTAACTCAGCCTCTGAAAGCTCAGCCGTTAGATCAGCAAAATGCATGAACTCGGCATAAACATTGGTAACTGGTAATTGAGCTGCAGCGCAGGTTTTAAGGATCTTTTGGACTTTGAAATCTGAAAGTGCAGGTGCACCACGTAGGATTAACATAGGTATTTTCATCCGGGGTTAAGGATTGAACGATATCTTTGGGCGCTCATTATAGTGGAAATAGCGCGCGGAATTAACACTAATTTGTCAAAACTAGAAAATATCATGCAAATCTATCATTACCTTAAGTTAATTCGGCTTTTGCAATTATGATTTTGCTGCGGTAAGTTGGGATTTCGAGCGCAAAAGAGAACCTAGGTCATGTTTAAATACGTCTTTATGTGCTTTGTTGTCATCTGTTTAGTTGGGTGCGACAAAGCCCCTCTTAATCAGTTGCAACATGTAAAACAAAATAAGGTATTACGTGTTGGCACGCTCGCGGGTCCGGGAAACTACTACCAAGGCACCACTGGAGAACAAGGGTTCGAATATGAACTGGCGAGTGAATTTGCCAATGAGCTTGGTATTGAATTACACATCGTTCCTTACTTTAACTTAGATGAGTTATTTGCAAGGCTAGATGCTGGGGACTTAGATATCGTCGCCTCCGCGGTGAGCTTCCACCCATCAAGAACAGCGCAATATCGTTTTGGCCCAACGTATAGAATGATCAGTCAAAAGCTCGTGTACAAACAAGGGAGAGAGTGGCCAAGAAACTTTGATGATATTAAAGCGCCAATTACCGTACTTGCACACAGCAATCATGTTATCGCGCTTGAAGAGGCTAAAACAAGCCATCCTCATTTGAGTTGGGAGGTTGTCTCAGATAAAGGTGAGGAAGAACTGCTTCAGGCCATCATTGATGGAGAGATTGACTACACCATTACAGACTCACATTCACTGGCCCTATTTAGACGCTACCACCCGACCGTCAGTATTGCGTTTTCAGTTACAAAAGATGAACATGTGGCGTGGATGATGCGTAACGAAAAAGACGACTCGTTATATGCGTTGCTGCCTGCATTTTTCGCTCGAGTACAACAAAACAACTTTTTGGCCACGCTCGAAGAGAAGTATTTTGGTCATATCGAAGAGTTTAACTATGTAAACACCTTAGCCTTTGTCGAAGCCGTACATAGTACCTTACCAACCTATCTCAAGTGGTTTAAAAGTTATTCGAAACAGCACAATATCGATTGGCGTTTGCTGGCCGCAGTCAGCTATCAAGAATCGATGTGGGATCCCAGAGCTAAATCTCCAACTGGGGTTCGTGGCATTATGATGCTAACGCAACCCACAGCTAAAAAAGTTGGCGTGACAAACCGCCTCAATGCCCAACAAAATATTGAAGGTGGTGCCAAATATCTACGTATTTTATTTGACCGTATGCCTGAAGAAATACAGCAGCCCGATAGTACTTGGCTTGCCCTTGCTTCTTACAATGTAGGCTGGGGCCATGTACGAGATGCACGCAACATTACTGCGGATCAAGGTGGCGATCCGAATAACTGGGCAGATGTTAAAAAACGACTACCGCTACTTACTAAAAAGCGCTACTATCGAAATACAAGATATGGATATGCTCGTGGTGATGTTGCGGTAACGTATGTAGATAATATTCGCCGCTATTATGATGCACTTGTGTGGTTGGAAGACAACGGTGCACTCCTACCTGATAGCAGTAAAGCCTCTTCGCAAACGACTCCGGTTGATAATTCGGACAAAGCCAGTGAAGTCGAGAAGCAACAGTAATTTATATTTACTAAACTGGCTTGATAAATGCTTCAAAAGGTCATAAATCTGTCATAGGCATAGCGTATTTATACTAAATTAATATTTGGGGGCATTACCCCCACCTAATCTCTCACATTCGGAGGTTCTATGTTGAGAAGACGTCGGAATCATCAATTTAAACGTAACACCAAATACACGTCGCCAAATCGCCGTCGTGTAATGATGAAAAATGCACACCGTAAAATGCTCTTGCGCCATCGTATTTTTGCGCTAATTCAAATGGAAGAGCAAAGGGACGCAAAAACAGCCACAGCGGTAGTACAGCCTTAAGTACTACCGTTTTTCAACTTTTTTGCTGCTTTAATCTCTTGGCGTCTGCGCTTAAAAAATGCAGACAGCTTTTCGCCACATACTTCACCCAATACGCCCGATGTAACTTCTAGTTGGTGGTTCAGCTTTTCGTGCTGTAACAAGTTCATTATCGAACCAGCCGCACCCGTTTTTGCATCAGAGGCACCAAACACCACTCGGCTCAAGCGGCTATGAACCAGTAAACCGGCACACATAGGACATGGCTCAAGCGTCACATATAAAGTGCAATCAATCAGCCGATAATTTTCAACGACTTTGCCAGCTTCTCTAATAGCCATCATTTCAGCGTGAGCCGAAGGATCATGACAGGTAATTGAACGGTTCCAACCCGCAGCTATCATTTCACCATCTTTCACTACAACAGCACCGACTGGAATTTCGTTTTCGGCTTCAGCTTTGTCAGCAAATGCTAACGCCATTCTCATCCAATATTGATCATCTTTTACTTCTGACATGATAATTTTATTGTCGTCCTCACCTAAAATGGAGTATATCACCTCCAGCAGAGCTCTGGTTAAGCTGCTATTCTTAAATAATCATAGTCACCATTACAGCTGCTTTTATAAGCAAACTCAGGATGTTACCAACATCTTTTTAATATTTTGCGGACATTATTGATAATTTTCGCAATTTTGCCGTGGCTCACAGGGTTGGATTTACGCTATAATTCGCCGCTTTTTTTATTTCGTAAGCTCAAAAACACACGGGTAGAATATGAAATTTCCGGGACGCCGTAGGCATAAACACTATTTTCCGGTGGAAGATAAAGATCCGCTTATTAACCAGTTACACGCTGATGATCGGCTAAAAAGGAGCTATATCTGTGGTATAGATCAAATCGTCGTTGATATCGAAGCGAAAGTGGATCAAGCTTTTCTTGATGAATTCCACTTACAGCGTGGTATGTCACAAGTGATAGACAATGATGTCACCAACGCCCTTTATGATAGGCTAAAACGTGATGACATGATCGACTATGAATTTGCCGGCGGTACCATAGGTAACACCATGCACAACTATTCAGTGCTAGCAGATGACCGCTCAGTACTGCTTGGGGTGATGAGTGAAAACATAAAGATTGGCAGCTACGCCTACAAATTTTTATGTAACACCTCAAGCCGAGTTGATCTAGACTACTTGCAGCCAGTTGATGGTCCCATTGGTCGTTGTTTTACACTTATCGATGACAGTGGTGAGCGAACTTTTGCTATCAGCGCAGGATTAATGAATCACCTACGTCCTGAGTCTATTTGCCAAACGCTTATCGAAGAATCATCGGCGTTAGTGATCAGCGCTTATTTGATGCGCACGAGTGGCGACGAAACCATGACACAAGCAACGATGCAGGCGGTTGAGTATGCCAATAACGCTGGCATACCCGTAGTATTGACGCTTGGCACTAAGTTCTTAATTGAACAAGACCCCAAATGGTGGGCCGACTTCGTTGCTAAACATGTTGATATCCTTGCAATGAACGAAGAAGAAGGTGAGGCGATCACTGGCTTTAGCGATCCACTTCTCGCCGCAGACAAAGCACTAGACTGGGTTGATTTGGTCATTTGTACCGCTGGCCCTAAAGGGCTGTTTATGGCGGGTTATGTTGATGACAGCTGCAAGCGTGTGACTGAATACCCGTTGCTGCCTGGCGCTATTCCTGAATTTAATCGCTACGAATTCTCACGCGCAATGAAAAAAGCCCAGTGTGAACAGCCGATCAGAGCATACAGCCATACCGCTCCTTATATGGGTGGACCAGACATCATCAAGAACACAAATGGTGCCGGTGACTGTGCCCTTGCCGCTGTTCTGCATGATATTTGTGCTAATGAATACCATAAACTGAATGTACCAAACTCAGCAAAACATGAACAAAGTGCAATTACCTATTCATCTTTGGCACAGATAAGCAAATATGCAAATCGTGCAAGCTATGAGGTACTCGTTCAGCATTCACCAAGGCTATCTCGAGGCTTACCTGAGCGTGAAGACTCACTAGAGCAATCATACTGGGAACAATAACGGTTCTTAGCTTGTTTAGGATTGGTAAAAATAGCGACTACGGTCGCTATTTTTATATCATCTAGTGTGTATATAACTTGGCATCAAAAAATAGCAGTACCAAGTTCGTTGGATAGGTATTCTAATGCCGCGATCCCAGCCAAAGAGTTACCAACTTTATCAAGCCCAGGCGACCATACCGAAATTGTAAAACGATTCGGTACAATAGCGATTATTGCCCCCCCGACGCCAGACTTGCCAGGCATTCCTACTCGATAACCGAAGTCACCTGCTGCATCGTAAAGACCACTCGTAAACAACAGCGAGTTCATTTGTTTGGTTTGTTTTTTGGTTAGTATCCGCTGTTTTGATAAGTTGCAGTAACCCTGACTAGAGAGATAGGAAAATGACTTCGCCAACTCAGTGGTATTCATTTCTATTGCACAAAAATTGAAATATGACCACAACACATCCTCGACTTCATTATTAAAATTGCCAAATGACTTCATCAAATAAGCCATCGCTGCATTTCTATACCTGTGATCATACTCAGACTGCGCCACAACCTTATTAATACACAGCTTATCATTACCAGACATCGCTCTATAGCTTTCTAGCATCGTATGAATTGGAGCAGATAAACGAGAGTACAGCGCATCACAAGTTACAATGGCACCTGCATTTATAAAGGGATTTCTTGGAATGCCATTTTCGAACTCAAGCTGAGTTAAGGAATTAAAAGCAGTACCCGAAGGCTCTTTCCCTACCCGACTCCAAAGCTCGTCACCATAGCGCTGCAATGCTAGCGTCAATGTCATTACTTTAGATACTGATTGAATTGTAAATCTGGCTTCAGTATCTCCAGCACTAAATGTTTCGCCATCTACCGTGTGAAGTGAAACAGAAAATTGCTCTAACGGCTGCTCAGCTAAAGCGGGAATATAGTTAGCAACTTTGCCTTGGCGTAACAACGGTTGAACTCGCTGTGCAGCCTGCTCTAAAATTTCTTGGTAATTTGGCATATGCTCGTAATTAAGGCTAGCTAGGGTGATTGGAGAAGTGTATCAAAAAAGGCCCCGTAGGGCCTGATGTTTATCTGAAACTAAGGTTATTTCAGTTCCATTTCTTGAATAATCTCGTGCGCAATAGGTGGCGTTGTACTCACCGGCTTTTGATGTTTATTGGCTTTTAACTGACCTTTTCGGTGCTTCAAAGCTGCATCCAGCTTTTTAGACGCTTTAGCAATAGCAGGATACATCACTTCGTCTTCACCTTTTACTGATATTCGGCTACCTGCGTAGTTTGTACTTATCTCCGTGTAAAATTGTTTGTGTTCTTTGCTGACGATGATGTCTAGGGATAACAACGACGGAAAATGGTTAGCGATCTTGGCAAACTTTTCATGAACGTGGTTTTTAACAGCATCGGTTACATCTACGTGATGGCCAGATAAATTAATCTTCATATGCAATCCTTCTTTTGCGTTTACCCTTAACAATAGTATTGGCACGATTGCTCGATTTCTCAAGAGCCTTAGCAGAAATTTATTACAAAAATTGGAAGGAAGCTGATTCTAATCAAAAAATAGATTGGTAGAAAAATTACGCGCTAATTAGGATTGTTAGAAAACTCAGGCATAAAAAAAGCCCTAGAAAGGGCTCTTTTCATATTGCGTAAACTTTACAATTAAAGGCCTGCACGCTCTTTGATGACAGCAATCAATGCTGAACCACCGTGGTTTGACTCAGCCCACGCTAAATCTTTACCATCTTCTAACGCGCTTTTTGGAATACTTTTAATAATGTACTCGCCCGAATCGACAGCGTTGCTAGCAATTGCATGTCTAAGTAAGTTGTTACCGTTGCACTGGATTGCATCGTAAACATTACGCATTTTAAGGCGTGATGTTTTCAAAGCGTTACGAATGCGATTTTTATCGTCCGCTGCGATATATTCACATATAGAAAGCGCCAACTGATCGTTTGCACTTACTGGTTTGCTGAAAGAAAAAGCTGCAACAGCGATAGAAGCTGACAGTAGCACGGTAGTTAATTTCATTACACAGACCCTTTAATACTTTATTCGTAGCATATAACTGGCTATATTTTAGCAACCTAAACAATTGTTAGCAAGAAACTCATAGTTTTTTGTTCAGAGTTACGAATTTATAACTATGGTTATTTCTTTCATCAGGTTCGTTACACTCAGTTTCAAGCACTTCCCACTCAGCAACTTGCTCGTAGTCAGGAAATTGAGTATCCCCTTCAACTTCTAAATCGATGAAGGTCAAATAGAGCCGCTGAGCATAAGGCAGAAATATGTCATATATATGACCACCACCAATTATCATAATTTCCTCACAATCCCTAACAGCACTAAGTGCGGCTTCAGGTGAAGCGAGGACTTCAATACCTTCGTGAGTATAGTCAAGATTTCTGGATATCACTATGTTTCTACGACCAGGAAGAGGCCTACCAATAGACTCAAATGTCTTTCGGCCCATAATCACGGGTTTACCTAGCGTAACCTTTTTGAAATGTTGAAGATCTGCAGGCAAGTGCCACGGCATATCGTTATCTTTTCCGATAATACGGTTATTTGCCATCGCAGCTATCATTGAAATTACCACAACGCACCTTTATAGTATTTTAGTATTAGTTTATACACACAATTAGCATGCAAGATGTTTGATTAACCTGAACTCGGGATAAGAAGTAAGTTAATCCACTAAAATCACTAAGCTCAAAAGCGTAGTATCACTCTAGCCAGAAGTTATTTCTTAATACAAGGCAAATTTGTGCGTCAATAGCTGGTCTATTGCAAGCAAATTTAACACAGTAGTAAGAGATAACAGCTGCTAGAGAACAAGTTGTTATCCCGAGTTCAGGTTGATTAGTATATCATCTTCAACACAATTGCGGCGAGAATACTGAGTTGAAGTAATCTACCGCTTAAATAGGCATAAAAAAGGCCCATATATGGGCCTTTTAGAATAAATTCAATGTAACTTAACGCTCGTAAATAACTTCAACATCGTAGTCGTCGTCATCCCAATCATCCCAGTCATCATCGTCGCTCTTATCATTTTTAGTTGCATGTCTGTGATATGTGTCCCACTTAAATTCAACTTCTTCTTGCTGCTCTTCTTCGAATTTATCTTTTGGCATGCTTTCAAGAAGGTTCATGATATCAAAGCACAAAGGTTGCGTATTTAACTTGTTTGCAGCAGAGATCATATAAAAATTTTCTGCGTCTAGCTCTTCAGCAATACGGGCGCATACTTCTTCTCTTTCTTCTTCAAGTAATAAATCCACTTTATTTAGCACTAACCAGCGAGGCTTTTCCGCTAATTTAGGACTGTATTGGTGCAGTTCGTTAATAATAGCGAAGCCATTCTCGACAGGATCACTACCGTCAACCGGCATCACATCAATAATGTGTAATAACACCCGACAGCGCTCTAAGTGCTTTAAGAAACGAATGCCAAGACCTGCGCCGTCCGCAGCACCTTCAATTAGGCCTGGGATATCAGCAATTACAAATGACTTGCTCGCTTCAGGTCTCACAACACCTAAATTAGGTACTAGCGTGGTAAATGGATAGTCAGCGACTTTTGGCTTGGCTGCAGATACACTACGGATAAACGTAGATTTACCAGCATTTGGCAGACCTAACAAACCGACGTCTGCAAGCAGCATTAATTCTAAGCGAAGGTTACGAACTTCACCTTGAGTACCCAGCGTTTTCTGTCTTGGTGCGCGATTAGTACTTGACTTAAAACGCGTATTACCAAGACCATGATACCCACCTTTCGCTACAATCAGCTTTTGTCCATTTTTGGTCAAATCGCCTAAACACTCTTCAGTATCGACATCTGTAACTCTTGTACCAACTGGTACCTTAAGTACTAAGTCCTGACCTTTTTTACCAGTACAATTACGGCCTTGACCATTGGTACCACGCTCAGCCCTGTGAAAGCGTTCAAACTGATAGTCGATAAGCGTATTTAAATTTTCATCAGCCTGCAGGAATACACTACCGCCATCGCCACCATCACCACCGTCTGGGCCACCATCTGGCACAAACTTTTCGCGGCGGAATGAAACGACACCACTGCCCCCATCTCCGGCTTCCGCTCTAATCTCTACTTCATCGACAAACTTCATGGTTTAAACTCTTTAACTCTGTCTGAATTCACTACACCATTATAGCAGCAGCGACAAATCGCTCCTAATACCAATTGTATTAATACGCCTTGATATAGCTAATTTGGTAATTGATGTGCTGAAAACAAAAAACCCCGCCTAAGCGGGGTTTTTTAGTATTTAATACCGATTACTCAGCAACGATGCTAACGTATTTACGGTTTAAAGGACCTTTCTGCTCAAAAACAACTTTACCGTCTGCTTTTGCGAAGATTGTGTGGTCTTTACCGATACCTGCGTTAGAACCAGCGTGGAACTTAGTACCACGTTGACGAACGATGATGCTACCCGCTAGAACTGATTCGCCACCAAAACGTTTAACACCTAAGCGTTTACTTTCTGAATCGCGACCGTTACGAGTACTACCAGCTGCCTTCTTATGTGCCATCTTTCTGTACCTCTAAAAATTAAGCGCTAATGCCAGTGATTTTAACTTCAGTGAACCACTGACGGTGGCCCATCTGCTTACGAGAATGCTTACGACGTCTAAATTTAACAATCTTAATCTTCTCGCCACGACCGTGAGATACAACTTCAGCTGTAATTTTACCACCGTTAACAAACGGTGCACCGATCTCGATCTTTTCACCATCAGCAATTAGAAGTACTGAATCAAATTCAACTGCTGCACCAGTTTCAACGTTTAGCTTTTCTAAACGAATTGTTTGACCTTCAGTCACACGGTGCTGTTTACCACCACTTTGGAAAACCGCGTACATAATTAACTCCGTCTGTGCGCCCTCAAATCGACGCAACTTAATATTCTTCAATAGGGCGCGAAGTTTACGCTAATGCGTATCTTGGCGCAAGAGCAAATTTGAAGAAAGTGAATAAAATTTAGCTCGTATGAGGGCAATCAAATATTTTCCCCTATTCTAGTCAAAAAAATGTCAAAGCCAAGCTCTTTTTTCTCTCAATTCATCAGACAAAAGGCGAATCTATAGTTTACCTAATACAGTTCCAAATGAGATTTCACTGTACCTATTTCACCCATTACGCGACCATTAGAAGCACAAAAAGTAAGCATAAAAACGTTTTTTTATAAGCAACTACGACAATTTATCGAGTCGATGATTTTTTTGTAGTACAATCGCTGAGTTTATTCATTTTCGGTTAATAGATTGGCTCGGAGCGCAATGGATATAAAAACTATCCAAAATTTGGTTGAGCAAGATATGCTTGACGTCAACCAACTTATACATCAACAAATGCAATCTGATGTTGCACTTGTAAAACAGCTAGGTTTATACATTGTAAATAGCGGAGGAAAACGCATCCGCCCAATGTTAGCCCTTTTGGCTGCACGAGCATTAGGTTACGAAGGTGATAAACACATCACACTAGCGACAATTGTAGAGTTTATTCACACAGCAACCTTACTCCACGATGACGTGGTTGATGAGTCATTACTGCGCCGTGGAGAACCGACTGCAAATGCTGAATTTGGAAATGCCGCAAGCGTATTAGTCGGTGACTTTATCTACACTCGTTCGTTCCAGTTGATGGTTGGTCTTGGTAATATGGAAGTCATGCAGATCCTAGCGGATGCAACCAATATTATCGCTGAGGGCGAAGTGTTACAGCTAATGAACTGTAATGACCCAGATACAACTGAAAAGAGTTATATGCAGGTTATCTACAGCAAAACGGCAAAGCTATTTGAAGCTGCAACTTTACTACCCGCTGTAGTGTTAGAGCAATCAGACGAAATTAAAACTGCGCTTAAGCTTTACGGTATGCATTTAGGCACAGCCTTCCAGCTTGTAGACGATATTCTTGACTATAGTGCTAACGCAGAATTGCTGGGCAAGAATATTGGTGATGATCTCGCCGAGGGTAAACCTACGCTTCCACTTATTTATGCAATGCAACATGCAACTGCTCAGCAAACAGCTCAGATAAGAACAGCAATAGAAAGTGGTAATGGGCTTGATTATCTTGAAGATATTTTAGCAACACTAGCCGAGACCAAAGCACTTGACTTCACGATGGCTAAAGCCCAAGAAGAAGCCCAAAAAGCGATTGCACAATTGAGCATTTTACCTGACTCAGTGCACAAAGAAGCACTGATAGGACTTGCTAAACTTTCTGTGGATAGAGAGTATTAATCGTCCCCTAGCCAGTTTATGAGCTATAAAAAGGTCGCTGATGCGACCTTTATTTTTCTGGTGGCCTGTAGCCTTCAATTTCGACTTCTTTATCTTCAAACAAAAAGCCGACCATCTGCTCTTCAAGCATTTGCCTATGCTCAGGATCCATCATATTAAGATGCTTTTCGTTAATTAGCATGGTTTGCTTGTGTTGCCATTGCTGCCAAGCTTCTTTAGAGATGTTATTAAATATACGTTCACCAACTTCTCCTGGATACAGTTGAAAATCCAGTCCAGGCGCTTCCTTTTGTAACTTTTGACAAAATACCGTACGTGCCATGAGTATCTACCTCTTCAATTTTAATCGTGCACTCAATGAGAGTCAGCACCAGTGATAGCGTCAGTTTACCCTATTGCGGTTAATACTTTAACCAACTTTTTAGTCGGCGCAGCAAGCCCAACCTCTGGTGGATTATGAGTATCGAACCACAGCAATTGCTGATCATGCACACAATCTGGCATGCTTTTTACTTCTACAACCACGGGGGTAATAGTTAACTCAAAATGCGTAAAAATATGCACAAAGGGTTCAAGTGTATTTGTACATTCAAGTTTAAGTTCTTGCTGTTTAATAAACGCGTCTAACTCATCTTGCTCTGCAAACTCAAAAAAGCCGAATAACCCCCCCCATATTCCACTCGAAGGGCGCTTCTCCATCAGCACTTTACCATCACATTTAATTATTAAGTGGTGAGTACGCTTTTTTGGTTTCTCTTTTTTGGGTTTAGGGTTCGGAAACTCTTTAACCCGATTATTTTTGAACGCTGAACATTCCTCAACAAGTGGGCAAACATCACAGTTGGGCTTACTTCTGGTACATACGCCTGAACCTAAATCCATCATAGCCTGATTAAACGCTCTTACATCACCGCTTGGCGTGACAGCATCACTCAAAGACCATAACTGATTTTCGACCTTCTTTACTCCGTACCAGCCCTCAACCATATAAAACCTAGCCAGTACTCGCTTAACATTACCATCGAGTATTGGATGATGCTGACCAAGCGCAAGAGAGAGTATCGCACCTGCGGTAGAGCGACCAATGCCCGGTAAGTCCATCACCGCTTCTAATGTTTGTGGGAATTCACTCTTATAGCTATCTCTGATCACCTTTGCAGCTTTATGAAGATTTCTTGCTCTGGCGTAATAACCAAGCCCAGTCCAATGGTGTAACACTTCATCTTCCGGTGCATCGGCCAACGCAATTACCGTTGGGAAGCGCGCCATAAAGCGCTCAAAATAAGGAATAACTGTAGTGACTTGAGTCTGCTGTAACATCACCTCAGAAATCCATACTTTATACGGTGTTTTTCCGAGTTGCCACGGCAGTGTTTTTCTACCATGAAGGTGATACCAAGACACAACTTGCTCACCAAACCACTTAGCTTGTTGCTGGCTAACTTTCATAAACTTGACTAGTACTTGCTACAAAAGCCGCCAGTGTAATCACAATTGCTTTAATAGTCACCACGTAAAATTTCACTCTATACTTGTTTATTGCCAACTGAATGACGATAATGTGCGACCATTTTCACGAGCATAGAAATGACCATGAACGAATCAAGCAAAAGTGCGCTCGAACAGGCGCAGGAAGAAGGCAAGTACATCAGAAAAGTGCGTAGCTTTGTTAAGCGTGAAGGACGTCTTACAAAAGGCCAAGCAGCATCGCTAGAAAAATGCTGGCCAACAATGGGACTGGAACACCAACAAGGTTTGCTAGACTTTACTGAAGTTTTTGGTAACAGCAATGAAGTCGTTCTTGAGATTGGATTTGGTATGGGTAAATCTCTCGTTGAGATGGCAAAAAATAACCCACAACAAAACTTTATTGGCATAGAAGTACACCGTCCAGGTGTAGGTGCTTGTTTGATGGATGCAGATGAGCAAGGCATCACTAACTTACGTGTTTTTGAACATGATGCAGTTGAAATCTTAGCGGATTGTATCGCTGATGGCAGCCTTGCTAAATTACAGCTATTCTTCCCAGATCCATGGCATAAAAAGCGTCACCACAAACGCCGCATTGTACAACTTGAATTTGCTGAAAAAATACGCCAAAAGCTTAAAGTCGGTGGTGTGTTCCATATGGCAACTGACTGGGAAAACTATGCCGAACATATGCTTGAAGTGATGAGTGCAGCACCTGGTTATAAAAACCAGTCGCAAAGCAATGACTATGTTCCTCGCCCAGACTTTAGACCGCTTACTAAGTTTGAGCAACGAGGCCATCGTTTAGGACATGGCGTTTGGGACTTAATGTTCGAGCGTATTAGCTAAACAACCCCTCTTTATAATGGAGCGGCTCATCAGGCTGCTTCATTGCCCATCTATTTGAGTACATTCACTAGGAGCTAGCGTTGCAGTTTACCAACCCGAGTTTATTACTACTTCGTAATGAAGAAGAGCTTATTGCCAACAATATTCTGGTTATTAACCATCAGCGCGATGGCTTCCTACGTGAATTAAAAGCGCTCAATCCAAGTTCGGCAATTCATGCGTTTAGTTTCGATTTTGCAGACCACCTTCACGCCGATAAAATCGCCGATGTTAAGAGCTATGTAGATCATCAACTACCGCAATTGCAAGATATTGATTTAGTTATTTATTATTACCCTAAGTCAAAACCTGAAGCGCAAATGGTGTTTGACAATATTCGTCACTTGAGCACGGCTGAAACTAGGTTACTCGTTGTTGGTGAAAACAAAAGTGGGGTGAAAAGTGCAGAAAAGCAACTTAAAGAACACGCTGCACACTGTTATAAATTAGAAAGCGCAAAACACTGCATTTTGTATGAGTTTGATCAGCTTACTGCCAACCCAAGTTTTGACGTAAGCCATTATGTACAGACATTTTCAGTGCGTATCGCCAAGACCGAGTTTACTGCAGCAAGTTTGCCTGGTGTATTTAATCATGGGAAGCTCGATGCTGGTACTCAACTATTACTAGAAAATGTCACCCTTCCCTATAAAGGTAAAGTGTTAGATTTTGGCTGCGGTGCTGGGCTTATTGCCTGCTACGCCTTATTGAACAGCCCAACACTTAAATTCACCTGTTTAGATGTCAATGCGCTTGCGCTGTTTGCCACACAGCAGACTTTAGCTTTAAACAACCTCAGTGCAACTTTGTTGCTTAGTGATGGTTTAAGTGAATTGAATGGTAAATTTAACCTTATTTTAAGCAATCCACCATTTCATACAGGCCTTTCAACAGACTATGACATCGCTGAGCAATTTCTACATAACATTAAGCGTCATATGGATACCAAGTCTAATATTCAGTTAGTAGCAAATAGCTTCTTAAAATACCCACCTATTTTAGAAGCTCAGTTTGAACAGTTTGAAGTTGTCACTAAAAACACTAAATTCGCCATCTATAAAGCGCAGTAGTTTACTAACCTTAAGGTTTACTTGCTTATATCAAGTAAACCTTAACTCAAACCCACCTTTTATCTTTTCATTTTCAAAGATTTGCTCTACTTTATTATAATGAGTTATTGGATCTCAAAAGCTCTGTAGCCGCAGCTAAGGCTGATCATACAGCTGGAATAAGAATGAGTAAGCAATTAACCAAAACAAGCATAAGAAAAGTATTGATCAGCGCAGTGATGCTTGTAACCGCGCTGTGCCTCTCTTTATCCATATCTATTTCCACTTACCTTGATGTAAAAGAGCAAAAGCAACTGATCATCAACAAAATAGAGATGATAGCCGACATCGTTGCGTTCAATTCTCAGATCACTATTTTATTCGATGATCGAAAAACAGAAGATGCACGTCTAAAGTCTTTTCAACAAGTGGATATCATCAAAAACATCCATATCTATGCCATGGATGACGTAACCAACAGCCCTGTATTTTTTACCAGTTACAACGCCAGTCGAACACCACCAGTACCGCTAAAGGTTAATCAAATTGAAGAGTTAAAAACCCCCAAGGTCTCAGAAGACTACATTGAATTGATTAAACCTGTAATTTATGAGGGGAATATTGAAGGTTATGTTTATGTCCGCGGCGGTTTAGAAAGGCTCTCAAACTATATAAATAAAAAAATCTTGGTAGATATCGCGCTCACCTTATTCGTACTACTCCTCGTATTGCTAGTTTCAAAGGGGATCCAAAAGCGTATAGCGACGCCAATTGAAGGACTCTCAGCACTATTGCAGGACGTTTCAAAAAATCATAATTACAGTGCTAGAGCGCCAGGAAGCAATATTGCTGAACTAAACGTACTAGCAAATAACTTAAATATCATGTTAGCTCGCACCGAAAATCAACTTGAGCGTCACAAAGCGGATAAACAAGAAATAAAACAGCTCAACCAGAGCTTGGAAGAAAAAGTGAATCAACGCACAATTGCGCTGAGAGAGGCTAACCAAGAGCTACTGAACGCTTTAGAGCGTATGCATCAATACCAGAACCAAATCATCGAGAACGAGAAAATGGCTTCGCTGGGGCAAATGGTGGCAGGTGTTGCCCACGAGGTAAATACCCCTATCGGTTTGGGTATCACAGGCTCTACGTTGTTAAGAGACAAATTATCCGATATTCGCGAAGCATTTCAAACAAAGTCTCTGACCTCCAAGCAGTTAGAGCGCTTTGTTAACGATGGAATTGAAAATCTTGATCTCATCTACCGCAACCTGAACCGAGCGGCTGAGCTGGTTTCTAGCTTTAAGCGCCTTGCCGTAAGCCAGGATCTAGAAGTGAATTCACAAATAGATTTGTCAAACCTGCTTACTGAAGTCGTAGCATCTATGCGAGCTGAACTCTCCACAAAACAACCTGAAGTGACTATTGACTGTGACTCTGGACTTGCAATCGAAAGTAAAGCGGGACCATTACAACAAGTATTAGAGCAGCTTATATCCAATTCCTTACTCCATGGTTTTAAAGATCAACAAAACAATAGCATTGCAATTACTGTGAAACCATCGATGGGGCAACTTGCTATTGAGTATGCCGACAACGGAATGGGTGTACCCAAAGCAATTAAAAAGCGCATCTTCGATCCGTTTGTCACAACTCGTAGAGGTGAGGGTGGAAGCGGCCTAGGTATGCATTTGGTTTATAACTTGGTAACCCAAGCACTTGGAGGCTCGATCACTTTAGATGAAGAATTTAGCCAAGGTGCTAAATTTATTATAACTCTTCCTCTGTCGGGTAATCTAAAATGAGGTTGATTAATCTAGTTATTTTGCTTTTATTTGTCTCCTTAAATACAACTGCAAAATCACCAGATCAGGTTCGTTCTGCTTTTCTCTATCAGATGGCAAAATTCGTCGAGTTTCCCGACGAAAACACAAAAACCAGTATTCAATTTTGCTTCTACTCACTTGAATCAGGGCCAGCTGCTGAACTAAAAAGTGCAACAAAGCTAAATGTGCGAGGTAAACCCATTGAGCTCGTAGAAGCAAAAAAAACGTGGAGCTATAGGGAACTTTCCAGCGCTTGCGATATCACATACATTGATGAAACTAGCGAAAATGATATACTGTCCGCTTGGACCGATACAATAGAGTCAAACATGTTGACCGTGGGCGAAAGTATTGAGTTTTTAGAAAGAGGCGGGATTGCTTCTTTGGTCCAAGAAGGGAGCAAAATTCGACTGTATATAAATAAGCAAGCACTAGAAAAACAGTACTTCATCGTGCGCTCAAGGCTGCTTGCCGTATCCAAGTTTCATCCCAACTGATTTTACTTGTTAACAATTGGATAAGCTCCTATAATCGTAAATATTCGGATTTATTATATAAGTCCGGACACATTGTAAATTATATATTCCGAAAAGGTTAATTAATAATGCAAACGCCAGTCATTCTAATTGTAGAGGATGAAGACGTAACTCGACTGAACCTCGTTAGTTTATTTGAAGCGGAAGGTTACAAAGTAATCGAAGCCATTGATGGCGATGACATGCATGACAAGTTGACATCAAATGATGATGTAAACCTTGTAATCATGGATATCAACCTTCCTGGTAAAAATGGTTTAATTTTGGCGCGTGAATTACGCCAGAAGAAAAACATCGGCCTTATTTTCCTAACAGGTCGTGACAATGATGTTGACCGCATTCTTGGTCTTGAGATTGGTGCTGATGATTACATCACAAAACCATTTAACCCGCGTGAACTAACAATTCGTGCTCGCAACCTAATCTCTCGTACTGGCACGTCTGCAGAAGAGTCAACAATTGATAGCAACGGCGTTATTACTTTTAATGGTTGGGAGTTAGATGAAAACAGTCGCTGTTTAACATCTCCAACAGGTGACTCGAAGCGTCTACCAAAAGGTGAATATCGTGCACTTCGTCTAATGCTAGATTCGCCTGGCCGCATCTTTAGCCGTGAGCAGCTTATCAAGCACATGACTGGTCGTGAACTTCGTGCAAATGACCGTACTGTTGACGTTACTATCCGTCGTATTCGTAAGCATTTCGAAACTGATAACAATACGCCTGAATTAATTAGTACAATTCACGGTGAAGGTTACCGTTTCATTGGTAAACTCGACGCTCAATAATCGTTTTTACTAATCTTCAGCGAGTTTTGCAATTAATGGATGAAGGGCTTCTTGCCCTTCTTCTATTTTTGCCTCTAACTCAGAAACCCAATTCAATAGTGTCTCTTCCTCTTTGCCTTCTGATTCTAATTCCATTTTCTTCGCTTGTAATTGGGCAAGTTGCAGCCCTACCGAACCAGCAGCACCTTTAACTTTATGTGCAACCGCACCATATTCCTCGATATCATTTTGTGCAACAGCTTCTCTGAGCTCTTGACAGTACTTAGGACTGAGCTTAGTAAATAGGTCACAGCTTCTTTGGAATGCAGCAGCCCCCATAGACTCAACAAAGTCGCAAATGGTCTCTATATCTAAATCGGAGTATTCAGGTTGTGATAACGCTTCTCGAATATCGATACTTTGTTTGTTTTTCTGTGCCTCAATTCCAAATAACTCAGCGAGCATTTTGTCGAGCTTAGTAGTATTTATTGGTTTGGCCAAAGCTCCCTGGACATTAATCCCCTCAAGCTCTTGCTCGGCGCTTCTGACGTTTGCAGTTAAGGCAACAATTGGTAAGTGATCAAAGTGGCTGTCTTCTCTTATTTGGCGCGCGACAACATCACCATTGATATCTGGTAACTGCATATCCAAAAGAATGAGATCTAGGTCATCCTCAGTTTCAACAAACGAGAGAGCGTCCTCGCCAGTTTCAGCCCAAATAACTTCATGCCCTCGCTGTTCTAATAGATTTGTTGCAATTTCAGCGTTTAACGGCACATCCTCAACAAGTAAAATGTACAAGCTTCTGCCAGCGTAACTTTGTTCTTTCGGTGCATTACATAGCTGTAACGGGATCTCAACATCAAAACGACTCCCCTTACCTTCTTGGCTAGTAACCGCTATCGTTCCTTTCATAGCCTGAACTAGGGCTTTAGTAACCGCAAGGCCAATGCCCGAGCCAATCGCATTGCTGCCCGACGCATCAGGAGCCTTGTAATACATCTCAAAGATCCGCTCAAGCTGATCTTCGGATATTCCCATACCTGTATCTATAACGCTAATTGTCAGCCATGGTCCATCATCTCGATTCTCGCGGCGGCATTCCAGCGTCACATTCCCCTTGTGGGTAAACTTCACTGCATTATTAATTAGATTCCAGAGTACCTGACGTAGACGTGTCGGATCGAGTAACGCATAAACGTCTAAGATTCCAGAACGATTAATAGTAAATTCTAAGCCCTTCTGGTCGGCAATTAGACCTGCAAAGTTGACTACATCGTTTATAAAATCAGAGACATTGATACTGTCCGTTGCTATATCTAGCTGCTCCCTATCAATTTTATCTAAATCAATGATGTCGTTAAAAATATTGCCAAGCGTCTCCGCGCTTGAAAACACGGTATTACACCAGCTTTTTTGTTGCGCAGTCAGATCGGTGTCTAACATCATGCGCGTCAGACCAACAATACCATTGAGCGGAGTTCTTAATTCATGACTTAGCGTAGCAATAAACTTACCTTTATCCTTATACGCAGTTTCTAACGCCTGCTCGGCTTCTTTACGACTAGTAATATCACGGCCAAAGGCCAACAAGCCTATATATTCACCTTTATCATTGATAAATGGCAGCTTGCGCATTTCAAACCAACGAGGTTCGCCTTCAACAGGATACTCTACGTCAAGTGTTAATGGTTGCTGTGTTTCTGATACCTGGCTATCTGTTTCAAGTACTTTTGGAAGATATTGCTCTGAATATATTTGTTCGACTGATTTACCAATTAGTTCTTCACTGCTTTTGCCCATCACTAATTCGAACATCTTGTTACAGCCTGCGAATACACCGTTTTCATCGCGGTAATAGAACAGGTCAGGAGATGAATCAACAATGCTTCGCAGTAACATACCTTGCTGCGCAAGTTCTTGTTGGGTCTTTTTACGTTCTGCAATTTCTTTTCTTAATTCATCTATCGCGCGGTGTTTAGCATGCAGAGCAATTTTACGCTCGTCAATCTCACTATTTAAACGATTAATATTGTCCTTCAGCGTTTGGTTCAGCATCTTTTCTTGTTGTGTTGCCGACTCCAAATAGGCCTTGGATGAATGTACCTCCCGCATTGCCGCGACGGACATCATGATGAGAGCGGGCGCAATAACAGCGGTTAAGAAAAAGAGTGCTGATATATCGACAATTTCAACTACACCTAAAGCAACATAGTAAAACATGCAAGATAGAATAACAGCAACGAAGAGCGTAAAAGCATACGCGATGGCAAACGCCCGCTTGTTACCATATTTTTCTACCAAGTTTGATAAAATTCGAGCCCATGAGCCAAACGAATTTTCTGTCATATTATTACTTCACCATTGTTAAACACTTGTCAGGCAAGTTTATATTCTACCGCTTGAGCCTGACTGAATTGCTTTTCAAGCCCTCAAAGTAAATATTATACAAAAGCCCTAGTAATAAGCGAGTATAGAAATTGCAAGGTCAGATCATTCCGTCAATTTCATGCACACAAAGCAGAATGATAGATAACGGAAATGAGACTCTGTATCACTAAATGCACAAATCATCTAATTTAGTGCGGATAGATTTAAGCTCACCATCCCAACTTAATCTGATTTCGTGTAATATTCCCGTTTTTTAAGTCGTGAGAAAAGAGAGTGTCGATGCAAAATAACATGCCAGACATTGCGCACAGTGCGAGTGCGTTACAAACAGGAACTTTAGACTGGGTAGGCATGGGTAACATAGAGTTGCCTTTGGTATTGGAAAGCAAAGGCCTAAATCAAGTTACTGTTACAGCCAAAGCCGATGCATTTGTTAATTTGCAAAAAGAAGACGCAAAAGGTATTCACATGTCACGCCTCTTTCTTGCTCTTGACACGCTTTCTTGTGAGCAAGTACTTACACCAAAAACTCTAAAGCAGTTGTTAGATAACTTTTTAAGTACGCATAGCGACTTAAGTACAGGTGCAAAAGTAACCCTGCAGTTTGAATTGCCTATCAGACGCCCTTCGCTTTTAAGTAAAAAAATGGGATGGAAATCATACCCAATTACCCTTGATGCGACGTTGATAAATGGTATTTACAAGCTAGAAATGGCGCTTGACGTTGCTTACTCATCGACTTGCCCCTGTTCAGCAGCACTGTCTCGTCAACTAATCCAAAACGCTTTCCAACAAGCTTTTGATGGTAAACAATTAGATTTCCATAGTGTGCATAACTGGCTAGGTAGCACAGAAGGGATCGTTGCAACACCCCATTCTCAGCGCTCGATTGCAAATGTAAAAGTTAAGCTTACAGATAATAGTGCTGAGTTTGAAATTTTAGATCTGATCGAGTTGGTTGAAAACGAGTTGAAAACTCCCGTTCAAGCCGCCGTAAAACGAGAAGATGAGCAAGAGTTTGCGCGCCTAAATGGCCAAAACCTAATGTTTTGTGAAGATGCAGCTAGGAAGTTAAAAGCATTGCTAAACCAGCAAACTTATTTAGATTTCTATGTGAAGATAAACCATTACGAATCTCTTCATGCTCATGACGCAGTAGCCTATGCTGTGAAAGGGGTTGAAGACGGCTACAGCGTTTAATTATACCAATAGTATTAATTAAAAGAGCTATTTTTAACGGCGCTAATATGGCATCTCACCCTTCAAATTGGCTGGAGAATAATGCAATTGGTATTAGGTCCGCTCCGTTGATGACTATTATTAATCAGAGCTAAATAGCTCTGATTAGTCTCCACCCATAAACAATCCTGTCAGTACAGTATTACTTTTAGTAGTCTATTCAACGGTGAGCACTGTTTAATTTTCGAATAAACTGCTCAACAAGCACCTCTTGATTTTCTAAAGCCTGTTCTGTGCTTCTCATCGTTTCATGCGTTTTACGCGCACTTTCCATAGACTCATCCGCAAGACCTGAAATTGTCACAGCATTAGCATTTAGCTCATTAGAAACACTCGACATTTCTTCTGTCGATGTCGCAATTTGATAGTTCAACCCCGATATTTCATTTACTATCGTGTTGATCGTTTCCAGGCTCACTTTGGTGCCTTCAGCCTTTACTACACATTCCGAAGAGCGCTCTACCCCACTTTGAATGGCAGTAACTGCTCGTTCTGCTCGTTGCCTCAGATCGGCAATAATACCATTAATCTCGGCTGTCGAATCTTGTGTCCTTTGCGCAAGCGCTCTCACCTCATCAGCAACAACCGCAAATCCTCTACCTTGTTCACCTGCACGAGCGGCCTCTATAGCGGCATTTAAAGCGAGTAAATTAGTTTGCTCGGAGATCCCACGGATCACGTCAACAACCCCTTCGATGTTAACTGTTTGCGCATTAAGATCTTCTATATCTTTTTGCGTGCGAGATAATTCTTCCGATAAGGCATAATTATTTTCCATATTGTCATCAACGGCTTTGTTGCCTTTCACAACGGACTCAAGCGCCGCTTCGGATTGCTGCGCTGCATTGTTAGTATTAGAGGCGATTTCACCAATCGACACCGACATCTGATTAATAGCTGTTGCTAAGGAGCCGGTTTGCGCTTGCTGTCGATTTAAAATATCAGAACTCGTTTTGCATTCTTGCATCGTTTTGGTTGCGTACTCTGAAACGGTGGCGCTAGCATCTTTAACACGCCCAAGCACAGCCCGAAGCTCGGATTCTCTAGCAAGTAAGGCAAGCTCTATAGAAGCGACATCATTAACCTTATTAAGATACACTTTTTGCATCAGAGGGTTATCGTATACTTTTTTTGCCTTTTCGCTGAGCGACCGCACTGGAGCAAGGCGAGAATAAGTAATAAATAAAATAGCAAGAGTAAGCAGAGTTTCAGCGAGGTAATTCCAAGGTGATGATAAAGTTGAGATCAACATGGTTAGGGCATAGAAAACAATGATTATTGCCATCATTTGAGCCGACAAAGACCAAGAGGCACGAGTAAATTTACTTGGTGACACACCGTTATTTAAATCAGTGTAGATTTCCTCTGCACGGTTAACGACTTCCCGGCTCGGCTTTGTCCTCACTGATTGATATTCGACAGTCTTACCAGATGCATCTTTAATAGGAGTAACAAAAGCATTAACCCAATAGTGATCGCCATTCTTGCAGCGGTTTTTAACCATTCCCATCCAAGGTTTACCCGCTTCGATATAATTCCATAGATTCTTGAAAGCGGCTTTAGGCATTGTTGGATGCCTAACGATATTATGGGGCTTCCCCTCTAACTCACTAAGTGAAAACCCTGCAACTTCACAAAACTGTGAATTCGCATACTTTATCTGACCTTTTACATTTGTCGTTGAAAGTAGATTGTAAGAACTTGGATAATCATTCTCTTTTCCTGTGTAATCAGCTCTACCTTTTGTCATAGCTCGCTCTCGATTAAAAAGGGCAATAGATAATAAATTATTACTTTCTTAAAAATCGTAAGAAATTTCACCGAAAGACTGATTGAGATCATAGTGAAGTATTATTTGAATACTTAACGAAGAGTAGAAAGTTAATATAAAAGCTAGCAGAGTTCTGAACTTAAACAACTAAGAGAAGAAGAATATAGAAATTGGTATGATGAGATATAGAATATAAATGAACAGTAAGTGGCGTCCCCTAGGGGATTCGAACCCCTGTTACCGCCGTGAAAGGGCGGTGTCCTAGGCCTCTAGACGAAGGGGACGCAGAAATTATTTTGCAAATCACTGATTTGCTATTTCTGCGTTAGATTAGACCGAGCCTGCGAGGCAAATGGCCTTATCAAAAACAGAAAGTTTTCTGTGTCACTAGGACTTTATTTAGCTGTTTAATCTCTCGCTAACCGAGTTACCTACCGAAGTAAGTGGCGTCCCCTAGGGGATTCGAACCCCTGTTACCGCCGTGAAAGGGCGGTGTCCTAGGCCTCTAGACGAAGGGGACGCAGAAATTGTTTTGCAAATCACCGATTTGCTATTTCTGTGTTAGATGAGACCGAGCCTGCGAGGCGAATGGCCCTATCAAAAACAGAAAGTTTTCTGTGTCACTAGGACTTTATTTAGCTGTTTATTCTCTTGCTAACCGAGTTACTTACCAAAGTAAGTGGCGTCCCCTAGGGGATTCGAACCCCTGTTACCGCCGTGAAAGGGCGGTGTCCTAGGCCTCTAGACGAAGGGGACGCAGAAATTGTTTTGCAAATCACCGATTTGCTATTTCTGTGTTAGATGAGACCGAGCCTGCGAGGCGAATGATCCTATCAAAAACAGAAAGTTTTCTGTGTCACTAGGACTTTATTTAGCTGTTTAATCTCTCGCTAACCGAGTTACCTACCGAAGTAAGTGGCGTCCCCTAGGGGATTCGAACCCCTGTTACCGCCGTGAAAGGGCGGTGTCCTAGGCCTCTAGACGAAGGGGACACAGATGTGTCACTAGGACTTTATTTAGCTGTTTATTCTCTTGCTAACCGAGTTACTTACCAAAGTAAGTGGCGTCCCCTAGGGGATTCGAACCCCTGTTACCGCCGTGAAAGGGCGGTGTCCTAGGCCTCTAGACGAAGGGGACGCAGAAATTGTTTTGCAAATCACCGATTTGCTATTTCTGTGTTAGATGAGACCGAGCCTGCGAGGCGAATGGCCCTATCAAAAACAGAAAGTTTTCTGTGTCACTAGGACTTTATTTAGCTGTTTATTCTCTTGCTAACCGAGTTACTTACCAAAGTAAGTGGCGTCCCCTAGGGGATTCGAACCCCTGTTACCGCCGTGAAAGGGCGGTGTCCTAGGCCTCTAGACGAAGGGGACACAATAACAAACAACTTCGCACTCGAGGCGTTGCCATTTGAATTATGTACTAGGACATATGCACTAACGATAAATTGGTGGAGCTAGACGGGATCGAACCGTCGACCTCTTGCATGCCATGCAAGCGCTCTCCCAGCTGAGCTATAGCCCCATAATAGTCAGACCTGAACTGCTAGCCTGTATCGCTGAGTGCGGGGCGCATTCTATGCAGGAGCAAAAATAAAGTCAACAACTTTTATGAAAGTTTTTTCTAACTGATTCATTTTAAATCAAGAAGCGTAGAATATAACCAAACCACTCCCCTTTGCAAGCCTAACACCTTGAATTGGATTATTTATTACACAATTTAAAACACATAGTTACCGCACCTCTGCCTTTTAGTTTTAAATCCAATTAGGCCAGAGTGATTTACGGCTCTTTTCTTTTTCCGAATGGTATCCAACCCTGCTTAATTTCGCGCTATAGCATGCAAAGCTCAGCAACTTATTTTCCCCAAGTTAAGATGATTCTTGGACCAAAAATATAAGACCCCTCACCTCTTCTATAATGAAGAGCTAAAAGCATTGAGCATAAAAACATCACACAGTATAGTTTTTTAAAGTTAAGTGTTGACTCTTTTCAAACTAAACCTATAATACCGCCCCACAACGGCAGACGTTGTAATACAATTTGGGTTGTTAGCTCAGTTGGGAGAGCATCGCCCTTACAAGGCGAGGGTCACTGGTTCAAGTCCAGTACAACCCACCACTTCTACTATTAGATTAGAATTGGACATTAAACTCTATTCAAGAGTATAAATTGAAACACAATTTGGGTTGTTAGCTCAGTTGGGAGAGCATCGCCCTTACAAGGCGAGGGTCACTGGTTCAAGTCCAGTACAACCCACCACTTTATTCTTTATTAGATAGAGTGGTCGATGCAAAGCATCGCACTAAGCCTGATCAAGGCAAGGGTCACTGGTTAAGTCCAGTACAACCCACCATAACTCCATTCAAGAGTATAAATTGAAACACAATTTGGGTTGTTAGCTCAGTTGGGAGAGCATCGCCCTTACAAGGCGAGGGTCACTGGTTCAAGTCCAGTACAACCCACCACTTTATTTTCTAAATAAATTCAAAACATCGCACTAAGCCTAAGCAAAGCTAGAGTCACAGCCTTAAACCCAATACAGCACTTCACTTTCTGTACAGTAGTTATTACTTTTTACATACTCAAAAATCACATCAAAATGAATAAGTTTAAACCTGCCATTAAGTCCATAGAAACAACCCGTTTTTCTCATTGATTAACTAATTAATTACTCTACTAAGCCTCCCAAATTTTTGTTATACCCTTAACCATTTTGCCACTAACCTCAGTAAATAGTTGGGATAAGCTAAATAGACTAACCTACTAAAAATGAGTTAATTTTTGTTTTCAAAACTACACCTAAGTACTAGACTAGAAGCAAAGCCATTGTCTAAAAATTGTTTCTATGTCAGCTCCATCTATTCAAAATGCCAAAATGTTAATCGTTGAAGATCAACCATTAGCATTGAGCTATATGAAACAATCTTTAGAACAGTTAGATTTCAGAAATTTAAAATTTGCAGAAAGTGCAGACAGTGCAAAAGAGCTTTGTACCATCAATAAGTTTGATCTCATCGTATGCTCTTTTGGTTTAGCAAAAAAACAAAATGGCTATCAATTTTATGAAGAGTTGCGCTCCAAACAGTTAATTCGCTCAAGTACCGCTTTTATTTTTATTTCTTCTGAAACTAGCCCCGAGTTAGTCCATAGTATTATTGAACTCCAACCTGATGACTTTTTAGTTAAGCCCTTTTCAATAAAAGAACTACAAAACCGTATAGAACGAGTTTTAAAGCGTAAACAGGCTTTAAGGCATATAAACTTGCTTGTAGACGATAAGAACTACTCAAAGGCCTTGAAAGCGCTAGATCTAGAACTAGATAACAAAGATCATAACTACACTTCCCTACTCCTAAAGCTAAAAGGAGAACTTCTACTCAAGCTCAATCAATTAGAAGAAGCTAAGTCTTTTTACAAGTCGGTTTTGGCTCTACAAAAGTTTACATGGGCAAAACTAGGCTTGGTCGAGGCGCTCATTACCAACAATGAAGATGTTATCGCTCAAAAGATGTTGAAAACCTTAATAGAGCGACCAGAAACTCGTCTTCCTGCGCTCGATTTATTGAGCAAACTCGAAATAAAGCTAAATCAATATGAGAATGCCCAACAATTGTTAGAGCAAGCAATTGAGATGGCACCAAGAAATATAAATAGGCAACAGTCACTTGGTCGAGTTGCGCAAATTAATCACGACTATGAAGCCAGCTATAAAGCACATAAAGATATAGCAAGTTTCGCGCGCTACTCTATCCATGACAAACCAGAAGTGTATTTGAACGCCGCACGAGCAGGAATAGATTTTGCTCTGAGTACCGATCAATCAGACCAAGTCACTCGTCTCACAAGACAAACGCAACAATACCTGAGTGATTTAAAACAACAATTTCCAAACGCACAAACCCAAGCGCAAATCGATGTCCTCAACGCCCGCGTCCATTATCTAAAAGATGAGCATAAAAAAGCGAAACAACTGCTAGAACAGTTAGAAGATGAACCCGTTATTCGCTCGGTAGATTCCACTTTAGACAAAGCAAAAGCACTACATGAGGTGGGATTAAACCACAAAGCTCAGGAGCTATTTAGTCAAGTTATTGCCCACTGTGAGCGCCACAACTCAAGCGCAGATCCCATCACAATGCACTATCTATATCAGCAGCAGCAAGAGAAAAAAGAGATCACCATGGGTCCTAGAGAGCTGAATAACCATGCGGTCACACAGTTTAACAAAGGACAATATGAAACCGCTTTGGAGGCATTCACTCAAGCCTTTAGAATTATGCCTAAAAACTCAGGAATAGCGCTAAATTTACTGCAATGTATGAGTGATAGTTGTGCTAAGTCAGGAAGTACTTTTAATTCCAATTTAGCAAAGCGTTGTACTACCTTGCTAAATCAGTCTGAGTTGGATAGTGAACAGCAGATCCGCTACGGTAAACTCAAAGCTAAACTAAATGAAATGAAACTCGACTTTGAGTAATCACTTGTTTTATCGCAATTGAGTTATTTCTTTTCCATTGCAAGGGCATTAACACAATAACGCAGTCCACTTGGTTCAGGGCCATCAGGGAATACGTGACCTAAGTGGCTATCACACACATTACAAGTGATTTCGACGCGCGTCATTCCATGGCTCTTATCGCCATGATATGCCACCGCTTCCACTGCTGCAGGCTGTGTAAACGAGGGCCAACCAGAGCCACTATCAAACTTTTCTTCGGCATCGAATAACAGCTCGCCACAGCATACACAGTAGTATTTACCAGGTTCAAAAAGCTGACAACTTTGTGAGCTAAACGGGCGTTCAGTCCCCTTTTTCCTGGTGATCATGTAAGTTTCTGGAGCAAGCTCTGATTGCCATTGCTGGTCCGATTTATCAACTCTGCGAGGAGCAACAGGATTACCATTTCTGGCAAAGTTTAGTATATCTAACCACTTTAACATCTCAATTCTCTCTCTTGTTTACTTCTGTTTTTTGCTCTTCAACAGGAAGTGGCCAATCGCCAAAAAAGCAGCTTAGATAGCGACTTTTAATTAAATATAAAAGTACCCAACTCACCAGTACAATTTGTACGGCAATATAAGGAGAAAAACTATAATGGGTTTTCCCAGCTTGCAGGATTAACCACGCCAAATCGAGTACCGCTGTTAATATAAGTGGCAAACGCATATAACGCCAGACGACTGCGAGCTTTGGAGAGCTTGTTGGCCGCCTAAGAGAAAACACAACGGTTGGTATGAGGGCGATACAAGCGATCCCTGTCGCGACAAAAAAGTGAAACTTAGACTCAAAGAATAGCGACATCAAATCCAAATCTGGGCGTCTCGCAAGTGCAGAAAACACCCAAATAAGCAACGGGCGGAGCAACACGACCAGCGCTAAATTAAAAGCGATAGGCGTACGATAAACGCCATATTTATCCCAGTATTCAGGGCCGTATCGTGTTACTGATTTCATTTTACTACTCGTATTTGTTTAACAGTGCGATCAGCGCCTCTTCATCGAACACCTCAACACCTAGCTCTTGTGCCTTAGTGAGCTTAGAGCCTGCTTTTTCGCCGGCATAAACTGCATCCGTATTTTTCGACACACTACCCGCGACCTTAGCGCCAAGCGCTTGCAATCTCGCTTTAGCATCGTTGCGGTTCAGTTGGCTCAAGGTTCCAGTCAATACATAAGTTAACCCTGCTAAAGGCTGTGCATCCTCTGACGGTGCTGCCACATCTTGCCAAGTTACACCCACTTCAATCAATGCAGTTACCACTTCTTGATTGTGCTGCTCGGCAAAAAAACTATGAATGTGCTGCGCAACAACAACACCAACATCACTTACTTGCTGTAGAGTATCAATGGAGGCGGCCATCACTTTTTCAAGCATCAGGAAGTGATTTGCCAAGTTTTGTGCTGTCGCTTCACCTACTTCTCTGATCCCAAGGGAATACAAAAATTTGGCTAACGTTGTTTGCTTTGCTTCCTCAAGCGCCGCAACCAAGTTTTTAGCAGACTTTGGTCCCATACGTTCAAGAGACTCAAAATGCCCTTGTCTTAAGATAAACAGATCGGCAGGCGTCTTGATTAGCTCTCGCTCAACTAACTGCTCAACTATTTTGTCGCCAAGGCCATCTATGTCGAGGGCCTTTCTCGATGCAAAGTGCTTAATTGCTTCTTTACGTTGTGCACGGCACACTAAACCGCCAGTACAACGCGCAACTGCTTCTCCTTCAACACGTTCAACATGAGAATCACACACCGGACAAGTATCTGGGAACTCAATCTCTTTGGCATCATCAGGACGCCTATCTAACACGACCTGAGTTACCTGAGGGATCACATCCCCAGCTCGGCGTACAATAACGGTATCACCAATCTTTACACCTAAACGCGCAATTTCATCACCATTATGAAGCGTGGCATTCGATACCGTAACACCACCAACAAAAACAGGCTCTAAGCGTGCAACGGGCGTGATCGCACCAGTACGACCGACCTGAAACTCAACATCAAGCAGCTGAGTGATCTCTTCTTGTGCTGGAAACTTAAATGCAATCGCCCAGCGCGGCGCGCGAGCAACAAAGCCAAGCTGCTCTTGCTGCGCTTTATCATTCACTTTGATCACTACGCCGTCGATTTCATAGGGAAGCTCAGCACGGCGCGTCATGATATCTTGATAATAAGCCAAAGCTTGCTGTGCATTATCGACAAGCTTTGTCTCAGGGCTCATTGGCAAGCCCCAACCTTGTAATTGCTGTAGTTGCGCATAATGCTCGTTGGCCAGCTCACCGCCTTCAACCAAGCCCATAGAATAAGCATAAAACATCAACGGACGCTTAGCGGTGATTTTTGAGTCTAATTGGCGCAGACTTCCCGCAGCCGCATTTCTTGGGTTTGCAAAGGTCTTATCACCTTTTGCTTGCGCCGTTTCATTTAGCTTAATGAAACCCGCAGTATCCATAAAGACTTCACCACGCACTTCTACTTCATGCGGAATATGTTCTCCACGCAGTTTCAGCGGAATATTGCGAATGGTTTTGACGTTCTCCGTAATGTTTTCCCCAACTTGACCGTCTCCCCTTGTCGCCGCTTGAACGAGCACACCATCACGATACAAAATAGACACCGCCAAGCCATCGAGCTTTGGTTCACAGCAAAAAGTAACATCTTTACTTGTCAGTAGGCGCTCTTTTAGACGGCGATTAAATGCCGTAAATTCACTCTCGTCGAAGGCATTATCAAGCGACAACATAGGTACTCTGTGTGTTACTTGCTCAAACTTGCTAAGCGCTTCACCACCCACTTTCTGCGATGGGGAATCAGGACTTTGTAACTCAGGATGCTGCTGCTCAAGCGCCATCAACTGGCGCATTACACGATCATATTCCGCATCAGGCACACTTGGGTTATCTAGAACATAATATTGGTAATTGTAATCTTCGAGTTGCTGCCTAAGAGCTGCAACTTGGCTTTCAATGTTGTCTGACATTTAAACCTCTAAACGTAAAAAGCCACCAGCAGATGCCAGTGGCTTAAAAATGATTCTAAGTAGCGATTAAGCGGCGAATTCACGCACTTTTTCAACATAACCGCGCACGGCTTCAACCGTTAACGGTTCGCGGTCTTTATCAAGTACCGTTGCGCCAAACTCTTCAGCTAGTTTTTTCGATGCACTGTGAAGCATATTAAATGCAGCCAAGTTATCGCCTTCACAAGGTAAGGTCATAAATAGGCTAATGCCAGCTGTGCTAAATTGTTCCATGTTATCGATGTCAAACGTACCTGGGTTGTACATGTTTACCAATCTAAATAACACAGGACCGTTTCCGGACGGCTCTAAATGGCGATTGAAGAAGCCCTCATCAGAATATTTAAATCCAAGGCTTAACACGGTTGGTAACAACCTTGAACCTGCCATTTTCAGGCCTTCAGGCATATCAACGTGAAGAATAATAAAGTCTTGTGGCTCTATTGCACTCTCTTCAGGCTCAGCCTCTTCAGATCCACTGTTCTCGGTTTGCACCTCAGTTTCAGGCTCTTCCGTCGCTAAAATGCCCTCAGTCGCAGGCTCGTCATCCACCGCACTAAAGGTCATCTCTCCAATTTCAGGTTCGTCAGGCTCTTTATCGTGACTCGGCGTTTGCTCTTTGAGTTCATTGGGCTCCTTTTTAGACACTTTATCGCTGCTCTTCTTACGAACAGACCAAAGTCCATGTATGAGTAACCCGCCTATGACCAACGCACTGATCACGATTAATGCCCATCTTAACTCTGTGGCCATTGCTCACCTTTTTTGTTGTTATGCCTGTGCCATTTGCACCGCTTGTTCTATATCTACGGCAACCATACGCGACACCCCTGGTTCTGCCATGGTTACCCCCGTCAGTCTACCCGCCATTTCCATAGCGACCTTGTTATGACTGATATAAATAAATTGCACTGTTTGCGACATCTCTTCAACCAAACGACAAAATCGCCCTACGTTTGCGTCATCAAGCGGTGCATCTACTTCATCCAGCATACAGAATGGGGCTGGATTAAGCCTGAATATTGAAAACACCAATGATAATGCGGTCAGCGCTTTTTCTCCACCACTTAACAGATGAATTGTCGAGTTTTTCTTACCAGGCGGCCTTGCCATGATAGAAACACCACTTTCCAGCAAGTCATCGCTAGTCAATTCTAGATATGCATTCCCCCCACCAAACACTTTAGGAAACAACTCGGCTAAATCTTCATTCACTTGATTAAAGGTGGCACTGAAGCGGGTTTTGGTCTCTTTATCAATTTTTCTGATCACCGCTTCTAACGTTTCTAACGCATTAGTGAGATCATCCAGCTGTGTATCTAAATAGGTTTTGCGTGCCTTCGCTTCTTCAAACTCTTCAATTGCAGCTAAGTTCACAGCCCCTAACTTATCAAGATCATTACTAACTCGGCTTAAATTAGCTTGATACTGCCCCAAATTTGCATTCTCAGGTAATTGCGCCAGCTCCGCTTTTAGCGTCCGGCCAAGCTCCTGTATGGGTTCAAGTGCCGCTTGCGCCTTTATCATCAAGCTTTGCTCTTCAAGTTTCACTTGTTGCAAAGACTCATTGAGTTTACCCACTTCGCCTTGCGCATCTTTTAATGCCGCTTGTTTTTGGGAAAGGTTTTCCTTGGCTTGGTTGAGCGTATCCAACATCGTTTGTTTTTGCGCCTTGGCTTCTAGATGTTGGGCGAGCAATAATTCAATGTCTTCATGCGCCTTCGCGAGCGGCTCTTCACAAAGCAAAATATCTGCTTGTGTTTGCTCGATGCGCTGGTTTATTTCATCGCGACGATGTTGCAAGTGTTCCAATTTAGAATTGCTGAGCTGTAGTTCACTTTCTGCCTGCTGTGATGCAAGTTTAGTGGTATGAACTAATTGCTGTGCTTCTTGTAATGCGGCGCGTCGAGATTGACTATGTTGTTTAAACTCGGCCAACTTAGCCTCGGCCAGTTGTTGTGCTTGTTGTGCTTGCGCTAGCAACTCATCACGTTGTAATTGCTGTTCAGTATAAAGTTCAAGTTGTTCGATGACCTCAGCTCGTTCTTGAGCAGTGGCATCAAGTTGTTCTTGAATTTTCTGTCCTTGCTCACGCCAAGTGCTCAGATTCTCATCCAGCATTTCAATTTTGGTTTTATGGCTGGCGATTGCTTGTGCTTTTTCGTGAACGCATTGCTGTGTTTCCAATAAGCCAGCTTGCGTGTCTTCAAGGGCAATACGTTTTTGTGCTACAGCCTGCTCGGCCTCTTTGGTGAGTTGTTGTAAATGAGGAAGCTGAGATTGGCATGACTGCAATTGGGCATAGCGTTTTAACACGCCACTCTCTTCATTGCTTTTCGCCTTAGCCTTAAAGTTATCCCCCACAATAACGCCACTGACCGTCACGCCGAGAAGAAATTGTTCACACGATTTAAAGTCTGTAGGTTCAGCGCATAATTTTATTTTCGTTAAAAAGCAGGGGAACAGTCCTGAGCTTATTTTTGTCGCGACGGAATCAACGGGAACTTCGAGTTCGATGGGCCATAGCGTATTCATTTCGCTTTGCTCAACGACTAAATGCGTCAACCCAAGCAGTGCCGCTTCCACGCATTCTTCATACCCAGACTCGACAACAAGCTGCGATAACATAGTCGCAGATGAAGCCTCCGATGTTTCCTCTGCCCAGCGTGATAACGCTTTTATTTCAGATTGCACTTCTTGTAACGCCTGGAGCGCTTTTTGAGCATGAGCCTGTGCCAGTAAGATTTCCTCTTTATTGGCTTGCTCTTGGCCTTGCAACTTACCAGCTTGGCTTTGTAATTTAGCCATCGCTTGAACCAGCTGATGATGTGCATCCTGAGCTTCAGCCAAGTCATTTTCCAACATAGATGCGTGATGCGCGTCTGCCTGTTCCAGCAGCTCAGCCTGACGCTTGTCTACGTGCAGTTTAGCTTGCTGTTGTTGCACTAATTGGCTTGCCCCTTGCTGTACCTGAGCATGTATTTGTTGGTACTGCTTATGTGCGCCACTAAGCTGCGCTTCTAACTGAGCCTGCTCAGTGTCACTTTGCTCGTTTGTGAGTTGAGTTTCTTCCAGTTGCAATAGCGTAATTTCAAGTCGTTCAGAAGCTTCCGCGACTTTTTCAGCGCTGCTCGCCACATACTCGGCTTGCTCGTCTTGCGCCTCAATCACTTCTTGCTGTTGTGATTTCAGTATTTGAGACTGCTCAATAAGCTGACGCTTTTTATCAGTTAGATTGACTTTCTGTTGCTCAAGCGTTGCCAACTGGGTTTCAATTCGGTGCACGCTATGTTGTGCTTGCTCATAGCCATCATTGAAATGCTTAATCTCATGTTCTAACGTCGCTAAAATGCTGTCATGACCACTGTGAGCTTCATTAAAAAATGCTAATTTTTCATTGAGTTTGGCAATTTCTTTGGCTTTGATTGCCTGCTTTTGCTCAAGGCTTTGCCACTTTAAAATCGCTATCCAAGACTTTAAGTCACGCTCTTGCGACTTTAAAGACTTATATTCGCTCGCCTGTTGTGCTTGAAGTGCCAGTTTATCTAGCTGAATCTGTAGCTCTTGCCTAACATCGAGCAAACGCTCCATGTTTTCTCGGGTACTCTTGATCCGAGTTTGGGTTTCTCGTCTACGCTCTTTATATTTTGAAATCCCGGCGGCTTCTTCTAAAAAAACTCTTAACTCTTGCGGCTTACTCTCAATCAAGCGAGAGATCATCCCTTGCTCTATAATTGCGTAACTGCGAGGACCTAGGCCAGTACCCAAAAAGATATCCGTGATATCGCGCTTACGGCACTTACTCCCATTTAAAAAATAAAGAGATTGGCCATCTCGCGTTACTAAGCGCTTAATGGCAATTTGATTACGATCTGCAAACGTGCCGGGCAACCGGCCTTGAGTATTATCAAAAATCAGTTCTACAGAAGCTTGCGAGATAGGTTTACGTTTGGTCGAACCGTTAAAAATAACGTCCGTCATGGCATCGCCACGGAGATTTTTCGCAGAGCTTTCACCCAGTACCCAGCGAACCGCATCAATAACATTAGACTTACCACAGCCGTTTGGCCCAACCACACATGTCATCTGGTCAGGAAACGGGATCTTGGTTGGCTCTACGAAAGATTTAAAGCCGGCCAGTTTGATGCTACTCAGTCGCATAGCTTATTATTGTTGTTCGCGGTTACTTTTGAGAATAAGGCAATTCATTAGTAAGATCTATGAGTTAGCAATGACAGCGTTTAATATTATCCAAAATGATCCCGGTAGCCATCGCCACATTCAATGACTCAGCACCACCAAACGCAGGAATAGTCACCTTTTTATTGATGTGCGCCGCTATGGCATCGCTAATACCATGAGACTCGCTGCCCATGACCAACACGGCATTACGACTAAATTGGCACTGATGCACACTTTCACCACCAAGAAATGCTCCATAGCATTCGCCTTGATATTGCTTTAAAAAGGCCTCGAGATCGGTTCTCACCACATTAACACGCACAAATGAGCCCATGGTGGCGCTGATCACTTTAGGGTTAAATTGATCCGCGCAGTTTTCGCTTACCACAAGCTGCGTTAATCCATACCAATCGGCAAGACGAATAATGGTACCGAGATTACCCGGGTCTGAGACTCCATCTAATGCTAACACCAACCCTGCTGTATTGATTTCTTCTGCCGGCGGCATTGCAACGACCGCTATCGCCGCATTATTTGATACCAAAGTACTCACCTTGCTCAGCATTTCCTCTTCTGCTTCTACACAGGTAATATTAACGAGTTTGGATTTATACTTTGTCATGAACTCATTGGTCGCGAACAACTGTTCAACAGCCAACCCAGCATCAACTAACTCAATCACATTCTTCTCGCCTTGTACTAAATACAGGCCATGTTGCTTGCGATATTTTTTTTGCCCTAAAGCACGAAGTAGTTTTTGTTGATTCTTGGAGATCATGTGCACCTCAAAAGTTGGATTTACCATTATACCTGTTCAGTATCAGATAAAAAGCGTTTCAACGAGGCATTAAGCTAAGAAATTATGTTATCTTGTGCCGAATGACACACAAGGCATAGAGGTAATCATGTCACCTGAGCTAACGCTTATTTTACTCAACTTTATTCTACTTTTTGTGGCCTATGTATTCGTTTACCCAAAGTTAAAAGAGAAAAGCCTCGCCAGTATCAGCAAACAAGATTTATTGGTTACTGCGGTTTCTTTAGTCGTGTCTGGAAGTTTGTACTATGGCAAGGATATCGAATTTTCGTTAGTGTTTTTTAAGAGTAATTGGGTGGTGTTTACGATTGTCGCATTTAGCGTGATTGAAATCCCATTTTTACTGTGGTTTAAACGTCGCTATAACATTAAGTTCGGAGAGTAATAGAGAGGTAGCTACGCCTCTCTATTCGATTATCACTCAGCTCGCTTTTCGCGACCAAGCAACGCCATCGCGGCTTCTTTCACATCTTTTTGCTCATAAAGCACTTGATAGATCTGCTCGGTGATCGGCATTTCAATACCTGTGCGTTTGGCAAGTAGATAAACTTCTTTGGTATTACGATAGCCTTCGACCACCTGACCTATACTCGACATCGCCTCATCGACCGACTTTCCCGAGCCAAGCGCAAGACCAAAGCGGCGATTACGCGACTGGTTATCCGTACAAGTGAGAATCAGGTCACCCAGTCCTGCCATACCCATAAAGGTTTCAGAACGCGCGCCTAAAGCACATCCTAAACGACAAAGTTCAGCAAGTCCTCGGGTAATAAGCGCCGTTCTGGCATTGGCACCAAAACCAAAGCCGTCAGACATGCCCGCGCCAATTGCGATAACGTTTTTGACCGCGCCACCGAGCTGAATACCAATAAAGTCTTCGTTGCTATACACCCGAAACGAGCGACCGCAATGCAACAGCTCAGCAAGCTCTTCACGAAACTTTGCACAAATCGAAGACACTGAAATAGCAGTAGGTAACCCTGCGGCCATTTCTTTTGCAAAAGTAGGTCCACTTAGCACCGCCAGCGGCACATCGTCACCTAACACGTCCAGTGCAACCTCTTGCAATAATCGCCCAGTGTTTGGTTCGAGCCCCTTGGTTGCCCAAGCTACTTTTGCATTCTCAAGTAGCATAGGTTTAATCTTCTTCAAGGTGTCTGCAAACGCATGACTTGGCACAACCACCAAAATACGCTCGCTAGACTTAACAGCCGTTTCTAAATCGGCCTCAAGTTCAAGCGTGTTTGGAAACTGGATGTCAGGAAGATAACGTTGGTTTTTACGCTCAGCTGCTAGCGCCTCAACGTGTTCGCTATTGCGTCCCCATAGTGTCACTTGGTGACCATTTCGGGCGAAACAAATAGCAAGGGCGGTGCCATAAGACCCCGCCCCCAATACAGTTACAGCTGATTTTGCTGTACTCATCAATTATGCGTCAGCAGTTTGCTCAGGCTGTGCTTGAGCCGCACGTTGCTGCATGTACTGAGCGAATAATGCGTCAAAGTTAACTGGCGCAAGGTTTAACTGTGGGAAAGTACCACGGTTAACTAGGCTAGCTACCGCTTCACGCGCATATGGGAATAGAATGTTAGGGCAGAATGCGCCTAGCATGTGTGCCATTTGCATTTCTTCAAGATCTGCAATTGCAAAGATACCTGCTTGTTGGATTTCACATAGGAATGCAGTTTCTTCACCAATAGTTGCCGTTACCGTTAGCGCTAGAACCACTTCAAAAACGTTGTCATCAAGCTTTGCTGAACGTGTATCCATGTCTAGCTTAACTTCTGGTGTCCACTCTTTTTGGAAGATACCTGGTGAGTTTGGCGTTTCAAACGATACATCTTTAGTGTAGATGCGTTGAATGTTGAACTGAGCGCCTTCTTGTTGTTGTTCTGCTGCTTGGTTTTGTTCTGCCATGATAATTTCCTAAATTCTGTTTTGATCCTGCTAGTTCCTAGCAGTCATTATAAAAAGTAAGCTGAGCTAAAGCTCAATCAATCTTATGCTTGTAATAGCTTATCGAGTTCGCCTTGCGCTTCAAGCGCCATCATATCGTCGCAACCACCAATATGGCGCTCAGCGATAAAGATTTGTGGCACGGTATAGCCACCGTTGGCTTTTTCGATCATCTCGTCACGAAGCTCAGGCTGTGCGCCAATATCATACTCAGTGTATGTGACACCTTTTGCATCTAATAGTGCTTTTGCACGATGACAAAATGGACAATAGTCTTTGGTATAAATTACGACTTGGCTCATCATAGACCTCAGTTATTTTCCGTTAGAGATTGGTAAACCCGCACTTTGCCATGCGCCAATACCACCTGATAATACGTACACTTGCTCGAATCCAGCTTTGTGCATGTTATCAGCAACAGCAGATGCCGTCATACCTGTGTTACAGACCAATATAATGGGCTTAGATTTATGTTTTTCAAGACCAGCAAAATCTTTTTGCTTGAGTTTTTCCGCATTCACCTGCTCAGAACCTGCAATGTGACCTTGGTTAAACTCTTTTGCTGCACGCATATCGAGTACCTGACCATCTTGGCGGTTAACAAGCATAGTCAACTGCTGAGGATTAATTTGTCTAATTTTAGAAAACTGACTTTTAAACCAACTACTCACTAACATCGCGGCTAACACAACCCAAATGATGCTAAGTACCGGATGGTTACCTAAAAACGCAACGTATTGTTCCATTAATTTATCAACCAAAAATTATTAAACGATAAAGTGGCAGCAAGTATACCTGCTTTATTCTCGACAAAACAGACTTGTTCAACATGAGCAAATATCAATCTCAAAGTAGATAATTCATCGCTGTGGGGCTGAATATTCATACAAAAACAGGTATTCTACTTGTCAGCAACCAGAGCAAGCTTATCGAAGCGCTGCAGGCCAAGTTAGTTAATCTAACCTTGTAGCGTTTGCTATAAGACATCAACATCGTGCCTAATTCAGGATTTCAGGAGCGCAAATGACAGCTAAGAAAAAGCCATTGGTATTAATGATTTTAGACGGTTGGGGCTATCGCGAAGAAAGCGAGAGCAATGCTATTTTAGCAGCCAATACCCCAGTATTAGATGAACTATGGCGCTCTGCTCCACACACCTTGATTTCAGGCTCAGGCCTTGATGTTGGTCTACCGGATGGACAAATGGGGAATTCCGAAGTTGGCCACGTTAACCTCGGTGCGGGACGTGTGGTTTATCAAGACTTCACGCGGATCACTAAAGCGATTGACGATGGTGAGTTTGAGCACAATCCAGCTCTGGTTGAGAATATCGACAAAGCAGTGGCAAAGGGCAAAGCCGTTCACCTAATGGGATTATTGAGCCCAGGTGGTGTTCACAGTCATGAAGATCACATTGTTGCAGCGATTAAATTAGCGGCTGAGCGCGGTGCAACCGTCTATTTGCACGCATTTTTGGATGGCCGCGATACACCGCCTCGTAGCGCACAAGCGTCAATTGAGAAAATGGAAGCCTTGATGCAGTCACTCAATTGTGGCCGCCTAGCGTCTATTATTGGTCGCTACTATGCTATGGACCGTGACAATCGCTGGGACCGTGTCGAGTCTGCTTATAACCTGATGGTAAGTGGCGACGCTGATTTTACTTATCGTAATGGCGTTGAAGCGCTACAAGCAGCTTACGCGCGTGATGAAAATGATGAGTTTGTTAAAGCATCAGTGATCACCGAAGCTGGGCAACCTGCCGCAACTATCAATGATGGTGATACGGTTATCTTTATGAACTTCCGTGCAGACCGAGCGCGCCAGATGACCCGTGCTTTTGTCGATGCTGACTTTAATGGCTTCGAAAAACGCAAAGCACCGGACCTAAGTGCGTTTGTTATGATGACTGAGTACGCTGCCGACATTAAAGCCCCTATCGCTTTCGCGCCTGAAGCACTTGTCAATGTGCTAGGTGAATGGCTAGCTAAGCACAACAAAACTCAGCTGCGTATTTCAGAAACGGAAAAATATGCCCATGTCACTTTCTTCTTTAGCGGCGGTCGCGAAGATCTCTTTGAAGGTGAAAAACGTGAGCTTATTCCTTCTCCACAAGTCGCCACTTACGACTTGCAGCCAGAGATGAACTCAGAAATGCTAACGGATAAGTTAGTTGAAGCCATTCATAGCGGTGAATTTGACGTCATTATCTGTAACTACCCGAATGGTGATATGGTTGGACACTCTGGTGTATTCGAAGCCGCAGTAAAAGCATGTGAAGCCGTTGATAAGTGTATCGGTCGTGTGGTTGCAGCGTTAAAAGAAACCGGTGGTGAAGCTCTGATCACAGCAGACCACGGCAATGCTGAGCAAATGCAAAACCCGAAAACGGGCCAAGCTCACACAGCACACACTAGTGAGCCTGTACCATTTATTTATGTAGGTCGTGATGCAGAGCCACAAGCAGGAAAAGCACTAAGCGATGTTGCACCAACGATGCTGCATTTACTTGGTATGGAGCAGCCTAGCGAGATGACAGGCACTCCAATTATGCGTTTAAAATAACGGCCTGCCTGTATGCCGTTAAAAACGACATTTCACTATGCCGCACTTCTCGGTGCGGCATTACTCATGCCAACAGCGCCCGCTGTTGCCAACGAATCTAGAACCAAACAAGACTTAAGCGAAGTTCAGCAACAGCTTAAAGCTAGCCAACAAGCGTTAGAAAAGCAGCGCGGTGAAATTAACAGTCACGAAGCCAAGCTCAAAGCCTTCGAACTTGATATCGCCAAAAGTGCCAAAGCTATCTCACTCACAGAAGTAGGGATCAAAGAAAACCAAACCGAACAGGCCAAACTCAAAAAGCAAGAAAGCACGCTGTTAAACGACAAGAAAAAATTTGAAAAGATCCTTGCGGCTCAGCTAAAAAGTGCCTACATGACAGGCTCTCATGATTATTCCAGAATGTTACTTAATCAAGAGCATGCAACAAAGCTCGAGCGCACCATTGCCTATTATGATTACCTAAATAAAGCACGCATTAAACAACTCGAACAGCTCAAATCTATCGGCCAAGAATTAGCACAGACTCAAGCTGAGTTAGCACGAACACAAGCACGCTTAGAAGCGCTACAAAACCATCAAAATGAACGCTTGGAAGCGCTCAAAAAGGCGCAGAAAGAACGCCAAAACCAGCTTGCAAACCTAAATAACAAACTCAGTGAAACACGCTCTGCTATCGCATATTTAAAAGAAAATGAGCAAACCTTAATCCAAACTTTAGAAGAGCTTGCCAAGGCACAAAGAGAAGCCGAAATACGCTTAGATGGACTAGCCAGACTCAAAGGCAAAATGAGTTTACCGGCCAAAGGTAGAATTAAGCATAAATTCGGCCAAAGCAAGCATGCAGGCATGAATTGGAAGGGCGTCCTCATTGGCGCAAAAGAAGGGGCTGAAATTGCGAGTGTCGCTCCCGGTCAAGTTGTGTATGCAGATTGGTTAAATGGCTTTGGCTGGGTTATTGTGCTTGATCATGGGCATGGTTTTATGAGCCTATACGGCCACGCTCAAACACTGCTTCGCGATGTTGGCGATCAAGTTCGCAGTGGTGAAGTGATCGCTTTGGTAGGACAAAGCGGCGGACAAAGAGATCCTGGTCTATACTTTGAAATACGGCATAAGGGAAGCGCTGTAGATCCGATAAAATGGTGCAGATCCAGTTAACTGAATAACCCGTGCTGCACCTTGATGAGGAGCAGCACATGAATAGACAAACCCGTTTTTACGCGCTTGCAGCGCGCTATGTTGCATTATTAAGCTTCCTGCTTTTGTTAAGCTTTAGCGCTTTTAGTCACGCGTCTACACAAAAGTTTTCGGCTCAAGAAATCGATGAAATCCTGTATCATATCCACACCTATTATGTTGAAGACTTACCTCTCAGTCGCTATAACGCAGGCAACTTGTCGAGTCTCTTTGATAATTTAGACCCCTACTCTAAATACCTCAACGAGGAAGACTTGGAATCCATCTTCAGTGCAGCAAATGGGCGCTACACAGGGCTTGGTATTGAAGTCGAAGAGCAAGATAATTACGTGATTATCTTGGATACCCTGCCCAACTCACCTGCGGCTCAAGCAGGAATAGAGAGCGGTGATAAACTCCACGCAATCAATGGCGCTAATGTCACGGGCAAATCGATAGAAGAAGTGTCTGCCCTACTCAAAGCTGCAAATAAAAACCTCATCAATTTAGTGGTATTAAGACAAGACGAGTTAGTTGCACTTGAGCTTAAACGCCAAGAGATAGTCATTGAAAGTGTCGCCAGTAAACTCTTAAACGACGGTACCGGTTTTTTGAGCGTCAACAGTTTTAACCACCACACCTATCATGATGTTGCAAGACACATAAACCGACTACAAGTACAGTTAGGCAGTCCATTGAAAAAGCTGGTTATTGATTTACGTGACAACCCCGGCGGTACACTTAATAGTGCAGTGGCAATCTCAGATCTTTTTTTAGATAGTGGCACAATCGTCACGACCAAAGGCCGCTTCTATGACGCCAATCAGGCTTACATTGCAAAGCGGGGAGATATTTTAAATGGTGCGCCTATTTTGGTATTAATCAACAATAATTCCGCTTCAGCGGCCGAGATTTTAGCCGCCGCACTCAAGGATAATAAACGTGCCTTAGTCGTTGGCTTACGTTCCTATGGTAAAGGCTCGGTTCAATCCTTGATCCCGATTGGCAATGGTACTACTGCATTAAAGTTAACGACAGCGAGATACTACACACCAGCAGGTACATCAATTGAAGGTAAAGGCATAGAGCCCGATGTATATTTTACCAAACAAGCGCTTTCCCTGTTGGATAAAAGCGCTATAATCACTGGTGAAGAATCAATCAAAACAACAGGTATTGAACAGCTAGCATCGCATTGGCCTAAGGCGCTGGCGTTAGTTCAATCACAGTAAATAAAAAACAGCCCTGTAGGGCTGTAAACTATAATAATAATTTGTGTGCTAAAAAAAATAATCGGGATAATACTGGCCTGCATGACTTTTGCAGTGCCAGCAAAACAGTTTGCCATTGTTATAGACGACATTGGCAATCACCAACGTGACTTAGAGTTGCTGTCTTTACCGGGTGGGATCACCTTTTCGATCCTGCCCCACACCCCTTTTTCTCAACAATTTGCCTTTGCAGCCAGCCGCCAACAACGCGAGCTTTTATTACATGTGCCAATGCAGGCACAAGACACGGAAAAGGCCCTTGGCCCGGGCGCATTAACTATCGATATGGAAAAGTGGCAGTTGCAAATGACACTTGGCAATGCGCTATCAACACTGCCTCAGGTTAAAGGCGTAAACAATCACATGGGCTCAGCATTAACAGAACAAATAGAGCCAATGAAATGGACAATGGAAATACTAAAAAAGCGCGGATTATACTTTTTAGATAGCCGTACCACTAGCCACAGCCAAGCCCAATATGCTGCCAACCTTTACGGCGTAAAAAACGTCGCTCGTCAGGTCTTTCTAGACAATGACATATCCACAAAGGCACTCAACAAGCAGTGGCAACATATGCTTAAGCTACTTGATAATCACGAGCATGTTATTATCATTGCGCACCCATATAAGGAAACCGCCGCCTTTCTTGCAGCCAAGTTAGCTGAGCTTGAAAGTATTGATGCCAAACTTGTTCCCGTGTCTCAACTGGTTGAACAAAAATACGTACGACTTGCAGAGATTGCCGAGCAACACGCTATTTCCGGACAATTAAGACTCCAAGAATAAAGATTAACAATGATTATCATCAGACAATTTCAAAGCGGCGAAGAAGCCGTGTTACGCAAGCTTATGTTTGACACAATACGCTCGGTAAATATACAGCATTACTCAAATAGCCAAGTTAATGCATGGGCACATAGCGACGTTGTCGATAAAGGCTGGCAAGACCGATTAAGGAGCAATCAACCCCTCGTCGCCGTGCTAAATGGTAAAATTGTTGGCTTTGCCGATATCCAAGCTGACGGTCTTATTGATCACTTTTTTTGCCATGCAGAACATCAAGGGCAAGGCATAGGTAAAGCACTTATGCTCGCACTCTTAGAACACAGCAAAATAACCAACACAACGCGTTTATTTTCCCATGTTAGTAAAACGGCTAAACCTTTCTTTGAACATTTTGGCTTCCAAGTGATAAAGGAACAACAAGTGAACGTTCGCGGCGAAGTATTAACCAATTACCTGATGGAAAAGGATATGCCCGCCTACTAGGGCCTGTTGATCTTTCAAGTTTGTTTTTGCAGCAGTTTGATTGGTATTTATACAAGGCTGAGCCAGCGTAGCATAGTCATTCTATGTAAGTCTGGCGATAATACAGTAGAAATGCTAATCAAGCGCTGCCCTTTGGGTTCATCTGAGTGCGCTTTGTTCATTGTTGCTCAACTTTTGCCTAGATTACTAGGCGGCAAGTCGAGCGTCGCGACCAAAACACACTCAGAAGAACAAAAATCAAACAGCAAAGGTCAACAGGCCCTAGCAGGCATACGGACTATCTCCCCTAGTCTATGGGCGCAAACTGCGTTGGTAAGGCACTAAATTGCAAGGATGGATTTTGCTTCATCCACTTTTTCTTATTAGGGATTTGGATCTTAAACTCATCATCCGTCACAAACTTTTGAGTTTTACCCTTCTCATCCACAAACTGAATTGATGCAGGCTCGGTAAATGTAAACTCTAGTTCATCAAAGCTTGGAGCAAACCAAGACAAGCTACCTGCCATCAACTCAACAAAAGCGTCCATATCCTCTAAAAGGATAAACAAATCGCGATACATAACCTGCTGCTTAGTCAACGGCGCTATATCCGTATTGACCATAATCGCAACGGCATCTTTTTCTTGATTGATCACTAAATTAACTTGATCAGCACGTGACTGCGGGAGAATAGGTAAATTAATATTGCCGTCTTTGTCTATGATACCACTGGCAATGATCTTGCCATCTTGCTCCAGCCAAAGTTTAACATCCTCTAGCGCGATATCAGGCTGCTTCACTTCCACTGTAAATTTAGACAAGATATATTGCGACTGCGCTTTGTTGGCGATTAAATCTAGAATTTGATTAATCTCACCATATTCAACACTTCGCTCAGCAGCGAAAACCGAATTGCAAAATAAGCTCGCAACAGCACCTAACATCAGTAACTTTTTCATTGGGTTATCCTTTCTTATTGTTGTCTTCATAAGAGGAGTTCTTCGAGAAATAGTTCAAAACTTGATCTCAATTCCATACATGCCAAATAGATCAGGCTAAACTCAACATAAGCATATGGAGTGAAAAGGAGTAGCAGATGACCCAAACCGTAGCTGATTTAATGACCCCAGATCCGTTCGCAGTGATTGCTGAAAATACCTTGCAAGATGCGCACAATTTAATGAAAGAAAAAAATGTTCGTCACATTCCAGTGATTGACGAAGCAGGAGCCTTGGTTGGTATGCTCACGCAAAAGATTATGATCGCCAAGGTAATGGGAATAATGGCAACCTATGGCGCAAATGCGCTTGCAAGAAAAGAAAAGCAAACAAAAGTACAAGATATTATGGCGACCGATTTTGCGAGCGTGCGCCCAAGCCAATCACTACAAGATGTGGTGCGCTTTTTTGTCGATAATCGCCATGGCTGTATGCCTGTGGTAGACGAGCAAAACAAATTGGTTGGAATACTAACATCATCGGACTTTGTGCGACTCGCTGCTGCACTTTTGTCTTAAACGTGGTAACAAGCGAGTGTATTCCACTGTCTCGCGGAATACACTCAGCTAACGGCATGATTAGGCTTTTTCTTGAAGCGTTCTCGCTACGGTTCTCATACCTAACGTCGTTGCACCTGCAGCCCATTGACCACTAGCGCTATTTTGGAAAGAAGCCGCAAGATCAATATGCACCCAGCCTTGACCTTCATTTGGTACAAAGCGAGACAGGAAACCCGCTGCATTTGATGCACCACCAAAGCCGCCACCTTTTTGGGCTCGGCTGTTAGCTGTATCCGCATAAGGCGATGGACAGTTATTTTGATGCCACTTTTCTAGAGGCAGTGGCCACGCGGCTTCAAATTCGTCACTCGCGAACTGCTGTACATCACCGACAAGCGCTTTGTCTAAACCAAATAGCGCATTGTACTCTTGGCCTACAGCAACGAGCGCAGCGCCCGTTAATGTCGCGGCATCAATAATAAGCTCTGCGCCTGTTTCACCGGCAGCCATCAAGCCATCAGCAAGCACTAAGCGACCCTCTGCATCGGTATTTACGATTTCCACTGTGGTACCATTTTTGTAGGTAAGAATATCACCTAACTTATAGGCATGGCCTGAGATAAGGTTTTCAGCACAACATAGGAACAACTTAACACGACGGTCAAAACCACGTTGAATAGCCAGCGCTAAACCAGCCGTTACGGTTGCCGCACCACCCATATCACACTTCATCGTAAGCATGCCTTCGCTTGGCTTAATCGAGTACCCACCTGAGTCAAACGTGATCCCTTTACCCACAAGTGCCGCACTAACTGGTGCGTCATCATTACCTGTTGGGTTGTAGTCAAGCTCAAGCAACACAGGAGGACGCTCACTGCCGCGTCCCACTTCGTGGATACCAATCCATTGCTGCTCCAACAGCGCGTCGCCTTTAATGATTTGATAGCTAACATGCTCAGGTGCCAATGACTGAATAAACTCAGCCGCTTTTCCAGCAAGGCTTTCAGGATAAATATCTTCGGCCGTCCCGTTGATCATCTGACGCATCCATGTTGCCGACGCTTTTAATGCATCAAGCTCTTTTAGATCTGACTGGTCGTTGTCAACAAACACCACACCATCTAATGCCTTTGGTGACACAAAACCTTGATAAAAAGCCCATTGAGATTCAGTACACCACAAGTCACCTTCTAGATGAACTTGTTTAATCCCTTGTTGTGCGATGCTACGAGCCGCTTTTTGAATATTTTTCAGCGTTTCGTCTTGTTGTAAATGGATAAAAGCACCGTCCTTTTCAAACGACAATGCAGCACCAGCAGATAAATACTCTGGTTTTGCGTCTTCACTCAGTCGTACAATAAATTTCTCTGACATTCTCTTTTCACTCTTGTGCTTGTAAGTGTGGTTAAGTGTACACTAGCCACTAAATACACCCAACCTAAAGCGACCAATGAAGTTTTCTAGGCAATTACAACAAGCAACCTTGCTCAAACGATATAAACGCTTTCTTGTCGACTTACGCGCCCCAAGTGGTGACGAATTCACCGTTCACTGCGCTAATACTGGTAGAATGACCAATTGTGCAGACCCAGGATTTACGGCCTATTACTCCACCAGCGATAACCCTAAACGGAAGTACATTCATTCGTTGGAGCTGACGCAAGATAATGATGGTCATTTTATTTGTGTAAATACAGCGGTGGCCAATAAAGTGTCTGTTGAGGCCATAGAGCAAGGAAGAATAACGCAACTGCAAGGCTACAAAACACTTCAAACTGAGGTGAAATACGGGGCTGAAAATAGCCGAATTGATATTTTGTTGAGCAGCCTCGAAAATGGACAATCCTCGCAATTCTGCTACGTTGAAGTAAAGTCGGTGACTTTGCTCGAGCAACAGCAAGGTTTTTTCCCTGATGCAGAAACCTTAAGAGGTCAAAAACATCTTAGAGAATTAATCCACATTAAACAGCAAGGTCATCGTGCGGTGTTACTGTTTGCCGCGCTCCATACAGGGATCAATTGTGTCAAACCAGCCAGTCATATCGATCAAAAATATGCAGCGTTAGTAAAAGAAGCAATTTCTCATGGAGTAGAAATCATTGCTTACCGAGCACATATTGACGACAACCAAGTACAATTAATTGAAGAAATTCCTTTTGATTACGCTTGACTTTTTTCATGCTGCCCACATATAGCCGTGATAGTTTTCTCCCCCAAATAGTTAAACATTGAAAAAAGTGGCTGACATTTGCAGTAAAAAAGTGTTTGCTAAGGGGTAAAGATTTTGCTATTTATACCCGCCGGCGAAAGCTGGGGTTATGTATTAAGGATTTAGGAGAATGGTATGCCAGACCAGAAAAAACTAGGGTTATTGGCTCAAGCCGGTGTAGAACCTTATCAAGAAAAGCCAGGCGAAGAATACATGAATGAAGCACAACGTGCTCATTTCAAAGCGATATTAGAAGCATGGCGTGCCGATCTACGTAATGAAGTAGATCGTACTAAGACACACATGCAAGACGAAGCGGCAAACTTTCCTGATCCTGTGGACCGTGCAGCGCAAGAAGAAGAGTTTTCTCTTGAACTGCGTACTCGCGACCGCGAGCGTAAGCTAATCAAGAAAATTGAGAAAACACTTCAACTTATCGAAGATGATGACTTCGGCTTTTGTGAGTCGTGCGGTATTGAAATCGGCATTCGCCGTTTAGAAGCGCGTCCAACAGCTGATCTTTGTGTTGATTGTAAATCTCTCGCAGAAATCAAAGAAAAACAACAAGGCAGAGGATAATCTCAGCCCTGTGTCCCCAAGCTTAAAGCAAACTGGGAGCTATCGCGGTCGATTTGCTCCCTCGCCTTCCGGACCGCTTCATTTCGGCTCTCTTGTGGCCGCTTTGAGTAGCTATTTAGATGCAAAAGTCAATCAAGGTAAATGGCTCGTTCGCATCGAAGACATTGATACACCGCGCGTAGTTGTGGGTGCTGCCGACAATATATTAACCACACTTGAAGCATATGGCCTTTACTGGGATGAAGACGTTGTCTATCAATCGCAGCGCCATGCCCTATACCAAGCCTATTTGACGACACTAAAATCAGACTCTCTTGTGTATGCGTGTCAATGTACTAGAAAGCAAATTAAAGCAATGGGTGGGTTTTATAACAATCATTGCCGAGCTTTAGCGCTAAGTTGGCAAGATAATGCTTTGCGCCTACAGCAGCGCTTTCCAGTTACTGAATTTAATGATGCAATACAAGGCATGGTTGTCATTCCCCCTGCAATTGCGCATGAAGATTACATCGTTAAACGCCGCGACGGCTTATTTGCTTATCAATTGGTGGTGGTCGTTGACGACATAGAACAAAAGATTAGTCATATCGTGCGTGGTGCCGATCTGCTAGAACCCACAGCAAGACAAATTAGTTTATTTCGGCAACTCAATCAGCCATCACCTGAGTACGCTCACGTGCCACTGGCTGTCGCAGAGCCCGGATTTAAGTTGTCTAAGCAGAATCATGCTCCAGCTATTGATAATCGCAACCCGTTACCAACCCTTTATGCCGCGCTGCGTTATTTGCATGTGCCAGTTGATTCTCTCCATAATTATCAAGATGTTGACGCATTACTGACTCACGCTATTGATATTTTTAGTCTAGATAGCGTTCCTAAAGTACAGGAAATTCAACTAGACTCTCTAGAAAATGGTGATTTTGCTTTTCGCCCACTGTTTTCAAGTACTTCAATTTAGTCTCATTTGAGTATATGATAGCGAGCCTTAAATGCGACCTGTTTTAAGACAAAAGCAGTGGTTCACAACGACTAGAATAGAAAACTTGATTGCTCAGGAGACGAGTTATTATTTCCAAGCTTGTAAACTTTTGCCGCCAGTTTGTAACTGGAAAAGGCGATGAGACGGTGAAAATGGCCAGCCCGACACCTGCGATAATTCCTCGCAGCGAGCATGGTATATCTCGTAAACAATTTAGCCCTAACGCTATCAAAGTGCTCTATCGCTTAAAAGACGGTGGCTATGATGCCTACCTAGTTGGTGGTTGTATCCGCGATATCATGCTAGGAATTGAACCTAAAGACTTTGATGTCGTTACCAATGCAACACCTGAACAAATCAAAAAGCTCTTCCGTAACTGTCGCTTAATAGGTCGTCGCTTCCGCCTTGCGCACATTGTTTTTGGACGGGAAATTATTGAAGTTGCCACCATGCGTGGCCATCACCAAAGTGATGACTCTTGTGCCACGACAAGTCAAGCCAGCGAACACGGGCAGCTATTACGCGACAATGTCTACGGCAGTATTGAAGAAGACGCCGAGCGCCGCGACTTTACTATCAATGCGCTATATTATTCGATCAATGACTTTACCTTACGCGACTTTGCAGGTGGTGTTGCTGACATTAAAGCGCGTAAAATTGAGCTGATTGGCGATCCTGAAACTCGCTATCGCGAAGATCCGGTACGTATGCTGAGAGCTATCCGCTTTGCAACTAAACTGGATATGGAGATTGCTACCCCGACCCGCACTCCAATTAAAGCATTAGCGCCGTTACTTGGGCACATCCCAGCTGCACGCTTGTTCGAAGAAACGCTAAAGCTATTTTTAAATGGTAAAGCGGAAGAAAATTTTCTTCAAATGCGTGAATACGGCTTATTTGCACAATTATTCCCCGCGCTCGATAAAATCCTAGCACAGCCTGATAATGACTTTGAACGTCGCTTTATTCAGCAAATGTTTGCCAATACGGATAGCCGTATCAACGCGGATAAAAAAGTAACCCCTGCATTTATCTATGCAGCACTTTTATGGTTCCCTATTTTAGCTAAAAGCGAAGCGCTCGCGGCCGAAGGTATGAATGAATATGATGCCTTTATGCAAGCCATTAATCACGTCCTTGCTGAAAATGCTAAACACGTTGCAGTGCCTAAACGCTTTACTTTAGGTGCCCGAGATATCTGGCATATTCAACAACGCCTAGATAAACGTTCAGGCCAGCGTGCATATCGCCTAAGCTTGCAGCCGAGATTCAAAGCCGCATATGATTTCCTATTATTGCGTGTAGAAAGTGGTGAGCAAGAGCAAGAAGAACTTGCAGCTTGGTGGACTGATTACCTAAAGAGTGACGTCACCGGCCAAAAAGACATGGTGCGCAACTTAGGTAACCAAAGCAAACCTAAGCGTCGTTATAATAGACGTAAGCCAAAAAGAAAACCAAAAGAAGATTAAATGAATATTGCGTACATTGGATTGGGTGCAAACCTATCCGAACCGATGGCACAAATACAGCGAGCACTCGATGTGCTCGCCGCCCATCCAGACCTCTCGCTTGTCCAGCACTCTAGCCTGTATGGCTCAAAACCTATGGGCCCTCAAGATCAACCTGATTATGTGAATACCGTAGCAAAACTGGCGACATCATTAACAGCAGAGTCTTTACTCGATGTGTTGCAACAAATAGAGCTTGAACATGGTCGTGTACGCAAAGCTGAGCGCTGGGGACCGCGCACGCTCGATTTAGATATTCTGCTTTTTAATACCGACACCATTAACAGTGATAGACTTACGGTGCCACATTACGGCTTGAAAGAAAGAGAATTTGTCGTCTATCCACTATTAGAGATAACGCCAGAACTCAAATTACCTGATGGCACTGAGCTTGACTCTTTAACACAAAAGTTACCACTTAACGGATTAGCAATCCTCAAATAAACCAATCCAAGGGGTTTACCATGGCAAAAATTTCCGTCTCAACACTTGCCAAAATGAAGCGTGAAGGAACAAAAATAACAGCCCTCACCGCATACGATGCAAGTTTTGCAAAGTTATTTCACGACAATGGCGTAGATGTCATCTTAGTGGGTGATTCTCTGGGTATGGTTTTACAAGGTGGTGAAGACACTTTAGCCGTTACCACGGATGACATTGCCTATCACACCCGTTGTGTCAGAGCTGGTAGTAAAGAGCTATTCGTTATCGCCGATATGCCTTTTATGAGCTATTCAGATCCGCAGTCAGCCTGTCAGAATGCAGCTACCTTGATGCGCTCTGGTGCTAATATGGTTAAGCTTGAAGGTGGTGAATGGCTTTACGACAGCATTGCACTGCTTACTCAGCAAGGGATCCCTGTTTGTGGTCATTTAGGTTTAACACCACAATCAGTGCACGTGTTTGGCGGCTTTAAAATTCAAGGTCGTGAAGAAGCACAGGCGCAAAAAATGATAGCCGATGCACAAGCGTTAGAACGTGCTGGTGCACAAATGATTGTGATTGAATGTGTGCCTTCAGCATTGGCTAAACGTATTACCGATGCCGTGGCAATTCCGGTCATTGGTATTGGCGCTGGTAAAGAGACCGATGGCCAAATTTTGGTTATGCACGACTTAGTTGGTATTTCCGCAGGCTATATTCCTAAGTTTTCAAAGAACTTCCTGCTCGAAACCGGCAACATGCCAGATGCGGTGAAAAAGTTTTGTGCAGACGTGCAATCAGGTGACTTCCCGGGGCCTGATCACGAATTTAATTAAATTTGCGATGAGCAATACTTATCGCTAAGTCCGATTCAAGCGTTTTGTTTGAGTTGGTATTGTTATTATTGAGTTAGAGTACAACATGCAATCAGTTACTGAGATTAAATCGTTACGAAGCCAGATTAAAGCTTGGCGCCAACAAGGATTAAGCATTGCCTTCGTACCAACGATGGGCAACCTTCACCGCGGTCATTTTTCCTTAGTAGAAAAAGCAAAAACCCTAGCGGATAAAGTCGTTGTCAGTATCTTTGTAAACCCAATGCAATTTGGTGCGAACGAAGACCTCGACAGCTACCCACGTACACTTGAGCAAGACAAGCAAGGCCTTGCAGAACTAGAAACCGATATTGTGTTTACGCCTACCGTTGAAACCATATATCCAAACGGACTAAATGCGCAAAGTTTTGTTGATGTACCGGGAGTATCCGAAGGACACTGCGGTGGCACACGCCCTGGGCACTTTCGTGGCGTTGCAACGGTTGTCACAAAACTGTTTAACTTAGTACAACCTGATTTTGCCTGCTTTGGTGAGAAAGACTTTCAACAGTTACAGGTCATCAAAACAATGGTGAAAGACCTGTCTATTCCCGTTGAAGTGATTGGTGTTGCGACTCAAAGAGAAGTTTCTGGACTGGCGATGAGTTCACGTAATGGTTACCTCTCTGAATCTGAAAAAGATACTGCTAAAGTACTCTTTCAAGCGCTAAAAACAGCAGCTGGCGCTTTAGAAAATGGCGAAAAAGATTTTTCGAAGGTAACAAAAAATGCAACAGAAATGCTGCATAATGCCGGTTTAAAGTTGGATTATTTTAACATTTGTCAAAAAGATAGCTTGAAACCTGCTACACTCGAAGATAATCAACTCGTCATTCTTGCCGCAGCTTTTCTCGGTAAAGTCAGACTGATTGATAATATTCAAGTCACAGTCTAAGGAATAATAATGAAAAATGCGTTCGCCTTGTTAGTACTTTCTACCACCCTATTGGGGTGCAGTAACTCTATCTCACCTGAGTTGAATCAGTGCGCACAACAGAATTATCAATGCGAACGCAGCTGTGAGATGCAAAACACACCAGAGACAATGTCTTTACAGATATGCACTGATAAATGTATTGAGCAGTATAATGCCTGCAAAGTACAGGCTGAAAAAATTACCGAGAGCAAACGATAGTTTGCTCTTTTTTAGCAACTTGACCCCTTAATATTCTTTTAAATACAAACACTTTCTAACTCCCGCTGTTATTTTTTATTCACCTTTTTAGAATATTTTGCGATACAATAAACTGGTCTGATGAGATAGACGTACAGCACCAGCTTAACTTGGCTCAATACTTGGTTTACTAAATAATGTAAGCAGTGAGCACTAACTTTTCTTAATAACTTGTTATTTCTGGTTTTTATTCTAATCTCTAAGACAAAAGTAACGCTATTTTTGTGCTCATATCAGCGCTTTGAATTAGCGTTACCGACACGACTCTTTGCAAAGAAAATGGGGATCAATATGAAAAAGTCAGCAATTGCATTAGCGATAGCGCTTGGGACAGTGAGTTTTCACAGCGCCGCTGAAATCAGAATTAATGGTTTTGCTTCCATTATTGGTGGTCAAACGCTAGATAGTGATGACACACTATATGGCTATAACAATGATTTTGATATGGAAAACCGTAGCTTATTCGCCCTACAACTTTCCGCCGATCTACAAGAAAGTCTAACTGCCACAGCACAGATCGTGGGCCGTGGTCAGAATGACTTTGATGCCGAGTTTGAATGGGCATACTTAACCTATGCGATTTCAGATTCTTCACAGATAAGCGCAGGTAAAATGCGTATACCATTCTATCGCTATTCTGACTTTTTAGATGTGGGTTATGCATATCGTTGGGTTAAACCACCTCAATCTGTATATAACCTAAGCTTTAGCACCTATAACGGATTGAGCTATATCCACAACTCAACATTAGGCGAATGGGAAAGCACAGTACAGCTGGCTTTAGGTAGCGTAGATGACGACATTGTTGCTATCACCTACTCAGATGAAGCAGAGTTAAACAACACAGTAGGTATTAACTGGACACTGAGCAGAGATTGGTTTAGTGCACGTGCGGCCTACTTTGCTACCGAAGCGAGCATTAGCGCAGCTAATAGTCCTGAACTCTCTGGATTGTTAGCGGGGTTGACTGGTTATGGACTAACTCAACAAGCGGATGACATCGCAGTCGACAAAGATGATGCTTACTTTGCCGCAATTGGTATTTCTATCGACTATAATGATATCTTGTTCGATGCAGAATACACTCAGTTCGACGTAGACAACAGCATACTTGCTAAACAGCAACAGTACTATGCATCTATCGGTTATCGGATTGATACGTGGACACTCCACCTAACCTACGAACACAATGAAGATAAGAATGAGAACGACGAGTTTAACTCTGTCCCACTCACCATCACCGCTCCAAATGGTGTAACCATTCCTGTCACGACCGATCCAACCAATCCAAATGCACCTTATTTAAGAACACTTGTTAATGGTGCGCTTGCAGGCGCTCGTGCAGAATCAGAAACGTGGAGTATTGGTGCTCGTTATGACTTCCATCCATCAGCTGCGTTCAAAATTGAACTAAACCAATTCGATAACACGCTAACAGATCAAAAAGTTGAGCTGTTGAGCTTCGGTATCGATTTAGTATTCTAACGGAGGCTAATATGATCAAAAAAATAATGACCTTAGGGCTACTGTTAGCCAGCCAGGCAACTTTAGCAGATGTTGCTGTTATCGTGAACTCAGCAAATGCATCGACTGTGGATGACGGTACTATCAAAAAGTTATTCCTTGGCAAAAGCAAATCATTTGCCGATGGTAGTAGTGCGACCCCTGTGAATCAGGATGGCAATGCTGTATTTGACGAATTTAACGACAAAGTGATTGGTAAATCGAGCTCTCAGCTAAATGCTCATTGGTCTAAATTAGTATTCACCGGAAAGGGAACACCTCCGAAGAAGCTAGATAGCGACCAAGCGGTAATCGATTTCGTTTCGAGCAATGCAGACGCAATTGGTTATATTGATGCAAGTAAAGTAACCAGTGCCGTCAAAGTGATTGGTAAATACTAGGGCCAGTTGACCTTTGCAGTTTGATTTTTGTTCTTCTGAGTGGGTTTTGGTCGCGACGCTCGACTTGCCGCCTAGTGATCTAGGCAAAAGTTGAGCAACAATGAACAAAGCGCACTCAGGTGTACCCAAAGGGCAGCGCTTGATTGGCATTTCTACTGTGTTCTCGCCTGACTCACATAGAATGACTATGCTACGCAGGCTCTGCCTTGTATAAATACCAATCAAACTGCTGCAAAAACAAACTTGGAAGATAAACAGGCCCTAATATTCCTTATCAAATAAAAACAGCCACTTAATGTGGCTGTTTTTATTTATCGTTTATGATTTCTCTTTGATAAAGTCCTAGACTCTAAATTTTGAGGTTGCATCTTTCAAGTTGTCGGACAATACATGGAGATTCTCTGCAACGTCTTGTACTTCATTCAACGCTTGCATTGTGTCTTGGAAAGACTGGTGCATAGATGTCACATTATTTACTACCATAGCCGCCACAGAAGTCTGCTCTTCCGTTGCCGCAGCAATTTGACCATTCATGCTATTAATTGACAAGATTTGTGCTGCTATCTGCTCAATCGACTGCCCGGTTTGTGCTGCAGCTTCAGCATTATTAATTGCCATACTGCTTGCACTTGTCATTGCTTTCACCGCTTGATTTGCCGCTTCTGTTAGCACATTTAAAAGCTCTCTTATCTCGTTGGTCGACTTTGCTGTTCTTGAGGCTAATTCGCGGACTTCATCGGCAACCACCGCAAAACCTCGACCTTGCTCACCAGCACGAGCCGCCTCAATCGCAGCATTCAAAGCAAGTAAATTGGTTTGCTCAGCGATTGATGTGATCACATTTAAGATTTGCGTCACGTTCTGCGTATCATCAGCTAGCTTATTGATCGTCTCTGCTGCATGATTAATTTCTTCACTTAATGCTTGTGATTCGCTAACTGACACCTGAATCTGGCGCTTACTCTGTTCAACTTCCTGTTCGGCCAGCTGCGCAGCATCAGACGCCTGTGACGCCGAGTGAGAGATATCACCCACACTTAACCGCATTTCTTCCATAGATTGACGTACCACTTCCGCGTCGTGCGTTTGTTGATTCGTTGCCCCTTCAGCTTTTTCCATCCCCTGAATAAGACGACTTGAGTCTTTCATCAAAGGCTCGACGACACTCATCACCTCGACAACCGCCCCTTTTAGTAACGCAACAAATTCATTGAAGTTTATGGATACTTGGCCAATTTCATCGTGAGAGCGCACATTGAGCGTGGTGGACAAGGAACCCTGTCCTTGCGCTAATAGTTTCAGATTTTGCGCCGCATCCTTAGCTGAGTTACCAATACCTCTTGCAATCACAACCGCTAAGAAAACCAAAACAAGTAAAGAAATAACGGCCACAATCAACATTATCGTGAGCGCGTTTGCTGAGCGCTCTTCGGTATTTTGCAGTAATTCAACAAAACGATCATTCGCATTCGTTTTAGCCTTGGTAAAATCTGCGACTAAGCCTTCGTAGATCTCGGTTTTCTTTTTGGCATCTTCTTGGATACGGGAAAAATCAGCTGTACCATCTATCATTCCTCCAGCAATTTGTTGCGCAATTTTGCCGTATTGTGCAAGTTCGTCGCTATTATCTGAGGGCATAAAGCCACTTTGTACCGACTCAATTTTTTGCAAGTTAGCTTGGATTTGCTGTTGATATTCTTTTGCTTTATCTAGTAATTCAGCATCCCCGAAGGTTACAGCTTGAGTGAATAGCTCATCTAAATTCTGCAGCTTATTTGCGTTTTCTGTGGCGAGGTTAAGAATTTTGTATGTCTGCTCCTCTAATTCGTTTAAGGCCCTTTGGTTAGAACTAATAGCGTTGTAATTAACAAACACGATAACCACAAAAGCGACAACCGCAACGAGCGTAATTGCGTGGATCTTTTTGGTGATACTAAGATCAGCAAAAGCAGTACCTAGACTCATATATACACCTTTTGAAGTAAGACGAGTTCATTATCGACTGATTTATTATAAATTTTAACTAAATATAGAATATTTCCAGCTTTTTTGCCGCTTGAGGATGAAGATTTAAACAAATTATTCAATCTGGGAACATAGAAGTGTGAAAATAAAAAATGCCGCTCAATGAGCGGCATCAATAACAACAAGTAATTAGCGGGTTGAGTAATTGATTAAAGTAAACCTAACTTTTTCAATTCGCGTGTCGCCATTTCGCTAGAAAGAGGGACATAACCGTCTTTCTCAACAATCTTTTGACCTTCTTTAGACAACACCATCTTCAAGAATTCAGCCTCGATAGGTGCTAATTCTTTATTAGGGTGCTTGTTCACATATAGGTATAGGAATCGAGACAGTGGGTATTTACCCTGTGCCACATTTTCTAATGTTGCATCAACGTAGTTCGTGCCTTTTTTCGCTAGTGGTACGGTACGTACGCCTGACGTTTTATAACCGATACCAGAGTAACCAATCGCATTCACTGAAGACGAGATAGACTGTACTACAGACGCAGAACCTGGCTGCTCATTAACATTATTGCGGAAGTCGCCTTTGCACAGTGCTTTTTTCTTGAAGTAACCATAAGTACCAGATACTGAGTTACGACCATAAAGCTGAATATCTTTTGCAGCCCAATCACCCGTTAGACCAACATCACTCCAGCGATTTGCCTGTGCTGCCGAACCACATTTGCGCGTCGAAGAGAAGATTGAATCAACCTGTTCAATTGTTAAGCCTTCAATTGGGTTATCTTTGTGTACAAATACCGCTAGCGCATCAATTGCTACGCGGATTTCTGTTGGCTTATAACCATAACGCTTTTCAAAAGCTTCAATTTCTTTTGACTTCATCTTACGGCTCATTGGGCCGAAGTTTGCCGTTGCTTCCGTTAGTGCTGGTGGCGCAGTAGAAGAACCAGCAGCTTGGATTTGGATATTTACGTTAGGGTAAATTCTTTTATATTCTTCTGCCCAAAACGTCATCATGTTAGCAAGCGTATCAGAACCTACAGAAGAGAAGTTTCCTGAGATACCGCTGGTTTTATTATACTCTGGTAACTTTTCGTCTAAAGCAGATACTTGAGTAGAAACTAATGTAGTAATAGCCACACCCATTGCGGCAACTAAGCTTTTAAATTTCATTGGGGTCACTCCAGTTGTTGGTCCCAGTTATTTTACGCAGCTCATTGTGCAGCGATAAAATGACAATAAAATTACCCTTAAATTACACTTTTATGACTTTCATCGTTTGTCATAAAAATTCGCTTTTGTTTGGGGAAAGCAAACCAAAAACGAGAGCCTTCACCCACTTTGCTTTCAATATGTAAAGCTGAGTCATGGCGAGACAACACATGTTTAGTAATTGCTAAACCAAGGCCCGAGCCACCTGTTTTTCGACTTCGTGCTTTATCCACACGGTAAAAACGTTCAGTTAGTCTGTTAATGTGTTCAGGCGCGATACCATCGCCATTATCGACAACACTAAACGTCGGCAAGTCGTTTTCTAAATACCAACGTACATGAATGTGCCCACCGGGTTTGGTGTAATGAATAGCATTAAAAATTAAATTTGAGTAAGCACTACGTAACTCATCCCCAGCCCCTTTGATATCCAAAGTCGGATCAATATCAAAAATGAGCTCATGGCCCTTTTCCTGATTAAGTGACTTCGCTTCGGTATGAATGAGATCAAGCATGGCAGGTATATTCACGGCTTTGTCATTGTCTTGCTTTCTCGCCCCTTCGATTCGAGACAAGGAAAGAAGTTGATTTACCAGACTATCCATCCGTTTACACTGATCTATCATAGTGCCATGTGCTTTAGCCCACATAGCGGGGGGTGGCATATTATCGCTATCCATCATCTCTAGGTAGCCAGCCATGACGGTTAGGGGCGTCCTTAGTTCATGAGATACGTTTGCGACAAAGTCTTTGCGCATCTGCTCTAATTGCTTTAGTCGGCTAACATCACGCGCCACTAGCATAAGCTGTTCGGCATAAGGCATGACTCGTATTTCCAACACTTGCTCATGTGCAAGCCCAGTCTCAAGCTCTAATGCTTCATCAAAGCGATGTTCATGCATGTATTTTACAAATTTAGGATCGCGGATAAGGTTATCTAATCTTTGACCATGATCTGTAGGCCATTGCAAACCTAACACTTTCAAGGCTAATTGGTTACACCACACAATACTGAGATCTTGTTGCAGTACAACGACAGCGTCAGGGATAGCTTCAGCCCCCTCACGAAAGCGTCGGATCAGTTCAGCGAGTTCATTACGCTTTTTGCGATTACGTTGCTGAAGTTGATAGATCCCTTCAAACACTTGTTCCCAAGCGCCCTTACCTTCAGGTGGATTAAAACTACGTTGGTTGAGCAGCCAGTCGCTCAAACGATAGAGTTGTTTGTAATGCCAAACTAATAAGACGAAAGCACCGATAAAAAGAAACAGAAAAGGTGCACTGACTAAATAGCCAATTAAGGCTAGTGGTAGGAAATACAAAAACAGGCGTCTTGTTAACGCCTGTTTATCAATCACTCGATACATAGACTAAATCCATTTAGGAACCAAATAATTCAGTTCCTCTTGGAATACTAATTACAGTTTACTCGAAAAGCGGTAACCTGCACCACGTACGGTTTGCACTAAGCGATCGTGACCAAGCGGTGCGATAGCTTTACGTAAGCGACGAATATGAACGTCTACAGTGCGATCTTCAACGTACACGTTAGTGCCCCATACGTGATCTAACAGCTGTTCACGGCTATAAACACGTTCAGGGTGTGTCATGAAGAAATGTAATAAACGAAACTCTGTTGGCCCCATATCTAACTCAGTGCCCGCAGATGTCACTCGGTGAGAAATAGGGTCTAGACGTAATCCGTGAACTTCTATCGCTTCTTCTAGCGACGTCGGTGAAACTCGGCGCATTACCGCTTTGATACGAGCCATTAGCTCTTTGGGAGAGAAAGGCTTTGTCACATAATCGTCCGCACCAACCTCTAATCCTTTAACTTTGTCTTCCTCTTCACCTCTTGCCGTTAGCATGATGATTGGGATCTGACGGGTATATTCACTTTGCTTAAACTTTTTAGCAATTTGAATACCACTGCCTCCTGGCAGCATCCAGTCTAGTAGCACCATATCTGGATAAGGCTCTACCATAGCAGCAACTGCTGAATCATAGTCTTCCGCTTCAATTGCTTGAAAACCATTTTGCTCTAGTACGAACACCAACATTTCTCTGATAGGTGCTTCATCATCAACTACAAGTACTTTACGTGACATTCCCAATGTTCTCTCGTTACCGACGTTGTTGATGTCATTATTATGACTAACTGTGACATTTTTATGAAAGTGTAACGTGTAAACGCAAAACAAGCCAAAAAAATCTCTTTTTTGGCTACAAAGGGAATACCTTATTTATTTATAGTCATATGATTTTAAAAATATTTTATGCTAAATATTGGTTTCAAAATAGTGTTTTCGAAATATGGACTAAGACCTCCAAGCCATACAATAAAAGCGACGCTGCAATTCACCGCAAAATCAGCACGCCTTTTGTAAATCGCCTTACGCCTTTGTAAATTAAAAGTCATATCTCAATGTGACCGCCATCGTGTTGTGATCTTCGTTGTTATCCAAAGAAAATTTCGAATACCAAAGATACATACGAGCTTGTTTACTTAAACTTTTTTCCACACCCACAGAGGCTGCATTGCCAGAGTCTTTCAGCTTACCTGCAGCCCCATCCGAATCTTGATACTGGGCAAGTAAGGTATATGACTCAATCTGGTAAGCAGCGCTCACCATAAAACTATCTACTTCCTCATCACTATCTATTGCTTCATTCTGTTGATACATACCACCGAGTTTAAAGTCCCCCAGCTTTCCTTGTACCGTCACGCGATTAATGTCTTGTCCCGCCACTTTATTATCATGGGCAACAGCAACATATACATTGGTTTTCTTGAGTTTGCTATCACCGTAACTTGCCGACAAAGATAAGCCATCTTCGCCGTTTTGTTTGCTGTTGTCTTCGGCAATATAACTCACCGTAAACTGCAAATGATTGATCGCTGGAGTCGTATATTGCACGGTGTCACCAAGGCGATTTTCACCAACAAAGAACGAATTAATATCACCAGAAAAGTCATTCATTAAGTCCACTTTGCCTTGCGACTTTTTCATCGGTGTATCATCACGGCCGATCAGGAGCTGACCATAGCTACCTTTAACCCCAAGATACTGAGAGCGTGCGGTAAGGTTATCACCTGATTTACCATCTTTGTCTTGATCCGTGATCTCTACTTGGAATTCATATTTATAAAAAATCTCAAGTCCTTCTTGCAGCTTTGCAGCTCCCTTTAATCCCATGCGAGAGTTGTAGCTTTCAATTGAAGTATCGCTGTCACCATCTTTATCAGAATTCTGTACACCGACATGAGCTCTACCGTATAGAGATACAGCTTCGTTTGCATAACTGCAGACACTCATAGAGCAAAGGCTTAGAGCAACAAATGGTAGGTATTTCATTTTCATCTTTGATCACCTTGGATAGTATTTGGGCGCAGTACAACAAGGTTTGAGATGCTGAAGCCAGACAGAGAGGAGGTAGCGAACAGATCTCGTATTTTTAAAGTTAGACACTTTTAGCTGGAGATCAAGAAACTGACTCCGGGATCAGTATTTTATTAACTGATAGGGTTCATCCAGTATCAGGATCAGGTTTTTACTAACAAGATCGTCCCAAAGATCATTTTCTTACTAACCTATTGCTGCTTCACGCTGGATCAAGTTGGTATAAAAATGATCTAAGCGAAGCTAACTTATTGATCTGAGTTTTTGAAATATACCTACTTAGTCAAACAATGATCTTTGTTAGTAAAGATCTGATCCCTATTTACCTCGCTAGTAAAATGGCGATCTAAGTATATTTTCACCTTGCAAGCCCTATTGAACATTGGCTTCCAATCAAGGATCAGATACAAAAAAGCCTCTATTTCAGAGGCTTTTTGAAGTATCAAAGTGCGATGCACAATTTTACTTAGTCAAATTTTGATCCGGTAAGTTATTTCACTTTAGGATCTAACTCACCTGTTAGATATCTCAAGTGCATATCATCAAGTGAAATTGGCTTGATCTTAGCTGCTTGACCTGCTGTACCGAACGCTTCGTAGCGCGCAATACAGATCTCAGTCATCGCTTTCGTCGCTTCCGCTAAGAATTTGCGTGGATCGAAATTGCTTGGGTTTTGCGCAAGGTGGCGACGAATAGCACCTGTTGATGCTAAACGTAGATCGGTATCGATATTAACTTTACGAACACCGAATTTAATACCTTCAACAATTTGCTCAACCGGTACACCGTAAGTCTCAGGGATTTCACCACCAAACTCATTGATGATTGCTAACCAGTCCTGCGGAACTGAAGACGAACCATGCATTACTAAGTGAGTATCAGGAATACGAGCGTGGATTTCTTTGATGCGGTTAATTGCTAAGATATCGCCCGTTGGTGGACGAGTAAATTTATAAGCACCGTGTGATGTACCACATGCAATAGCAAGCGCATCTACATTGGTTTTCTTGACGAAGTCTGCAGCTTCTTCAGGATCTGTTAGTAGCTGATCTTCTGTTAATTTACCTTCAGCGCCAATACCGTCTTCTTCACCAGCTTCACCAGTTTCAAGAGAACCAAGTACACCTAGTTCACCCTCAACAGACACGCCACACGCGTGCGCCATTTCAACGGTACGGCGAGTAACGTCCACATTATACTCGTAGCTTGAAGGCGTTTTACCGTCTTCCATTAGAGAGCCGTCCATCATGACTGATGAGAAACCAAGTTGAATAGAACGCTGACATACAGCAGGTGAAGTACCATGATCTTGGTGCATTACAACTGGAATATGAGGCCATTCTTCTGCAGCCGCTAAAATCATGTGGCGGATAAATGGTGCACCAGCATATTTGCGTGCACCAGCAGAACCTTGCACGATAACCGGACTATTTGTCTTGTCCGCAGCTTCCATGATCGCACGCATTTGCTCTTGGTTATTCACGTTAAATGCCGGAACGCCATAACCATGCTCAGCTGCATGATCGAGAAGTTGACGCATACTGATTAAAGCCATATTGCTTTTCTCCAATTGTTGATAGCCACCGCTATCGGTTTGAACGGATAATATGTTTACACCAGCCAATGCTGATAAGGTTAACCACTTTATTTGTTGGCTAACCGGACGCTACGCGTCGTCAAGCAAACATCAAGTATGTGAGAGAGTGATGTTTACCTGATATTAAGAGGCAGCTTAACGCTACCTCAATCAATTTTAGTGTCTAGCTCGCTGCTCAAGCATGGCGACCGCAGGAAGCGTTTTACCTTCTAAGAATTCAAGGAAAGCACCACCACCTGTAGAAATATAAGAGATATCTTGCTCAACACCATACTTATCGATAGCAGCTAACGTATCACCACCACCAGCAATTGAGAATGCTGACGACTTAGCGATGGCATTGGCAATCGCTTCAGTACCATTACCAAATTGGTCAAATTCGAATACGCCCACAGGGCCATTCCAAACCACAGTGCCAGCATTTGCAATGATATCAGCAAGTTGAGTTGCTGTATCAGGACCGATGTCGAAGATCATGTCTTCGTCTGAAACTTCGCTTACATCTTTAATGGTAGCAACTGCAGATTCTGAAAACTCATTACCTACAACCACATCAGTCGGAACAGGAATATCGCCGTCATTCGCTCTGGCAGCAGCCACTAGCTTGTTCGCTTCAGGGATCAAATCCGCTTCATACAACGACTTACCAACAGGGTTACCCGCTGCAGCTATGAAAGTATTCGCGATACCGCCACCAGTCACGAGTTGATCAACAACCTTAGACAATGAATCAAGCACGGTTAGTTTGGTTGATACTTTAGAGCCGCCAACGATGGCCACCAAAGGACGAGCTGGATTATCTAGTGCTTTGCCAAGCGCGTCGAGTTCAGCTGCAAGCAATGGACCTGCACAAGCTACCTCAGCGTACAAGCCAACACCATGTGTTGAAGCCTGTGCGCGGTGCGCAGTACCAAAGGCATCCATCACGTAGACATCACAAAGCGCTGCTAGTTTTTTCGCAAGTACTTCATCATCTTTCTTCTCGCCAACGTTAAAACGCACGTTTTCGAATACGATAACTTCATTGTCTTGTACATCCACGCCGTCAAGATAGTCAGTCACTAAACGTACATCTTGAGATAACGCATCATTAAGATAATCCACAACCGGCTGCATAGAGTATTGTGCATCATACTCACCCTCGGTTGGACGACCAAGGTGAGACATCACCATCACTTTAGCGCCTTTTTCTAGTGCTAATTTGATACTAGGTAGTGCAGCACGGATCCGCGCGTCCGACGCGACTTTGCCATCTTTAATTGGCACATTTAGGTCTTCGCGGATCAACACACGCTTGCCGTTTAAATCTAAATCCGCCATCTTAATGACTGACATTGGACATCTCCTTAAAGAACGATACATTTTGTTATCTACAAGGCAGCAATCGTTTGCCACCTCGGTTTGAATTATTGTTTTAATTTTGTGCAGACAATTTGATTATAACAGCGTCTGAAACAAATGATTAGCCACGCATCATCACGCAAGCGGTATCAAGCATACGATTAGCAAAACCCCACTCGTTATCACACCAAACTAGCAGCTTAACTAAGCGCTTGTGACTCACTCGAGTTTGCGTACCATCGATAATACAAGAATGTGGATCGTGATTAAAATCAACCGACACTAGCGGCTCTTCAGTGTAGCTCAGCACCCCTTCTAAACGACCACCAGCGGCCTGCTTTAGAACCGAGTTTACCGCATCAATTGTGACATTTTCATTGAGCGTAACGCTCAGATCCATCGCCGTAACATTGATTGTTGGCACCCGTACCGCGATCGCCTCAAAACGACCTTGGAACTTAGGTAAAATACGCTCAATACCGCGAGCCAGCTTAGTATCAACAGGAATGATGGATTGGCTTGCCGCGCGCGTACGCCGCAAATCACTGTGATAAGCATCAATCACTTGTTGATCATGCATAGAGGCGTGAATAGTCGTAATAGCACCAGACTCAACACCAAACTTATCGTCTAGCACTTTAATTACCGGAACAATACAGTTTGTTGTGCATGAGCCGTTAGACACAATGGTGTGCTCAGGTGACAATATCTCTTCGTTGATACCGAAAATCACCGTCGCATCAACATCAGCATCCGCGGGGTGTGAAAACAGTACTTTCTTTGCCCCTGCCTGAATATGCGCAAGTGCGTGCTGACGAGAATGATAGACGCCAGTGCAATCGAGCACCACATCAACATCCAGCGCGCGCCAAGGCAAGTGACTTGGATCTGGCTCTGAAAATAGCTGGATCTTATCCTCAGCTACTTCCAAAAAAGATTCTGTTAACGAAACTGGAAAAGCAAAACGCCCATGTGAGGTATCGTATTTTAGAAGATGCGCGATCCCTTTAGGATCCGCCAACTCATTGATGGCTACAATTTGTATTTCGTGGTGACGACCTGACTCATAGAGTGCTCTTACGATATTACGCCCTATTCGACCAAAGCCATTAATTGCAAGCTTGATTGTCATTAAATTGAAAATCCATGAAGTCGCAAGTACGAAAGTTCCCCTTCGTTTTGATGGCGCTATTGTAATCGACCTGAGTGAAATGTGTAAGGGGCTAGGGCAATTTTTTAACTCAAGTTAAATCCGCAATTTTACATTTACCACCAGCACAAATGGCCTGAGATTGCGCCAACAGTAGCTCCGCTGTCGCTAAAGCATCACTAAGCGCATCATGCAATTGATGAGGAGGTAAACCATAACGCATTCTACAAGCGTTTAGTGTTAATGCATCCTGCGCCAACGGATAGCCTTGCTTTAACACGCGACGCTTATCTATCTGCATGGTATCTAACAGCAAGGCAGGTCTTACGTTTAGCTCAAAGCGCTGAAATGCCGCCTTAAGAAACGCCCAATCCATCTGTACGTTGTGACATACTAACACTTTACCGTGGAGCGCGCGCTGAAGCGCCAGCAACAAAGTTTGTAAGGACTCGCCTTCAGCCAATCGACTACTATCAATACCGTGGAAAACTGGACTTTGTGCAAGCGTTCGCACTTCACTGTTCAAGTGATACTGCGCATCTTTCACTTGGATCCGCATATGTTTAATCGGCAACCAACCAGCCGACACTATTTCATGGCGCTTAGGGTCAAGCCCGGTGAGTTCAAGGTCTAGCACCACCAACTCGGCTTGCGCAAACGGCAGATGTTTATAGCGCCACTTAGCAACAGAGTGAGAAAACCAGTTCATTGCTTATAAACTCCCTCGAGCAAACTTAAACGCACTCGCCTGCTGTGCTTGTTTGACTAAATAAAATGCTTCTTTGAGTTGATGGCGCTCAAGAGAAGAGAGGTTTTCTGGGTTAATACAATTTCCTGGTAATCCTTCACGGTTGATTTGGGTCTTTAACCGCAATTGTGTTAAGAATCGCCAGCAGTCTTTTAGATTGTCGATATCCGACTTGGCAAGTAATGGGCTTTTAGTCAGTGCCTCTAGCCGCTCTAATGTGTTAGCCCTTGCAACACCAACCTTTAGCGCATACAACCTAACCACATCGTTGATAATAGCAACCCCACGTTTTTTAAGATCTAAATACTTATGTTTGCTCTTGTCTTTTTCCAGTTTAAATTGTTGAAAGATCCCGATCGGTACCGAATTTGCGTTGATGTCTGTCGCCATTGCCGCATAAAACAGCTCATTCCGACTGATCTGATCCAAAGATTGGCGAAGGGTCGCATAGAGATCGCTGGCGCCATCAATAAAACGCATATCAAAGTAGATCTTGCAATTAAGCATCGCTTTTGGCGTAGGAGACAAGATCCAATTGCTAAATTTGGCGGTCCACTGGGCAACTGTGCCACGGCAATCTATATTACTAGCCATGATATTTCCCGGGCAAGATTGAATACCGCACTCGTTGAGTTGCTCACAGACAAACGCGCCTAAAGCAGCAAAATAACGACTATCGTTTTCGCTGATATTGTCTGGTAGCAATAAACCATTGTCCTGATCTGAATGTAAGGTCTGCTCTTCCCGTGCCTGAGAGCCAAAACAGATCCACGCAAAGCGGCAAGGCGCGGCGCCATGTTGCTGTTGATATAAATAGATTAATCTTGATGTTAGTGCATCAGTGAGGCCGCTTAGTAGTTTGCCAATCAATGAAATATCTTCGATATGATAGGAAAATTGACGTAATAGATCCGGGATCTCTTGAGCACAGCTTTTGATAGCCAAAAGGTTTTGTGCTTTATAGATCCTGCCGATAAGCTGCACTGGATCACTTTTTTGCTGTCTCAGCAGATCGGTGCTGGTCAGCATGCCCAGTGGTTTATATGCTTCATTTAACACTGGCAAATGATGAATATTGTGCTTAAGCATTAAATGCAGGGCTGAAAACACACGATTGTTTTCAAAGATATGCTTTGGCTTTTCCGTCATGATCTCAGCAAGTGGAGCGCTAGGATCTTTGTCTTGCGCTAGAACTCGATTACGCAGATCTCTATCCGTCACAACGCCAACCAAGCGCGCTTGCTCCGTGACCATAATTGATGAAACACGATGCTGGCTCATCAATTTGGCAGCTTCACGAATACTTGCTGTCGGCCCGATAGTAACCGCGTCTTTAGTCATTAGCTCAGATATTTTCCGTTCTGACCAAGTTTCGCTTTGCTGTTTATAACGAGAAGAAAGTAGTCGGTTAGCGTGTGCTCTAACAAAGTATTGCTCAAAAGGTTTGTATTCTCGGCGCAAAAAATCAAAGTTCTGCTCATTGAGAATGTAAACCAAGCCATCTTTTTGAACTTCGATGCGATTTTGAATGGCATCACCGGTTAATAAAGAAGGATAACCAAAGTAGTCTCCCTCACTCATACGACCAATGACCTCGTCTTTAGCTGAGATAAGATCAACCACACCAGAGCGCAGCAGATATAGATTTGGCTTACCATCTTGAAGCCAATCTTGTTGATTCGTCTGGCTAAGATAAACAATTTCGATGTGTTTTGAAAAGTAGCTGGCAGCCGCTTCGGGCAATTCAGAAAACGGGGCTTGTTTATAAACAAACTGAAAGACATCTTGAATTTCTGGCGTCATACCTAACTGTCCTTTTAATCATCTACAATTTTGCACTATCAAAAACAAATTTGCCCAGCACGCTGGCTGGGCAAATTCGATTAGTATTGCTTAGTGTGCGTGAGCAGCGCTAGATCCTTTAGGGTTACGGATCCCATCAACCATCACTTTAACTTCTTCAGGTGTATCCGCAGTCACCTTCATAACCAGTGCAGCTACAACGAAGTTCACTAGCATACCGACAATACCGATCCCTTCAGGAGAAATCCCAAACAACCAGTTTGCTGGGGCATTTAGCTCAGGGCTGACAAACTTAAAGTAAATAATATAAGCCGCAGTGAAACCTATACCCGTTACCATGCCGGCAATCGCACCTTCTTTATTCATTCGCTTAGAGAATATCCCCATGATAATTGCAGGGAAGAAACTCGCCGCAGCCAAACCAAAGGCAAATGCAACCACCGAGGCGACAAACCCAGGTGGGTTTATACCAAAGTATGCTGAGATTGCGATAGCGACCATCGCCGCTAAGCGCGCAGCCAGCAATTCTTGTTTATCGTTGATATCCGGCTTAATGGTACGCTTCAACAAATCATGTGATACCGATGTTGAAATAACCAGTAGCAAACCAGCGGTTGTCGATAGCGCTGCTGCAATACCACCTGCAGCGACCAATGCAATCACCCACGCAGGCAGATTCGCAATTTCTGGATTCGCCAATACCATAATATCGCGGTCAATCTTCACTTCGTTTGCACTTGCAGGATCATCAATCTTGCCTGCAGAGTACTGCATTTTGCCGTCACCATTCTTATCATTGAATACGATAAGGCCTGTTCTTTCCCAGTTTTTCACCCACTGTGGTGCTTCTTCATATACCGTGCCACTACCATCTTTACCGTTAATCGTGTCGATCATATTCACACGAGCGAATGACGCAACAGCAGGTGCAGTTGTATATACGATAGCGATAAACACTAAGGTCCAAGCGGCTGAAATACGAGTGTCTTTTACTCTAGGAACGGTGAAGAAGCGAACGATTACATGTGGCAGACCTGCAGTACCAACCATAAGTGCAGCGGTAATAGCGAACACATCAACCATACTCTTAGAACCTTCGGTGTACTGCGCAAAGCCGAGTTCGGTACTGAGTCCATCTAGCTTGTCGAGTAGATAGGTGCCCGAGCCATCAGCCAACGTTGCACCAAAACCGGTTTGTGGTAGTAAATGGCCCGTCATCATCAGGGAGATAAAAATAGCAGGAACTAAGTAAGCAAAGACAAGTACACAATATTGAGCGACCTGTGTATAAGTGATCCCCTTCATACCACCAAGTACCGCGTAGAAGAATACAATCACCATACCGATGTAAACACCCGTTTCAATATCCACTTCTAGGAAACGAGAGAACACTACACCAACACCACGCATTTGGCCGGCAATATAGGTAAAGCAGATAAAGATAGCACAAAGGATCGCAACCACACGTGCAACCTGAGAATAGTAACGATCACCGATAAAATCCGGTACCGTAAACTTACCAAATTTACGCAAGTAAGGAGCTAAACACAGAGCAAGTAATACATAACCACCGGTCCACCCCATCAGGTAAACACCGCCGTCGTAACCAGCGAAGGAAATAATCCCCGCCATTGAAATAAAGGACGCGGCACTCATCCAATCTGCTGCAGTTGCCATACCATTTGCAACAGGAGGTACACCGCCGCCAGCAACATAGAATTCATTCGTGGACCCAGCTCTCGCCCAGATAGCGATACCGATATAGAGCGCAAAACTAAGGCCGACGATAATAAAAGTTAAAATTTGAACATCCATCGATTAGCTCCTCACTCATCCACGCCATATTTTTTGTCTAACGCATTCATTTTTGAAACGTAGACAAAAATTAACGCAACAAAAGTATAAATTGCGCCTTGCTGAGAAAACCAAAATCCGAGTTTAAATCCAAAAAAACGAACTTCGTTGAGCACATCAACTAACAGAATGCCAAATCCAAATGAGACGACAAACCAAATAGCGAGTAGCTTAAACATCAAGGCGAGATTTTCTGACCAATATGCTTTCGCTTGTTCTTCACTTTTAAAAGCCATTTTAAATCTCCTATCACCCGCTCCAACATAGAGCAAGTTGTGTTAATAGACCTTAATGAGAGTAGCAACGGCTTGATAAGTTGAAATTGAGACCTTAGTCGTAACGGCAAGTTAACGTTTACGTAAACTGCAGATGCATGGTATTCATAAGAATTAAAAAGTCTTTATAAACAAAAAGATAAGTCAAAGTAGGTTGGATGAAGATGTATTTTCAATGAATAGATACAACAGTAAGACATTAGTCTAACTTGAATGGTGAATGAACGCTCTTACTTACCAAATAAAAACCTAACACTTTGATTGTTAATAAGATTAAAAGCTCAAATAAAATTATACAGTAAACTAGACTATGGGTGCCATTTGTTTGCTAAAGTATGACGGTATAAACAACAAAAACTATAACAAACACTATGACTGCCATTTTACTCCTCGTTGCCGCTGCTTATATTGGTGTACTTTTTTGGCTCGCCAACTGGGGAGATAAAACGACCCCCCGCGCACTCAAAATTAGTCATCATCCGTTTGTTTATGCCTTTTCCTTAGGAATTTATTGTACTTCTTGGACTTACTACGGTTCGGTAGGTACTGCGGCCACCAGTAGCTGGCATTACTTCCCCATTCTTTTAGGCCCCATTTTACTGTTTTTGTTCGGTCAGGGGTTTTTACGTAAACTCATATTGGTCAGTAAAAAGCAGAATATCACCACCATTGCCGACTTCATTTCAGCACGATACGGTAAACGCCAAACTACGGCCGTCATGGTAACGATGATAGCCCTATTGGCTACCATTCCGTATATTGCACTTCAGCTCAAAGCCTTGAGTAGTAGCTTCTTGTTATTACAGCAGGACGAGCAAGTGTCTGGCACTGCGCTCGCATTAGCTGGCACTTTAATCATGGCATTATTTGCGATTTTCTTTGGCACAAGAAAGGTGGATGTGACTGAGTATCGCTCAGGGTTGATGTTGGCTGTTGCTTTTGAGTCTATCGTTAAACTGCTCGCGCTCGGTATTGTAGCCGTGCTTGCATGGCAATCCTTAACTCAGGTTCCCGACTCATTTGAAGCATTGAGCGAACATTGGCAATCCTTTGACTTCTTTAACTTCAATTTTGTTGGACAAACGCTCATGGCAGCGGCTGCCATCGTCTGTTTGCCACGACAATTTCACGTTGTGGTGGTAGATAACCACAACACTTCACACTTAAAAACCGCACGCTGGGCATTTACGCTTTATCTGTTATTGATAGCAGCCATGATCATCCCAATCGCTACCGCCGCTATCCACCCCGATATTGGCTATGGTGCCGCACCGGATAGTTTCGTACTCGCTTTACCTATCATGATGGAGCATCCGATCCTCGCTACATTTGTATTTATCGGCGGTTTATCAGCGGCAACCGCTATGATAGTCGTTGCGACTCTCACACTTAGCACCATGCTATCAAACGATGTGGTATTGCCTTTGTTGTTCAAGCGTAAATTTAAGAAGAACATTCTAAACAGCAGTTTTAAGAGTCAAATACTCTTAGTTCGACGCTTTGTTATCGCCGCAATCTTATTACTTTCATATATGTACCAGCAATGGTTTGGTCATGGTGAAGCACTCGCGAATATGGGCTTAGTCGCCTTCTCATTGGTAACTCAGCTATTGCCTGCGATTGTCGGTGGACTCTATTGGCGTAAAGGTCATGCGTATGGCGTGTATGCGGGGCTCATCGCAGGTTTTATCTGCTGGATGCTATTTCTTATGTTTCCAATCCTGGAAGCCGGTGGATTACTTGATTATGAAATGCGCCAGACCCTTATCACCCGAGGAACTTTACTCGCACTGCTCGCCAACATTAGTTGCTATATTAGCTTTTCTATCGGTGCACAGGAGCGCCTAATCGACCGTATTCAGGCCGCAGCATTCGTAAATCCCAAAGATCAGGCTGCTCTCTCTAAACGCTTGAATAAACAAGTTCGCGCTACCGTGTATGACTTTAAAGTGCTACTACAAACCTTCTTGGGGGTTCAGCGCAGTCAGCAATTGCTCGGGCACTATGCTCAAAATAATATTTTAGAAGATAATGACGCGTACCCAGCCCCTGAATTTATCTCATTCTGCGAGCGCGCACTCACGGGAGTGCTCGGTGCTTCATCTGCCCAAGCTCTGATCCGTACCGTGTCATCGGGTCGCCAAATGGCATTTGAAGAGGTGGTTAACTTTTTTGATGAAACCACACAAGCACTACAGTTCAACCAAAACCTACTTTATACCTCATTAGAAAATCTAAGCCATGGGATTTCGGTGGTTGATAAAGATCTAAAACTTGTTGCATGGAACAGGCGTTATCACGAGATGTTCGCCTACCCAGATGGTTTCTTAGAAGTCGGACAACCGATAGAGGAAGTGATCCGCTTTAACGCCGAGCGCGGTGAATGCGGTCCTGGTGAAATTGATAAACACGTCGATAAACGAGTTCAACATCTGAAAAATGGCACTCCTCACCACTTTATTCGCCACCGCCGTAATGGCCAAGTATTTGAGATGACGGGAAACCCGCTTCCTGAAGGCGGGTTTGTGACGAGTTTTTCAGATATCACCACGCATATTGCGACGCAAAACGCACTGGAAGAAATCAATATGGATCTAGAGAACCGTATTGAAGCCAGAACCCAAGAGATCCGCACCATTAATATGGATCTTAAAGCGGAAATAGCCAATCGTCACGAAACAGAGCAGGCACTAATGGCCGCTAAAAAAGAAGCAGAACAAGCAAATGAGAGTAAAACTCGCTTCTTAGCGCTTGCCAGTCATGATATTTTGCAGCCACTCAATGCCGCACGCCTGTACTTAGCAGCGATTGATACCCACAATCTAATAAGTAAAGATCAAGGTAACTTTGAAAAACTCACCGATAGCCTAGACTCTACCGTACACCTAATGAGTGCGCTTTTGGATATTGCAAAACTAGAGCAAGGTGCAATGAAACCAACCCCTAGGCATTTCAACATTGACGATATCTTACTACCACTGGCAAATGAGTATGCCATCATTTCAAAAGAGAAAGGTCTCGAACTTAAGGTGAGAAGCTCCCACAGCATTGTACACAGTGACACCACCTACCTGCGCCGGATCATTCAAAATCTAGTTTCCAATGCCGTTAAATATACCGACAGTGGCAAAGTGCTTATCGCCTGTCGACGCCGTAAACATAGTTTAAGGCTTGAAGTGTGGGATACCGGTCCCGGTATTTCAAACCACGAGCAGAATAAGATCTTTAACGATTTTTATCGTATTCAAGCGGGCGATAATAAAGGCATTGGGCTTGGGCTTGGTGTTGTAAAACGTCTATGCGATCTCTTATCCATCACAATTTCAGTGAACTCGGTTGTCAATCAAGGTAGCCGCTTTGCCATAGACATACCCTATGGCAATGTGGATTTACTCCAGGTAAAAGAAGATATTAGCCAAAAACCGCAAAGCAAAACTCAACTTAATGTCATCGCGGTTGATGACGACCCGAAAAACCTAGAAGCCATGGCGAGCCTGCTAGATAAATGGCATTGCTACTATCAGCTGTTTTACAAAGTAGAAGACGCGCTTGCTTACGCAAAACATAATCCCGCACCAGATGTTATTTTAATGGATTACCAACTTAACGATAACTGTGATGGGATCACTTTGATCAAATCGCTACGCACCGTTTGGCAGGATACGATTCCTGCTATTTTAATTACCGCCGTGAGGGATGAAGAAGTAAAAGTCGCCGCTAAAAGTGAGCAAATCCATTACCTGTCTAAGCCAGTAAAGCCAGCAAAACTCAAGGCCCTGCTCAACCATGGACGGTGATGAAAAAAGCCTAAGTAAACTTAGGCTTTAGTCGCGGATATCAAAGCTTTACTATTATTGTAAAGTTAAGCAAGAACTAGTGTGATGCCAGTGCCTGTAATTGATTTGCAGCTTCTACGAAGTCGCTAACTTGTTCGGCTGTATAAAAGAAGTAATTAAAATCTCTTCCTTCACCGTCAACAGTGACCACTGTACTAAACTGGCTATTATGCTGTGCAATAAACAATTTATTACCGGAAATAATTACACTGCCATCTTCGTTTTGAGCGTAGTCCATCGTCGCTTGTACTTCGCTGAAGTCAGCATCGGCATATACTGTGATTGTTTCTTCATTTACAACAAAGTAAGTAATTACCCAATCACCTTCTTGGCTTCTATCAGCCATAAAAATAGCCCGGCCTTGTAAGTCTTTAAAAGAGGCTACAGGTTCCGTTTGTTTCACCGCCTTTGCATAGCTCTCGGCACTGCCTTTTTGGGTAAAATATGGACTTACATTACCATCAAACCCGCTTAGATAAGTGTTGTCCTGCTCTGCTAAAATAGCAAAATACAAACTACGTTCATCAACCTCTAAACGAACACGGTGATCTGCCTTAAGGTCGAAATCTCCGGTCATATTCTGAGTTCCTGAATAAGTAAACTCTCCACCTTGCTCTAAATAGAGTGAACTGATCACTTGGTTACTCCAGTTATCATGTTCGAGGGTATAGAGCTCTTTATCGATTAATGACTCAACATCAACCAAATTTGGAACATGATGATTAGGCGCAAACTGTGGTAGCACAGTGCCAATCAGTGACTCTGGTAAATACTGGCTTAACGGGCGGGTTGTATGAGCCGTTAAATCAAAGGCTCGATGGACAGACCAACCATCGACATAATTAACTTCTGCTTGAATAGCATATTTATGTGGTGTTTTACTCAAAATAGTAAAGGTACGTGAGTTTAATACTTGGCAGCCAGTAAATGTACAATTGGGATCCGGATAGCTATGAAGTGTAAGTTCACCATTTTCCAGCTCCCAACTACCATAACCTACATCAACCTCATCCTCTGTCAGAGAGCCGTCATAATTGGAGTCAAAAGTGTAAACCGAGTACGACTTACCATCATCATAGAGCTCATACCAAAACGAATCAAAATACCTCCCTGCATACCGTTTACTCCATACGCCTACGATTTCTTCTTTAACCCAGTTAGCTTCCGGTTCTAAATTATGGGCCGTTCCGACGGCAGTACTTGAATCGTTTGACTGTTGTACTTTACCGTAAACCATATACTTACCGGCCTGTGGTGTTAGCAGCTGATATTCAAAGTTAAAGTCTAAAGTCGGTACATCTATTACGACTTTTTGATTTACACCTTGTCCCGAATACTGCCAATTAAAGGAAGCTGTTTCACCTTTCGATAAATGAAGCGTGCCACTATTGCTAGTATCAAACGTGAATAAAGCAGAACTAAACCCTGAATCTTCAGTTAAACTATTATAGCTGAGTAACGGTAAGCTAACCGTTTGACCAACGGTAATATCCATCTTTTGATGGTTATTATTACTATACGCTGCACTTTCTGCGATATAGAAAACATTACGATTTTCCCCTCCTCCGTTTGGATACTCTTTATTCATGCTGATTAACATTTCAGCACTCAGCGCTTTGTGCTCAAGCTCTCTTAAACTAATCGCAATGCTATTCGCCCACTCGACAACAGTCACCTCAGTCTCATTACCTTGCTCACCCAATTCAAAATAGCTATAACTCGACTCCAGCATACGCTCATTTTGCGGGGTAATCGCTATGGAGCCTTCTTTAAATAGCCAATTTATCGAATCATTTAAACCGCCAACCTGAATCGTTCCGGTACCATCAGGGTTAAAGGTTACTTTCGTACCTCCCCCTCCTTGCTGGTACAAGCCATGTGGTAAATACAATGTTTCAGGGGTAGATGAGATCACGCTTAACTGCTCGGTTTCAAACAATTTTGCTTTAGCGTCAGCGTACTCTGGAGCGCCTATTTTTTCCTCCAAGTATTGACTAAACACCTCTGTATCTTTTAACCAATCCAGAGAACTTTGTGGTGTTGGAGGTGGTACCGTATCACTGTCGCTCGCAAGTCCACTGACTGGAGGAGGGGTCACAGTCAAATTTTGCTCATCTAGATATAATTGATAAACAATTGCGCTATTCATCCTATGCCCATGATCTATACTGACCAAGCTTTGTTGCAACTGCTCCAAAGTTTTGATGGTATCGCCATTATGTGCTTCCAATGAAGCTGCGGTAGCACTGCTAAACGGTGATAATTGTAATTGTATAAGTTCATCATCAGACAGTTTGTTGTCATCACCTGCTTGAGATTGTAAAGAGGCAAAGCTTAAGGTGTAGGACTGCAGCTCGATCGCACCTTTGTCATCGACCCCTTGAGCATATAGAGAAACAATAGCGGAGGTTGGTGCGTCATCATCTTGTTTCAACGATACGCTAAACTCACCATCTTCATCAATTTGCGCAACACTGTTGTTTTTATCGTACTGAGCACTGACAGACCCCCCCGCCAAGTCAACGCCTATTACCCTACCCTCTAATGTAACTTGGTCGAACAGCTGATTAATGTTTACGGTTACATCTGTAGTAGCCGTTTGCTCACTCGCATCGGTCACCGTCAAGCGTAATTTTGCCACTTCATTGTCTGTTGTAGCAGGAGCGGTAACATCAAGCTTATTACTATTCGCCCCCTCTAAGGCCAAATCAGGGCCGCTGATTTGTTCCCAAACAAAAGTCACCTCACCTTCATCTTCAACATCTGCTGTAATTGTTGCTGTCGCCTTTTCATCGACTGTAACATCCGAAATGTTTGCTATCACTGGCACCTTATCAGTATCAGTGGTTTTATCTCCTGAATTATCATTATTTGGAATGTCTGAAGATGAATCATCAGAGCCACAACCCGCCAATAGCAAACTCAAGGCAATACAACTCAACGTAAATTTATTTTTCATGGATATCCTTCCTCGGTCCTTTAAAGTAACGCAACACGGTTCTTTACGTGTTTTCATTGCGATGCAGTTACACCTAAGTGATAGCTTCACTGTAGAACAGCCTGACAAAAGTCGTCCTAACGAAAAAACAATGAGATTTTCTCACCCAGTTAGAAATTAATTACATTTGATACCTATTTGTTGCTAGGATAATTAAAGTAATAACAAGATAGGGAATGCGTATGGATATTATTGCACTACTGGCCGACTGGCAAAGAGGCTGCAAAGAAAGTGAAAAAAAGCTTAAAGCTTTAGTTTATAATCACTTAAAAACCGTGTGTAGTTTGCACCTTGAAGCACATAAGAAACAAGTGGACGCGACATTCATCCTGAGCCATTTACCTAATACTACCTGTCTTTTGCACCAATCCTTAATGGAATTGATCCCTCCAAGCTATGGCATTGAGCATAAGACACACTTTAATCGCTACTTAAGCCTTTTTGTACGTAATATGCTACGAGATGAAATTCGAAAATTAAAAGCACAAAAGAGAACACCACCTAATTATTGGATTGAAGAAGCTACAGAGGCACCTCCTGATCAATATCTAGCACTAGATAGTGCCCTTTCACTACTTGCGAAACAACACCCAACAAAAGCAGATATTTTTTCACAGCATTATTTTTTGGGCCTCGAGCCTGAGCAATTGGCTCAACAACTTAATATTTCAACAGCGACTGTTTATAGAGAGCTCAAAGCCGCAAAAGCCTTTATCAGGGTAAATGCGTAAAATAATAAAGGAAGCCCTATGACTTTTAATGATGCGCTCAGCGTATTTGATCACTTACTTGACAATTATTCTCAAAACCTGACCGCGGGTTTAAATAGCATAGCCGAATTGTCGCCACAACTGAGAGATGAAGTAACGGCATTAATCTCAGCACATGAACAAAATGTGCAGCAAACTTTGTTTAGCAATATCATTGCGGCTCAAGTAGATACTTTAGATACAGATAAAGATTTGCTTTCACTCACCGGTGAACAGATCCAACACTTTAAACTCAAAACGCTACTGGGCTCGGGCGGTATGGGAGTGGTGTATCTTGCTGAGCGCTGCGACGGCCAACTAGAACAACAAGTCGCCATTAAAATTATTGCGCCATCAATCACTTTGTTAACCTCAAAAGAACTCGCGTTTAAAGAAGCGCAATATTTGGCCCGCTTAAACCACCCCAATATTGCTAAAGTGTACGACGTTGGCACAACAGAAAGTGGCCTAATTTACCTAATCATGGAATACATAGAAGGCGACCCCTTACAGCAGTTTTGTGCAACTGCGACTAATGATGAAATGCTGAAGCTACTGATTAAAGTATGTGATGCAGTAAGCTACTCTCACCAAAATCGAATTATTCATGGTGATTTAAAGCCCGATAATATCTTGGTGGATAAGCTGGGTGAGCCAAAACTGGTGGACTTTGGCGTAGCTCATACGCTAAGCGAGCAAAGTAACGCAACCTATTCAGCATATATCAATGGGCTAAGTAGAGACTACGCCAGCCCAGAGCAGCTTGCTGGAGAGCCATTAACCACGCAAAGTGATGTGTATAGTTTGGGCAAGATCTTAAAAAAACGATTAAATTCGGAAACTAATAGGGCTAAAGTTAATGCTGATTTACTTGCAGTATTAGACAGAGCAACTTCAGCGGCCTTATCAGTAAGATATAGTTCAATTGCCTTATTGCAGGCCGATCTTCATGCAGTTTATGAAAAAAAGCCTTTATCAGCTACAACCAAAAAAAATACAATTCTTTATAGGTTGCAAAAACGATTCTACCGTCAGCCATTTCTTACCTCACTTTTATCTGTAGCAGTACTTGCAATCATCACAATGACCGCAGCACTGTTTGTTAAAAACCAACACTTAAATGAACAGTATCAGCAAAAGTCGGCAATTGTTAACTACTTAAAAGATGTCTTTTATGCCGCAGATCCGAGATATTACAACGGAGAAAAGCCTGATTATGCACAGCTTCTATATTCTGGTAGCGCTAATTTAGACACTCAATTACCTAAGCAGAACGACGCCAGAATAGAAATTAAAGAAATTATCTCTCGCGCACTATTATCACTCGGAGATTATGAAAGGGCACGAATGCTGTTAGAGTCAGATATAGATAGCAACAAGCTCATTATACCCTTGGCAGAAACCATGTTCTATCAAGGTGCTTATGACCAAGCTGATGAGCTATTAAGCAAACTCACTCTAAGGCATGGTAGTGAAGAGTGGATAGAAAAAATCATCATTAGAAGTGCGATTCAATTAAAGCGAGGCAACAATAAAGAAGCCGTTGAAACGCTAGATAAACTTGCAAACCTAGTTCCAAGCACCGCAAACCAACAAAGACAGCTCATTCAAGCATCAGTAAAAAAAGCCATAGCTTACGATGAGCAGAGCATGTTTCAAGAAGCACTGCAAGAAATACAAAAAGCTTCTAAACTAGCAGAAGCCACCTACCCTGCTGACCATATTGGCCTACTTGATGTTTACAATACTCATGGCAACATTCTAAGTAGCTTAGGTGAGCTTGAAAAGGCCAGTAAGATATATAAAAAGCACCTTAACATTACCAAAAAGGTACTCGGTGAGCAGCACCCTTCCACCGGTAATGCATACAGAAACATCGGCTTTATAGAAGAAATGCAGGATCATTTCGAACTCGCGATCGAGTATTACAAGTCTAGCGAGTCCATTTTTTTAGAAAGTTATGGTGAGGACCATGAACAACTGGCATTTTTATGGAATGACATCGGGATAGCCTCACGCCTACGAGGAGACTTTGAGCAATCAGAGCACTATTTATTGAAAGCAGCTACAACCGCCAAAAAGGTGCTAGGTAAAAACAACCCCAATGTAGCTAGTATTCTAGGTAATCTCGCCATTGCTCAATTTTATTTAAAAAGACACGAGCAAGCTATTAATACGCTAAACTCCGCTTTAAAAATTGATTTATTATCATCGGGAGAGCTTCATAGTCGAACTGGTCATAGATATTTCTGGTTAGGTTTTGTTCATGCAAATATTGGAGAGCTGGAACAAGCAAAAAAATATAACTCGAAATCAGTAGATGTATTTTCGCAGATATATCCTAAGGGAAATAAAACGACCTGGGACGCAATCATGCACAAGTTAACTATACAGTTGTCAAAAAAAGAGTATAAACAACTTGAAGAAAGCTTTATAGCTGCTGAAGAGTTTATACGAAGTTCAGCTGAACAGACTCGTTTTTCAAATGATATAAATAAGGTAAAGGTGCTTAGTGCGTTAATTAGAGGAGATATTCAACAAGCGAAAATAGCATCATCTAAAATTGATGTAACGGTTTCGCATGATAGTAGCGAGGCATTACTTAATTTTTGGAAAAATATTCCGCATAAAAAATACACAGATTTATCTAAGGCTAAACAACAAACCTATAATCACCGAGGAGTCAGACGAATAGAAGAACTTCATAGCTTGCAAAACTGCTACATTAACAAGCCTATTTCTGAGTGCAAAATAGCAAGTCCAGTGCTACTTTTGCTCTAGTTTTCCAGAATAATGGTAATTTTTGGCAGAGCGTTGGCAGGACGCGATAGCGGTGTTTAACTTGCTTTTCTTAGTTCAAAATTGGTCAATTAATTAACGCTATTGGTATTAAAGCCAGACTCAATCTTTAATAATTGAGCCTGGCTTACTAGTTCGTTTAAGCCATTGGCTAATGGGGGTAAACCTTGATAAAGCGCGTGTCATCATTGACTTCGATGACCATATAAGACTTACCGTAGTAACCCAGTTCTGCATAGTTGCCATCAACACCATTCGCTAGGTTTTGGTGGTTCAATACGTTGCTTGTAATGTAAGTTTGATACAAGTTTCCATTGTGATCCTTAACTGCATCAATGTGGGCATACTCATTGTCTTCGACCATGATGACGTAATATCTATAAGAACCATAAAACTTTCTGGCTGATGCTGAATCGGTATCACCAATTTTTTTATATCCGTGCTCTAGCGGAGTAAGCCACTCATTATGATTAGCAAGCCTATTATTGCCGGCAAAAACAGAATATTTATGCCTGCCTGGCGCGGCTTGTATATATTGTCTTGCTAATTCTCTGTCATAAAAGAAGTACTCTTCTGCCTCACCAGAACAATTATTGAATGCATCTCTTCCCCAACATAACAACAACTTGTCTGGCTCTGAGCGATAAATGCCTATGTAATCAACATCGGATCCATCATCAATTCTGATGAAACCATCAACGATTGTGTATTCTAGGGTGAAGGTTCTTCCATTTACTACAGCGCGAGCCTCTCTGTCACTAAAGGTAATCTCTGTTAGCTGAAACGATTTGTCATTTCCTGAAAAATAAACATTGTACAAGGTTTTCCCATTCAACCATGAAGAACTAAATTTGGATATATTACCCTGCTGTTTTGGATAAACTCTGAAATAAATCTGATCACTTGTTCTAGCACCCTCGTTATCTCTTACTTCTAGATAGACCGTGAGTATTTTCTCTTCATCGGTTTCTGGAATAGTGAAGGTTGCCATACTATCAGATACGCTAAATGGTAAATATTGCTCACCCATCTTAACATACCAACGCCGACTCTGAATATAACCATCGGGGTCATTGTAATGTGCTGGCAAAGAAACATTTTCTCCAGAAGTAAGCTTGTTACTAACCGGGCTGATTATTGCTGCATAAGGAGGAATATTTGACTGGTTTTGAATAAAGCTTACCTTAAACTTTTCATCTTCAAGTTTGTTATTCTCCGTCTCGATCGACAGTTTATAATCATAGACTTGAAACTCAGGAGAGACGTTATGCTCACCATTACATGTAATTGTTGAATTATCTGAGCTGACACAAGCAAGTAACACTTTATTTTTGGATTCAGTTTCTATATTGACAATTAACTCATCAGCTTCAACGCTCGAAACTTCGTCTAATAACAGCGAAAACTTTATGGAGTCTAATTCTTTAATTTCACTATTTGAGACTTTGATTTCTGTTTTCTTAGTGAAAAGCCCAAACTCATGAGATGTATTGAAGACTTTAAAATCAGCAATGTTTACAGATTCGTCGTTAATTTTTCGTATGTGTTTATCAGCGCTTAAGATAATATCTAGCATTCTTCCATCTTCAGCTAAAATTTGTGGGTCACTGAAAGTTTGTTTTAGGTTGCCAGTTGGCTCCTGACCAGAAACTGCTAATTTATATAGTTCATATCGTTGTAAGAACAGATCAAGGTTGACCCAAAAAGCCCTAACTTCCTCTGGTTCAGTAATTAACCCAGGAGGAATTTGACTTCTAGAGTTAGTAAGAAAACCATCTTGTATACCATAACCGTTATAAAGTACATCACCATTATCATCATTGAGAGTCGTTTGTACTGCACTAATAAATTCTTCAAAGTTGAATCCCCCGTTATTTCTTAATGACGCGTACCTCTCTATTTGGAATCCTAGAATTTTGTCACTTACCTCCTCAATTTCCTTTATCGGTTTGGTGATTACGGCTTCTAGATACCAAGACACAAAGTCTGTAGGTAATATACCAGTAGCGCCATTTATTAGTCCTGTTGCTCTAGTAATATTACTAAGCGTACTGACATCGAAAAAATCGAAGCCGAATTCAGCGGCTTCTACAACTAACTCCGCATCGTCTATAAAGCCCGTGAATGAAAAACCGGCTTCAGCAAGTTTTTTATATTGGTTGGCTAAAGTATTGGTATAAATTTCCTCTTCTTTAAACTGATCAAATGAATCTGCTAAATATGTGTAGTATGCACCTGTGTTACCATCTGTTATTGCAATTAGATCGTTATAAATTGATTTTCCTAAATACCACGATGAGTAGATATCAAAAATTGTAATTTCTGATTCTTTATTGCTTTTTCCATTTAGGTTTAAAATTTCTACCCATTCGTCATCATTGAGGTTGTAAAGCCTTTCACAATCTTCTTTTGTAAGGCTGCTATAATTTTTATTATCACATGCATCCTTTACCATTAACTCAAGGTTATGGATTACCTCTTCGGATTCACTTTTTCCAAAAATGTCTTTTTCAAGTATGAAATCGGTAAAGTGTGTGGTCTGAAAATATGCATGTTTAGAAGAAGTGTCTACATATATTGGTTTTATGCTTTCAATAACATTTCCTTGTGATATTCGTGTCGCTATAATGCTTTCAGGATCAATATCACCGCGATACGCTAGTTTTATCGTGACAGGTATATCGAAGGTCGTACCGGAGGGCTCTAAAGTTAATATATCACTCTTTAGTACTCCATTAACACCATGAGTGCTTTCTGCAGAGCTTAGCTTTGCTGATATCGTAAGGTCTCCTCCAGATGAGCCGACGGGGAAATAAACTTCTGAGCTAGTGTTAGTATTATCAACAAGGTGCAACGTATTGTCCTGATCAGCAACAATGGTTGCTACTTCTACAGCTTCTTGCTCAAGGACGGTTAGCTGTCTATCAGTTTTATAGAAAACCCCGCTCTCTGTAGACAATGATATTGATACTTTATTAATGCCGCTTTGTTGTAGCTGTAGGCCTTCATTAGCATTCACAAAATCTGAGTTGTTTAAAGAAATTCTGACACTGGTGCCAAGGGGCTTTTCTGTTAAATTTGGATATATTTTATCGCCTACATTAAAATAGCTATCATTACTAATAACTAGTTTGCTTTCAAGCTGCTTGAAAACGAAATTAAGCTTTTCAAGGTAGTTGGCTTTGTTTTTATAATCACTTAAAAGGTACTTACTTTCCCCCATGAAAGTACTTTCTAGATCTTTATGAAAGTAGGAGATATCACGATAAGATATAGTACCATCGCTATTTAGATCATTGATTAGAATATTTGCAAAGTGTGATAGTTGCTCATTTAGGTTGTTATTTCTAATATCTTGAGCGACCGCTTGGTAGATAATGTCAGAGAGAAGCGAGATAGCCATACCATTATCGAGTATATCGTGGTTGAAAACTAAACCATACTCCACAGCGTTTTGACTTTCCGAGTTGTTGATACTCCCAGATACAGTGACGTAATAAAGCTTATCTTTCTCTATTCTTATTTTTTCAAAGAAAGCTGCTTTTGAATTTTCATCGAATTCGCCTGTGCTGATTCGAATACCTGGGTTTTCAGTATGAAATACAGCAACGTTTGTAACAGTTAAATCATCAATCAGAATAGGGACTTCAATATTTTGAGTTACTTCAACTTTTACTCTATCTCTGGCTTCATTTCCCGAATCATCACTAACAGTGATTTCTAACTCAGCATATCCATAGAATGGTAAAGAAGGTAGCTCAACCAATGTCTCTAAACTATTAACGTTTTCAATCGCTACTGTGGGGCCACTTACTTGTTGCCACCTAACAGCTTTAATTTTACTTTGTGTATCTACGGAAGGTCTTAAATTTACAGTATTACCCGACACACCCACTATATCTTCACCAGCATCAACTGAAAGCTCTGGTTTTATCTGAGAAAACTCAGCTTGGACGAAGCAAGGCTCTCGAATTTCTCCCGTAGAATAAACGTAATTATTAAGGCTTCCTGAGCAACCACTCGCTTCACTAATTTCAAAGCCCTCACTAGGAATGAGGGTAAAGCTGACGGTACCACCATAAGCTACCGTTTGCGTGCTAGGTGAAATGATACCGCCTTCACCAGCATTCGCATCCACAGTAAAGGATTTTTGGTTAAAACTTACACTGACTTGGCAAGCAGAAGTAATGGTACCAGTGATGTAAGTGTTGCCAACAAGTGTACCATTACACCCAGTAACTCCGCTTATCTCATAACCTTGATCCGGTGTTAATGTAAAGATAGCGCTATCACCATAGCTTACCGTTTGTGCGCTGGGTGAAATACCACCGCCCTCACCTGCACTAGCATCCACAATAAAAGTTTGTTGACTAAAACTAGCATTGACTTGGCAAGCTGACGTTATCACGCCAGTGGTGTAGGTGTTGTCAGTAAGTGTGCCGTTGCATCCTGTTACTTCACTTATCTCATAGCCTTCATTTACCACAAGAGTAAAAGTGGCTCTATCACTATAGCTTACCGTTTGTGTGCTGGGTGAAATACCACCACCCTCACCTGCACTAGCATTTACGTTGAAAGTGTGCGGACTAAAGCTAGCGCTGACTTGGCAAGCAGAAGTAACCATACCGGTAGTGTAGGTGTTGCCCGTCAGAGTACCACTACATCCTGTAACATCATTTATCCCAAAGCCCTCATCAGGCGTAAGCGTGAAAATCGTTGAGTCGCCATAGCTAACAGTTTGTGTGTTAGGTGAAATACTACCACCTTCATGAGCAATGCCTTGTACTATTATTTTTTGTAATTCTGCTATCCCCCCAGGATCTTTAATTATGCCATTGGCGACTCCATCAGTATCACCATAACCACCATCTTGAAGATGTAAAACAATACTACGTTTATCAGCAGCAAGCTGGGCGAATTCGGTAGGCATAAAATACCACGCTTCCCCATCACTCTTAATGTAACGAGATTGCTCTGGAACTGCACTTGGGTAAGTTAGTTCAACTAAGACATCTGCACCCGGTGTTGTTGCAATATCTATCGCAAGTAACTGGAATGGCAGTACAATATCGTTACTCATCGCAGGCAAGTTCGGTTCATCTTTTGAGATAATTCCTTGGCTGCTTGTAGCAATAACCCCAGCATTATCTAGAACCTTAACTTGAAGTTGCTGACCGCTTTTTTCATCAGTAAACGTTCGTTTTGGTGTTAAGGTTTTGAGTGATATTTCGCAACTTTCTACAAGTTTAGCTACTTGATAATACTCTCCGACTAATTGACCTTGACAGCCAGTTATACTCTCTACTTTATGACTAGCATCCAATATCAGTTGAGCAGAAAGACTATCACCGTAAAAGTAGTCAGATTTATCCAGCGTCAAGCTTGCACCTTCTGGAAGATTTGTTTTTATAGATAACTTTAAAGGTTTGAATGAAACTTCAATACTGCAACTTTCATTCACATTATTGACATGATAATCAAGTTTCTCCTTGTCCAAAAGACCGTGACACCCCGTAGCATCTGCAAGGTAATACCCTTCGTCAGGCTGTAACTCAAAGGTGGCAGAGGAACCCGGTTCTATAATTAGACTCTCAGGAACTATCGACCCAGCCCCAGTATAAGTTGTGACCACTTTATAACTTATTTTAGTGTTTTGTTCATTTTTTCCTGGATTAGCGTCATTGCATGCAGATAAAAAACCACAAAGTAGTAATATATAGAGGCAGAATGTAAAAGTTCTCATCTAATATCCCTGAGGTAGTAAAAGCAACAAAAAGTTGCAAACGAATTCACGATTAGTCACCACAGTAATACCAACCTTAAAAAGGTTGATCACGTATTTTGAAGTGAACTTTCTCAACACTTAGTGCTTTTTTTAAGACGTGACATTTTAGTTGTCGTGGTCAAATAAAATTGACCAAAGTTTTTTGTCGGTAGGCATTTATCTCACTGCCAATTCGCAGTATTCTGAAAGTTCGCTTAGACGAATTGGAGTGAGGAAATGAGCTACATACTAACAACAGAGTGTAAAGATGACATAGGACTGATCGCGAAGATCACTAGCCTTTGTCATGTGCACGACCTAAACATCACGCGCAATAATGAGTTTGTAGATAAAGAAGGACAGCGCTTCTTTATGCGTACAGAGCTCACAGGCACACCCAGTGATAACTTTCTGGCACAACTTCGTCAGTCATTACCAACTGGCGCCAAGTTAAACCTATACGGGCAAGAACGAACAAAAGTAGTGCTACTTGCGACGAAAGAAGCGCACTGCTTAGGCGGCGTGTTGCTTAAACAATACGAACAAGCATTCAATATTGAAGTACAAGCAGTTATCGCAAACTATGATACGTTGGAGCCCCTCGTTAAAGGCTTTGGTATTCCTTTTCATCTAGTATCACATGAAGGGCTGAGTAGAGCAGAACACGACAGTGCAATGGCCGATTTAATCGAACAATATGATCCTGATATTGTTGGCTTGGCAAAGTATATGCGGATCTTAACACCGGAATTTGTCTCATGCTTTGACGGGAAAATTATCAATATTCACCACTCATTCTTACCTGCCTTTATCGGTGCAAAACCTTACCACCAGGCATTTGAGCGTGGTGTAAAAATTATCGGAGCAACAGCTCACTTTGTTAATGATGAATTAGATGAAGGGCCTATTATTGCCCAAAATGTCACGCAAGTTAGCCATGCTCAAAATGCTGAAGAAATGGCAAAAATCGGTAGAGACATTGAAAAAACAGTATTTTGTAACGCGTTACAATTAGCCTGCGAGCATAAGCTTTTCATTAACGGCAATAAAACTGTCGTCTTTTCATAATCAAGTTCAGAACCGCAGTTTAGCAACTTAGGAAATGAACAGCATGGATGCGTGCACTCCCACAATGCTGTGTATTCGGTGGTAGGAGCGAGTTTACCTCGCGAGATTTTCTAATTTTCTATACCTCAAATAGCAAAAAAACCCGTTGCATTGCTGCAACGGGTTTCTCTTATTTGGCCCTAGCTCGCTACGAAGTAGGATGTTCCACTTTCACATGGGTAATCCACACTATCATTGACCGGGGCCGACCCTTCGGCTGTT